>CAWIDQ010000024.1:0-6063 GCA_963834695.1 uncultured Actinomycetota bacterium
TCGTTTCGCTGCGTCCGGGAGGGCCGTCGTGTGGCGCACGGAGTGTGACACCAATGCTGACGGTAGCGCCGGATCGGGATCTGGTCGAACGGCTGCTGAGAAATGGCGGGCTGGTGTGCCCGCGGTGCGAGGCGGGGGTGCTGGGCGGGCATGGCTGGGTGGGGCGGCGGTGGCTGCGCCGGGCCGATGGCCTGGTGGTGCTGCTGAAGGCGCATGCGACCGAGCAGGAGATGGCGGGCGGGAAGGCCGCCGGCGGGCTGCGCCGGGGCCGGTGCAAGGACGCGGAGTGCCGGGCGACGCATGTGCTGGTGCCGCCGGGCATGCTGGGACGCCGGCTGGATGAGGTCGAGGTGATCGGCGCTGCGCTGGTGGCCCGGGCGAGCGGGGCGGGCTGCCGGCGGATCGGCGCGACGGGCCGGGCGGCCGGTGTCGACCGTGCGGGGGTGGTTGAGGCGACTGGAGCAGAACGCCCGGCCGCTGCGGGCGGCGTTCACGGGGCTGGTGCACCGGCTGGATGTCTCCCCGCCGGTGCTGACGGCCGGGCGGGGTGAGGCGGCAGAGGCGGTGGCGGCGATGGGCGAGGCGGCGGCCGCGGTGCGCCGGCTGCTGGGCACGTCGATGCGCGCGCTGTCGCCGTGGCAGGTGACGGCGGCGGTCTCGCACGGCGGCCTGCTGGCGGTGGCCGCGCCGACCCGGCTGTTCCACACGTCCCGGCATCTGGTGATCACTATGTGACGGGCGGGAGTATCGGTGCCTTCTGTCAGGCATTGACTGGAGGTATCGATGAACGCCTATGAGGACGAGCTGGCGGCCCGGGCCGCCCGGGCGCGCGATGTGGCCCTGTTCCGCTACGCGGTGATCCGCGCGGCGGCGGACCCGGGCCTGCCGCCGCGGCAGCGGGGCGCGCTGGTGCGCGCGCTGGCAGCACGCGAGCACCGGGACGCGGACGGGCAGCTGGTGAGCATCGGCCGGTCCACGCTGGATCGGTGGGTCCGGGCCTGGGCGCGCGGCGGGTTCGACGCGCTGGTGCCCGGCGCGCGGCAGGTCGCCCCCCGCACCGGCGCGGCCGTGCTGGAGCTGGCGGTGGCGCTGAAGAAGGAGAAGCCGGCGCGGACCGCCGCCCAGGTGCACCGGATCCTGGCGGCCCGGCTGGCTGCCGGGCAGGTGCCCTCGGTGCGGACCATCCAGCGGCACTTCGTGCGGATGGACCTGACCCGCGCGACCGGTACCGGGACGGTGCCGGAGGCCTTCGGCCGGTTCGAGGCGGACGCCCCCGGCGAGCTGTGGGTCTCCGACGTGCTGCACGGCCCGCCGGCCGGTGCCGCCGCCAAGACCTACCTGTTCGGCATCGAGGATGATCATTCCCGGTTCATCACCGGGCACTGGTGGACCACGAAAGAGGACACGACGGGGCTGTTCGCCGCGCTGCGGCGGGCGGTGGAGGCGCACGGCGCCCCGCAGGCCTTCTACGTCGATAACGGCAGCCCGTACGTGTCCCGGCAGCTGCTGCACGCGCTGGCCGTGCTCGGCATCCAGATCACCCACTCGCGGCCCCGCCGCCCCCAGGGGAAAGGCAAGATCGAACGCCTGTTCGAGACAGTGCGGGCGCAGTTCCTGGTCGAGGTCGCCGCCGCCGGCGGGCAGGCGGGCACGCCGCTGCAGTCGGTGACCGAGCTGGAGGAGCTGTTCGGCGCCTGGGCGCACCAGGTATATCACCAGGCGGTCCACTCCGAGACCGGGCAGGCCCCCGCCGAGCGGTTCGCCGCCGCGCCCTCCCGGCTCCGGCAGCTGGCCCCGCAGGTGATCCAGGAGGCGTTCTCGTGGCAGGACTTCCGCACCGTGACCAAGACCGCCACGATCAGCCTGCACGGCAACCGGTACCAGGTCGACCCGGCGCTTTCGGGCCGCAAGGTCGAGCTGCTGTACAACCCGGCCGACCTGACCGGCGGGATCCGGGTCCGCTGGCGCGGCACCGACATGGGCGAGGCAGTCCCGCACGTGATCGGCCGGCACTCCCACCCCGGCCTGGCCCCGGCCGCCCCCGTCCCGGCGGCGCCGACCGGGATCGACTACCTGCGCATGATCGCCGGCGAGCACCGCGCGCAGCAGGCTGATGCCATCAACTTCGCCGCCCTCGCCGGCGATGGGGCGGGCGACGCCGGCCACGGCGGGCCGGAGGGACCCCGGTGACCCGCAAGGCCGTGCCCGGGCCGCCCCGGGCAGGGGACCTGGCCGGGCTGCTGGCCGGCGGCGCCGCAGGCCTGCTCGCCGAGGCAGCCGCCGTGCAGCTGCTGGCCGGCCACGGCTGCTGGCTGTCCAGGACCGATTTCACCGGGCCGTTCATCGCCGCCGGGCCCAGCCCGCTCAGCGGCCAGCCACTGGCCCACGTGCGCTGGAAGGCCGCCGCCCGCGCCCTGGCCGGCGGCCAGCTGCCCGCCTCGCGCACCGAGCAGGCCATCTTCCGGATCGCCGCCAGCCTGGCCGCCGGCGTGCCGGTCCGCCTCGGCGATGCGGTCACCGGGCTGGACGACGCGAACCTGGCCGCCGTCACCACCGCCATCTGGCACGCCGGCGGCTGCCACCGCCGCTGACCATCTGACCATCTGCCCGCCGCCCGCCGCCCCGCCCCGGCGCCCGGGCGGCAGGCCACCGCACCGGAAGGGACCACCCCATGCTCGACAAGATCGTGTCGTTCTACGGATTCTCCAAGATGCCGTTCGGCCGGGACATCGCTCCCGGCCAGCTGCACCGCCACCACGGCCACGCCGAGGCCGTCGCCCGGCTCACCTGGGCCATCACCACCCGCTCCCTCGCCGTGCTCACCGGTGAGGTCGGGTCCGGGAAGACCGCGTTCCGTGCGCGCCGCCCTGGCCGGGCACCGACCCGGTTCCGCTACCGGCCCGTCTACCTGCCCAACCCGGCCGGCATCGGCATCCGCGGCATCTGCCAGCAGATCGTCATCGCCTGCGGCCAGGCGCCCCGGTTCCACACCGGCTCCCTGCTGCCCCAGGCCGCCGACGCGCTGGCCACCGAGGCAGAAGAACGGGGCCGGACCCCCATCTTGATCCTGGATGAAGCCCACCAGCTCGACCCCGGCCAGCTCGAGACGATCCGCATGCTCACCAGCTACGACCTCGACTCGGCGACCTGCTTCGCCGCCCTGCTCATCGGCCAGCCCACCCTGCGCACCCGGCTCAGGCTCGGTGTCCTGGCCGCCCTAGACCAGCGGATTGCCCTGCGCGCCCACATCGACGGCATGACCCGCCAGGAAACAGCCAGCTACATCAGCCATCACCTCGCCCTCGCCGGCCGCGGCAGCGACATCCTGTTCAGCGACGACGCGATCACCCTGATCCACGACACCAGCAGGGGCCTGCCCCGGACCGTCAACAACCTGTGCGTCGCCTCACTGATTGCGGCCTGCGCCGCAGGGCACGCCATAGCCGACCAGGCCGCAGCCCGCTCCGCCATCACCGAAGTCACCGCGACACCCTGAGCACCACCCGCGACAGCCCGAGCACTACCCAGCCCCGCCGGACCCCGTCCGGCGGGGTTTTCCACAGCCAGGACATCCCCAAGATCAGCGTCGCGGACATCCTCATGATCAACGTCGCGCAACAGCTGTCCAGCGCCGCCGAACGCTCCAGCCGAAGGGAAACCAGCCATGTACGCCCACGACTACCTCGTCAAGGCCCGGCACGACGACCTGATGCGGACCGCCGCCCAGGCCCGCCTGGCCGCCCACGCCCGGCGGGCATGCCGCCCGCGGCACCATGCCATCATCGCGATACCGGCCCGGCACCTGACGCGCCTCCGCCAGCGCATCCTCGCCGCATAACCCTTGCCAGCAGGACACCATCGTGCCCGCTCACCTTGTGAGGCCGACGTTCAGCAATGGCCCGATTGCCATCCGGCGTGCGGAGAGAACCGATGTTTATGCATCGCCGCATCTGGGGCGGATGTCCGCTTCTGCCGCGATGAGGAACGTCTCCTGCAGATAGCGGCGCGCGATTGGTCTGTTTGTATGTGGGCCGCCATGCGCGCGTAACGATCTTGAGCCGTCCTGAATCGGCAGGAAGGATGTGGGCCGGGATGCGCGCGGTCCGGCAGCGTCCAGGGCCGCGAGCACGGTTCGCGGGCGAGCAGCGCCGACCGCAGGACGGCCGCGATAGCGTCACGGGCAGCGAACCCGGCGCCAGAGCGCCCTGCTGGCCGGGCGCCGGGGCCGGCAGCGCGAATCTTCGCGCAGAAGCCGCGAGCCCCCAGTCCCGGCGGCCAGGACGTTGATCAGTAGAACGTGGTTTCGTATCCTTAGCCAGTGGCTGCGCAGGATGATGAGCTGCCGGGTGGCGGGCCGTGGTCACCGCCGATCGTGGAGCTGGCCGGGGACGGCGCCGCGCACCTGCTGTGCTGGGAGCAGCACGAGCGGGACGGATCCTGGTACGCCTGGGTGTCCTGGATCCAGTCCACCGGGGATCCGGTCCGGCACCGCCACCACGTGGTCAGCGTCCGCGCCGGTGCGGTGCGGCCCCTGGAGAACCCGGGCGCGTACGCGCGGGTGCCGCGCCGGGTGCTCGGCCGTGACGGGCAGATCCGTCCGTGGACCCCGGCCGCCCCCAGCACACCAGGCAGTCACGATCCCGGGACGAGCCCCGGACACGATGACCGGCCCGGAGGCAGCCTCAGACGCTAGCCGGCCCTCCAGCGGCGTGCCGGACACGGACGGTGTGCCGGTAAAGGGCCTGCGGAGGACCGGTCCCGGATTCCCGGGCAAGCCGCGGGACAGTGTGGCCGGCAGGAAGCCCACGGCCAGATTTCATTGCCGAGAACACTTCAGCCAGCACCGATTCCGTCCGGCCGTTATCTGAACCGGGCCGGTGGATTGAGGCTGTATGTCTACAGACGGGCTCCGCATGTCAGGCAGGCGAACCCTGCCGGCGGGTGCCCGCCGCAGTTCGCGCACCGCGTCGTGAGCTGCGATGGGGAGACGCCGAAGATGGCGGCCAGCCGCTCAACCTCCTGAGTGGTGAATCCCCGCTGCCTGCCGTTGCGACGGCCTTCGGCGGCGCACACGGTGGAGTTACTGGACCAGCCCATCAGTTCGCCGACCTTTGCCTGATTCCAGCCGTGGCACTGGCGAAGGACCCGGATGTTCGCGCCGACAACGGCGGCCTGATCCTCCGGGATCTCATCGACACGGCGGCGCCGTCCCCGCATTACGCACCCGCCTGCCAGGTGACGCTGTATGACCTGAAGGTCCCGGGGCGGCTGACGTACCGGTTGGCGGCAAGCATCGCGAGTGCGCTGCAGGTGACCCGGATGGATACCTTGTACTCGTCGGCGAGGTCGGCGGCTGGCAGGATGTCGCCCTGGTGGTATTTGCCGGCCTCGATCTTGTCGCGGAGGACCCGGGCGAGCTTGACGTACTGGGGTGTGTAATCGGCGTCGATGTCGTGGAGCGTCGGCAGGTCTGAGATGTCTGCCATGATCGGTCATGCCTCCCGGGCGAGTACCGCGAAGATTGCTTTTCCGCCGTCTTGCTGGTGCCAGCCCCAGTGAGCAGACAGTGCCTCCACGATCTGCAGCCCGCGGCCCTGCTCGCTGCCAGCCGGCGTATCGCGCTTGACGGGGCCTTCGGGTGAGGAGTCCGACACGGCGACGGTCACTGCTGCCGGGCTCCAGGCATGCGTGAGTGTTACCCCGATCGTCTCGGTGCCGTTATCGCAGACGTGCTGAACCGCGTTGGTGACCAGTTCGGACGTGATGATCTCGGCGTCGTCCGCGTACTCGCCCAGCCCGTGGAAGCCGAGCGCGGCCCGGACACGCAAGCGCGCTATCGGCACTGATTCCGGGATGCTCGGCAAGGCGAATGCGATCAGCCGCGGGCCGGCTTGTGCTGCTGTCCTGGCCATGACCTTGGGTCCCTTCGTGCCTGCGTAGTGGCAGCCTGCACGTCGGGACCCGCGGTCGGTAGTCATTGCATGGCATATGGCAAATGGCCAGCAGGCTTGGCAAACTGGCCTGCAATGCGGACGGGGCACCCTCGGACGCCCGAGGATGCCC
>CAWIDQ010000025.1:0-7454 GCA_963834695.1 uncultured Actinomycetota bacterium
AAGCCGGTCATCGACGTCGGTCCCGGGCACTCGTTCCCACAGACAGCACAGGGCCTCGTCGGGGCCGCGCTCTTCCAGACCGGCGGCAGCCGCCTCGACGGCGAGCCACAGCTGTTCCGCGTCGGTGAGCTCAGGCGCGTCGTCCCAGGCGATCAGCGCGCAGCGGGCATGCACCGCGAGCAGCGGCTCGCCGAGCGCTTCCCGCCAGGCCGGCAGAGCCTCCTCCCCGGCCTCCTCGGCCAGGTCAGCGGCCAGCCAGCGCATCCTCGGTGACATCGAAGCCGCGGCCCGCAGAATCTCCCGCACCGTCTCCTCCGGATCCCGCTCGGCCATCCACTCCCGGGCGAGGTCACGCCGTTGCGCCTGGTCGAACATGGCGAGGCGCGCGAGCATCTCGGCGGCGGTGAGGTTCTCGGGCATGACCGGCTGGCTGTCGGCCAGCCGGTCCATCGCCCAGCGGCCCAGCGGCGTGACCTCCGGGGCTTCCGCTACCGCGCCGAAAGCGTTAAGCAGGGTCCAGCATGCTGACCGCCGCTGTACCCAGCCTTGCACGCGGGGATCCGCGGGATCTTCGGCGACCACCTCCAGGAACGACAGCAGGAGGTCGTCAGGAACCGAACGCTGCCCATACTCAGCGGCAGCTGACGCCCGCAAGGCCTCCAGCCAGGCGGAAAGGACTTCGGCGTCCTGATCGGGCAGGGCGACAGAACGTGCTACGGCCTTGCCGTCCGTTACCGCTACCAGCCCAGCGGCCAGGGCGAAGAGCCACGCGCGGTGCAGGTCCGGCACATCGGCTGCGGAACGCAGCGCCTGCGGGGCCTTGACGCCTATGACCGCGGCAGCGGCCGGCACATCTGGCTTCCGCAGTACTTCCCGGCCGGTCAGCAGGCGAGGACCCGAGTCGGCCAGCCAGCTGGCGAGCGCCACCGCGCGGCGCACGACCGCCGATTCCCCGGCAAGGTCCGAGAGCCGCGATTCGTCCACGGCCAGAGACTATCGCCGATCACACAGCACCTGGCCGTAGGCTCGCCCAGTGGGCAAGAAGAGCCGCCGACTCAGGATCAGCACCATCTACCGGCCATGCGGACGAACATCAGGTAAAGCATCCGTAGAATCACAACCCCGCGATGCTGCCAGCCCAGGACCGCAGCCGCAGGCGAACCCGCAGGTCAACAACCTATGCCGCGTTTTGGAGCCCCGCAACTTGGGCCGACGGCCTGCGCCGCGCGGCGCTGCTGGCACCGTCTGTCCTTTGCCAGCCGCCGGCTCCGGCTCGCCTTTCCCACGGCATGGACCTCCCTGCCTCCGGCCCGGGAGCCAGAATCGCATTCAACGCCGCCGAACTCAGGCACCGCGCGGATGGGCAGCGGGCCGGAAGGCTCGCTGGGTCATGAAGGAGCGAGCCCCTTGCGGACGTAGTAACCGGCGTCGGCCAGCCACGCCCGAGCCCGGCCACGCTGACGCTCCGCGGAAAACGCATACCACCGATCCAGTTCTCCGGGCCAGCGCGCCAGGACGTCCTTGAACCGCCGGAACGCTCCCCGCCCGGAAATGGCGATCTCCAGCCGGTCGGCGCGCCCTGGATCACGCACCGTCCCGATGAACAGCTCCATGTCCCGGTAACCGCCCCGCGAACCCTCGCAGTGCACCCACAGCCACTTATCAGGATCGTCCGCTGCACGACCCGCAGACCGCTGGCCTGGTCGGGCCGCTGGCGCAGGCGGGCGCCCGGGTGGTGTGGCGCTGCCATATCGGCGTGGACTGGGAGAACGAGGTGACCCGGGCGGGGTGGGAGTTCCTGCGGCCGCACCTGGCCGCCGCGCAGGCGTACGTGTTCTCGCGCCGGGCCTACGTCCCGCCGTGGATTCCCGCGGAGAAGGCCTGGATCATCCCGCCGTCGATCGACCCGTTCTCCCCGAAGAACCAGCCGCTCGATCCTGAGACCGTGCGGGCCATCCTGGTGGGACTGGGCGTGCTGGACGGTGCGGCGCCGACGGTGCCGCCGAGGTTCGTGCGCCGCGACGGCGATGTGGGCATCGTCACCAGGCCAGCGACCGTCATCGGCGAGGGCCGTCCCGGACCCGGGGATCCGGTGCTGGTCCAGGTCTCCCGGTGGGACCGGCTCAAGGACATGGCCGGAGTCATGCGGGGCTTCGCGGACCATGTCGCGCCCGGCGGGCAGGGGTACCTGATGCTGGTCGGCCCGGCGGTCTCCGAGGTGAGCGACGACCCGGAGGGCGCGGCGGTCTATGGTGAGTGCCTGTTGCAGTGGCGCGATCTGCGGCCCGCGGCCCGGGCGCGGACCTTGCTGGTGACGCTGCCGCTGGATGACATCGACGAGAACGCGGCCATGGTCAACGCGTTGCAGCGGCACGCCACCGTCATCGTGCAGAAGAGCCTGGCTGAAGGGTTCGGGCTGACCGTGGCCGAGGGGATGTGGAAGGGGCGGCCTGTCATCGGCTCGGCGGTCGGCGGGATCGCCGACCAGGTTGCTGACGGCACGGGCATCTTGCTGCCCGATCCCGCCGACCTGGAGGCGTTCGGATTGGCGGCCCGCCTGCTGCTCGGCGACCAGGGCCAGGCGGCGCGGATGGGACAGGCCGCGCAGGCCTACGTCCGCGAGAATTTCCTCGGGGATGTGCACCTGCTGCGCTATGGCAGGCTGCTCGGCACGCTGACCGGCGAAGGCTAGCGGCCGCGGCCTTCGCCTTGGCGGCGGCAGTTCGATCCTGCCCCTGACCACCAGGACAACAAGGTGCTGACCTGGTGGTCAGGGCGCGCTCAGCATCGGAAGCACTGATTGACCGCGATAGCCCCGTCTATGACCCCTGATTAGCGGCTTGCTATCGCACGCGGATCGCGCGCTGGGCTGGTTAGCCTCTTCATCCCGAACTAACGGGCCTCAAAGCCCGCGCTACTGCAACTTCTGGTTTGCGTGTTGCTGCTGGTGGCGATCGTTGGCTGTTGACGGCGGTTCGGGGGCATCTCGCGGGCACGTGCGGGGTGATAACACAGGGGGCGCAGCTCCCTGGGACCGGGGTCCGGGGCGGGGGCCCGCCTTCACCAGCCAGCCGGGCTCTGGGTCGGGCAGGCTGCGTCTTGCATGCTGCACGGGCCGGTCCTCAGGTCTGCCTGGCGCGATTCGGCCCTTGCAATTCCTGGTCAGGCAAGTTTACGTTGCTAGCGTGCTTGAAGGCGGCGGCCCGGTGGAGTGGGTGGGCCGTCAGGCGATCGTGAGGCTTCCAGACCATGTTGACCTGTCTAATGCTGGCCCTGTGGGTGAGGAGCTGCTGGCGGTCATCGACCGCGGCGCCGCGGCGCTGATCGTGGATATGACTGCAACATCCTCGTGTGATTACGCTGGCGCGGATGCCTTGGTGCGTGCGTATCAGGGTGTTGTCGCCACCGGCACGCAGCTGCGGCTGGTGGCGCCCGCCCAGGTCGTCCGCCGCGTCCTGAGCCTTAATGGACTCGATCCCCTGGTCTCGGTTTATCCGTCCCGGGAGGCGGCCATCGCTGCCGGGGAGCCAGCAGCGAATGCTGCTACCGCTGCGGGGCCATCGCACCTCTGCGAGGAACTGCTCGACGGGATCGTCCGCAACCTTCTCAATGTCGGCCTCAGCCTGGAGGCCGCCCGGGACTTGCCCCACGAGGCGGACAGGCGCCGCATCATGCAAGCTCTCCAGTACGTTGACGAGACAATCCGGGAGATCCGCGACCACGTATTCACCGCTGGCCGTCGGGAGACTCCGCCCCATTGCGTACCACCAGGCAGCGATCGGTGATGCCAGAGCGCCCTGCCGGTGAAAGGGGGGGTGTTAGACGAAGGGCCCGCCAAGATCAATAAGGATGCGGTCGCTCGGTGGGCCAGTCGGTGGCCGCCTACGATGTCTCCGGCTCAGGCGGCGGCCCGGGAGGATCCGGGTCGGCGGCTTTGGTTCGTGGTTCGGCGGCCCTGGCAGGGTGGGCGATGGCGTCCGCGACGCGGTGGAGGAAGGCCCGGATCGTTGCTGCGGCAACGCGGTACAAGATCGCCCGGTCAAGCTCCGCGCCCACGGTGCCTAAGTGGGTGGCCCCGTAAGTTCGTTGAGGGTCAGGATTCGGGTTCGTGCCCGATGCCGGCGAGGTGAACGGTGCAGGCGGTGTCGAGCGCTTCCTGGGGTGTTCCGGTGGGGAGCCCGGTGAGGAGGAATGTTTCTTCGTAGCGGTCGCGGGCGGCGGAGTAGAGCGCGAAGCCGAAGGAGTGCGCGGATCCGCCGTAGCGCAGCCGGAACAGGGGAATCTTCTCGCCGCCGGGAAGGACGCCGGCGGCGTAGGCGAAGCTTCCGCGGCAGGTGACCTGGACTTTGTCGAGTTGCGGCCAGTTCTTTTCCGCGTGGAGGATCAGCCGCCAGGTGATCGAATCGCGGGTCGGTTCCGGGATGGCGGGCATGTGCTTCATCATGCCGCCGGGGAGCGCCTGTCCTGGTTATGATCACGTGCCCTGGAATGAATTACGTCACTGTAATTTCCCTGGGGAGAGGGCATGGCGCCTGCCGCGGTGCCGGTCACGCTGGCCGCATCGGAGCGCACGATCCTGAAGAAGCGGGCGCGGGGGGCGAAGACGCCGTACCGGGACTGGCTGCGGGCGCAGATCGTGCTGGAAGCCGCCCGTGGCCGGGACAACGAGCGGATCGCCGCTGGCCTGCGCGTCACCGTTGCCACGGTACGCAAGTGGCGGGGCCGGTTCGCCCGGCACGGGCTGGGCGGGCTGAAGGACCTGCCCCGGTCCGGGCGGCCGCGGCTGATCAGCGAGGCGGCCCGGGCGGCGGTGGTCGCGCTGGCCTGCCAGCTGCCGGCTGCCACCGGGGTGCCGCTGTCCCGGTGGAGCGGCCCGGAGCTGAAGCGCGAACTGGAGGCGCAGGCCATGGTCAGCGAGCCGGTATCGGTGTCGTCGCTGCTGCGGATCCTGGCAGGGAACCCGGTGAAGCCGTGGCAGTACCAGTCCTGGATCTTCCCTCGCGACCCGGCCTTCGAGGCGAAAGCGAAAGTGATCCTGGACCTGTACCAGGGGCTTTACGACGGGAAGCCGCTCGGCCCGGGCGACCGGATCCTTTCCTTCGACGCCAAGCCGTCCATCCAGGCCCGCGGCCGCATCCACGCCACGCTGCCCGCCGCGCCCGGGAAACCCGTCCGCGTGGAGCATGAGTACGTCCGGCACGGTGCCCTCGCCCTGCTCGCCGGCCTGGACGTTCACACCGGCCAGGTGTTCGCCTCCACCCCGCAGGCCACGGGAATCACCCCGTTCATGGACCTCGTCGCCCAGGTCATGGAACGCCCGGAGTACAAAGATGCGCCCCGTGTCTTCGTCATCGTGGACAACGGCTCGGACCACCGCGGCAGGGCCGCCATCGACCGGCTCCGCCAGGCGCACCCGAACGCGATCATGATCCACACCCCGGTCCACGCGTCCTGGCTGAACCAGATCGAGATCTTCTTCTCGATCATCCAGAAGAAGGTCGTCTCCCCGAACGACTTCCCCAGCCTGGAGAGGCTATCGGGAACCCTGCTCGCCTTCGTGCACCGCTACAACCAGACCGCCAAGCCGTTCAACTGGAAATACACCGCCGCCGACCTCAAGGACCTGCTCTGCCGCATCAGCGAACACAACAAACAAGACGCCAGACCCACCGACCTCACGGAGGCCGCCTGACACCCCTCACGAACTTACGGGAGCACCCACTAAGGGCGGGCGGTACGCTCCGGTCAGCGTCAGCGTGGTGGAGTGGTTCCCGGCGGGAGTCAGCGTGATGTCGGCATCCAGGGCCGGGAACAATTCGCCGCCAGGCCCGGTTGCTTCCCATCGCAGCGCGAGCCGGGCAGAATCATCGCTTGCCTTCAGTTCCCGGAAATGCACCTGGACAAGCCTGGATAGGCCCGGTACGGAGCCCATCGGGCCGACCCGGGCCAGGCCGGTGATCCCGTCGCTGTAGGCCTCTTGCGAGGCGCCGCCCAGCAAGCCGCCACGGATCAGGTTCACCAGCCTGGTCTGGGCGGCGGTGAAGCTGACATCCAGCGGCACCTCGTCGCCGACGAACACACGGTGAGTCAACCGAGCCGGGGCTCACCCAGACAGGGACTTAGGTCCCCAGCGCTACGGACGTTTGCCACTGCAAGGGCGACCAGAGATTTCAACAACCCGATCTCGCGAATTTGTGCGGTCTAGCTGCCTGCGTTCGGTTGCCGTCGCGAGTCAGCTGCTCAGGTGCTGTGCGAGCGCAGCTGGACCTGTACCGCTTCAGAACTCATCGCAGGTGCTGCAACCTGCAGTTTGGCCGGATGAACTGGTTGGGGCAGGATCGCGGTTTGTGTCCCTTCGCCTGCTCTACCTGATCACGGTCCGGGTCTTCGGCTGGCTGGTGCTGCTGGGCCGCAGCCAGGCGTCCAAAGACGCGGAGATCATGATCCTGCGTCATGAGATCGCAGTGCTCCGCCGTCAGGTCGCCCGGCCGGCACCGGACTGGGCCGACCGTGCCATCCTGGCCGCACTGGCCCGGCACCTGCCAGCCGTGCTGCGCGCCCGCCGGCTCGTCACGCCGGGCACGGTGCTGGCCTGGCACCGCCGCCTGATCACCCGCAAATGGACGTACCCGAACCAGCCCGGCCGGCCGCGCACCAGCCAGGACATCCGCGACCTGGTGCTGCGGCTGGCGCGGGAGAACGGCTGGGGATACCGCAGAGTCCACGGCGAACTCTGCCGGCTCGGTCACCGCATCAGCGCAGCGACCGTGCAGCGGATCCTGCGCGCCCGGCGGCGCAGGCCGCCTCCGCGGAACATGGACACCTCCTGGCGAGCGTTCCTGCGCGCTCAGGCGCAAGGGCTGCTGGCCTGCGACTTCTTCCATGTGGACACGATTTCCCTCAGACGCCTCTACGTCCTGTTCGTGATGGAGGTCGCCACCCGGCATGTGCACGTCCTGGGCGTGACCGCCCACCCCACTGGCACCTGGGCGACCCAGCAGGCCCGGAATGTGCTTATGGACCTCGGCGACCGGACCGGGTCCTTCCGCTTCCTGATCCGGGACCGCGACGCCAAGTTCACCAGCGCCTTCGACACCATCTTCGCCAGCGAAGGCGTGACAATAGTCAAGACCCCGCCGCGGACGCCGCGCGCGAACTGTTATGCCGAGAGATGGGTACGCAGCGCACGTGCCGAGTGCACCGACCGGATGCTCATCTACGGCGAACGGCACCTTCTATCGGTCCTGGACGACTACGTCGCCCATTACAACCGCCACCGCCCGCACCAGTCCCGCCAGCAACGACCGCCCGACCACGACGACCAAGCCGACGTTCCGCTGGACCTGCCGGTCCAGCGGCGGAAAGTCCTCGGCGGCGTGATCAACGAGGACTACCGGGCTGCGTTACTGATCTCATGAAGCCCAGGTCACACACCATGCGATCAGTTTTGAAGC
>CAWIDQ010000026.1:0-24696 GCA_963834695.1 uncultured Actinomycetota bacterium
GCCGCCGCAACTGGCCGTCCAGCGCGTCGTCGACCCGCTTCGCCGACCCGTCCCGGGCCGACCCGGCCATGCTCACCGCGTCGATCGCGCTGGCCGCCGAGCGGCAGAGCCAGCCGGCACGAGCCAGAGACCAGGCCTTCCTGGCCGCGTCCAGGTCGCTGATGCGGGTGGTTGGCCTGCGCCGGCGGTACTGGGAGATGATGGCCTCGGTACGGGTTCCGGTCTTGCTCATCGGCGGCGAGGCCGACCGGCTGGTGCCGGCGGCCGCCATGCACCAGGCGGCCGCCCGCAATCCGCGCTGGGAGACGGCTATCCTGCCCGGAGTCGGGCACACGCCGCAGCTGGAGGTCCCGGACATCGTGACCGGCACGCTGCGGGGCTGGCTGGGAAGGCATTTCGCCGCGACCGCGGGCTGAGGAGGAACGGGAATGCAGCAACTCACCGGACTGGATGCCTCCTTCCTCGCCCTCGAGACGGCCAACACCACAGGCCACGTCGGAGGGCTGAGCGTCCTGGATCCCAGCGGCGCACCCAAGCCGCTGACCCTGGCCCGGCTCACGGAGGTGATGGCCGAACGGGTGGCGCTCGTGCCCGTGCTCCGGCGCAAGCTGCTGAACGTGCCGCTCGGCTTGGACCAGCCCTACTGGATCGACGACCCGGACTTCGACATCGAGTACCACGTCCGCGAGATCGCGCTGCCGCGCCCGGGATCGGACGCCCAGCTGACCGAACAGGTCAGCCGGCTGCACGCCCGCCCGCTTGACCGTAGCCGCCCGCTGTGGGAGATCTACCTGATCACCGGGCTGGCCAAGAAGCGCGCCGCCGTCTACACCAAGATCCATCACGCCGCGATCGACGGCGCCTCCGGCGCCGAGCTGCTAACCGTCCTGTTTGACCTGACGCCACAAGGCCGGGAGCTGCCCCCGGCCGAGCCGTTCCGGCCCGCCAGCCCGCCGGGCCTGCCGGTTCTGGCCGCGAAGGCCGCCGCACGGCTGGCCTGGCGCCCGGTGCAGACCGTGCGGATCACCAACGAGCTGGTTAAAATGCTTCCGACCCTGGCCCCGGCGGTGAACACGCTGGTCGGCGGCATGCTCGGACTGAACCGCGGCGACGGCGAGGTCATCGCCACCAGACCGGGACGCGCGCCCGCGACGCCGTTCAACCGGCCGATCACGCCGCACCGCAGGTTCGCGTTCCGCAGCGTGGACCTGGACACCGTCAAGATGGTAAAGAATGCTTTCGGCGTATCGGTCAACGACGTCGTGATGTCGATGTGCGCCGGGGCGCTGCGGCGCTGGCTCATCGACCACGACGCGCTCCCCGACCAGCCGCTGATCGCGATGATCCCGGTATCGGTGCGCGACCCGGCCAGCAAGGGAGCGCTGGGCAACAAGGTGTCCGCGATGCTGGCCCCGCTGCCCACCGGCGTTACCGACCCGGGCCTGCGGCTGGAGATCGTCCACTCCGCGACTAAGTTCGCCAAGGCCCAGCAGGCGGCCATCCCGCAGGGCCTCGTCGACCAGATCAGCGACTTCGCCGTGCCGGCGCTGACCGCGCGGGCGGCCCGGGTGGTGTTCGCCACCGGCCTGCTGCACCGGCTGCCGCCGTTCAACGTCACCATTTCCAACGTTCCCGGCCCGAACGTCCAGGTGTACCTCTGCGGAGCCAGGCTCATCGCGCACTTCCCGGTCTCGGTGGTCACCGACGGCCAGGGGCTGAACATCACCCTGGTGGGCTACCTCGGCCAGCTGCACTTCGGCCTGGTCAGCTGCCGCGAGCTGGTCCCCGACATCGATACCCTGGCCGGCTACCTGACCGACGAACTCGCTTTGCTGGTGGAGGCGGCCTCCAAGCGCACCGCCAACGGCAGCCGGGCCGCCGGCTCATGAGGCCAGCGTCCACCAAGACGGCGCACACCAAGACGGCGCACACCAAGACAGGGCGCGCCAATGCAGGGCGCGCCAATGTAGGGCGCGCCGATACGGGGCGCTTGGGCGACGACGACGCCCGTGCGATCGTGCTCGGGGGAGCGGCGGCACCCGCGGGCATCCCGGCCGAGATCTTCGCGGCCGCCGTGGACACCTTCGTCACCGGGCAGCGGCTGGACATGCGGTCGCTGGCCAGGCGCCTCGGCGTGGCCCGGGCCACGCTGTACCGGCGGGTCGGCAACCGGGAACAGTTGCTCGACGAGATGCTCTGGTGGCGGGCCCGACGCCTGCTCGTGGACCAGGTACAGGCCACCGCGTCGCTGGCGGGCACGGAGCGGCTCGTGGCGATGATCGGCGGCGTGCTCCGCGCGATCGCCAGGGACCGCCCGCTGCGGGCGTTCGTGGAATCTGACCCGGAGGCCGCGCTGCGCCTGCTGACCGGCACCCGCAGCACTGTGCACCGGGGCATGGCCAGCGCGCTGGAGAAGCTCATCGATCTCGAGCGCGGCCGCGGCTGCTTCGACCCCAGGCTGGACACCCCGACGCTGGCCTACGCGGTCGTGCGGATCAGCGAGGGCTTCCTCTACGCCGACGTGATCGCCGACCGCGCTCCCGACATCGACCGGGCCATCACGGTGATCGAGGCCCTGCTCACCGGCCTTGACCGGCGGTCAGCTCCCGTCTAGGGCGAGTACCAGCTTGCCGGTGTTCACCCCGTCGAACAGCATCAGCAGCGTCTGCGGGAAGTCGGCCACCGTGCCGGTCACAACGTGCTCCCGGGAGACGAGCTTCCCGGCCCGTAGCCATCCGGCCAGCTCGGTCATGGCCTGCGGATAACGGTCCTGGAAGTCGAATGCCAGCATGCCGGTCATGGAGGCGCGCGCCACCAGCAGCATCATATAGTTCGCCGGGCCCCGCACCTGGGTCTCGTTGTACTGCGAGACAGCGCCGCAGATGACCACCCGGGCACCGCGGGCCAGGCAGGTCAGCACGTCGTCTAGGATCTCGCCGCCCACGTTGTCGAAGTAGACGTCGACGCCGCCCGGCGCGGCCTCGCGCAGCGCCTTGCGCACGTTCCCGGCGCGGTAGTCGATCGCGGCGTCGAAGCCGAACTCCTCCACCAGCGTGCGGCACTTGTCCGGCCCGCCCGCGATGCCGATGGCCCGGCAGCCCTTGATCTTGGCGATCTGGCCCGCCACGCTGCCCACCGCGCCGGCCGCGCCGGAGACCACCACCGTGTCGCCGGCCTTCAGCTGACCGGTGTCCAGCAGGCCGAAGTACGCGGTGAGGCCGGTCATCCCCAGCGCGCCCAGGTAGATCGACGGCCCGGCCAGCGAGGTATCGATCTTGTGGACGCCCCGGCCGTCGGACACCGCGTACCCCTGCACGCCGAACACCCCGTAAACGTCGTCACCCACGTCGAAGCCCGGATGCTCCGAGGACGTGACGCGGCCGATGGCGCCGGCTCGCATGACCGCGCCGATCTCCACGGGCGGGATGTAGGATGCGCCGGCGTTCATCCAGCCCCGCATGGCCGGGTCGATGGACAGGTGCGAGACCTTCACCGTGAACTGCCCGGGACCAGGTTCCGGGACGGGCTCGCTGGTGACCTCCCAGTCGGTGGCCCGGGGCAGCCCGGACGGGCGGGCGGCCAGTCGTACCTGGTGGTTGGTCGGCGGCTGTGTGCTGTCAGGCACTGTGCTGGCTGACACGGGGCGGCTCCCGGGACGAGGCTGGACCTGCTGATCGGACGCTAGTGCCTGGGAGTGATCTGACGCTAGTGACTGGGCATGTGTTCGCGACGGACCAGGCGTGCCTTGGCATTCGGGTGTTCCCGCCACGTGCTCGCGCCGGTAGCCGCCGCGCTCTTCGCCTGTTCCCACTTGAGCTTGGCGAGTTCGCTAGGTGGAATCTCCAGCTCCCTGATCCATGTCCGGGTCGCAGCTACCACGTGCGAACCAGCGATGCCCAGACCCACCAGCGCAACGACGGCGCCGATCCCGATCAGGACCCCGCCGGCGATGAGCGGTCCAGATTCCAGTTCGGGCCATGTCCTGGCCGGCTGACTGTTCGTGGTGGTATTAGCCATGGCGCCCGTCCCGATGTTCTCAAGTAACGTCCGCGTGCCCGCGAGCACGACAGGACTTCCCTATCCTCCACGATAAGCCTATCCCCGGGCGACGCTGAGGGAATGCGGGCCCTACGGTCAAGGAGACTGCGTCGGGAACTGACGCCGGCCGCGCGGCACGCGCTGACGATTAGTCACAGGCCAGAGCCCGGAATCCGGGCCAGCCAGGAATATGTGCCAGATCCAGTGTCAAGCGGCTTGAGTGATTGCCGCCCCGCCGGGCCGCGGGTGAGACTGGGTGCCATCCGATGCAACCGAAGGGAAACGGGGAAAGCGGTGATGAGCATCCACGTGTCGCGCGTATCCGGGATGACTACGCCCTGGGGGTGGCGGTTCTGACGGGCAAGCTGGAACGCCTGCTGAGTATGCTCCGGCCGGAGCGTTGACCAGTCCCATGTCATCGCCCAGCCAGCCTCACGCCCGCGGCCCACTCACTGCCGTGCCCGGCGTCCGGCGGCGCAACCATGCCACGAAGATGGTGGTGACCGGGGTGGTGCTGGCTGGGGTGACGGCGGGGTGCTCGAGCCAGCCCGCGGTTGCGCGGGGTTCGGTGAACTCGTGTTACCAGTTCGCAGTGGAGGCAATCCGGCGTCATGTCACGGTGACCGCGGTGCCGGCTGCTTGCCAGGGGCTGAGCAAGCTCAACGTGAATGTGGCGGTCGACCGGGCGCTGCAGGCCGCGGCGGCCGGGGTGCGCGGGAAATCCCGCCAGCGCCAGCTCATCGCACGTGACAGCCCGTACCTGGCCGCCCTGATCCATGCCGTCCCCGCTCCCGGCCAGTCTGCGGTCGCGGCCCCGCAGTCCGGCCCGCCCAGCCGGGCCGCGCTCAGCCTGGCGGCGCTGGCGGCCTGGCTGGTCACCGTCGGCCTGGGAGTGTCGATGATTGCCCGGTGGATCACCCGCGCCCGGCGGCACGGCGCGCAGCCGCGCCACCGGCCGCGGCCAATGCTGAACTTCACCCACTTCGGGCTGGCCCTCACCGGCCTGCTGGCCTGGATCAGCTACCTGGCCACCGGCGTGACGGGCCTGGCCTGGGCCGCCTGCGGGATCCTGATCCCGGTGGTCGGCCTGGGCACGACCCTGGTGTTCCTCGCCCCGGCGCGCAGCCGGGTCACCTCCCTGCCCACCGCCCGCGCCGGGCCCATGGCCCCGGCCACCATGGCGGCCGCGCCCGGGGATGACCCGCCGCCTGTCCGGCACCCGCCCGCCCTCGTCATCGCAGCGCACATCACCGCCGCCTTCATCACCATCCTGCTCGCCGTGCTCGCCGCCATAGGCTCCGGGTAAGCACCGCCAGTCAGGCACCCGCCCGGCCCCCGTTGCGCGGCGGTGGCTGCAACCGGCCGGAGAGCACCAAGTGGTAGAAGGCGTGCCACCGTGTCCGAGCCCGTAATCGGCCCGTGCTACGCATTCTGGGGAGCCGTTATCGTGTACCTCGTTCTGTGGCCGTCAACCGGTCCTTGGCAGGCTCTCGGAGCCTAGCGAGGAAATTCCGCGACACCCTGGGCTACAGCACATGGCGCGCACAGGGATACGTCCGCCTCACCCAGCCGCCGGGTCAGGACGGCGTTGCCGTCACACACGCCCCTGTCATCAGGGTGCGCCGTGCCGCATGAGCAACGACAGGCGCGCCAGTCCCCGGTAAACGCGGCGCGCCCGGCCGCCATCGCGGCGCGGACGGCCGGATCGAGCTTGCCGATCGCCTCGGTAGTCGCCGCCGCTACCTGCTGCCGCCACTCTTCCAGCGCGGCAGCGGCGGCCTGCCAGGCCACCGTGAACTGCCGTGCCGGGTTGTCTGCGTTACCGGCCATGACCCTATTTTCTCACCTGACGGCAACTGTGGCTAGCGCGGAGTCGGAATCTGTGCTCAATCCACCGCCCGCGTCGCGCGGGAACCGCTGGAGCCATTCCGCTTGACATATCAATCATTTGCTAGTTATAGTAAGCAAGCAAGGACAGTGCCTGAAGGAGAAAGGCGGTCCCGATGAGCGCTACTGTCAGGGACGTCATGACTACCGGCGTGATCGCCGTCCGCGGGGACACGTCGTTCAAGGAAATGGCTGCCATGCTCGGCAGCGCACGGGTCAGCGGATTCCCGGTCATCGACCGGGCGGGCAAGGTCATCGGCGTCGTGTCTGAGACCGACATGCTGGTCAAGGAAGCCGACCGGGCCAGTCATCCGGAATTGTTCGCTGGCCTGCGGCGCAGCCGGGACCTCCAGAAGGCGGCCGGGGTGATCGCCGCCGAGCTGATGACGACTCCCCCCGTCACCATCGGCCCGGACGAGCCGGTGCAGCACGCCGCTTTCCTCATGTACGACCGCGCGGTCGACCGGCTGCCGGTGGTGGATAAGGCCGGGTACCTGGTCGGGATAGTCAGCCAGGTCGATGTGCTCACTAGAGGAGAGAGGCGGTCCCGATGAACGCGACTGTCAGGGACGTCATGACTACCGGCGTGATCGCCGTCCGCGGAGACCGTCGTTCAAGGAAATGGCTGCCATGCTCGGCAGTTCACGGGTCAGCGGATTCCCCGTCATCGACCGGGCGGGCAAGGTCGTCGGCGTCGTGTCTGAGACCGACATGCTGATCAAGGAAGCCGATCGGGCCAGGCATCCGGAAGTGTTCGCTGGCCTGCGGCGCAGCCGGGACCTCCAGAAGGCGGCCGGGGTGACCGCCGCCGAGCTGATGACGAGTCCTCCCGTCACCATCGGCCCGGAGGAGCCGGTGCAGCACGCCGCCTTGCTCATGTACGACCGCGCGGTCGAGCGGCTGCCGGTGGTGGATGAGGCCGGGCACCTAGTCGGGATAGTCAGCCAGGTCGATGTACTCAGCATCTTCAGTCGGCCAGACGAGGAGATCCGCCGCGAAGTGGCCGACCTGTCGCCCAGCCAAACTTCCCGATGGACCCGGGGGATCTCGAGGTCACCGTGGAAGACGGCATCGTGACCCTGTCCGGCCGACCGCTAACCGGCCAGATCGGCCGGGACGTCATTGAGGCTGTGCGGCACATTGAGGGCATGGTCGCCGTCCGGGACCAGCTGGGCCCGGCGGACGAGGACGACCGGCTGCGCACGGCCACACCGTAGTCACGCGTCCGTTTTACTTGGCCAGCCGAGATGATCCCGTGGCCAGTGGTTGCCCTGGTGCTCGACGTGCGGCCGGCAGGACAGTACCGGTAATCAGCCGGGCCGCCCCCACGGCGGCTCCGGAGCACCGGGCGAAGGCTCATTGGCGGCGGTCGGCGGGTCGCTTAGACGGGTTCCGCTCTGCTGTGTCCGGTCCATGTTCATGCCTCTCACCTACTGCTCCCGGCGCGGCGGGGCGGGGGAACGCCAGTGGGGCGCCGCGGCCGCGTAGGTCTCGGCCCCTCGTTATGCCATCGCTGAAGCCGGTCGGCTATCAGCGCGGTGACCAGGGCGCAGGACGTGCCGAGCAGGATCCCGGCGGTGGCGTCAGAGAGCCAGTGAGCCGCGAGGTAGGCGCGGGAAAGCCCCATCATCTATGTGATCGACGGCCAGGTACAGGCGGGCCACGCAGAACATGGTCACGACGACCGCGGCGACCGCCTTCGCATAAGAGCGAGGCCGTCCCGGCACGACTAGGCCGTAAGCGATGCTTATCAGCAAGAACGTGGGGACCGCCACCGTGACCGCCTGGGTGGAATACCCCGTCCAGCTACCGATGATCAGCACGCCGTACGGCCGCGGCCGGGTGGTCCCCGAGGTGATCAACGTTATCGCGACCTCGAGGAGGAACAGGCTGCACAGGAACACCAGAAGGTGCCGCCAGCGCCGGAACACGATGGTCAGTACGACCACCGACAACCCGGCCACCGTGGCCCCCCAGCCGGAGCCGGCCGCGGAGATCCCGTTGGCCACGTCGGTCAGCCACGGTGTCCGTGCCCGCGCGAAAAGCCTCAGTACCGCTGAGTTGACCTGATTATCGAGCCGGAGCGACGGCCCGCGCACGGAAATCAGCGTCACCCCGGCCAGGACGACGACGGCGAGGACCAGCCACGCTGTGGTGGTGACCGACACCGGGTGCGGCAGCGGCGGGGGCGCACCCGTCGGCCGGCGCCGGAGCGACGTCCGCCGCACGGCGAGACCCGGCGGAGGGCTCGCGATGTCGGCCCGCGTAGTCACCGTCTCCGCCTTCTCACTCAATGCGACGCCTCCCTGACCGAGGCCAGCCCCTGTGCCCGCAGCCAGCTCTCGGCCACCAGGCGCGGGTCATCCCCGCGTAGTTCCGGCTGCGCATCCAGGGCGCGCAGCGAGATGGTGGAAAGGCGCGCCGACACGGTGTCGAGCACCGCGAGGAGCCGCGGGCCATAGCGGGCGACGGCATCCCGGCGCACCAGCGGGGCGACATTCTTGTCCGGCGCTGCTCTCATCACGCTCCCTGCGGTCGGGTTGCTCCAGCACGTACCTCGGAGCCGAGTCCCAGCTTCGTCCCGAACCGGGTTGCCCTCTCAACGCTACGTCCGCAATTAAAAACAAGCAATGAGTTTCAGGAAATCAGTCTTACGTATGATGCCACTCGGGTATGCTCTCTAGGGTGACGAGCTGGGGATTCCTGACCAATCACGGTCGTGTGCTGCTGTGTATCGCCCGCGATCCCGGCCTCCGGTTGCGTGACATCGCGGACCGCCTGGGCATCACGGAGCGGAGCGCCCACGGCATCGTCACCGATCTCACTGAAGCTGGCTACGTAGTGAAGCACAAAGACGGCCGCCGCAACCGCTACCAGATCCAGGCGCACATGCCGTTGCCGGAGCCCGCCAGCCAGGAACCTGCCATAGGCGAAGTCCTGGCTCTCCTCACCGGCGCAGTGCTAAGTAATGACGGCCTGGCCACTGACGGCACTCCCCGAGTGGACGGCCGGGACGCCAATATCAACCGTCCCCAGCCTGCCGATCAGTAAGCTCCCGGGCCACCACGAACGGCGGGACCAGGTCGGTCGCGTCCATGTCCAGGGTCCTTCCTTTACCCGGCAGCGGCCAGCCTGATCAAGCGTTCTGCTTCTTGCCGACGATGTTCTGGGCGATGGAGGTCTTCTCGCCTTCCGCCGGGATGATCACCCAAGCGGCCAGGTAGGCCAGGACTCCTGCGCCTCCGGTGATGATGGAGAGGACGGCCCAGATTACCCGGACCAGGGTCACGTCCACGTCGAAGTAGTCGGCGAATCCCGCGCAGACCCCGGCCAGCATGCGCCCCTTCTGGTTGCGCATCAGGGCCTTGGTTCCGTTCCCGTTGTTCATGTGAGCCATCCTCGCCATGACCCCGGGGGTAGCTGGCCGCCATCGGCGGCCGATCCCGGTGCCTGCTGTTCACGCTACGTCTGCAATCCAAAACTAGCAATCTTTTTCAAGAAACTACGGTCAACCTAATCGAGCAAGTGTGAAACGTTAGGCAGTAATTTTCAAGAAATTTATTGCTAGTTTTCTAGAGCCAGCGTAGCGTGAACAGCAGGCATCGAGGTCCGACTGCCGCCGGCGGCCAGGCTGCTCGGAGTCAGCGAGGATCCACTCATGGGCGAGGATCAACTGCACGTCGTGTTCGGAACCGGCCAGGTCGGAAACGCCCTTGCCGCGCACCTGGCCAGCCTGGGTCTTGCCGTCCGGGCGGTGTCCAGACACCGGCCTCCCGCGCTGGTCGGCGTCGACTGGCGGCCCGCCGATGTGACCGAACCCGAAGTCGCCGCCGACGCAGCCAAAGGCGCGTCGGTCGTCTACCAATGCCTCAACGCCCCTTACACCCAGTGGCCGGAACGCTTCCCCCCGCTACAGCGGGGCGTGCTGGCCGCCGCCGAGCGCAACGACGCGCTGCTGGTGAGCCTGGAAAACCTGTACGGCTACGGCCCGACCGGCGGCAAGCCGATGACCGAAGACCTCCCGCTGGCCGCGACGACCGTCAAGGGCCGGACCCGGGCGGCCATGACCGGGGAACTGCTGGCCGCCGCCGCTGACGGCCGGGTCCGCGTCGCCATCGGCCGGGCCTCGGACTTCTTCGGTCCCGGCGTTACCGAGGGGTCAACGCTCGGCGAGCGGGTCTTCGGCAACGCCCAGGCCGGCCGGCGCGCCGACTTCATCGGCAACCCTGACCTGCCGCACACCTACAGCTACGTTCCCGACATCGCCGCCGGCCTGGCCACCCTCGGCACCGACGCCCGTGCGGCCGGGCAAGTGTGGCACCTGCCCGGCCCGGCGACCGTCACGACCCGGGCGCTGCTGGATCTGGTCGCCGCCGAGGTCGGGCATCCGGTCGGCATTCGGTCGGTGCCCAAGCTGGCCGTGCGTGCCCTGGGACTGGTCAACCCGACGATGCGGGAACTGGCCGAGATGTCCTATGAGTTCGACCAGCCCTTCGTCCTGGACACCAGCAAATATCAGGCCGCGTTCGGCCCGGCCGGCACGCCGCTGGCCGCCGCCGTGGCCGCGACCGTCGCCTGGTACCGGACCTGGCCGGGCACGCCATGACCATCAATCCGGAGGCGGTAAACGCCATGACAACTCCATTGATCTCCGTGACACCGACGCCGGCGGCTCTGAACGCCGCTGACCCGACTCCGGCCGCGGCGTGGTCCAGGCGGGTGCGGCGCATCGGCGGGTTCATCCAGGCCGCCTTCGCCGCCCTCTGGCTGGGGCGGGCGAGCCTGGCCATCGGCGGCCGCGCGGGAGATGTCCTGCTCGCGGCGTCTGCCGTGGCGGTGATCGGCGTCTTTTCCTATGCGATCAGGGTCACGGCCGGCACCGCTCCCCGGCCAGCGGGACCGGAAGCCCGGCGGATCGAGCGGTCCGTCACCGTCGCCACCGTGATCGAACTGGTCGCGGCTTTCGTGCTGCCCGTCGTCGTCATCGCCATCGGCCACTCTGACTGGGTGCTGCCGTCGGTCGTGATCACGATCGGGCCGCTGCTGCTCTGGCTCGACCACCTGGTCCATATCCCCCGGTACCGCCCGGTCGGCTGGGCGCTGATCATCGGGCCGGTTATCCTGGTCGCCACGATGTCGGGCTCCGCGCTCGCCGTGACCACGGGCATCGCCGCCGGCATCCTGCTCCTGGGCACGGCAGCGGCCGGCTTCCACGACCTCGCGAGGCTGCGGCCCGCGAGCCCAGCCCGGCTCAGTACGAAGGCCCGATGAGCATGCCTCAGGCTGACAACTCCGTGGCTGGCTTCCGGCCCTTCTTCAACCCCGCCACCGGTGAGTGGATCACCTACACTGCCATCGCTGAGGACAGCGACGGACAGCTCGTCCGCTTCACCTGGCGCAGCGTCCCGGGCGGCGTGATCACCGAGCACATCCATCCTCATCAGGAAGAGCGGTTCACCATCCTGGCGGGCGAAGCCCACTTCACCCTCAACGGTGCGGAACTCGTGGCTGGAGCGGGCGAGACGGTCGTCGTCCCAGCGGGCGTCCCGCACTCCGAGGGAAACCCCGGACCGGCGGAGATCGACGGCGTCGTCGAGCTCCGCCCGGCCCTGCGCACCAAGGAGTGGCACGAGGCCCTCGCCGGCCTGGTCGCCGACGGCAAGACCACGCCCCGGGGCGCGCCGAAGAACCCGCTCCAGCTTGGCGCCACCATGTGGCACTTCCGCCACGAAAGCCGGGTCACCTCACCGCCTATCTGGGTCCAGAACCTCATGCTCCCGCCATTGTCGGTGCTGGCCAAGGCCTTCGGCGTCCACCCCTACTACGACCGCTGGGACAGCCGGGTCCGAGAAGAAGCCAGGGGGTAACGCGGCCCGTGCCGCGGGCGACGAACGTCCGCGACCAAAGAGCCTCCCGCAGAGGCGGATACCCGGTAGAGAAGTTAAAGCCACCGGTAGTAGGTCTTTGACCCGTTGCGCTCAAGACCTTGCCATGATCCGAGATAGAGCCAGAACCTGGTTACTTCCCACTTCGACCGACGTCCCACTGGACTGCTCCGCGTCGCCACGAACCTGCCGCCCCGCGCGTGATTTTCGTGCGGCACAAGTCAGCACGTAACATGGTTTCGTGCTGACGCGTGAGGTGACGTAATGGCAGATCCAGGCGGACCGGCGGCGTGCGAGGCGTGCGGCCGCCAGTTGCCGTCTCGACAAGGTAAGGGCAGGCGAAGGCGATATTGTGACGCTACTTGCCGGAGCGCGGCGCGGCGCAAGCGGGATGCCGCCCGCCGACCTGGCGTGAAGGAAAGGTTGACACCTGGTCACCGTCATGACAATCATGACAACATGGACCGGCTCGCGGACGCGGTCGCCCGTAGCGGCAGCGGCCTCCCGCTGGAGGCCCTGGCGGCGGCCCGGGACTTGTCCGCCGCAGCCGGCGAGGCGCTGCAACAGGCCGTCGACCGGGCGCGCGCGGCCGGTCGTAGCTGGAGGGAGATCGGCGATGTTCTCGGCACCACCCGGCAGGCCGCGTTCCAGCGGTTCGGGCACCCGGTCGACCCGCGCACCGGCGCTCCGATGAGCACGGAGATCGCGCCCGGCGCGGCCGACCGGGCCGTCACGATCGTCGCCTGCCTGGCCGAAGGCCGCTGGGAGGAGGCGCGCCGGGACTTCAACGCCAAGATGAGCGAAGCCCTCGACGGCAGGCGGCTGGCGGACGCCTGGGCGCGGATGGCCAGCCTGGTCGGCGGCTACGCGGGCATGGGCGAGCCGTTCGCCCACCGGGTCGCCGATCACACCGTGGTCGAGATCCCGCTGCGTTTCGAGGCCGGCGAGGCGACCGGGCGGGTCGTCTTCGACGAGGACGGCAAGGTCGCAGGCCTGTGGCTGCGGCCATGATCGCGGTGCTCGTCATCGGCGGGGTGCTTATGGGACACAAGGTGCGGGCCCGCCCGGGGCATGGGTGTCAGCTGCCACCGCCCGGAGCCATGGTCCGCTTGACATATCAATCGCTTGCTAGATATAGTACGCATATGAGGACAGCGCCTAGAGAAAAGGGGCGGTCCCGATGAGTGCGACTGTCAGGGACGTCATGACTACCAGCGTGATCACCGTCCACGGGGACACGCCGTTCAAGGAAATGGCTGCCATGCTCGGCAGTTCCCGGGTCAGCGGATTTCCCGTCATCGACCAGGCGGGCAAGGTCATCGGCGTCGTGTCTGAAACGGACATGCTGATCAAGGAAGCCGACCGGGCCAGTCATCCAGAGTTGTTCGCTGGCCTGCGGCGCAGCCGGGACCTCCAGAAGGCGGCCGGGGTGACCGCCGCTGAGCTGATGACGAGCCCCCCTGTCACTATCGGCCCGGACGAACCGGTGCAGCACGCTGCTCTCCTCATGTACGACCGCGCGGTCGAGCGACTGCCGGTGGTGGATGAGGCCGGACACCTAGTCGGGATAGTCAGCCAGGTCGATGTGCTCAGCATCTTCAGCCGACCCGACGAGGAGATCCGCCGCGAAGTGACCGACCGCGTGATCCGGCCAGCCTTCCGGATGCACCCGGAGCGCCTGAAGCTCAGCGTGCAAGACGGCATCGTGACCCTGTCCGGCCGACCAGAAACCGACCAGGCCGGCCAGGACATCATCGAGGCTGTGTGGCACATCGAGGGCGTCGTCGCCGTCCGGGACGAACTGGACCCTGCGGACGAGTGCAACTGCCATCACACGGCCACGTCCAGGTAACGCGTCCGGCCCCTCGGCCAGCCCGGCGATCGCGTCCTCCCCGTCGCGGCTGTGGCTCTAGTCAAGGGGCGGAACGTCACGCTGAAGGCATAGAGCCACGTCGCATCCCCGCCGTCCCAGCCGGAGTCTCGGCCGGGACGGACGTTTCCGCAGGCACCGTCCCCGCAGGTGCCGTCCCCGCAGGCACCGAAGGGCCGGCTGGGCAGGCAGGAACAGGACGGCCAGGACGACCCCGGCCGCGGCGACCCCGCCGGCCACCAGGCAGCCAATGCTTAGCCCGTGCAGGAACGCGTTCGTGGCGGCGGTCCGCACCGCCTGGCCTAGGGCGCCCGGCACCTGGCCGGCCACGGCGTACGCGGCGCCGAGCGAGGCGTGCGCCACCGCCGCGGCCCCGCGCGGCAGCACCGCCGGCAGGCTGGCCGTCAGCCGGGAGCCGTAAAGCGACGCGTAGACGCTGCCGATCACGGCCACGCCGAGCGTCCCGCCCAGCAGCCGGGTCGAGTCGTTGACCGCCGAACCCACGCCGGCCTGGCGCCGGGACACCGCGCCCATGATGGACTCGGTAGCCGGCGCCGAGGTCAGGCCCATGCCCAGTCCGTACAGCACCATCTGGACCGAGATGATCCCGTAGCTAGTGCCAGCCGTGACGACCACGGCGACCCAGCCGTAGAAGGCGGCCATGGCGACGAGCCCGAGGGTGACGATGAGCTTGGTGCCCGCCCGCACCGCGAGCTGCGTCCCGGCCACCGAACCGGCGCCGACCGACAGCGCCACCGGCAGCAGGTGCACGCCGGTGGACAGCGGCCCGTAGCCACGGACGAACTGGAAGTACTGCGTCATCAGGAAGATAAAGCCGAACAGCGTGAAGAAGGCCACGGTCACCGAGCCGCTAGCCGCGCTGAACCGCATGTTGCGGAACAGTCGCACGTCGAGCATCGGGTGGGCGGCCCGCCGCTCCCAGCCGATGAACACGGCCAGCAGGACGGCCGAGATCGCGAACCCGGCCAGGCTCCGCGCGCTGGTCCACCCGTAGTCCGGCGCCTCGATGATGGTGAAGACCAGCAGCGCCATGGCCGCGGCCGACAGGACCAGGCCCGCGATGTCTGCCGGGGCCGCGGCCGGATCCTTCGACGTCGGCACGGACGCCGCGACCAGAACCACCCCGGCCGCCGCCACCGGGCTCATGGCGACGAAAATGGCCGTCCAGCTGAAGTGCTCGAGCAGCCAGCCGCCCACGATGGGCCCCAGCGCGATCGCCACGCCGCCCACGGCGCCCCACAGGCCGATAGCGCGGGCACGTTCGGCCCGTTCGGTAAAAATATTTGAGATGAGGGACAGCGTGGCCGGGAAGGTCATGGCCGCCCCCAGCCCCATCACCGATCGTGCTGCGATCAATTCCGCCGGGCTGGTGGTGAAGCCGCCGGCCAGGCTGGCTGCGCCGAAGGTGGCGAGCCCGGCCAGCAGCATCCCCTTGCGGCCAAGCCGGTCCGACAGGCTGCCGAACGTCAGCAGCAGCGCGGCGAAGGTGAGGTTGTAGGCGTCGACCACCCATTGCAGCTGGGTGGTGGTGGCGTGCAGTTCGCGGACCAGGGACGGGAGCGCGACGTTCACCAGCGTGGTGTCTAGGTTGATAACGAATGCGGCGAGTAGCAGGGAGAGGAGGATCATCGGCTTAGAACGCATGGTTGAGATGCTGAAACATTAAGTTGAAAAAGTCAAGCGATAAAACTTTGAAGTCAACCAACAGTCGGCTATCATCGTCGCATGCGCAGCTACGGTCAGTACTGTTCGGTGGCCAAGGCCCTCGACGTGATCGGCGACCGGTGGACCCTGCTGATCGTCCGGGAGCTGCTCCTGCAGGGAGCGTGCCGGTACACCGACCTGAAGAACGGGCTGCCCGGCATCGCCACCAACCTGCTCTCGGACCGTCTGCGCGAGCTCGAGGCCGCGGGCCTGGTGCGCCGCGAGGAGGCCGCGCCGCCGGTGGCCACGACGCTGTTCCACCTGACCGAGGTCGGCGCGGAGCTCCAGCCGGTGCTGGATGCCCTCGGCGGCTGGGGGATCAGGTACATGGCCCAGCCAGACGACGGCGACGAGTTCCGCAGCCACTGGTTCGCCTTCCCCGTCTCGCGCTTCCTCCGCGACGGCGACCCAGACGGCCCCGCCATCTCGATCGAGCTCCGCACCGGCGGCCGGCCCGCGGTCATCGAGGTCTCCGGCGGTATGGTCCGCACCCGGCTCGGCCCGGACCCGTCAGCGCCATCCCCGGACCTCGTCCTCGACGGACCCCCGCGGCTCATCCTCGGCCTGCTCGCCGCCGCGCTGACCCCCGCCCAGGCCCGGGACCTCGGGCTGACCATGACCGGCGACGCCGAGGTCCTGCGCCGCCTCCAGCCGCCGTCGCCCGCAACCGTCTTAGCCATGTCGGTTCCCTTCTAGCGGTAGACCGGCGGCCGGACCGTGATCACGGTGCCGGACAGGTGGCTGGCCGCGTCGCTGCACAAGAACGCGGCCAGCGCCACGATGTCCTCGGGCTGGCCGACCCGCCCGCCGGGGTACTGTCCGGCCACCCGGGCGATGTAGTCCTCGCCGACGATGGCGCGCATGCCCGGGGTGTCGGTCAGGCCGGGAGCGATGGCCACGGTCCGGATGCCCTCGTCCGCCAGTTCCTGGTGCACCACGTTGGCCAGGATGTTGATCGCGGCCTTGGAGCCGCCGTAGGGGCCCGCGGCCGACGAGATCAACCGCACCGCCCATTACCAGCGCAAGGTCCAGGCCTTCGCCGCCGCCCAGCGGGACGGCCTTCTCGATGACGACCTCGACCCCGCCCACCTGGTCTTCTTGATCATCGCGCTGGCCGCCTGGTGGCAGGCCGTGCCCCAGCTCGCCCGCATGATCACCGGGGCCGACAGCGCGGACCCCGCCGACTCGGCCAACTCCACAGAACATGCGCGCCGCCGCGCCAGCGTCGTCCGCGCCGCCCAGCGCCTGGCCCTGCCACTCGGCCCGATCAGTCAGTTACCGGGGTCAGGCTGCGGCCGGTTTCTTCGCAGCGGACTTGGATGGGGCGAGGGCCGCGATCGGTACGCCGACGGCGGCCACCGCCGCGGCGACCCACCCGGCCGGCCGGAACCCGTCGATGAACGCGGCCGGGGTGGCGTAGCTACCCCGGGCGGCGAACACCGCCGCGAGGATCGCGATACCGAACACCCCACCGAGCGCGTTCAGCGCGTTGTTGGTGCCCGCGGCTACGCCTACGTCGCCGTCCGGAACGGAGGAGGTGACCGCGTTGGCGACGGTGGGAAAGCACATCGCGATGCCGATGCCCGCGATGATCAGCGGCGCGACCAGGGTCCCGTAGCTGACTCCCGGTTGGACCACGGCAGCCAGCCAGCCCAGTCCTGCGGCCTGCAGGGCGAGGCCGGAGAGGACCTGCTGCAGGAAACCCTGACCCGGGCCTGGCGCTCCTACGGCGAGTTCGAGGGCCGTTCCTCGCTGCGCACCTGGTTGTACCGGATCGCGACCAATGCGTGCCTGCGGGCGCTGGAGACCCGCGCCCGCCGGCCGCTGCCGTCCGGTCTGGGCGCGCCGGGCGAGGACCCGGCCGCGCCGCTGCCTGCGGCCCGGTCCGAGGTCCCGTGGCTGCAGCCCATCCCGGATGCGCTGCTGAGCGCCGGGGTGGAGGATCCCGCAGAGATCGCCGTGTCCCGGGCCAGCGTGCGGCTCGCCCTGATCGCCGCCATGCAGTACCTGCCCCCCCGCCAGCGCGCCGCGCTGATCCTGCGCGATGTGCTCGGCTGGCGGTCAGCCGAGGTAGCCGGGCTACTCGGCACCAGCACCGTCGCGGTGAACGGCGCGCTGCAGCGGGCCAGGGCGCACCTCGCGCAGGCGGCTCCCGCCGAGGAGGAGATCAGCGAGCCGGACGACCCGGGCATCCAGGCGCTGCTGGGCCGGTACGCCACGGCGTTCGAGCACGCCGATGTGGCCGGCCTGATCCGGCTACTGCGCGACGACGCCACCTTCGAGATGCCACCGCTGCCCACCTGGTACGCCGGCCGTGAGCCGGTCGGCCGTTTCCTGGCCGCGCTGGTCCTGCGCCGGCCGGGAAGCCTCCGCATGATCTCGGCCGCAGCCAACGGCCAGCCCGCGTTCGCTGCCTACCTGCGCGGAAACGACGGCGTTTACCATGCTCACGCCGTCCAGGTACTCACCGTCACCCGGTCCGGCTTGTCGCGGGTCGTCTCGTTCATCGACTCCGGCCTGTTCGCCACCTTCGGCCTGCCCGAGTCCGTCCCGACTATCCCGAGTCCGGTCACTGCCGTGCGGCGGCCTGGTGCCGCGTAGCTGTGGCCGCGCCGATCAGTTCATTTGCCCTGGCCCGGCGGACTACCGTCAGCCGTGGCCGAACCGCTTCCCCAGCTCGTCAACTTCGTCCAGGCCGATGAGGCCGAAGAAGTCCTTCAGGTTCGGCAGCCCTTCCATCGCCCGGATCGGCGTCCCGTCGCTGCTGATCTGGGCCAGCAGCGACCGCGTCGCTGACACCGAGGCGAGCAGGGCAGCGACGGGAAAGATCACTACGCTGAATCCCCAGCCGCGCAATTGGTCCAGTGTCGTCGGGGGAGTGAGGCCGCCCTCGCCCCAGCTGAACAGCACCTGCTCGGCAGCCAGCGCGGTCGCGGCCTTCTCGATGTCTTCCCGGCTGGACAGCGCGTCGAGGAACAGCATGTCCGCGCCGGCTTCCCGGTAGCGCAGCGCCCGGTCGATGGCCGCCTCAATCCCCTCCACAGCTGCGGCATCGGTCCGGGCGATCAGCACCAGATCGGGGTCCTGTCGGGCCGCCACGGCCGCCGTGACCTTGTCGATCATCACCTCGGCCGGCACGACCTGCTTCCCGGTCATGTGCCCGCACCGCTTGGGCGTCACCTGGTCCTCGATGTGCATGCCCGCGACGCCGACGGCCTCGTACTCCTGCACGGTGCGGATCACGTTGATCGCGTTGCCGTATCCGGTGTCGGCGTCGGCGATCACCGGAACGTCCACGGCGGACACGATCCGGCGCGCGGCCTGGGCCATCTCGCTCATGCCGAGCAGGCCGATGTCCGGCCGTCCGAGCAGCGAGGCGGTCACCCCGAAGCCGGACATGTATACCGCGGGGAAGCCGGCCGCCTCCACCAGGCGTGCCGACATCGCGTCGTACACCCCTGGCGCCGGCACCAGCTGGCCCCCGGCGAGCAGCTCGCGCAGCCGCCGCCGCGGATTCACCCGCCGCTTCAGTAGATCACTCATCAGAATCGCGGCAACCAGACCCCGGCCTTCAGGCCGGGAGGAAACGCCACGTCACCTCCCCGGAAATGTCAGTGGTGTCCGATAGTGTGTTCGCATGCCCCGGTACCGGCTGCTCCCCACCCCCGCCCAGGAGGCGGTGCTGCGGGACCACTGCGGGTACGCCCGCGGCCCTGTCGACTGGCGAGATGCTGCACGCTCCCGCCCCGACCGCGCGGGAGCGGATCAGGCTGCGGCGGCTGCAGCGCAGGCTCGCCCGCGCTACGCGGGGATCGAACCGCCGCGGCCGGGTGAAGCACGCGATCGCCCGGCTGCGGGCCCGCGAGACCGACAGGCGCAAGGACTGGGCGGAAAAGGTGTCCACGGACATCGCGCGGCGGTTCGACGTGATCCGCGTCGAGGACCTGCAGATCACGAACATGACCCGGTCGGCGAGAGGCACGCGGGGCGATCCCGGCCGGAACGTCCGGCAGAAGGCCGGCCTGAACCGGGGCATCCTGGGTTCGGGGTGGGGTCTGCTGGTACGCCGGCTGCAGGACAAGGCCCCGGGCCGGGTGGAGAAGGTCAGACCCGCGTTCACGAGCCAGCGGTGCTCGGCGTGCGGGCAGGCGGACCGGGACTCGCGTGAGAGTCAAGCCGTGCTCCGGTGCACTGCCTGCGGTGTCGCCTGCCACGCTGATGTGAACGCGGCGCGGAACATCGCGGCGGGGCACGCCGTGACTGCGCGGGGAGGCGACGGGGTAACCCGGCCCGTGAACCGCGAACCACACCTGCTGCTCCCATCGGAGTAGTAGCTGGAATCCCCCGCCTTCAGGCGAGGGAGGATGTCAAAGCCTCACCCTAAGCGGTGCCATCGCCTTTGAGCAGTGCCGTCGGCCGAGTACCGCTCGGCGGAGGGCTCTTGGCGGTCGGCGAACACGTCGTACAGATCATGGGCGACCTGGGTGATGGTGTCCCGGCCCTCGAGCCCGTCCAGCAGGTCGGCATCGATGGCCCCGGCGCCGAGGCTGGCGCCCGGCAGGTTGCCACAGATGGCGCCGGTGCCGTCGCTGTCTCCGCCGTGGTTGAGGGCGCCGCGCCTTAGAAGCAGCGTTCGAGCACGCCGCACGCGACGCAGGCGACTCACGCAAGTGTTCGCCGCAGCCATGCCGGTGGGGCTTACAAGTACGCGCCCACACCAACGTAGTCATCCCGAACGCCCTGGTAGGACGGGTGGTCCCAAGCAGCGCATTCCGTCCAGGCCGACATGAGTAGTTACGGGTGACAAGCGCCCCTCTGCAGGCACTACCACCGATGCAAACAAGCCGAAGGCTGGTGGCTCGAGCAACCCGAACCTGGGGTGCTGAAGTGGCGAACCCCATCCGGCCGCACCTTTACCACCACCCCCACCTACTACCCGGTCTAGCCGACGCAGACAACGGCAGGTGGGGCCATCCGCGGTGGCTGTCGGCAGCGTTGACATCGTTCGCTTCTCGGGACTCTGACATGGCCGCCCTCGAGGCACCGGCGCTACGCTTGCCTTGCATCAAGGTCCTGGGAGGCGCCGATGGCAAGGCCGGGAGACGAGATAGCAGCAGCCGCAGGAGGCCGCGGCCGCCTCAGGGCGTCCCACGCCGACCGCGAGCAGGTGATCGACGCGCTCAAGGCCGCGTTCGTACAAGGCCAGCTAGACAAGGACGAGTTGGACGCGCGGGTAGGGCAGGCGTTCACCGCGCGGACCTACACGGAGCTGGCCGCTCTCACCGCTGACATTCCTGCCGAGCCGGCCGCGTCCCTGCCGCCGCGCACGCCCGCCCGGCCGAGGGTGCATGCGAGCATCAAGACGGGCGTGTGCGCGATCGTAGCGGCCGTCATGCTGGAGGCACTCAGACTTGGAGCGACGTGGCCCGAAACCGTGCTAGCTGTATTTGCCGCTTTGGTTTTCGGGGTCATCGTCGCCGGTATCGTGGCCCTGCCCATAGCCGGGGTTCTGATGCTTGAATCACGGCATCGCAAGCGCTCCGGCGGGCAGCTACCGGGGTCAACGCCGAGTACAGGCGGCCAGGTCTCCCGGCGCCAGGCACCTGCCGCCTCAGCCGAACAGTTCCCGCAGCTCGATCGCGGTCAACAGCACACCGAAGCGGCCCGAAGAGATCTTGCCAGCCCGCAGCTGTCCGGCCCGCAGCCATCAAGCCCGCGGCCGCGCGATAGATGGCGTCCTCGCGGGCGCTGGCACGCGATCGGCTATGTCGCCCCCTGACACCACGTCCGCGAGGGCAAGCCAGCGCTAGGTCTGGTCGGCACGGAAGGAGTCCCGTGGAGATCTTCCGATTCGACCGCGGGGAGAAGATCATCCGCAATTTCGGCAGTAGGGGACTCCTCGCCACGCGCATCGCGGCGGGCGACGGCAGGGTGCATCTGACTTGCCTGACGGTCGAGCCGGGCGGTGTCATCGGCACGCATCCCGCTACGGGGGCACAACTTTTCCTGGTGATTGCAGGTGAGGGCTGGACCGCTGGGCCTGATGGCGAGCAAGTGCCGATCACAACTGGGTGGGGCGTTAGATGGGATGCCGGAGAGAACCACACCAGCGGGACTGAAACCGGTCTCATCGCGCCCGCTATCGAAGGCGCCTCCCTCGACTTGTTCGAAGCCAGAAATGACCACTTAGCTGACAACCAGGCTGGGCAAGCAGGCGCGAGTGTGCCCGTGGACCGGCAGATATCCCTTACCCGCCGCTGACCAGGCCAGAGAACTTGGTGGCGATGATGTAGGCGTTGACGATGTCGCCGTCGACGTGGACGGGCTCGATGGAGGCGAAACCTGGCTTCGCCACCACCTGGTGCGAGCTCAGCGCCTAAGCGGTCAAATTGGGCCGAACGGTCCTGGCCATCCGCCCCGGCCCTCGGCGATCTCCTGGTCGGTGCGTCCTCTGGCAATGGCGCGGGCGGGTCCGGCGTCCTTAAGCAGGAAGCCGGCCGCGTCCGCGGGCATGCCGCCGGGGTCGTGCATCGGAAGCATGATGCGGTCGCGCAACAGGTCGATGAGGGTTCCGCGGAAGGGGCGGGTGGCGAGCCCCGGCTCACCGGCGTCGAATGGCCGCACCCTGAAACGGCTATTACAATTCCCAGCGTAAGGCCCAATGCCAATGATTCCTGAAAGCCCGGGAACGGGAGAATTCGCCGCGCCGCTATGGCAATTTACGGCCCTGACGACCGCCTACACGCTCGGCGACATATACCCGAAGATGCGGCACTCCCTGCATTGGAAGCTGAACCAGGCCCCGTGGTTCTACGGTCTGTATGCCGTCCTGGTGGGGCTGTCCGCCATCGTGACGCTGGCGTGCGGCAACGACCTGGGCGTGGTCGTCGACGGAGTGGAGGCGCTCAACGGCATCTTGCTGCCATCCGCTCTGATCTTCCTGGTCCTGCTGGCCAACGACAAGCCGGTACTCGGGCCGTGGACCAACAACAGCGGTCAGAACTGGATCGCCGGCCTCGTCGCCTGGACCGTGACCACCCTTTCGCTCGCTCCGCTCGTCACGACCTTCTACCCCAACATCACGCTGAAGCAATGCGTCTATGCCTTTGCCGTCTGCACGGGCATCGGACTGGCCGCCGGGGTCGTGATCTGGCGGCTGGGGCACTCCCGGCATGGGCAGGACAGCCTGGAGCCCGACAGTAACAAGCGTCCGGCCGGGATGAGCCGTGCCGAGTGGCGCGAGGTCCTCAAGGAACGTCGAGCCGCGTGGCGCAGCCCTCGCATCGACACGCTCCAGCTGCCCGTCCTCAGCATTGCGCGCCGGATCGGCCTGCTGACGTTGCGCGGCTACGTCATCTTCGCGATTGTGATCATGGCGATCAAGCTCGTCCAGGTCACCACCGCACATCACTGAGCGGCACTGCCCGGTCGGCGGCCGCCGCAGGCTGCCGGCCACCAGATCGACCTGCTCCGGCGGACCCGGGCCTGGTTCGCCCGGTGGCTCGGCGACCCGGCGTCCTAAGCGGGCGCCTCGTCCTAAGCGGGCGGCAGCGTCAGGCGGACCGTCACGGCCTCGTTGCCGCGCAGCAGCCCGGCGTGCACCGTCCGGCGGCCGAGCAGGTTCTCTAGCTGCAGGGCCAGGCCGGTGCTGCTGATGACCTCGGTTCCGTCGAGCGAGGTCAGCAGGTCCCCGCGCTCGATCCCGGCGGCGTGCGCCGGGCTGCCCGGCTCCACCGAGGCGACGAGCAGCCCGGCCTGGTCGGACAGCCCGACCGCCTGCCGGCGGGCACGCGCCAGCCGGGCGGGCTCCAGGACGAGGCCCAGGGACGCGGCCACGTCGGTGGTGGCCGACTCGAACGATGTGAGCAGCCGGCGCAGTAGATCGGCCAGGACCTGCCGTTCGGCCGGTGACAGCGCGGACAGCAGCCGGTCTTCGTTGGCCAGGTGCACGGGCGCGACCCGGTCGAAGAGCTCGAGCCCGGAGTCGGTGAGCTGAACCAGCGAGCCGCGGGCGCTCGCGGGATCGGGTTCCCGCGTGACGATCCCGTTCTTCTCCAGCCGGTCCAGCCGGACGGAGACCGTCCCCGACGTCAGGCCCAGTGCGTCCATCAGCCGCGCCTGCGGCATGCGGTACGGCTTCCCGGCGCGCCGCAGACTGACGATGACGAGGAAGTCCGCCGAGGTGAGGCCGAAGCTCGCGAAGACCCCGGCCAGTTCGGCGTCCAGGTAGGTGCGCACCCGGGACAGCCGGGTCACCACCCCCACGGGCGTGAAGTCCAGGTCCGGCCGCTGCCCGGCCCAGTCGACGAGCACGCGATCCACGTCGTCCCAGCCGTTCCGGCAGGCGGGCACGCCGTAGGGCAGGCGGCCGCCGTCCGCGGGCTGTTCACTCACGGCCGAAGTCTATCCGTGGCCATTGAACGGCATCAATGCTTGAATTCAAGCATTGATGCCATCGAAACCAGCGGAAGAGGACACATGACACGCATCGCCATCGTCGGCGCCGGCCATATCGGCGGCAACCTGGCCCGGCTGTACGCCGCCGCCGGACACGACGTCACCGTCAGCTTCGCCCAGGATCAAGACAAGCTCTCAGCCCTGGCGGCCCAGATCGGGGCCGCCGCCAGCGACCCCGCCGAGGCGGTCAAGCAGGCCGAGGTGGTGGTCATCTCCGTGCCCTGGGCGGTGGTGGACACCGCGATCGAGCAGGCTGGCGGTCCCGGCGCCCTGGCCGGGAAACTCGTCATCGACACCACCAACCAGTTCGGCCGGACCGCCAACGGCTTCGGGGTGCTCGACCTCGGGAATTCCTCCGCCGCCGCCGTCAATTCGGCCAAGGCGCCGCAGGCGATCTGGGTCAAGGCGTTCAACACGCTGACGGCCGGCTTCCAGGCGTCCTCGGCCGGACGCACCGGCCCGGACCGGGTGGTGATCTTCTACGCCACCGACCACGACCACGCGGCCCCGGAGGCCGAACGGCTCATCGACGACGCCGGCTTCGACCCGGTCCGCACCGGCACGCTGGCCCGCACCGAAGCCGGCCATCAGGAGCCCAAGGGCGACCTGTACGGCGAGGAGTTCCACCACGAGGACGCCGTCGCCGCCGTCGCCCGGCTCCGCGGTACGCCCCCCTCGGGGCGCGGGCGCCCCTAGCTACCCGTCCGCACGGCACTGCCGGCGGGCCCCGCGGGGGCTGCCTCCTGAGTGGTGCGGACCACTCGCCTGAGCATGAGTCCGCTGATGATCTCGAACAGGCCCATGATGATGAACCAGATGCCGAGCAGCGCGGCC
>CAWIDQ010000027.1:0-137316 GCA_963834695.1 uncultured Actinomycetota bacterium
CGATCGCGTAGGCGAGGGTGGACTTGCCGGAGCCGTTCGGCCCCATGATCGCGTGAGTCTCCCCGGCGCGAACGGTCAGGTCCACGCCGCGCAGGATCTCCCGGGTGGCGCCGGACGCCTCCTCCACGCTGACGTGCAGATCCTTGATCTCGAGCGTGGACGGTGTGGGCTTATCTGCCGTGGTAGGCATTATTTCCATTTCTCCTGGTCGGGCAGTGACACGTAGACGTCGCTGCCATCGGTATGCACTGGGTAGGTGGGAACCGGCTTGGTGGCGGGCGGCCCGGTGGGCGCGCCGGTGCGCAGGTCGAAGCAGGACCCGTGCAGCCAGCATTCCACCGTGTGGTCGTAGATCTCGCCCTCGGACAGCGGCACCTCCTCGTGCGAGCACACGTCCTGGAGCGCGAAGATCTCCCCGCCGACCCGGATGATCGCGACCGGCGTGTCCTGCACCTCCACGCCCAGCGCCCCCTCCTCGGGAACGTCGGCGAGGGCGCAGGCGCGCACGTAGGTGTCGGGCACGCTCATGCGGCACGCTCCGGCGACGGGGCCAGTTCGGCGTCGATCGCGCTGGCCACCCGGTCCCGCAGCTCGGGCACCTCGATCTGGTCGATGAGCTGGCCGAAGAACCCCTTGATCACCAGGCGCCGCGCGTCGGCGAACGGGATCCCGCGGGCCATCAGGTAGAACAGGTGATGGTCCTCCAGCCGCCCGCTGGCGCTGGCGTGACCCGCGCCGACGACCTCGCCGGTGAGGATCTCCAGGTTCGGCACCGAGTCGACCCGGGTGCCGTCGGTCAGGACCAGGTTCCGGTTGTACTCGTAGGTGTCGGTGCCGGTCGCCTCCGGGCGGATGATCACGTCGCCGATCCACACGGCGTGCGCGTCCTCGCCCTGCAGCGCGCCCTTGTAGCTGACCCGGCTGCGGCAGTTGCGCTCCGCGTGGTCCACGAACAGCCGGTGCTCCAGGTGCTGCCCGGCGTCGGCGAAGTACAGCCCGCGCAGCTCGGCGTTGCCCCCGGGCCCCGCGTACCGCACCGACGGCGCCAGCCGCGACCACCCCGCCGCCCAGCGTCACCGCGGTGTGCGTCAGCGTCGCGTCCTTCCCGAGCTGAGCGTGGTGATGCGACAGATGCACCGCGTCATCCGCCCAGTTCTGCAACGACACCACCGTCAGCGCCGCCCCGTCCCCCACCACCAGCTCGACGTTGTCGGCATACGTCGCCGACCCGCTGTAATCCAGCACCACCACGCCCCGCGCGTTCGGCTTCACGTCGACCACGAGGTGCCCGAAGGCCGCCCCCGCAGGATCCTCCCCGCGAACCGAGACCCACGTCGGTGCTGCCCGTTGTGAATCATCGTCAACAGTGATGACGGTGGCCTGGTCAAACGATGCGTACGCCCGCGCACTGACCCGGTCGGCGGGCACAAAGGCGGTACCGAGTCGGGGGTCGCCGTGTTGCGTCAGCTCAACGGCGATACCCGGCGCGGCATCGACTGAGACCGTTACCTTGCCTGGGGCAAGTTCGGAATCAGAATGCAGCCCGCGCAGCCGACGCAGTGGCGTGAACCGCCACTCCTCCTCGCGCCCGGTGGGCACGGGAAAGTCCGCGGGGTCGTAGGACGACTGCTCGTGCAGCCTGGACACAGGGGCGCCGGATTCGACCGCCCCCTGGAGCGCCGACGACATCAGCCGACCGCCCCTTCCATCTGCAGCTCGATCAGCCGGTTGAGCTCGAGCGCGTACTCCATCGGGAGCTCGCGGGCGATCGGCTCCACGAAGCCGCGGACGATCGTGGCCATCGCCTCGTCCTCGGTCATCCCCCGGCTCATGAGGTAGAAGAGCTGGTCTTCGGAGATCTTCGACACCGTGGCCTCGTGGCCCATCTCCACGTCGTCCTCGCGGACGTCCACGTACGGGTAGGTGTCGGACCGGCTGACCGTGTCCACGAGCAGCGCGTCGCACTTCACCGTGGACTTGGAGTGGGCGGCGCCCTCCTGCACCTGGACCAGGCCGCGGTAAGAAGTCCGGCCGCCCGCCCGGGCCACCGACTTGGACACGATCGAGGACGAGGTGTTCGGCGCGCAGTGCACCATCTTCGCGCCGGCGTCCTGGTGCTGCCCGGTGCCGGCGAAGGCCACCGACAGCGTCTCGCCCCGGGCGTGCTCGCCCATCAGGTACACGGCCGGATACTTCATCGTCACCTTGGAGCCGATGTTCCCGTCGACCCACTCCATGGTCGCGCCCTCCTGCGCCACCGCCCGCTTGGTGACCAGGTTGTACACGTTGGCCGACCAGTTCTGGATCGTGGTGTAGCGGCAGCGGGCGCCCTTCTTCACGATGATCTCCACCACCGCGGAGTGCAGCGAGTCGGACGAGTAGATCGGCGCGGTGCAGCCCTCGACGTAATGCACGTAGGCGTCCTCGTCGACGATGATCAGGGTGCGCTCGAACTGGCCCATGTTCTCGGTGTTGATCCGGAAGTAGGCCTGCAGCGGGATCTCCACCTGCACGCCCTTGGGCACGTAGATGAAGCTGCCGCCGGACCAGACCGCGGTGTTCAGCGAGGCGAACTTGTTGTCGCCCACCGGGATCACGGTGGCGAAGTACTCCCGGAACAGGTCCGGGTGCTCCTTGAGCCCGGTGTCGGTGTCCAGGAAGATGACGCCCTTCTCCTCCAGGTCGTCCCTGATCTTGTGGTAGACGACTTCACTCTCGTACTGCGCCGCGACGCCCGCGATGAGCCGCTGCTTCTCCGCCTCGGGGATGCCCAGCCTGTCGTAGGTGCTCTTGATGTCGGCGGGCAGGTCGTCCCAGCTCGCGGCCTGCTTCTCGGTCGAGCGCACGAAGTACTTGATGTGGTCGAAGTCGATACCGGACAGGTCCGAGCCCCAGGTGGGCAGGGGCTTGCGCCCGAATAGCTTCAGGCCCTTCAGCCGCAGGTCCAGCATCCACTGCGGCTCGTTCTTCTTGGCCGAGATATCGCGGACGACTTCCTCGTTCAGCCCGCGGCGCGCGGAAGCGCCGGCCACGTCGGAGTCGGCCCAGCCGAACTTATAGCGATCGAGCCCCTCGAGCTCGGGGCGCGCGATTGTCGTCATGCGGAGATGCCTCCGGACTGTGTGGTGTTGGTGCCGGTTGTGGTGATGCGTGGAGCAGGGGCGTGCACGAGCGATGGCGGGGTGACGTGCGTGGTGCAGATCCCGTCGCCGCGGGAGATCGTGGCCAGACGCTGCACCGGGGTGCCGAGCAGGCGGCCGAAGGCCTCGGTCTCGGCCTCGCAGAGCTGCGGGAACTCCGCGGCGACATGGGCGACCGGGCAGTGGTGCTGGCAGAGTTCCTCCCCTCCGCCGGCCGCCCGGGGCGGCGCTCGCGGAGGCGGCGTAGCCGTCCGCCGACAGCGCCTCGGCCAGGGCCTGCACGCGAAGCTCGGCGGGCGCCGCGTCGACCACCGGGCGGTACCTGCTCTCCAGGTCGGCGATCTGCCTGCGGGCGAACTCGGCGACCGCGCCGGGGCCGGCCTTTCTCGGCCAGGAACCGCAGCGCGCTGGTGGCGAGGTCGTCGTAAGCATGCTCGAAGGCGCTCCGGCCCGCGTCGGTTATGGCGAACAGGCGGGCCGGGCGGCCTCGTCCCCGGCTGCCGTAGCAGCGGGCCTCCCTGGCCTCGATCATGCCGTCGGTCAGCAAGTTGTCCAGGTGGCGGCGGACCGCGGCCGGGGTAACGTCCAGCCTGCCGCTCAGCCACGCCGCGGTGGCCGGGCCGTGCTCCAGGATCAGCCGCGCGATCCGGGCCCGGGTCCCCCGCTCGGTGCCTGAGTGCCCGGCGCCGGAATGCCCCGTCGTAGGCTGGGCGGGGGCAGCGCTAAGACCGGCACCAGCCGAGGTGCCGGGCGCCGTGCTCTCCCGTTCCAGTCCCACGTTTTTCACAACATCATTGTGCCGTAAATACTTCCGTGCCCGCAAACGTTTTGCCCCGATTCCCCAGACTGTCCCGGCTGCCCCTCTGGACTCAGATGGAGTTACGGTCGGCGGCTTGCTGTCCGGTGCCGACGGTGATAGGCCACATGGTGGGGTGAGGCGTGCATGAACGATGCGGCGGGGGCGGCCCGGCCTGCGCTGGCCGCACTCGCCGATCCGGCGGTGCTGCCGGATCCGTACCCCGTGCTGGCCGGGCTGCGCGAGGCGTCGCCGTTCACCCAGGCGGACGGGGCGCTGGTGGTGGTCGGCCGTTACGCCGACTGCTCGGAGATCCTGCGCGACCCGCGGGCCAGCAGCGAGCGGAACAACTCGCTGCTGGCACCGCCCGAGGTGCGGGCGCAGCGAGCCCCGTCGTTCCTGTCGCTGGACCCGCCGGACCACACCCGGCTGCGCCGGCTGGTCTCCAAGGCGTTCGTGCCGCGGGTCATCGCCCGGCTCGAGCCCCGGATCCGCGAGGTGACCGACGAGCTGCTGACCGCGGCTGCAGTGCAGGGGGATGGGGCGGGGGGCGGGGGGCACGCAGGAGCGGGGCAGTTCGAGGTCGTGAGCCAGCTCGCATACCCGCTGCCGGTGCGGATCATCTCCGAGCTGCTCGGGGTGCCGGCCGGGGACCGCGCCCGGTTCGCCGGATGGTCGGCCAGCCTGGCGCATTCGCTGCAGCCCCAGTTCATCGCCGCCGACCCGGCCCCGGCGGCCGCTGCGCAGCAGGCCAGGCTCGAGTTCGCCGAGTACTTCCGGGAGCTGATCGCCGCCCGCCGGGCCCGCCCGGCCGAGGACCTATTGTCCGAGCTCATCCGCGCCGAGGACGACGGCCAGCACCTCAGCGAGCAGGAGTTGATCGCCACGTGCGTGCTGCTGCTGGTGGCCGGGCACGAGACCACGGTGAGCCTGATCTCCAACGCGATCCTGGCGCTGCTGCGCCACCCCGGCCAGCTCGCGGCGCTGCGCGCCGACCCGGAGCTGGCCACGGGCGCGGTCGAGGAAACCCTGCGCTACGACGCGCCGGTGCAGTTCACCGGCCGGGTCGCGCGCGGCGGGATGCAGGTCGGCCGCGTCAGCGCGCCCGACGGCGCGGTGCTGTTGCTCCTGCTCGCCGCGACCGGCCGTGACCCGCAGGTCTTCGAGAACCCGGACACCTTCGACATCCGCCGCGGCGCAGCCACCCATTTGGCCTTCGCCGCCGGGCCGCACTTCTGCCTCGGCGCGCCGCTGGCCCGGCTGGAGGCGGCGATCGCGCTGCGGGCGTTCGCGACCCGGGTGACCGGGCCGGAACTCGACCCGGCAGGCCTGGCCTATAAGCCGAACCTCAACCTGCGCGGGCCCGGGCGGCTGGTCGTGGACTTCGCCAGGATCACGGGGGCTCCAGGGGGTCATCCCCCTGGGCCAGCGCAGAATCTTCCAGGGGGTCATCCCCCTGGGCCAGCGCAGAACTTTCCAGAGGGTCATCCCCCTGGGCCAACACGAAACTAGGGCTGGAGCGCCGCCGTCCCCGACTCCCCGGGCGAGTCGGCGAAGTTCAGCGGATGGTGGCACGCGGCCACGTGGCCCTGGCCGCCATGCGGGACGAGCGGCGGCTCCTCCCGCGAGCAGATGTCGGTGGCATACCGGCAACGCGGGTGGAAGCGGCATCCCGACGGTGGGCTCACCGGGCTGGGCACGTCGCCCTGCAGCACGATCCGCTCCCGTCGAGCCGACAGGTCCGGATCCGGGAGCGGCACCGCCGACAGCAGGGCCTCGGTGTAGGGGTGGACGGGACGCCGGTACAGCTCCTCGGCGGGCGACAGCTCGACGATCTTTCCCAGGTACATGACCGCGATCCGGTCGGAGATGTGCCGCACTACGCCCAGGTCGTGGGCGATGAACACGTACGTGAGCGCGAGCTCGTCCTGCAGGTCGTCCAGCAGGTTGATGACCTGGGCGCGGATCGAGACGTCCAGGGCGGAGACCGGCTCGTCGGCGATGATCAGCTTGGGGTGCAGCGCGATCGCCCGGGCCACCCCGATCCGCTGGCGCTGCCCGCCGGAGAACTCGTGCGGGTAGCGGTTGACGTGCTCGGGCGACAGGCCCACCAGCTCCAGCAGCTCCCGTACCCGGTTCTTGATCTTCGCGCGATCCCCGTAGTCGTGGATGCGCAGCGGGTCGGAGATGATCGTTCCCACCCGCTTGCGCGGGTTGAGCGAGGCGTACGGGTCCTGGAACACCATCTGCAGGTCGCGCCGGACCGGGCGCAGCTGACGCCGAGACAGGCGGGAGATGTCCCGGCCCTCGAACGTGATCGAGCCGGCGGTCAGGTCGTACAGCCGGGCGATGCACCGGGCCAGCGTCGACTTGCCGCACCCGGACTCGCCGACCAGGCCGAGCGTCTCCCCCGTGCGCACCTCGAGGCTGACGTCGTCCACGGCGTGCACCCGCGCCACCTCGCGCTGCAGGAGCCCCTTCCGGATCGGAAAGTACTTCTTGACGTGCTCAGCCCGGACGAGCATCTCGCCATCCCAGGCCGGGGTCAGAATTCTGACCCCGGCCGCCTCCGGCTCGCTCACCGTGACTCCTCGGTCAACTCTGGCTCGGCCGCCAGCTCGCCCCGCCCTGCCAGCTCGGGATGGATGGCGGTCTCGCGCAGGTCCCTCTTCTGCTCGGTGTCGAGGTGGCAGGCGTCCAGGTGACCGTCGCCAAGCCGGTCCTCGAGCCGCGGGACCTCCGCGCACCGGTCGAACCGGTACGGGCAGCGCGGACCGAACGCGCACCCCTGCGGCAGGTGGATCAGCGACGGCGGCAGCCCCTTAATGGCCGTGAGCCGCGGCGGCCGCGGCCGGTCCAGCCGGGCGATCGATCCGAGCAGGCCCCACGTGTACGGATGCTCGGCGTCGTAGAAGACGCTGCGCAGGCTGCCCTGCTCGACGACCCGCCCGGCGTACATCACGGCCACCCGGTCCGCGATGTCGGCTACGACGCCCATGTCGTGGGTGATCAGGACCACCGCGGTGCCGAAGTCGTCCCGGAGCTTCTTGATCAGCTCCAGGATCTGCGCCTGGATCGTCACGTCTAGCGCGGTCGTGGGCTCGTCGGCGATCAGCAGGTCGGGGTTGCAGGAGACCGCCATCGCGATCATCACGCGCTGCCGCATGCCGCCGGAGAACTGGTGCGGGTAGTCGTCCACCCGCTCCTGGGCGTGCGGTATGCCGACCGCGCGCAGCAACTCGATCGCGCGGTCGTGCGCGGCCTTGGCGGAGATCTTCTCGTGGGCGCGGATCTGCTCGGAGATCTGCCAGCCGACCCGGTAGACCGGGTTGAGCGAGGTCATCGGGTCCTGGAAGATCATGGCGATCCCCGGACCGCGGATCTCCCGGATCTGGTCCTGGCTCAGCTTCATCAGGTCGCGGCCCTTGTAGATCACATCGCCCTCGACGCGCATGTTCGGGTCGTTGATCAGCCGCATCACCGACATCATGGTCACGCTCTTGCCCGAACCCGACTCGCCCACGATCCCGAGCGTCTCGCCCGCCGCGACCTCCAGGGAGACGCCGTCCACGGCCTTGACGGTTCCGTCTTCCGTCCGGAACGACACCTTGAGGTCGCGCACCTCCAGCAGCGGCTCCGCCATCAGGCTGGCCGCACCCTCGGGTCGAGCCAGGCGTAGGCGACGTCGACCAGGGCGTTGATCAGCACGATGAAGAACGCCCCGAACACCACCACGGCCATGATCGTGGGCAGGTCGAGGCTCTGAAAGGCCTCGTAGGTGAGGAACCCGACCCCGTGGATGCCGAACACCACCTCGGTGATCAGCGCCCCGCCGGCCACCAGCGCGCCGAAATCGAGCCCGAACAGGCTCACGAACGTGATCATGGAGTTGCGCAGCGTGTGCCGGACCACGACGCGCGACTCTCGTAGCCCCTTGGCCCGGGCGGTACGCACGAAGTCCTCGTTCTGAACCTCGATCAGGTTAGCCCGCAGCACCCGGGCGTAGAACCCGATGTACAGGATCGACAGCGTGATCCACGGGATGATCAGCCCCTTGAACCACAGGGAGGGGCTCGTGAAAAACGATGTGTACCCGAGCGGCGGCACCCAGCTGAACAGGAAGGTATTGTGCAGGGTCCCCTGGCTGAAGTAGTTGGCCAGCGTGCCCACCCACACGACCGGTGCCGAGATGCCGATCAGCGCCAGGATCATCAGCACCGGGTCGATCCAGGTGCCGCGCAGCAGGGCCGCCGCGACCCCCATGGCGATGGCCAGCACCACCCACAGCACGGCGGCACCGAACACCAGCGACAGGGTGGCCGGCGCCGCCGCGGCGATCTCCGGCACCACCAGCAGGCCCTGGTTCGAGTACGACACCAGGCTGCGGGTGATGAACAGCTGCTTCATCATCAGCAGGTACTGGATCGGGAGCGGCCGGTTGAGCCCGAACGAGGCCCGGATCTCGGCCAGGGTCTGCGGGCTGGGACTCCGGCCGGCGAGCGCTCGGGCCGGATCGACGCCCGGGGTCTTGAAGAAGATCAAGAAGGTCAGCACGGTGATCACGAACATGACCAGCACGGTCCACGCCAGCCGGCGGACGATGAAGGTCAGCATCGGCCGCTCCAGGCCCGGTCGGCTGCCACTACGCCCCCGTCCCCACCCGCAGCTTGGAGCGCGGGTCGAGCGCGTCTCTGACGCCATCCCCCAGCACGTTCAGGGCCAGCACGGTGAGCACGATCATGATTCCGGGTGCGATCGACACCCAGGGCCGGGTGTAGAGCAGGTCCTCGCCGTCGCTGATGATCGTGCCCCAGCTGACGTTGGGCGGCTGCACCCCGATGGACAGGAAGGACAGCGCCACTTCGGTCAGGATCGTGGTGGCGATCATCAGCGGCAGCAGCACGATCACCGTGGACACCACGTTCGGCAGGACCTCCGAGAAGACCAGCCGCAGGTTGGACGCGCCGCTGGCGATGGCCGCCTCCACGAACTCCTTCTGGACCACCGAGAGCACCTGGCCGCGGACCGGGCGGTAGACGTACGGCAGGTAGATGAACGCGATGATGATCGTGGGCAGCCAGAGGCTGCCGGCGCTGACGTGCACCGGCCCGAACTGGAAGCCGCTGGAGTGCGTGAGCAGCTCGGTCGAGATCGAGAACAGTAGCAGGAACACGGGGAAGGCCCAGATGATGTCCATGATCCGGGACAGGATCGAGTCCGTGATCCCGCCGAAGAAGCCGGCGATGAGCGCGATCACGGTGGCGCCCACGCAGCAGAAGACCGCCGAGCCGATGCCGATCAGCAGCGAGCTGCGCCCGCCGTACAGCAGCAGCGCGGCCACGTCCCGGCCGATGTCGTCCGCACCGAGGAAGTAGTGGTGCAGGTCCCAGGTAGGGCCGATCGGGGTCTCGCCGAGCTTCAGCGTCCCGCCGCCCTGCTGCATCACCGGCACCACCTTGCCGCCCACGACCGTGGTGCCGTTCAGGTTCGGCCCCAGCGGGTTGACGAGGTGGGCCACGTGGTACGCGTACAGCGGCGCGGCCAGGCACACCGCCACGATCAGTACGAACAAGACGAGCGCCGCCATCGCCAGGCGGTTGCGCCACAGCCGCCGCGCGGCGAGGGCCCACGGATTGCGGCCGACAACCTCCGGCCGCAGATCCGCGGGCGCCTCGACTAGTTCGGTTATGGCGGCCATGGGCCTCCTCCTGGGCCGGCCGCCGACCCTACGACAGCCAGAGCTGGTCGATCAGGATGTACCACTGCGGGTTCCACTTGTAACCGTGGACGTCGCTCGACAGGAAGTCGATCTGCTTGGGGTTGTACAAGTCGACCCAGGGCGCCGCGTTGGTGTCCTCGTGGTCGACCTGCGTCCACAGCTTGGCCGCCCCGGACGGGTTGGTCGCCTCCTCCGACTCCGCCTGGCTGATCTGCGCCTGGGTGGACTGGTCGCAGTACGCGGCGATGTTCGGGCTGGCGTCGCTGTTCGGGTGGATGCTGCCGCAGCCGAGCAGGACGTTCAGGAAGTCCGACGGCGCTGGGTAGTCCTGGTACCAGGCCGACCACGCGACGTTCCACTTGGAGGAGTTCGTCGAGTTCTGCACGAACGGGTACTGGACGCTCGCCGCGAGCAGCTGCGCGCTCGCCTTGTAGCCGATCGAGTCCAGGTCGGCGACCATCTGCTCGACCAGGGCCTTGCCGACCTGGTCGTTGGTGCCGTCGACCACGACCTTCATCCCGGCCGTGCCGGACTGCTGCACGAGCTGCTTGGCCTTGGCCACGTTGGGCCCGGACCAGACGGTCTGCGATCCCGTGGTGTACGGGCAGTACGCCGTGTACGAGGGGAAGTTCGGCGGCAGGATCTGACAGGCCGGGACGGCTAGCGACGGGCCGCCCGCGATCTTGACGTACGCCGTCCGGTTGGCTGCGTAGTTGATGGCCTGGCGGGCCTTCACGTTGTTGAACGGCGGCGTCCTGGTGTTGAGCGCCATGTACCAGTCGGCGGTCAGCGTGTTTACGTGCACCTGGCTCGCGTACTTCGGGCTGTTGAGCTGGGTGAGCTGGTCGGACGGGATCTGGTCGCCGTCGAACACCTCGTTGGCCTCGCCGTTCATCACCTCGGTCACCTCGTCGGAGACCTGCAGGCCGAACTTCTCGATGATCTCGTTCGGGTAGCCGGCCGGCTGGGCCGCCGCGCTCCACTGCTTGAAGTACGGGTTGCGGACCAGCACCAGCTCGGTGTTCGGGTTGTACGACTTCCACATGTACGGCCCGGTGCCCGGCGGCACGTTGTTGCCCAGCAGCTTCAGCGAGGTGTTGGCCGGCACCGCGAACGCGAACGGCAGCGCCAGCTGGTCCATGATCTCGGGGTCGGGCCCGGTCAGGTTGATGGTCAGCGTGTAGGCGGAGTCGTTGGCGATCACGCCCTTGCTGAGGCTGCAGCCCTTGGTCGAGCACGCGCTCGCGCCGACGATGTCGGAGTAGAACGCCGTGGGCCCGGGCACCGTGAACTGCCGCTCGAACGTCGTCACGAAGTCGCTGGGCTTGAGCACCTCGCCGTTGGAGAACTTGATCCCGTGGCGGATGTGGAAGACGTAGGTCTTACCGCCGTTCGTCGGCGCGGGGATGGAGGTGGCCAGGTCGGGCACGATCTTGGTCCCGGCGATGCCGTTCTCCTTCGCGAACGTCGTCAGGCCGTCGTGCGTGTCGATCAGGAGCTGCCACTCCTGCAGCGTATAGTTCTGCGCCGGGTCGGCCACGCCGAAGCTGGAGTTGGCCAGGATCGTGAAGGTGCCGCCGGGCTTCCCGGTGGCCGACGCGGCGGCGCTCGGGGACGACGACGAGCTGGAGCCGCAGCCCGCCACCGTCAAGGCCAGGGCGGCCAACGCCGCCGCTGACCATCGCAACGGATGCCGTGTCACGACGCTGTGAACAGAGCGCACGAACCTCATCTGACGCCTCCCTGAGGGCTTCTGCTGACGTCTCACGCCTGCCGGGATCATATTCGCGGCAGGTATGGCACACGAGCCGCAGATAGGTAACGCTTTGGGATCAAAAGTTAGTGAGCTTGCCTAATATCATGCCCCTGCCCCGTGTTCGGGCATGTGCCGGGGATGGCGAAGCATCAAGTCATCAGGCCAGGAAGCCGCGGAGTAGGGCGGCGGTGCCCTCCAGGTGCTCGGCCACCGCGTGCCGGGCCCGCCCGGCGTCGCCGGCCAGGATCGCGGTCACGATGGCGGCGTGCTGGCCGGCCGTGTGGTCGATGTTGCGCTGCAGCACCGGGATCGCGTTCAGCAGGTCGTTCAGCCGCATCCGCGCGTCGGCGCAGGCGGCGGTGAGCAGCGTGGACCCGGTGAGCTCCGCGATCGACAGGTGGAACAGCGTGTCCAGCCGCCGGTAGTCCCGCGGGGAGGCGCCGTTCACGTCGGCCAGCCGGGCCGCCAGGACCCGGGGCGCGTCGTCCCGCGCCGAGGACTGCGCCATCAGCTGGGCCAGGGCGTCCGCCGCGCCGGTCTCCAGGGCCAGCCGGAACGTCACCGCGTCGGCGAGCTTGTCCCCGTCCTGGAGGGCTAGGCGGCGCAGCTCGCCCCGGTCCGGGGCGGGCGGCGCGCCGGTCACGAAGGTGCCGCCGAACCGGCCGCGGCGCGACTCCACGCAGCCGGCCTGCTGCAGTTCCCTGATCGCCTCGCGCAGGGTCAGCCGGCTGATGCCGAGCTGGGCCGCGAGCTCGCGCTCGGCCGGGAACCGCTCGCCGGGCCCGACGAAGCCGAGCTTGATGACCGTCAGCAGCCGCTCCACGGTCTCCTCGAACGCGTTGCCCTCGCGCACCGGGCGGAGCAGCCCGGTCAGGTCAAGCCCGCTGCTCGTCACGATCGCCCTCCGCGGGACCGGCCTGCCTCCAGCCTGCACCGTGCAGCCAGCACGACCGGGCCGGCACTCGCTGACTCTACGGCCGGATACGCCCGCCCGTGCCGGTACCCGCGGGACGCATGTGGTGAATCTGGCCCGGGGGTCTTGAACATTCCCTGGCGCCCGTTCATCATTGGTTCGCAATTAAACCATTAAAGTCGGCGGCCGGCCAGCGTCGTCTGGCGGCATTCCCCTGACCCGAGGAGCACGCCGTGGCGGTCAACGAGCAAGCGCCCTCAGCAGCCGGCAGCGACGAGGAGATCCTGCACCGGCTCGGTTACGCCCAGGAACTGCGCAGGCGGATGTCAGGGTTCTCGAACTTCGCCGTGTCGTTCACGATCATCTCGATCCTGTCCGGCTGCATGACGCTGTACGGCTACGGGATGGTCACCGGCGGCCCGGTCGCCATCGTCTGGGGCTGGCCGTTCGTCGGCATCATGACCCTGATGGTCGGGCTGGCCATGGCCGAGGTGTGCTCCAGCTTCCCGACCGCGGGCGGCCTGTACTACTGGGCGGCCAAGCTGGCCCGCCCGGGGAGAGGCCCGATCTGGTCCTGGTTCACCGGCTGGTTCAACTTCCTCGGCCAGGTCGCGATCACCGCGGGCATCGACTTCGGCGCGGCGTTCTTCATCAACGCGTGGCTGAGCCTGGTGTTCGGGACGCCCACCTACCACTGGGTGACGATCATCATCTACGCGTGCGTGCTGCTGCTGCACGGCCTGCTGAACCAGTTCGGCATCCGGCTGGTCGCGCTGCTGAACGACGTCAGCGTCTGGTGGCACATCATCGGCGTGCTGCTCATCGTCGGCCTGCTGGCGTTCGTGCCGGCGCACCACCAGTCGGCACACTTCGTGTTCACCAGCATCGTCAACCTCACCGGGTGGCACAGCACCATCTACGTGCTCGCTCTCGGCCTGCTGCTGGCGCAGTACACCTTCACCGGTTACGACGCGTCGGCGCACATGACCGAGGAGACCCACTCGGCGGCGCGCAGCGGCCCTCGCGGCATCGTGATGTCCATCCTCGTCTCCTTGTTCGCCGGCTGGATCTTGCTGATCGGGCTCACCTTCGGCATCCAGCACTACGCCACCACGGTGACCTCGTCTACCGGCGAGCCGCCGGTCCAGATCTTCATCGACGCCCTCGGCGCGACCACCGCGAAGGTGCTGGTGCTCGTCGTGATCGGCGCCCAGCTGTTCTGCGGCATGTCCTCGGTCACCGCGAACTCGCGGATGATCTACGCGTTCTCGCGCGACGGCGCGCTGCCCGGATCGTCCCTCTGGCACAAGGTGAACAAGCGGACCAGGACGCCCACCAACGCGATCTGGCTCGCCGCCGCCGGGGCGTTCATCCTCGGCCTGCCCTACCTGTGGAACAGCGCGGCGTACGCGGCGGTCACGTCGATCGCGACCATCGGCCTGTACGTCGCCTACGTGTCGCCCACCTTCCTGCGGCTGCGGCAGGGCGAGAACTTCAAGCGCGGGCCGTGGCATCTGGGCCGGTGGAGCTACGTCGTGGGGTGGATCGCGGTCGTCTGGGTGGTCTTCATCTTCTTCCTGTTCATGCTGCCGACGGTCAGCCCGATCACCAGGTCGACCTTCAACTACACGGTCGTGGCGGTGGTGGTGGTCATCGGCTTCGCCGGCATCTACTGGCTGGTCTCCGCCAAGAACTGGTTCACCGGGCCGCGGGTGCAAGGCACGCCGGAGGAACTAGCGGCCATCGAAAGCGAGCTCGCGAGCTGACCGGCGCCGGGCGCTGGTTCTCCCGCGCTTAACCTGATGGGATGCCAATGCAGAAATACCGGGGTCCCGGGCCTACCACGAGCCGCCGCGGCATGCTGACCCTGGAGCGCCTGCGGGTCGAGGTCAGCGACGGCACGGTCGACACCGTCGTGCTGGCCTTCACCGACATGCAGGGCCGCCTGCAGGGCAAGCGGCTGTCGGCGGAGTTCTTCCTCGACGAGGTGGCCGAGCACTACTCCGAGGGCTGCAACTACCTGCTCGCGGTCGACGTGGAGATGAACACCGTGGACGGGTACGCGATGTCGTCCTGGGACCGCGGTTACGGCGACTTCGTGATGATGCCGGACATGGCCACGCTGCGCCGCGTCCCGTGGCACGAGGGGACGGTCATGGTCACCGCCGACCTGACCTGGCTGGACGGCACGCCGGTGGTGGCCTCGCCCCGGCAGATACTCAAGGCGCAGACCGACCGGCTGGCCGAGCGCGGGTGGACCGCGCTGGCCGGCACCGAGCTGGAGTTCATCGTCTACAACGATTCCTACGAGCAGGCCGCGGCCAAGGCCTACCGCGACCTGGTCCCGGCCAACCAATACAACGTGGACTACTCGATCCTCGGCACCTCCCGGATCGAGCCGCTGCTGCGCCGGATCCGTAACGAGATGGCCGGGGCCGGCCTGTACGTGGAGTCGGCCAAGGGCGAGTGCAACCTCGGCCAGCACGAGATCGCGTTCCGCTACGCGGAGGCCGTCGCCTCCTGCGACAACCACTCGATCTACAAGACCGGCGCCAAGGAGATCGCGGCCCAGGACGGGACCAGCATCACGTTCATGGCCAAGCCGAACGCCCGCGAGGGCAACTCCTGCCACATCCACCTGTCGGTCCGGAGCCAGGACGGCACGCCCGTTATGGCCGGTGACGGCCCGTACGGGCTGTCGAAGGCCGGCGAGCACTTCCTGGCCGGGCAGCTGGCCGCGATGCGGGAGCTCACCCTGTGCTACGCGCCCAACATCAACTCCTACAAGCGCTACGTGCCTGGCAGCTTCGCGCCCACCGCGGTCCGGTGGGGGCCGGACAACCGGACCTGCGCGCTGCGCCTGGTCGGCCACGGTCCCTCGCTCCGGGTGGAGAACCGCGTGCCCGGCGGCGACGTGAACCCGTACCTGGCGGTCGCCGCGATGATCGCCGCCGGCCTGCACGGCATCGACAACGAGCTGCCCCTCGAGCCCGCCGTGGAGGGCAACGCGTACCTGGACGCCAGTGCCCGGGTGCCGCACACCCTGCGTGACGCGCTCGAGCTGTGGGGCAAGAGCGACCTGGCCCGCGAGGCGTTCGGCGCCGAGGTCATGGAGCACTACGCCAACTACGCCCGGGTCGAGCTGGAGGCCTACGACGCCGCCGTGACCGACTGGGAGCTGCGGCGCGGCTTCGAGCGCCTCTAGCCGGCCTTTGACGATCGGAAGGCAAGCCCAGCCATGTCCCAATTCACGGTGCTGAATCCCGCCACTGAGCAGCCCGTTACCACGGTGACGCAGGCCTCCGCCGAGGACACCGACGCGGCGATCGGCCGGGCCGCCGCGGCGCAGGACGGCTGGCGGGCCGTGTCGCCCGGGGACCGGGCCGGCCTGCTGCGCAGGTTCGCGGCCGCCGTGGACTCCCGCGTCGACGAGCTCGCGGCGCTGGAGGTGGCCGGGTCCGGCCATCCCGTCGGGCAGTCCCGCTGGGAGGCCGGGCACGTCCGGGACGTGCTGCTGTACTACTCGGCCGCGCCGGAGCGCCTGATCGGGAAGCAGATCCCGGTGCCGGGCGGGCTGAACGTGACCTTCCACGAGCCGGTCGGCGTGGTCGGCGTCATCGTGCCGTGGAACTTCCCGATGCCGATCCTGTCCTGGGGCATGGCGCCCGCCCTGGCGGCCGGGAACACGGTGATCGTCAAGCCGGCCCAGCTGACCCCGCTGACCGCGATCAGGATCGGCGAGCTGGCCCTCGAGGCGGGCCTGCCCGAAGGTGTGCTGCAGGTGCTGCCTGGCCAGGGCAGCGTGGTCGGCCAGCGCCTGGTCGACCACCCGGCCGTGCGGAAGATCGTCTTCACCGGGTCTACCGAGGTGGGCCGCGAGATCATGGCGGGGTGCGCCCGGCACGTCAAGCGGGTCACGCTGGAACTCGGCGGCAAGAGCGCCAACATCGTGTTCGCCGACGCGGACCTGGAGCGCGCCGCGGCGACCGCGCCGTACGCGGTGTTCGACAACGCCGGCCAGGACTGCTGTGCCCGGTCCCGGATCCTGGTGCAGCGGTCGGTCCTGGACCGGTTCATGGAGCTGCTCGAGCCCGCCGTCGCCGGGATCGCGGTCGGCGACCCGGCCTCCCCCGGCACCGAGATGGGCCCGCTGATCTCGGCGGGGCACCGGCAGCACGTGGCGTCCTACGTGCCCGACGGCGCCCCGGTCGCGTTCCGCGGCAGCGCGCCGGACGGGCCGGGCTTCTGGTACCCGCCGACCGTGCTTGCCCCGGTCAGCCCCGATGACCCGGCCTATATCGAGGAGGTCTTCGGCCCGGTGGTCACGGTCACGCCGTTCGAAGACGAGGCGGACGCGGTCACGATCGCCAACGACACGCCTTACGGCCTGTCCGGATCGATCTTCACCTCGGACGTCGGCCGCGCGATCCGGGTGGCGCGGGCCGTGGAGACCGGGAACCTGTCGGTGAACTCGCACTCATCGGTGCGCTACTGGACCCCGTTCGGCGGGTTCAAGCAGTCCGGCCTGGGCCGCGAGCTCGGGCCCGACGCCCCGGACGCGTTCACCGAGATCAAGAACGTCTTCATCGCCACCGAACCGTGAGCAGCAGCGGCGCGAGCCGGGAAGGGAGCGGCAGCATGCAGCGCTTGCAGGACCGGGTGGCCGTCGTCACCGGCGCCGGCAGCGGCATCGGGCTGGCCAGCGCGCGCAGGCTCGCGGCCGAGGGAGCCGTGGTCGTAGCGGTGGACATCGACGAGGCGGCGGGCAAGGCCGCGGCGGAGCAGTGCGGCGGCACGTTCATCGCGGCCGACGTGTCCCGCGAGGACGACGTGCAGCGGCTGTACGAGTCGGTGGCGGGTCGGCACGGGCGCATTGACGTCGCGTTCCACAACGCCGGCATCTCTCCCCCGCAGGACGACTCCATCCTGGCCACCGGCCTGGAGGCCTGGCGCCGGGTGCAGGAGGTCAACCTGACCTCGGTCTACCTGTGCTGCAAGCACGTGATCCCGTACATGCGGCGCCAGGGCAAGGGGTCGATCATCAACACCGCGTCTTTCGTCGCGGTCGTGGGCGCGGCGACCTCGCAGATCTCCTACACCGCGTCCAAGGGCGGGGTGCTGGCCATGACCCGCGAGCTGGGCGTGCAGTTCGCCCGCGAGGGGATCAGGGTCAACGCGCTGTGCCCGGGTCCGGTGAACACGCCGCTGCTGACCGAGCTCTTCGCCAAGGACCCGGAGCGCGCGGCCCGGCGGCTGGTGCACATCCCGCTCGGCCGGTTCGCTGAGCCCGAGGAGATCGCGGCTGCGGTAGCCTTCCTGGCCAGCGACGACGCGTCGTTCGTCACCGCGGCGCAGTTTCTGGTCGACGGCGGTCTCACCGGTGCCTACGTGACACCCTTGTGAGGAGACCGGCCGGGGAGTTGGGAGGTTTCGCTGCATGGCTGAGGGCACGGGCGCCCCGCTGATCGGGATCAGCGCCTACTGCGAGCAGGCCCGGTGGGGCGTGTGGGAGGCGCAGGCCATGGTGCTCCCCCGGCGCTACGCCGACCGCGTCTCGGCGGCCGGCGGGATCCCGGTGCTGCTGCCGCCGGTACCGGATATCGAGGACGCTCTGGCCCGCCTGGACGGGCTGGTGCTGTCCGGGGGCGGGGACATCGACCCCGCCCGCTACCGCGCGGAGCCCGCGCCGCAGCTCACGAGCGTGCGCGAGGAACGTGACACCGCGGAGTTCGCGCTGTTCGCCGCGGCCATGTCGCGGCACCTTCCGGTGCTCGGGATCTGCCGTGGCCTGCAGGTCATCAACGTGGCCCGGGGCGGCAGCCTGCATCAGCACCTGCCGGACGTCGTCGGCCACGACGGCCATGCCCCGGTGCCCGGGTCCTTCGGCACGCACGCGGTGCGGGTTGGGTCCGGCAGCAGGCTGGCCGGAATCCTGGGCCATGAGGAGATCGACGCTCCGATCAGCGCGCCGACCCACCATCACCAGGCCGTCGACCGGCTCGGTGACGGGCTCGTCCCGACCGCCTGGGCCGAAGACGACACCATTGAGGCCTTCGAGCTCGACGCCGGGGGCGACGGCCCGTTCATGGTGGCCGTCCAGTGGCATCCCGAGGCCGGCGACGACCTGAGCCTGTTCCGTGCCCTGGTCAGCGCGGCCCTGGCCGGCACTCCCGCCCCCGCCTGACCCCGCGCCTGGCGGCGTGCCCATGCGGGGCTTGCGTCCCTGCGCGCCCCGGCGGCGGGCACGGGCCCGGCCCGCGTTGCCCATGGCCGCCCGGCCGGCGGACGACATCGGGGCCAGTCACGAGCGCATCGTAGCGGCCGGCCGCCGCGCCTGGGCTGGCTCGGCCCGTCGCTGGCCGCCGCGCGATCGCGCCCGGCAAATCTCCTCAAAGCCGAATGAGACCGACGGCCCGTCCGCGCCCCCGTAGACTCGCGAGCGTGTGTTCCGCTCTGGCCGTCGAGATCACCGGCCTGGTCAAGCACTACGGGCGCACGACCGCGGTAGCGGGCCTGTCGTTGCGGGCCGAGCGGGCGCAGGTGACCGCGATCCTGGGCCCGAACGGCGCCGGGAAGACCACCACGATCGAGATCTGCGAGGGCTACCGGCGGCCGGACGAGGGCGCCGTGCGGGTGCTTGGCCTGGACCCGATCCGGGACGCGAAGACGCTGCGGCCGAAGGTCGGCGTCATGCTGCAGTCCGGCGGCATCCCGACCGCCGCCCGGCCCGGAGAGTACCTGCGGGTCATGGCCAGCTTCCACACCAGCCCGATCGACCCGGCGCTGCTGCTGGACCGGCTCGGCCTCACGGGCTGCTCCCGCACCCCGTTCCGGCGGCTGTCCGGCGGCCAGCAGCAGCGGCTGTCGCTGGCGGCGGCCGTGATCGGCCGTCCCGAGCTGGTATTCCTGGACGAGCCCACGGCCGGGCTCGACCCGCAGGCCAGGCACGCCACCTGGAACCTGATCAGCGGCCTGCGCGCGGCCGGGGCCGCGGTCATCCTGACCACGCATTACATGGAGGAGGCCGAACGCCTGGCCGATCAGGTGGCGGTCCTCGACCACGGCAGGCTGGTCGCTTCCGGGACTCCCGCGGAGCTCACCGGCACCGCAGGCCAGCTCCGGTTCCGGGCCGAGGCCGGCCTGGATACCGACAGCCTGCTCGCCGCGCTGCCGCCGGGCAGCGCCGCCAAGGAATCCCCGGCCGGCTACTACGTGGTCGAGGTGCACGACCGGGTCGATCCCCAGCTCCTCGCGGCGGTGACCGCCTGGTGCGCCGAGCACGGCGTGCTTGCGCAGAGCCTGCGGATCGAGAACCGGACGCTGGAAGACGTCTTCCTCGAGCTGACCGGGCGGGAGCTGCGCTCATGACCGAGACCGCGCCGGCCTGGCCTGCCCCGGCGCCCGGCGCCGCGCCGCTGCCGCAGATGGTCGGCGCCCAGGCCGGCCTCGAGCTGCGGACGCTGCTGCGCAACGGCGAGCAGCTCGTGCTGACCCTGATCATCCCCGTGCTGCTGCTCGTGGCGTTCGGCCAGGAGAACCTGGTCAGCTACGGGCCGGGCCCGCGGATCGACTTCCTGGTCCCGGGCATCCTCGCCCTGGCCGTGCTGTCCACCGCGTTCACCAGCCAGGCGATCGCCACCGGGTTCGAGCGCCGGTACGGGGTGCTGAAGCGGCTGGGCGCGACGCCGCTGGCGCGGCGCGGCCTGATCGCCGCGAAGACGCTCACCGTGCTGGCCGTCGAGGTGCTCCAGTCGGTCCTGATCGTGGTCGTCGGGCTGGCGCTGGGCTGGAATCCGCACGGCGGCGCCGCCGGAGCCTTCTGGTCGGTCCTGCTGATGGTCGCGGGGACGGCGGCGTTCAGCGGGCTCGCCCTGCTGATGGCCGGGACGTTGCGGGCCGAGGCCACGCTGGCTGCCGCCAACCTGGTGTACCTGGTGCTGCTCGGCGTCGGCGGGGTGTTGTTCCCGCTGACGAAGTTCCCGCCCGCGGCGCGGCCGGTGCTGCGGCTGCTGCCGTCCGGCGCGCTGTCCGACGGCCTGCGGTCGGTGCTGCAGCACGGTAGCGGCCTGCCCGCGGCGGACCTGCTGGTCCTCGTGATCTGGGCGGTGGCCGGGATCGCCCTGGCCGTGCGGTTCTTCCGCTGGGAGTAGCGGGGAGCCTGCGGTCACTGCCACCCGATCCCGAACGCTCCGGAGTCCGGCCGGGGTCCTGCACGCGGTGCCGCCGTCGGCGCTCGTGGTCACCGGCATCTTCTCGGTCCAGCTCGGCGCGGGCCTGGCCGGCCGGATGTTCAGCGAGGTAGGGCCGGCCGTGATGACCGGCCTGCGGCTGTGGACGGCCGCGGCGCTGATGGCCGCGCTCGGCGCCCGGGTGCTGGCCCGGTCCGTCCGCGACCTGGTCCGCGAGCGGGCCTGGCGGGACTCGGCGGTCGTGCTGGCGTTCGGCGTGACGATGGGCGTCATGAACTTCTCGATCTACCAGTCGTTCGCGCGGATACCGCTGGGCATCGCGGTGACCATCGAGTTCCTCGGCCCGCTGGCGGTCGCGGTGGCCTCCTCCCGGCGGCTGATCGACCTGGTCTGGGTGGCCCTGGCCGGGGCGGGCGTGGCCCTGCTCAGCGACGGCTGGGCCGGCCTGTCGGTGCACGGCGGCGCGGCGCAGGCGCCCGGCGGCGCCGGGCTCGCGGTGACCGGCGTGGCCTTCGCGCTGGTCGCCGCCGCCGGGTGGGCGGCGTACATCCTGCTCAGCGCGGCCACGGGGCGGCGGTTCCGCGGATCGTCCGGGCTGACGATGGCCATGGTGGTGGCCGCCGTGGTGGTGACGCCCGCCGCGGTGGCCAGCCCGTCCGCCGGGCACGGCTCGGTGCTGCAGGCCGGCGTACTCGGCACCGGGATCGCGGTCGGGCTGCTGTCGTCGGTCATCCCCTACCGGCTCGAGCTCGAGGCGCTGCGCCGCGTTCCGGCGCGGATCTTCGGCATCTGGATGAGCCTGGAGCCCGCGATCGCCGCGCTGGTGGGCCTGGTGCTGCTCGGCGAGGCGCTCGCACCACGGGAATGGGCGGCGATCGGCTGCGTGATCCTCGCCTGCGCCGGCGCAGCGCGTGGCGCCGGACCGGCGCGGCCGGCGGAGGCCGGCCCGGTGCCTCCCCCGCCTGCCCCCTAGCGGTTTGCCGCCGACCAGGCCGGCTGCGGACGGCGCGGCCTTACGATGGGATCCGTGCCTGGCCAACCCCGCCGCTGGAGCGATGCGGTGCTCGCTCCGTCGCCGGCCTCGATGCGGCGGATCGCGCTCGCGGGCGTCGTGGCGTCCGCGGGCATCATCATGACCGGCGCCGGGGTCCGGCTGAGCGAGTCCGGGCTCGGCTGCCCGGACTGGCCGAGGTGCACGGCCACCAGCATCGTCGCCGGCGGGACCACCGGGGACCCGCTCCTCCACCGCTGGGTCGAGTTCGGCAACCGGCTGGTGACCGTCGCGATCTTCGTGGTCGCGGTGGCCGTCTTCGTCGCGGCCTGGCGGTACCGGCCGGACCGCGCCGGCCGCCGCAAGGACCTGGTCTGGCTCGCCTCGGCACAGCCCGCCGGGATCCTGGCGCAGGCCGCCCTGGGCGGGATCGTCGTGCTGACCAAGCTGGACCCGGTCTGGGTCAGCGTGCACTTCCTGCTCTCCATGGCCCTCGTGGCCGCCGCGGTGGCGCTGTACGTGCGGTGCGCGGAGGGCCGCGGGCCCGCCCGTCCCCTGGTCCCGCGCGAGGTACGGCTGCTCGCGTTCGGCGCCGTGGCCGTGCTCGGCCTCATGCTCGCCGCTGGCACCGTGGTCACCGGCACCGGGCCGCTGGCCGGCGCCGGCGACGTCCCCCGCTTCCACCTGCCGCTCACCGGCGTTACCCAGTTTCACGCGGATATCGGCTGGCTCCTGGGCGGCCTGGTGATCGCGCTGGTCCTCGGCCTCCGGCTGGGCGGCGCCCCGCGGCAGGCCGTCCGGCTGGGCTGGCTGTTGCTGGCGCTGATCGGGGTCCAGGGCGCGATCGGTTACGCGCAGTACTTCAGCGGGCTGCCCGCGGGGTTGGTCTGGGTGCACGTCGCCAACTCGGTGCTGATCTGGATCACCGCGCTCCTGCTGCTGTTCGCGCTGCGCGACCGGGGCACCGCGACCGATGATGACCAGGCCCGGGCGGGTACCGGGGGGATCGCGGATGTCGCGCCCGTCTCGCCCGCGCCGGCCTCGCCCGCGGCCGCCCCGCCGGGCGGGGCGCTGGATGTCCCGCGGCGGTAGCACCGACCGGGTGATCAAGGCGGCCGCCCGGTGGCAGGCCGGGCAGCCCGGGGTGCTGGTGCTGGCCATCGACGGGCACGGCGCCGCGGGCAAGTCCACGATCGCGGACGCCGTCGCGCGCGCCACCGGGGCCGCGCTGGTCCACACCGACGACTTCTTCCGGGCCCCGTCCGCCCCGGCCCGGCGCGGCGCCGCGGACGCCCGGGCCATGGAGGATTACTACGACTGGCGCAGGCTCCGGGCGCAGGCCCTCGAGCCGCTGCGGGCACGCCGCGCCGCGACGTTCCGCCGGTTCGACTGGGAGCGCGGCCGCGGCCTGGACGGCCGCGTCGCGGTGGCGCCGAGCGACCTGATCCTGGTCGAGGGCGTGTTCTCCGCCGCGACCGAGCTTTCCGACCTGGTGGACCGGTCGGTCTTCGTGGAGACGCCGGAACCGGAGCGGCTGCGGCGGCTGCGACGCCTGGTGACACCGGGGGAGTGGGACGAGGACTGGCTGGCCGCGGAGCGGTCCTACTTCGGCCGGACCCGCCCGCCCTCGTCCTTCGATCTCGTCGTTCCCGGCACCGGTCCGTCCCGGCAGGTAGCAGGGCGGTAACATGAAGGCGAACCGCACGGGAGCTCGGGCTGACCGGGCTGAGAGGGTGGCTGGCCGCACGGCCTGGGCGCCACCGACCGTTTGAACCTGACCGGGTAATGCCGGCGTAGGGAGGCAGCCAGTCATGACGGCCACCAGGCAAGGACATCGCCGCGCCGTGCCCGGGGTGGTCGCGCTCGCCCTCGCCGCGGCCCTGGGCCTGGCGGCCTGCGCCTCGGGCAGCGGGACGGGCCCGCCGGCCGCCGCTGGCCCGCCGGTCCGGGGCGGCACCGCGTACTTCGCCGAGCAGCCGCTGTCCCCGCCGACCTACATCTTCCCGCTGGTCTCCGGCCAGTACTTCACCGTGGCCAACACCAGCGACTTTCAGACCCTGCTCTACCAGCCGCTCTACTGGTACGGGGACCAGGGGAACACGTCCATCGACTACCGGCTGTCCCTCGGCAACCCGCCGGCCTACAGCGACGGCGGCCGGGTGGTCACGATCACCCTCAAGCACTACGTGTGGTCCGACGGCGAGACGGTGAGCGCCCGTGACGTGGGGTTCTGGATCAACCTGGTCAAGGCCAACAAGGAAAACTGGGCGTCCTACGTTCCGGGCGGGTTCCCCGACAACGTCGTCTCCTGGCGGGCGCTGAGCCCCACAACCGTGCAGCTTCGCCTGAACGCCAGCTATAACCCGCTCTGGTTCACCTATAACGAGCTGTCTCAGATCACTCCCCTGCCGATCGCCTGGGACCGGACCTCGCTGAGCCACCCGGCCCCGGCGCCGGGCGCGGCGGGCCTGCCGGACACGACCCCCGCGGGCGCGAGGGCCGTGTACGGCTTCCTCAACGCCCAGGCGACCAGGATCACCGGGTACGCCTCAAGCCCGATCTGGTCGGTGGTGGACGGCCCCTGGAAGCTCGCCAGCCTGACGGCCGACGGCACCGCCACCTTCGTGCCCAACCCGCGCTACTCCGGCCCGCACAAGCCGCAGCTGGCCAGGTTCGTGGAGCTGCCGTTCACGTCCGCCACCGCGGAACTCTCCGTGCTGCGGGCCGGCCAGGCCACCGGCGGGCCCGGCACCTCCGGCCAGCAGATCTCGGTCGGCTACGTGCCCGACAACGACCTGCCGCAGCAGCCCGCGCTGCGGGCGGAGGGCTACCGGCTGGTCAGCGACTTCCCGTTCGGCTTCAACTATCTCGAGCCGAACTTCAACAACCCGAAGGTCGGGCCCATCTTCCGTCAGCTGTACTTCCGCCAGGCCTTCCAGCACCTCGTGGACCAGACCGGGTGGATCAGCGCCTACTACGACGGCCTGGGAGTGCCCACCTACAGCCCGGTGCCCGCCCGGCCGGCGAACCCGTACGCGGACGCCCGGGCGTCGGTGAACCCGTACCCGTTCAGCATGCCGACTGCGCGGGCCCTGCTCGCCGCGCACGGCTGGCATGTCGTCCCCAACGGAGTCAGCACGTGCTCCCGGCCCGGCCGCACGGCCGGCGAGTGCGGCGCGGGCATCAAGGCCGGCCAGCCGCTCGAATTCACCCTCATGTACCCGAGCGGACAGCCCTACACCGACGGCTCCATGGCCGACCTGCAGTCGGCCGCGAAGCAGGTCGGCATCGAGATCTCGCTGGACCAGGAGACGTCGGCCACGATCGCCGCGACGATCGAGCCCTGCGCCCCGGCGTCGGCCGCGTGCGGCTGGGAGATCGGCAACTACGGCACGGCCTGGCTGTTCGAGCCCGATCACTACCCGAGCGGCGAGGAGATCTTCCAGACCGGCGCCCTCGGCAACGTCAACAACTTCTCGGACCCGGCGATCGACAAGCTGATCCTCGCGACCACCCGGACCCCGGCGGGCGGGGCCCAGGCCGCGCTGAACGCGTACGCCGACCAGGTCCGGCTGCAGCTGCCAGACTTCTGGCAGCCGAGCCCGGGCACCCTGATCACCGTCCAGTCCAATCTGCACGGCTTCGCGCCGAACGCCTACGGCTTCGTCAACCCCGAGGAGTGGTACTTCACCAAGGCGGCCGGCTGAGGCGGCCCACTCGCCGCTGTTCACCCGCGGTTAACCCACGAGGTAGCTAGGAGCGCCTCGCCGCGAGATAGGGTCGGTCTCATAATCCCGCTGCGCGACAAGGAGACCGATGCCGCGGTGAGCCGCCCGCTGAGCCGCCGGGCCCTGGCCGCCCGCAACCGGCGGCCGGGCGAGGGAACCGCGGCGCCCGTGGTGTCCGTGCCGTGCGCGGAATGGTTCGCCCAGCCAGATGCTTCCTATCGGCAGGAAGTACTGCCGCACACGATCAGGGCCCGGGTCTTCGGGGTAACAGCACAACAGGCGCATCTCGCGGGCTGGGCCAGCCTCGCCCGGCTGAGCAGCGCAGCAAGCCCAACCACAGCAAGGGGTGGAAGTCATGAATTCCCGGCCTGACGACCCACTGGCCCAGCTCACGGCCGCGGGCGTTTCGATATGGCTCGACGACATCAGCAGGGAGCGCCTGTCCACGGGCAACCTGGAGATGCTGATGCGGGACATGCACGTGCAGGGGGTGACGTCCAACCCCACGATCTTCGCCAAGGCCATTTCCAGCGGCTCCGCCTACCAGGCGCAGATCGCCGACCTCGCGGTGCGCGGCGTGACCGTCGACGAGGCGGCCCGGGCCATCACCACCTACGACATCCGCTGGGCGTGCGACGTGCTGCGCCCGGTCTACGAGCAGACCGACGGCCTGGACGGCCGGGTCTCGATCGAGGTCGACCCCCGGATCGCCCGGGACACGGCGAAGACCATCGCCGAGGCCCGCGCGCTGTGGTGGCTGGTGGACCGGCCCAACCTGTTCATCAAGATCCCGGCCACCGTCGAAGGGCTGCCCGCCATCACCCAGTGCCTGTCCGAGGGGATCAGCGTCAACGTGACGCTGATCTTCTCGCTGCAGCGCTACGCGGAGGTTATCGACGCGTTCATGGCCGGCCTGGAGAACGCGGCCGGCGACATCACGAGGGTCGCCTCGGTGGCGTCCTTCTTCGTCAGCCGGGTGGATACCGAGGTCGACGAGCGGCTCGACAAGATCGGTACCCCCGAGGCCGAGGCGCTCCGCGGCAAGGCCGCCCTCGCCAACGCGCGGCTGGCCTACGAGCTCTACGAGCAGAGGATCGCCACCCCCCGGTGGTCGGCGCTGCGCGCCCGCGGCGCTCGGGTGCAGCGGCCGCTGTGGGCCTCGACCAGCGTCAAGGACCCGTCCTTCGCCGACACCATGTACGTGGTGGAACTGGTCGCGCCGGACACGGTGAACACCATGCCGGAGTCGACGCTGCACGCGACCCAGGCCCATGGCAAGATCCGTGGTGACACGATCCACGGCACGTACGACGAATCCCGGCGGGTGTTCGAGCAACTGGAGGGCCTCGGCATCGGCTACGACGACGTGGTGACCGTGCTCGAGAACCAGGGCGTGGAGAAGTTCGAGGCATCGTGGAACGAGCTGCTCGGGACGATCAAGACCGAGATGGCCGCCGCCGGGTCGACGAGCTGACGAGCCGAGCGGAGGAGCCGCATGACATCGAATCCGCTGCGTGATCCCCGGGACCGCAGGATCCCCAGGGTCGCGGGGCCATGTGTTCTCGTCCTGTTCGGCGTCACCGGTGACCTGGCCGGCAAGAAGCTGCTGCCGGCCATCTACGACCTGGCCAACCGCGGCCTGCTGCCGCCGGGGTTCTCGCTGGTCGGCTTCGCGCGCCGGGACTGGGAGGACGAGGACTTCGCGAAGATCACCCACGACGCGATCAAGGCGCACGCGCGCACGCCGTTCCGGGAGGCGGTCTGGCAGCAGGTCTCCGAGGGCGTCCGGTTCGTGCCCGGCGAGTTTGCCGACGACGCCGCGTTCGACCGGCTCGCCCAGACCGTCCGGCAGCTCGACGCCGAGCGCGGGACCGGCGGGAACTACGCGTTCTACCTGTCTATCCCGCCGAAGGCCTTCCCCCAGGTGGTGGGGCAGCTGAAGCGGTCCGGGCTGTCCACGCCGCACGTCCGCCCCGACGGCCACCTGCCCTGGCGGCGGGTCGTGATCGAGAAGCCCTTCGGTCACGACCTGGCCAGCGCCCAGGAGCTGAACTCGATGCTGGACGCGGTGTTCCCGGAGTCCTCGATCTTCCGCATCGACCACTACCTGGGCAAGGAGACGGTCCAGAACATCCTCGCGCTGCGGTTCGCCAACACCCTGTTCGAGCCGATCTGGAACCGCGGCTACGTCGACCACATACAGATCACGATGGCGGAGGACATCGGCATCGGCGGCCGGGCCGGGTACTACGACGGGATCGGCGCGGCCCGCGACGTGATCCAGAACCACCTGCTGCAGCTGCTGGCGCTCACGGCTATGGAAGAGCCGGTGTCCTTTGACGCGGGCGCGCTGCGCACGGAGAAGGAGAAGGTCCTGTCCGCGGTCAAGATCCCCGAGGACCTCGCGGTCGGCACCGCCCGCGGCCAGTACGCGGCGGGCTGGCAGGGCGGGATCAAGGTGCGCGGCTTCCTCGAGGAGGAGGGCATCCCGCCGGACTCGACCACCGAGACCTACGCGGCACTGCGCCTGGAGGTCGACACCAGGCGGTGGGCCGGGGTGCCGTTCTACCTGCGTACCGGCAAGCGGCTGCCCACCCGGATGACCGAGATCGCACTGCTGTTCCAGCGCGCCCCGCACCTGCCGTTCGCGAGGACCGATACCGAGGAACTGGGCCAGAACGCGCTGGTGATCCGGGTGCAGCCGGACGAGGGCATCACGGTCAGGTTCGGTTCCAAGGTGCCCGGCTCGGCGATGGAGGTGCGCGACGTGAACATGGACTTCGCGTACGGCGAGTCATTCACCGAGTCCAGCCCCGAGGCGTACGAGCGGCTGCTACTCGACGTGCTGATCGGCGATCCGCCGCTGTTCCCCCGCCAGCGCGAAGTCGAGCTGTCGTGGAAGATCCTCGACCCGATCGAGGATTTCTGGGCCAGTCACGGCAAGCCCGAGCAGTACCCGGCGGGCACGGCGGGGCCCGCCGGGGCGGACGCGCTGATCGCCCGCGACGGTCGGACCTGGCGCCGGCTCTAGCCACGTCGCGGGGCCGGGCCACGCCGGGAGCGGGCCCGGCCGGCTGAGCTGCCAGGCTTACAGGGAGAAGGCGCGATGATGATCGACTTGACCGATACCTCCACACATGCCATTCACGACGCGCTGACCCGGGCCCGGGATCAGCTGGGCGGGCCGACCACCGGCATGGTGCTCAACCTGATCATCATGACCGACGAGTCGGCGCAGTACGACGCGGTGCGCGCGGCAACCCAGGCCGGCCGCGAGCACCCGTGCCGGATACTCGGGGTGATCGCCCGCGATCCGGACGCCGAATCCCGGCTCGACGCCGAGATCCGGACGGGCGAGGGCGCTCCCGGGCAGACGGTACTGCTGCGGATGTACGGGCCGATGGGCCTGCACGCCGACTCGGTGGTCATGCCGCTGCTGGTGCCCGACACCCCCGTCGTCACCTGGTGGCCGCGAGGCGGGCCCACGATACCCTCCGGCGATCCGTTGGGCATGCTCGCGCAGCGCCGGGTGACCGACGCGGCGTCGGCCCCGGAGCCGGCCGAGGCCCTGATCGCCCTCGCGATCGGCTACCGCCCCGGCGACACCGACCTGAGCTGGACCCGGGCCACGCCCTGGCGCTCCCTGCTGGCCGCCACGCTGGACCAGCCGCACGGCGAGATTACCGGCGGCTTGGTGGCCGCCGAGCCGCGGAACCCGAGCGCGGACCTGATCGCGTCCTGGCTCTCGGGCCGGCTCGGTGCGCCGTTCGCCCGGGACGTGTCCGGCGGGCCCGGGATCACCGAGGTGCGGTTCACCACCTCAGACGGCGACATCACGATCGCCCGGCCGGACGGCCGGACCGCCACCCTCAGCCGGCCGGACCAGCCGGACCGGCGGGTCGCGCTGCACCGCAGGGACGTCGCCGAGCTGATGGCCGAGGAGCTGCGCCGACTCAATCCGGACGAGGTGTACGGCGAGGCGCTGACCCACTTCGCCGCCGTGGCGGGACGGTAACGCCATCACCGCCCCGCCGCAGGTCCTCATTCACCGTGACGCGGAGCTGCTCGCGAAGGCCGTGGCCGCCCGGCTGGTGACCAGGCTGGTGGACGTCTGCGCGGCCCGGGGGCACGCCTCACTCGTGCTGACCGGCGGCGGCATCGGCACTCAGGTCCTCACCGAGCTCGCGGCGGCCCCGGCCCGCGACGCCGTGGACTGGCGGCACGTGGACATCTGGTGGGGAGACGAGCGGTTCCTGCCGACCGGAGATCCCGAGCGCAACGAGACCGGCGCCCGGCAGGCCCTGCTCGATCACGTGGACACCAGCCCGGACCGGGTGCACCCGATGCCGGGCCCGGACGGGCCCGACGGACCCGACCCGGAGGGGGCGGCCGCGCGCTACGCGAGCTGCCTGCTGGCCGCGTCGCAGCCCGAGGATCACAGCCAGGTCCCCTCGTTTGACGTGCTGCTGCTCGGCATCGGTCCGGACGCGCACGTCGCCTCGCTCTTCCCCGGCATGCCGGCCCTGTACGAGGAGCGGACGGTCGTGGCTGTGCACGGGGCGCCCAAGCCGCCGCCGACGCGGCTCACGATGACGCTCCCGGGCATCACGGCCGCGCGCGAGGTCTGGATCATCGCCTCCGGCGAGGACAAGGCGGGCGCGATCCGGCTGGCGCTGTCCGCGGCCGGCCCGGTGCAGGTCCCCGCGGCGGGCGCGAGGGGCAGGCAGCAGACGCTGTTCCTGCTGGACCGTGCGGCCGCGGCTCGCGTGCCCCCGCAGCTCGGCCGCCTCGCCTCGCCCTGAGCGCGCCAACGGGACCCGAGGCGGCCGGGGGCTTCAGCCCGGCGACCGGCTGGTCGTCCTGGCCACCCGGGCCGGGCTCAGCCGGGTGCTCGCGTGGCCGTCCGCAGTAGCGGTCGGCCGGGCGTTCGGCTTGCCACCCGGCGAAACTGGGTCTCCCTAAAGCAGGCTTCCAGCGTTACGCTCAGGGCAGATCTTCCGTTTGGTTCTGCTGAGCCATCTGTGAAGAGAAGGAAGGTTGGCTTATGACGGCATTTGCGTGCTTTCTTCGGCCGCAAGGCTGCCGCTGCCTGGTGCCCGCCACCGGACAGCCGGTTCCGCGTGACCGGCCCGTCGTGCTCCTTCCGTCCATCCAAGCGCCTGCCTTGCCCCGCGGGCGACATGCCAGCAGGTCCGGGCGGCGCAAGCGCACAGGAGGAATCTATTGAGCACCACGAATGATGCTCCCGCTCCCGTTCTACCGCCACCCGGCATCGCCGATCCCGCGCCGCTCGGGCTGGCCGCGTTCGCCCTGACCACGTTCCTGCTGTCGGCGGCCAACGCGGGCTGGATGGGCAGCGCCACCGGCAACGCCTGGCTCGGCTACGCGTTCGCCTACGGCGGGCTGTGCCAGCTGCTCGCGGGCATGTGGGAGTTCAAGAACCGGAATGTCTTCGGCGCGACCGCGTTCGCCACCTACGGCGGCTTCTGGATCGGCCTCGGGCTGTGGGTACTCCTCGTGGCCAACGCAGGCCCGAAGGCTCCCCTACCCGCGGTGGCCGCTTATGCCGCGGCGACCGGGAAGGACCTCGGCTGGATCCTGCTGGCGTTCGCCATCTTCAACACCTACATGCTGATCTGCAGCACACAGCTCAATATCGCGGTGTTCCTGGTGTTCCTGACGCTGGAGGCCACCGAGGTCATCCTGTTCATCGGTTTCTTCGCCAACAGCTCGGGCGTGCACAAGTTCGGCGGCTACATCGGGGTCCTGACCGCGCTGGTCGCCTGGTACACCTCCGCGGCCGGGGTGATCAACGGCATGAAGGGCGGGGTCATCGCCCCGGTCGGCAGGCCGCTGTTCGACATGGGCGGCCGCGCCCGCGCCATCACCTGACAACTGGGGTCTTACCGGTCCCGGGGACTCGCCTGAGTCCCCGGGACCGGGCGCTTCCGCGCCTCGGTAGCGTAGGCACGTGGATGCCCAGGAGAGACGCCAGCTTGACGCGGCCCGCGAGCACGTGGCCAAGGTCAAGGCGCGGGCCAGGCCGTGGCGGGCCATCTTCGCTCTTGTCGTGGCCGTCATCGCGGCGGCCGTGTCCGTCCAGGCGCGCACCGTCGCGAACCTGCCTGCCGAGCTCCGTAGCGGCAGGCTGCTCGGCTCGCTGGGCCGCGCCGGGAACCTGGCCCTGGCGTACGGCGCGGCGGTGGTGTTCTTCCTGCTCGCCTTCTACGCCAGCATCGGGCTCGGCAACAAGGCCCGCGAAGTCTTGCTGCCGAAGCTCGGCTACGCGCACTCCGCGGTGGTCCGCTTCGCCATCGTGGTGGCCGGCAGCATCGCCACGATCCTCCTCACGCTGCAGCTGCTCGACATCGAGATCACCCAGCTCGTCGTCGGCGGCGCGGTGACCGGCGTGATCCTCGGCATCGCCGCACAGCAGAGCCTGGCCAACGTCTTCTCCGGGATCATCCTGCTCGCGGCCCGGCCGTTCCGGGTCGGCGACCAGATCGGCATCCGGTCCGGCGCGCTGTCCGGGCTGATCGAGGGCACCGTCACCGAGGTCAGCCTCACCTACGTCCTGCTGGAGACCACGGCCGGGCCGGTCCACGTGCCCAACTCCCAGGTCCTGGCCGCGGCCGTCGGCCCGGCCGGCGCGGTGCCGCCGCCCCCCGGGCAGGGCCCGCAGCCCGCTGGCCCCGGCGACCAGAAGGCACCACGGGATGGCCAGGAAGTACCCCCCGGGGGCCAGGTTGCCGCGCCCGCGGGCCAGGCCGACGCGCCCGCGGGTCCAGGAGCGGCCGCACTGGCCAGCGCCTCCACCGCGGACGCCGGCTCCCCAGCGCCGGCGCAGCCGCGGCCGGACACGCAGTCCGCCCAGCGCGACGACGGCCGTCAGCCCTCCTGAACGGCGGCTTTAGCCGTGGCTCGCCTCGTACTTCGTGATGACCTGCACCGGAATCCGGCCGCGGTCGCTGACCGCGATGCCGTTCCGCTTAGCCCAGGCCCGGACTTCGGCGCTGTGCCGGCGGTGAGCCGCCGTTCGGCGCTTGGTCCGCGTAACCCTGCCGGTCACCTTGCGCGCCTTGTCCGCGAACTGCCTGACCGCCTCATCGAAGTTCCGGCTGTGCTGCTCGCACAGGTCGATCTCATAATCCCGGCCGTCGAGACCGAACGCACGCGTCAGGTGCCCGCCTTCCGTGATCACTTGTGAGTCGTAGTCACATGCCACTGTGACCGAGACCTTCTGCGCCACTGGCCACTCCCCCTTCCCCCCGGCGCGAATATATCCCCCGTCACATGGCATCTGTAACAGGCCCGGCCGTGCGCTTTTGCACCGAGTCCTTTTACGACGCCGATCTGGCGGGGAATGCCAGGCGGGATCAATCGAACGGCAGGTCTGGCGCGGCGTGCCGGCTCGCCGCCCGCGCCGGCCCTGCGGCCGGTCGTGGGGGGCCGAATCCAGCGGCGGACCAGGCAGGATGTCATCGGTATCGGCACTGCCGTAATGTGCGGGGTAATCCGGGCCGGAAACGTCGCCGTGTCCGGGCGGGGAATGCGAATCCGGATAATCCAGGGGCCCCGTGCCGCCGAGGTAAGGATCGTCCGCGAGCGCTTCCCGGCCGGTGCCGGGCGGATAGGGCCCGCTGGCGTCGGCCGGCGGGTCCGGCGGGGCGGGCGGGTACTCCGGCGGCCCGGCCAGCGGGTCCGGCGGGGCGGCCAGCGAGTCCGGTGGCGCGGGCAGGCGCGACGTCGCCCCGGCCCGGGGGTCGTCCGGCAGCTCGGCCAGGTATTCCGGCGCTACCGGGTGCGAGCGTGACGGCGTCGCGCGGTGGTCCGGTGGCCCGGCAGTGCGGGTAAGCGGGCCGGCGGGCTCGTCCAGGTACTGTGCCGTCTGGTGCCGTGCCGTTTGACGGGGCGCCGTCTGAGCCGTGGCCTGCCCTGCCGCCTGATGCGCGGCCGTCTGATGCCGTCCCGCCTGGTGCCGGGCCGCCTGGTACGGCCCCGTCTGGTACTGGCCCGACCGTGTCCGGTACTCGGCCTGCTCAGCCGCGCGGTCAGGCCAGCGCTGACTGTCCAGCGGCTCCATGGCCGGCCCTTGGCCGGTGGCCACCCTCGGGACCTGGGCAAACACTTCTCCCGGGACCTCGGAGTCCCATTCTTGCCGCTGCCCGCGCGGGCCGCGCTGCAGCGTCTCGACCATCCTCGGCAGGTCGGCGATGGCCAGCCGGAAGGTGCCGGTGCACATCCCACCCTGCCAGATGCTCAGGACCGCGACTCCGGTGTCTGCGTACCAGCTGAGCCGCATGCTCCGGGAATCGCCCCGGACGTCGAAGAAGACCTCGCCCAGGCGGGGCAGCGGGGCCGCATCCGATGCCGACATGCCGCCCATCGTTACGCTGAACCATCGGCTTTGTCTAGTTCGTGAGCAGTTGCGCGAGACCAGCCTGCCCGCCGCCTGGTAACGCCTTGGCGCAGTTTCCTGATCCCGCCTGCGCGAGGACCGGCACTGATGGCATGATGATGCGTCGGCTGCTGGCTGGTCGGCTCCCTGGCCGCCACTGCGCACCCCGTGATGACCCGCAGGAACGGGAACACCACGGCGCCGTAGTGCGTTGCATCTTGCGACGGGGCGAATGCCGCATCACGCGAGAAATTTTATGCGTCCAGTGAGCCGGACGCTCCGCTAGGCGAGGAACGACACGGTGAGCTGGTTGAGGAGAGTTATCCATGTCTGAGGTACGCCGTCAGGCCCACTTGCTGCCACGGCCGAACTGGGGCTGGCAAGACGACGCTGCGTGCCGCGGTGAGGATGTCGTGCTCTTCTTCGGCCCCGATGGCGAGCGACAGCCCGAGCGTGACATCCGCGAGCGGAAGGCCAAGGCGATCTGTGCCGCCTGCCCGGTTCGAGCCGAGTGCCTTGACTACGCGGTTAGCCGTCCGGAGAAGTACGGCACCTGGGGCGGACTGAACGAGGAAGAGCGGGCGGCGGAGCGGCGGCGCCGGATGCGCCGGGCGAACGCGGCCTGACGGCGCGCGCCGCGCGCATCGCCCGCCAGCCGATGGCGCGCAGCTCACGCGGGGACAATGGAGAACATGATCTGCCTGTCCTGCCGCCAGCAGCACCACGAGAAGTGCCCGGGAGGCACCTGGTGCGACTGCCAGCACCGGCAGCCCGACACCGGCACCGAGCCGCGGCTCAGCTGGATCCGGCAAGGTTAGCCGACCCAGTCGGAATAGGCGCTGCGGCCGCGCAGTTGGGGTGACACATGGGAGCCAGCGTTCTGTCCCAGGCACCGGTTTCGCCGCGGGCGTCCGGGTGCGCAGCGCCGCAGGCCCCCGGGCATCCGGGCCGGAACCCGGGAACGGCGCGCGGCTCAGCGCGCCGGTCCGTGACGCCGGGCGAGGCCGACCCGTTGCTTGTCATCCGCCGGCATATTGATTTCCTCCGGATCGGGAGCGCGCTGTGTCTCCCGTGGCCGCTGACCGCAGCCCGTCATTCCTGACGGGCGCGTGCCGCGAGCCGCGCCCTCGGCATCTGACCGAGGAGTGACGCCCGCGCAGGCTGCTTGCCCGCGAGGACCAGGCACGCGCCCCGTGACCGAAGGGACGCAGCACATGCCAGCGCCGAACAGCACGACCTACAGCCGCACGACCACGCTCGCCGATGCCAGCAGCCAGCCCAGCCGACGGCCGCGCCGCGGTGACGGTCAGTGGGCACTTGGCTACCGTGAGCCGCTGAACAAGAACGAAGAGCTCAAGAAGAACGACGACGGGCTGAACGTCCGCAACCGGATCATCGACATCTACGCCAAGTACGGCTTCGACTCGATCGACCCGGCCGACCTGCGCGGGCGCTTTCGCTGGTTCGGCCTGTACACCCAGCGCAAGCCGGGCATCGACGGCGGGAAAACCGGCAGCCTGGAGCCGGAGGAGCTGGATGACAGGTACTTCATGCTGCGGATCCGCGTCGACGGCGGGCAGCTGAACGGAGACCAGCTGGTCACGTTGGCGGACGTCTCCCGCCGGTTCGCCCGGGGCACGGCGGACGTGACCGACCGCCAGAACATCCAGCTGCACTGGGTGCGGATCGAGGACATCCCGGCGATCTGGGAGGCGCTCGAGTCGGTGGGGCTGTCCACCACCGAGGCCTGCGGCGACACGCCCCGGGTGATCCTGGGCTGCCCGCTGGCCGGCATCGACGCCGAGGAGATCATCGACGCGACGCCCGAGATCCGCGAGATCGCCGCGCGCTACGTCGGCAATCCCGAGTTCTCCAACCTGCCGCGCAAGTACAAGTCCGCGATCAGCGGCTGCGCCGCGCAGTGCACCGTGCACGAGATCAACGACGTCGCGTTCGTCGGTGTGCCGGGCCCGGACGGCGAGCCCGGCTACGACCTGTGGGCGGGCGGCGGGCTGTCCACCAATCCGATGATCGGCCGCAGGCTCGGCGCTTTCGTCCCGCCGGGCCAGGTCCCCGAGGTATGGGCGGGCGTCACGTCGGTCTTCCGCGACTACGGCTACCGGAGGCTGCGGCACCGCGCCCGGCTGAAGTTCCTCATGGCCGACTGGGGCCCGGAGCGGTTCCGCGAGATCCTGGAGCGCGACTACCTGGGCTACCGTCTGGCCGACGGGCCGGCCCCGAAGGCGCCGGGAAGCGGGCAGCGTGACCATGTGGGCATCCACCGGCAGCGGGACGGGCGGTACTACGTCGGCTTCGCCCCGCGGGTAGGCCGGATGTCGGCCGACTCGCTGGCGCTGGTCGCCGGCCTCGCCACGGAGTACGGCAGCGGCCGGGTCAGGACCACTACCGAGCAGAAGATGGTGATCCTCGACGTCCCCGAGGCACGGACGGCCGAGCTGGCCGCCGAGCTGGCCGCCGCCGACCTGCCGGCCACCCCGGGCGTGTTCCGCCGGCACACCATGGCCTGCACCGGCATCGAGTTCTGCAAGCTCGCGATCGTGGAGACCAAGACGCGGGCCTCGGACCTGATCGCCGAGCTCGAGCGGCGCCTGCCCGGCTTCACCGAGCCGATCACGATCAACGTCAACGGCTGCCCCAACTCGTGCGCCCGGATCCAGACCGCGGACATCGGCCTCAAGGGAACTCTGGTCACCCTGCCCGGCGGCGAGCAGGTGGACGGATTCCAGGTTCACCTGGGCGGAAGCCTGGACGGCGGAGACGGGGAAAGCTCTGGCTTCGGCCGGAAGATCAGGGGGCTGAAGACCACCGCCGACCAGCTGCCCGACTACATCGAGCGGGTGCTGCGCCGCTTCGACTCCAGCAGGATGCAGGGCGAGACGTTTGCCGCCTGGACGGCGAGGGCTAAGGAGGAGGACCTAGCATGAGTTCGCCGGCGCAGCCAGCTTCGCCAGGGCCGCCGCCCATCCCGGCCTTCCCGGCGGAGCGCGCGGTCCCGTTCTACTGCCCCTATTGCGGCGAGGAAGACCTGGAGCCACGGGAGGCGGACGGCGAATGGCAATGCCGCAGCTGCGTCCGCTCGTTCCGGCTACGCTTTGCGGGAACCGGAGCCGTCCGGTGAGCCGCGACATGATCAGGCCGGTCGTGGCGGAGGCCACGGGGGCCGTGGCCGCCGACACGACGAGAGCCGCGCGTCTGGAGGACGTCATCCGCATGGAGAGGCTGGCGACGGAGGCGGCTGAGGCACTGGCCGGGGCACCCGCCGAGGACGTGATCCGGTGGGCCGCCGACACGTTCGGCGACCGGATCTGCATCACGTCGTCGATGACCGACGCCGTGATCATTCACCTGGTGTCCGCGGTGCGACCGGGCATCAACGTCATCTTCCTCGACACCGGCTATCACTTCGCGGAGACCATCGGCACCCGGGACGCGATATCGGCCGTCTACCCGGTCAACGTGATCAACGTCACGCCGGCGCAGAGCGTCGCCGAGCAGGACGAGCAGATGGGTCCCCGGCTGTACAGCCGCAACCCGGACCTGTGCTGCTACCTGCGCAAGGTAGTACCGCTGGAGCAGTCGCTCGAGCCGTACGACGCGTGGATCACCGGGGTCCGCAAGGAGGAGACGGACGCCCGGAGCGACACCCGTGCCGTGCAGTGGGACGCCCGGCGGGAGATGGTAAAGGTCAACCCGATCGTGGACTGGACCCAGGATCAGGTCGACGCCTACATCGCCGAGAACGGCGTACTGGTCAACCCGCTGGTCGACGACGGCTACCCGTCGATCGGCTGCGCGACCTGCACCGCCCGGGTCGAGGCCGGCGCCGACGCCCGGAGCGGCCGCTGGGCGGGCACCGGCAAGACCGAATGCGGTATCCACACCTGAGCAGGCCCGGGACGGGCCAGGCCTGGCCGCCGCCGCTGGTCGCCGCCGCGCACGGCAGCGCCGACCCCAGGGCCGCGGCCACGGTCACTGAGCTCATGGCGCTGGTGCGGGCCCGGGCGGGCCGCATCGGGCTGCGCGGCCTTCAGGTACGGGCCGCCTACCTGGGGCACGCGCTGCCGTCGGTTCCCGACGCGCTTGAGGCGCTGCAGCGCGACGGCGGCTGCCGGGCCGCCGTGGTACTGCCGCTGCTGCTTACCGAGGCCTATCACAGCGACACCGACCTGCCTGCGGTGCTCCGCGAGGCCGCCCGCCGCCTGCCCGGGCTGAGCCTGCGCTACGGCCGCCCGGTTGGGCCGCACCCGGGGCTGCTGCGGGCCCTGGAGCGCCGCCTTGCCGAGGCGGGCGTGCCCGCCGCGCCGGCCGGCACCGCGGTGGTCCTGGCCGCCGCGGGATCCAGCCGCCCGGCCGCGAACGCCGCCGTGGCGCGCGCGGCGCAGGCGTGGCAGGCGGCTCGGGGCTGGCGCGCCGTGGTTCCCGCGTACGCCTCGGCCGCGTCGCCGACGCCCGCGCAGGCGGTCGCCGCGCTGCGCCGGGCCGGCGTGCCGCGGGTCGCGGTCGCCACCTACCTGTTAGCGCCCGGGGTCTTCGCCGATCACGTTCGCGAGCAGTCGCTGGCCGCCGGCGCGCAGGCGGTGTCGGCCCCGCTCGGCCCGGCCCTCGAAGTCGCCGACATCGTCATCGAGCGCTACCTGCAGGCGGCCGGCGCGCCCGCGTGGCCGGGCGGGCGCCGGGCCGCGGCCGGCACCGCGGGCCGGTGACGCAGCGCCGGAGCGCTCGAGTTCGCGATTGCGGCAGATGGTGGTGAAATGGGACCAGGGGGGATGCCCATGACGCGCGCGACACCCCATGTCACGCATGAAGTGCTCAACCAAGTCCCGCCGCTGGCCGGGTACGACGTGGCCGACGACCCGGCGCTGATCCAGGCCCTGCGGCGGGAGGTCGGGCCGCCGGCCGCGGCTCGCCGCGGCCAGGAGAGCCCGGCCCGCCGGGAGGGCCCGGAGACCTGGGAGAGCGAACTACACGAGCTCGGCGAGCGCGCCGGTTCCGCCGGCACCCAGGAGCTGGCCCGGCTGGCCAACGAGTATCCCCCGGTCCTGCGCACGCATGATCCCCGCGGGAACCGGATCGACGAGGTGGAGTTCCATCCCGCCTGGCACGAGCTGATGGCCACCGCCGTCCGCCACGGGCTGCACGCGGCACCGTGGCGTGATGACTCGCCCGGCGCGCACGTGGCCCGGGCGGCCCGGTTCTACGTCTGGACCCAGGCCGAGGCCGGGCACGGCTGCCCGGTCTCGATGACCTACGCGGCCGTCCCGGCCCTGCGGCACGAGCCCGCGCTGGCGACGCGCTTCGAGCCGCTGCTCGCCTCCCGTGCCTACGACCCGGGCCTGCGGGTGCCCGACGGCAAGGCCGGCCTGCTGGCCGGCATGGCGATGACCGAGAAGCAGGGCGGCTCCGACGTGCGGGCCAACACCACCCGGGCGATTCCGGCCGGCGACGGCTACCTGCTCACCGGGCATAAGTGGTTCTGCTCGGCGCCGATGTGCGACCTGTTCCTGGTGCTCGCCCAGGCCCCGGAGGGCCTCGGTTGCTTCCTGCTCCCCCGGGTGCTGCCGGACGGCACCCACAACGCCATGCGCATCCAGCGGCTCAAGGACAAGCTGGGCAACAGGTCGAACGCCTCGTCCGAGGTGGAGTACGACGCCGCGTTCGCCTGGCGGGTGGGAGAGCCGGGCCGGGGCCTGACCGCCATCCTCGAGATGGTCAGCGCGACCCGGCTCGATTGCGTCCTGGGCAGCGCGGCCACGATCCGCCAGGCCTGCGTCGCGGCCATGCACCACGCCAGCAACCGGCGCTCGTTCGGGGCCACGCTGGTCTCCCACCCGCTGATGGCGTCGGTCCTAGCCGATCTCGCCCTGGAATCTGAGGCGGCCACCACGCTGGCGATGCGCCTGGCGGGCGCCGCGGACCGGGCGGCGCGCGGCGACCCGGACGAGGCCGCTCTGCTGCGGCTGGCCCTGCCCGCGGCCAAGTACTGGGTGTGCAAGCGGACGCCGATGGTCGCCGCGGAGGCGCTGGAGTGCCTGGGCGGCAACGGCTACGTCGAGGAGTCGGGCCTGCCGCGGCTGTACCGGGACGCGCCGCTCAACTCCGTCTGGGAAGGCTCCGGCAACGTGACCGCCCTGGACGTGCTCCGTGCGCTGGCGCGCGCTCCCGGCTCGGCCGACGCCCTGCTCGCCGAGACCAGCCGCGCCGCTGGCGGCGACCGGCGCCTCGACGCGGCACAGGAGCGGCTGCGCAGCGAGCTGAAGGAGGCCGCCGCGGCCGACGGGGCCGGGGCCCAGTACCGGGCCCGGCGGCTGGCCGGGCTGATCACGGTCACGCTGCAGGCCTCGCTGCTGGTCCGGCACGCGCCGGCGGCTGTCGCCGACGCCTTCTGCGCCTCCCGGCTCGGCTCCCCCGAGCTGCCGGGCGGACCCGGCAGCCCGTTCGGCATGCTGCCGGACGGGCTGGACCTGGCCCGGTGCTCGGCCGGGTCAGGGTCAGCGCCCGCGGGTAAGGTCGGCGGATGCACGTCTGGCCGGGAACTGCCTATCCGCTCGGCGCCACCTGGGACGGCTCGGGCACCAACTTCGCGCTGTTCTCCGAGGTCGCCGAGCAGGTGGAGCTGTGCCTGTTCGGCCCCGACCCGGCCAGCGGGGGCGAGCGGGAGACCCGCGTCGCGCTCACCGAGGTGGACGGCTTCGTCTGGCACTGCTACCTGCCGGCGGTCGGGCCCGGGCAGCGCTACGGGTACCGGGTGCACGGCCCCTACGAGCCCGAGCGCGGTCACCGGTGCAACCCGGCCAAGCTGCTGCTTGATCCCTACGGCAAGGCGACCGGCGGCGAGGTCAGCTGGGGCCAGGCGCTGTTCTCCTACCAGCACGGCGACCCCTCGGAGCTGAACACCGACGACAGCGCTCCCTACATGCCGCGCAACGTGGTGATCAACCCGTACTTCGACTGGGCCGACGATCGCCCGCCGCGCACGCCGTACCACGAGACGCTCATCTACGAGGCGCACGTCCGCGGCCTGACCATGCGCCACCCGGAGGTCCCGCCGGAGCAGCGCGGCACCTACGCGGGACTGGCTCATCCGGCGGTCATCGAGCACCTGACCCGGCTGGGCGTGACCGCGGTCGAGCTGATGCCGGTGCACCAGTTCGTGCCCGAGTCGGCGCTCGTCGGCCGCGGGCTGACCAACTACTGGGGCTACAACACGATCGCGTTCCTCGCCCCGCAGGACCGCTACTCCTCGTCAGGCGCGCCCGACGGCCAGGTCGCCGAGTTCAAGGCGATGGTCAAGGCGCTGCACGCGGCCGGCATCGAGGTGATCCTCGACGTCGTCTACAACCACACCGCCGAGGGCGGGGCGCTCGGCCCGACGCTGTCCTTCCGCGGCATCGACAACGCCGCCTACTACCAGCTCGCGCCCGACGACCCGCGGCCTACCTCGACTACACCGGCTGCGGCAACAGCCTCAACGTCCGGCACCCGCACGCGCTGCAGCTGATCATGGACTCGCTGCGGTACTGGATCCTGGACATGCACGTCGACGGGTTCCGCTTCGACCTGGCCTCGGCGCTCGCCCGCGAGCTGCACGACGTGGACCGGCTGGCCACCTTCTTCGACCTGGTCCAGCAGGATCCGGTCGTGTCCCAGGTCAAGCTGATCGCCGAGCCGTGGGACGTCGGCGAGGGCGGCTACCAGGTCGGCAAGTTCCCGCCGCTGTGGACCGAGTGGAACGGCAAGTACCGCGACACCGTGCGCGATCTGTGGCGCGGCGAGCCCGCCACGCTGCCGGAGTTCGCCTACCGGCTCACCGGCTCCAGCGATCTCTACGAGACCAGCGCGCGGCGCCCGGTCGCGTCGGTGAACTTCGTGACCTGCCACGACGGGTTCACGCTCCGCGACCTGGTCAGCTACGACCGGAAGCACAACGAGGCCAACGGCGACCGCAACCGCGACGGCACCGACGACAACCGCTCCTGGAACTGCGGCGCCGAGGGCCCGACGGACGACCCGGCGGTCAACGAGCTCCGGGCCCGGCAGGTCCGGAACTTCCTGGTCACGCTGTTCTGCTCGCAGGGCGTGCCGATGCTGATCGCTGGCGACGAGATGGGCCGCACCCAGCAGGGCAACAACAACGCCTACTGCCAGGACAACGAGGTGTCCTGGGTGGACTGGGAGGCCGCGGGCAAGCACCAGGACCTGATCGACTTCACCTGCGCGCTGTCGGGGCTGCGCCGCGCGCACCCGGTGTTCCGCCGTCGCCGGTTCTTCAGCGGGCAGGCCCCCGCTGCCCGGATCGGGACGGTCGGCGGCCTGCAGGACATCGTCTGGCTCGACCCCCGCCGGACGCGAGATGACCGACAGCGACTGGCACGCCGGTTACGCCAGGTCGCTGGCGGTGTTCCTGAACGGAGACGCGATCACCGAGCCGGGGCCGCACGGCGAGACCGTGCGGGACGACAACTTCCTGCTGCTGTTCAACGCGCACCGCGAGCCGGTGCGCTTCACGCTGCCGGGCCGCCGGTTCGGGCCGGGCTGGGACGTGCTGATCGACACCGCCACCGCGGGCCGCGCCGAGGGCAGCGTGCCGGCCGAGGGCAGCGTCGAGCTGGTCGGCCGCTCGATCATGGTTCTGCGCGGCCGAACGTAATCCCGCCCGCCGCTGGCCGGGCCCGTCCGGCAGTGGTTGACTGCTTGCCGTGCGCCAGATCTTCCCCGCAGCCGCAGGCGCGGCCGAGATCGGCCCGATCCCGCGCCGCGGCCCGCGGCAGGAGGCCGGCCCCGCGGTCACCGCGCTGGGCGCGCTCTATGCGTATCCCCATGCCGCGGCGGGCGCGGGCTCGTGGCTGCGGGCGAGCATGGTCGCCAGCGTGGACGGCGCGGCCTCACTGGGCGGGCGCTCCGGAGGGCTGTCCGGCGACGCCGACCGCCTGGTGTTCTCGGTGCTGCGCAGCCTCGCCGACGTCATCCTGGTGGGCGCGGGGACGGCGCGGGCCGAAGGGTACCGCCCGGTCCGCGACAGCGAGGTCTGGGCGGCGCTACGTGCCGGGCGGGCGCCCGTCCCGCCGATCGCGGTGGTCTCCGGGAAGCTTGACCTTAACGAGGATGCTCCGTTGCTAGCCGGGGCGGCAGGGGCGCGCACGATCGTGCTCACCACCGAGGCGGCGTCGGCGGCCCGCCGGGCCGCGCTGGCCCGGCACGCCGACGTGGTCGTGGCCGGGCAGGACGCGGTCGCGCCGGCCGCGGCCGTGGGCGCCCTGGCCGCCCGCGGGTACCGGCGTGTGCTCGTCGAGGGCGGCCCAGGCCTGCTCGGCCAGATCACCGCCGCCGGCCTGCTCGATGAGGTCTGCGTGACCGTCAGCCCGGTGCTGGAGGGCGGTCACTCGGGCCGGATCATGGCCGCGCCGCGGTCATGGTCCGGCGCGGCGACCGGGCTCAGGCTCGCGCACGTGCTCGAGGATCACGGCTTCCTGCTGTGCCGCTACCTGCGGGCCGCGGGCTGACGCCGGGCGGCGGCAGCCCCGGACCCTCGGCCGGAACCCAACCCCGATAGCGTGACCAGCAGATGTGACCAGGACACGCAGCATCCGGCCAGCGATGAACGGGAGCCATCCATGCCACTGCACAGCAAGGTTGACGAGGCCAGCGCGAACGACGAGCTTAGCGTCAACCCCGTCTACGTCCGCGAGCTCAAGATCCGCGTGCCGCGCAACCGGATTCCGGAGCACGGCATGCTACCGGACACGGCGCTGCAGGCGGTGCGGGACGAGCTGATCCTGGACGGCAACGCCCGGCTCAACCTGGCCACGTTCGTGACCACGTGGATGGAGCCGCAGGCGCAGCAGCTGATGGCCGAGTGCTTCGACAAGAACATGATCGACAAGGACGAGTACCCGCAGACGGCCGAGCTCGAGCGGCGCTGCGTCAACATCCTGGCCGAGCTGTGGCACGCGCCCGGGTGCGAGCCGGGACCGGACGGCACGGCGCTCGCCACCGGCGTCGGCTGCTCGACCACCGGGTCGAGCGAGGCGTGCATGCTCGGCGGGATGGCGCTGCTGTGGCGCTGGCGCGCGCGCCGGGCAGCCGCGGGAGCCGAGGCCACCTCGCCGAACCTGGTCATGGGCGCCAACGTGCAGGTCTGCTGGGAAAAGTTCTGCCGCTACTGGCAGGTCGAGCCCCGGCTGGTGCCGATGGAGCCCGGTCGGCTGCACCTGACCGGCCCGGAGGCGGCCGCGCGGTGCGACGAGAACACCATCGGCGTGGTCGCGATCATGGGCTCCACCATGGACGGCAGCTACGAGCCGGTGCTGCAGATCAGCCAGGAACTGGACAAGCTCCAGGCCGCCAGCGGCCACGACATCCCGATCCACGTCGACGGTGCGTCGGGCGGGTTCATCGCGCCGTTCCTGCACCAGGACCTGGAATGGGACTTCCGGGTCCCTCGGGTCGCCTCGATCAACGCCTCGGGTCACAAGTACGGCCTGGTCTACCCGGGCGTCGGCTGGGTGGTGTGGCGGGACGCGTCGGCACTGCCCGAAGACCTGGTATTCCGGGTCAACTACCTGGGCGGGGACATGCCGACGTTCGCACTGAACTTCTCCCGGCCCGGCGCGCAGGTCGCCGCCCAGTACTACAACTTCCTGCGGCTCGGCTTCGAGGGCTACCGGAGCGTGCAGCAGGCCTGCCAGGACGTGGCCAGGTACCTGTCCGCCCAGATCGCCGAGATGGGCCCGTTCACGCTGCTCACCGACGGCAGCGACCTGCCGGTGTTCGCGTTCCGGATGCGCGATCCGGACTCGGTCGGCTACACGGTATTCGACCTGTCCGAGCGGCTGCGGGGGCGCGGCTGGCTGGTCCCCGCCTACACCTTCCCGGAGAACATGCAGGACACGGCGGTGATCCGGATCGTGGTCCGGAACGGGCTGAGCATGGACCTGGCCAACAACCTGCTCGAAGACCTGCGGACGCAGGTGCAGGTGCTAGCCACGCACCCGCAGCCGCCCGCGCCGCTGATGCCCGGGACCGACAAGGAGCGCGGGGGCTTCGCGCACTGACGGTGTTCGCCGGCCCGGCCCTTCCCGCCCGGCCGACCCTTCCTGCCTCGCGGCCCGTCCCCCGCCGCTAGCGCTCAGGCGCCGCGGAGCCGCTCCAGGGCCTCGGCCAGGATCGCGGCGCCGTCGGTGTCGTTGCGGCGCTCCTTCACGTAGGCCAGGTGCGTCTTGTACGGCTCGGCGTGCGGGGGCGCCGGCGGGTTGGCCTGGTCCTGCCCGGCGGGGAATCCGCACCGCGGGCAGTCCCAGGTCTCGGGGATGGCGGCATCGCTGGCAAAGCTGGGGACGGTCTCGTGCCGGTTGCAGCACCAGAACGAGACCCGTACCCGGGGCGCGGCCTCGCCGCGCTCTGCCTCGCCCATCGGACCTGCTCCGACGCGGCTGCCCCGGATCGCATTGCCACTACTCACTGCTCACCCCTTGCCTCATGACCCGCTGAATTCTGGCGTGCGTAATAAGATTGCCGGCCTGACTGCCGCCGCGATCAGCGGTTCAGCAGCAGGTTGAGCCCGATGATGCAGAGGAACCAGACGATCCCGGTGAAGATCGTAATCCGGTCCAGGTTCCGCTCGACGACCGACGAAGACCCCAGGCTCGACGAGATCCCCCCGCCGAACAGGTCGGACAGCCCGCCGCCCTTGCCCTTGTGCAGCAGCACGAGCACGACCATCAGGATGCTCGTGATGATCAAGACGATCGAGAGTGCGATGATCACTGCTGGTTCTCGTCCCCTCCGGGCTCCCGCTCAGGTAGCGGCGCTTAGCTCACGATACCGGCAGATCCTGACGAATTCCCCGGCATCGAGGCTGGCCCCGCCCACCAGGCCGCCGTCAATGTCCGGCTGCGCCATGATCGCAGCCATGTTGCCGGACTTAATCGACCCGCCATACAGGATACGCACACCAGCCGCCACTACGTCCCCGTGAACGGCGGAAATACGCTCACGGATGCCGGCGCACATTTCCTGGGCGTCCTCCGGCGTGGCTACCTCGCCAGTGCCGATCGCCCAGACCGGCTCGTACGCGACGACCATGCCCACGACCTGTTCCCCCGGTGTGCCGTCCAGGCCGCCGTCGAGCTGGGCCAGGTTATGACTGAGCGCGTTGCCCGCCTGGCGTACCTCCAGCGTCTCCCCGACGCAGAGCACGGGCGTGATGGCGTACCGCAGCGCCGCCTTCACCTTCGCGTTCACCAGGGCGTCGTCCTCGCCGTGGTACCGCCGGCGCTCCGAGTGCCCGGCCAGGACGTACTGGCAGCCCAGCTTGGCCAGCATCCGCCCGGACACGTCACCGGTGTAGGCACCGTCGTCATGGGGCGAGAGGTCCTGGGCCCCGTAGCCCAGCCGTAGCCGGTCCCCGTCGATCAGGGTCTGCACGCTGCGCAGCGCGGTGAATGGCGGGAGCACGGCCACGTCCGTGGCGTCGAAGTCCCGGCCGGTCAGCGCGAACGCGAGCTTCTGGGTCAGCGCGATGGCCTCGAGCTGGGTGTTATGCATCTTCCAGTTGCCGGCGATCAGCGGCTTCCTGCCCGCCGCCCGGCTCACTCCGCTGCTCCGCTCTTGGCCGCCTCGGGTCCGGTGTCCTCCAGCACGGCCAGCCCGGGCAGCGGCCTGCCCTCGAGGTACTCCAGGCTGGCCCCGCCGCCGGTCGAGATGTGCGAGAACGAGTCCTCGGGAAAACCCAAGATCCGCACGGCCGCCGCGGAGTCGCCGCCGCCGACCACGGTCAGCCCGGCCACGTGGCTGATCGCCTCGGCCACCGCGCGGGTGCCCGCGGCGAACGCCGGGAACTCGAACACGCCGACCGGGCCGTTCCAGAACACGGTCTTCGCGTCCGCGATCTTCTGCGCGAACAGCTCCCGGGTGGCCGGGCCCATGTCCATGCTCTCGCGGTCCGCAGGGAACTCGCCGACCCTCGCGACATAATGCTCGGCGTCCGGGGCGTAATGGGTGGCCGCGACCAGGTCGACCGGCAGCACCACCTCCACCCCGAGCCGGGCCGCGTTCTCGAGCACGGCGGACACCTGCGGGATCTGGTCCGCCTCCAGCAGCGACTTGCCGACCTCGTGCCCCTGGGCCTTCAGGAACGTGTACGACATGCCACCGCCGATCACCAGCCGGTCCACCTGGCCGAGCACGTTGGCGATCATGCCCAGCTTGTCCGACGGCTTCGCGCCGCCGAGGACCATGACGTAGGGCCGCTCCGGGTTCTCGGTGAGCTGGCGCAGCACCGTGACCTCCTCGAGCACCAGGTCCCCCGCCGCGTGCGGCAGCAGCGCGGGCAGGTCGTACACGCTCGCGTGCTTGCGATGCAGCGCGCCGAACCCGTCGCCCACGTACACGCCGCCGGGCCCGGCCAGCGCCGCCATCCGCCGGGCCAGCCCGGCCCGCTCGGCGTCGTCCTTGCTGGTCTCCGCGGGCTCGAAGCGGACGTTCTCCGCCATCCCCACGCCGCCGTCGGCCAGCGCGGCCGCCACGGCGGCCGAGGATTCGCCCGCGACGTCGTCCGCGAGCGGGACGCCGGCGCCGAGCAGTTCGCCGAGCCGCTCGGCGACCGGCCGCAGCGACGGGCCGCCGGCGGCCCGCTCGGCGTAATCGGCTCCCCTGGGACGGCCCAGGTGGGCGAAGACCAGGATCCTGGCGCCCCGGGCGGCCAGCTTGGTGATCGTCGGCAGGCTGGCCCGGATCCGGCCGTCGTCGGTGATCCTCGTCCCGTCCAGCGGCGTGTTCAGGTCGGCGCGCAGCAGGACCGTTTTTCCGGCGACGTTCCCCAGCTCGTCGATGCCCCGCATTCGCGCGGCCTACCCGGTCCGGCCGGGCAGTCCGGTCCCGACCAGGGCGACCAGGTCGGCCAGCCGGTTGGAGTAGCCCCACTCGTTGTCGTACCAGCCGATCACCTTGACCTGGTCCCCGTTGACCATGGTGAGCAGGGAGTCGAACGTGCAGGAATACGGGGACTTGACGATGTCGGAGGAGACGATCGGGTCGGAGGTGTAGTACAGGTAGCCCTTGAGCGGGCCGTCCGCGGCGGCGCGGTAGGCGGCATTGACCTCCGCGGCCGTCGCCTCGCGCTCGAGCTGAACGACCAGGTCGGTCACTGAGCCGTCGATGATCGGGACCCGCATCGAGATGCCGTCCAGCTTTCCCTTGAGCTCGGGCAGCACCAGAGACGTGGCCTTCGCGGCGCCGGTCGAAGTCGGGATGATGTTCTGCGCGGCGGCCCGCGCCCGGCGCAGGTCCTTGTGCGGGAAGTCCTGGAGCACCTGGTCGCTGGTGTAAGCGTGGATCGTCGTCATGAACCCCCGGGCGATCCCGAAGCTGTCCAGCAGCACCTTGGCCATCGGCGCGACGCAGTTCGTGGTGCACGACGCGTTGGAGATGATGTCGTGCCGCGCCGGGTCATACGCATCGTCGTTCACGCCCATCACGATCGTGACGTCCTCGTCCGTGGCCGGCGCGGAAATGACCACCTTGCGCGCTCCCGCCTCAAGGTGCTTGCGGGCGTCAGCGGCCTTGGTGAAGCGCCCGGTGGACTCGACCACCACGTCCACACCCAGCTCTCGCCACGGCAGCCCCGCCGGGTCCCGCTCGGCGAGCATCCTGATGGTCTGCGATCCGGCCCGGATGGAGTCGCCGTCGACGGTCACGTCCACGTCGAGCGGGCCGAGCACGGTGTCGTACTTGAGCAGGTGCGCGAACGTCGCGACGTCACCGAGGTCGTTCGCCGCGACGATCTCGATGCCCGCGGAGGCTCCCGCCCCGGCGTGCACCGCCCGCCAGAAGTTGCGCCCGATCCGGCCAAAACCATTGATGCCCACCCGGACAGTCACCGCAGAGTTCTCCTCATCACTTGCTTGCCCCGGCCGCGCGCGGCGCCTTTCGTGCCCCCGGCTGAACCTTATACCGAACCGCGGTCGGCCAGTTCAGGCCGCCTCCTCGCCCGGGACGGGCCGCGCCGCAGGCGGGACCGGCACGGGCCTGACCGCCCGGCCGGCCCGGCTCAGGGCGCCAGCATGTCCGCGGTGAGGTGCGCCTCGGTCCCAGGGATGCCCAGCTCTATCGCGCGCCGGTCGGCCAGCGCGAGCAGCCTGCGGATCCGCCCGGCTATCGCGTCCTTGGTCAGCGCGGGCTCGGCCAGCTGGCCGAGTTCTTCCAGGCTCGCCTGGCGGTGCTTGATCCGCAGCTCGCCCGCCACGATCAGGTGCTCGGGGGCGGCGCTGCCGAGGATCTCCAGGGCCCGCTCGACCCGGGCGCCCGCCGCGACCGCGGCCCGGGCGCTGCGCCGCAGGTTGGCGTCGTCGAAGTTCGCGAGCCGGTTCGCGGTGGCCCTGACCTCGCGCCGCATCCGCCGGTCCTCCCAGGCGAGCATGCTGTCGTGAGCGCCCAGCCTGGTCAGCAGCGCGCTGATCGCGTCGCCGTCCCTGATCACCACCCGGTCCACCCCGCGGACCTCGCGGGCCTTGGCGTGAATCTTGAGCCGCCGCGCCGCGCCCACCATGGCCAGGGCGGCCTCCGGGCCAGGGCAGGTGATCTCCAGCGACATCGAGCGGCCGGGCTCGGTCAGGCTGCCGTGCGCCAGGAACGCGCCGCGCCAGGCGGACTCGCAGTCGCAGGTCGTGCCGGACACCACCTGCCGCGGCAGCCCGCGGACCGGCCGGCCGTGACTGTCCACGAGCCCGGTCTGGCGGGCCAGGCTCTCGCCGTCCTTGTGCACCCGGACCACGTAGCGGTTGCCCTTGCGCAGGCCGCTGGGGGCCAGCACGATCAGCTCCGAGGAATGGCCGAATACCTCGGCCACGTCCTTGCGGAGCCTGCGGGCCGCCGCGCCGGTGTCGAGCTCGGCCTCGACCACGATCCGGCCCGCGGCCAGGTGCAGCCCGCCCGCGAAGCGCAGCAGCGTGGATACCTCAGCCTTCCGGCAGCACGGCTTGAGAACGGTGATCCGGCTCAGCTCGTCCTTGACCAGACCGGTCATAGCCATCGGCGTCACTCCCCCTCGAAAATCTGCGCGAATGCGCCAGCCAGCAGTCGCGGATCGTGGCGCGGCGTTCCGTCCCGCATGGCCAGGTCGGCCAGCACGAGCCTGGCGCCGAGAATGGCGGCCGCCTTTTCCAATTCGGCCACGGCGGCGCTGGCCGCGCCACGGTCGGCGAGCACCACGTCAATGGTCAGCTCCGGGGCGTGGTCGGCCAGCACCTCCAGGTGCGTGTGCGGCGAGAACCCTTCGGTCTCGCCCGGCTGCGGCGCGAGATTCAGCGCGACCAGCCTGCGCGCCGTCGTGGTCACCAGCGCCTCGGCCAGCCCGGGCACCAGCAGGTGCGGCAGCACGCTGGTGAACCAGGACCCGGGCCCCAGCACCACCCAGTCCGCCGCCCCGACCGCGGCCACCGCCTCGGGACACGCGGGCGGGTCCGCGGGCACCAGCGAGATCGACCGTACCCGTCCGGTCGTCATCGCGCAGGCGGCCTGGCCCCGGACCGTGCTCATCTCGTACGGGCGGGCCGGGTCGGCGCCCTCGACCTCGGCGGCGAGATCGAGCGGGACCGACGCCATCGGCAGCACCCGGCCGTGCGCCCCGAGCAGCCGGCCGACCCAGTCCAGGCCCTGCACCGTGTCCCCGAGGAGCTCCCAGAGCGCGACGATCAGCAGGTTGCCCACCGCGTGCCCGCCGAGCTCGGCCTCCCCGGTGAACCGGTGCTGCACGACCTGGCTCCAGGTCGTGCCCCACGCATCGTCGCCGCACAGCGCGGCCAGCGCCATTCGCAGGTCTCCCGGCGGCAGTACCCCGAACTGCCTGCGCAGCCTGCCGCTGGAGCCGCCGTCGTCGGCCACCGTCACCACGGCGGTCAGCTGGCGGGTGACCCGGCGCAAGGCGGACAGCGAGGCGAACAGGCCATGCCCCCCGCCGAACGCGACCACCTTGCGGCTCAGCGGGCGTCCGGCGTGGGCTGCCGCCAGCGCCTGGGGACCGGTGCTTTCGGGCGCAGGGTTCCCCGGCACGGGGACCGTGCGCTCTCCCATCGCGTCCCTCATTCGCGCCCGAGATCCCGGTGCACGACCCGGATGGCTGCCGAGGAGCCGGCCAGCGGCCGGCGATCTCCTCGGCCATCACCACGCTACGGTGCTTGCCGCCGGTGCAGCCTACGGCCAGCATCACGAAGTGCTTTCCCTCACGCTGGAAGCCGGCCAGCGTCACCCGTACCGACTCGACGTAGGAGTCGAGGAATTCCGCCGCCCCCGGCTGGCCGAGAACATAGTCCCGGACATCCTGATCCTGTCCGGTCAGCGGGGCGAGGTCGTCTACCCAGCGGGGGTTCGGCAGGAACCTGCAGTCCGCCACCATGTCGGCGTCGACGGGCAGGCCGTACTTGAATCCGAACGACACGATGTTCACGCGCAGCGCGGTCTCCACGTCGCCGCCGAAGGTGTCGCGCATCCGGGCCCGCAGCTGATGCACGTTGAGCCGGGAGCTGTCCAGCACGAGGTCGGCCTCGCCGCGGACCTCCTGCAGCAGTTCCCGCTCGGCCGCGATGCCGTCGACCACCCGGCCGTCCTCCTGCAGCGGATGCGGGCGGCGGACGCTCTCGAACCTGCGGACCAGGGTTTCGTCGCTGGCCTCCAGGAACACGACATAGGGCCGGGTGCCCCGGGCTTCGAGATCGCCGACGACCGACTTGAGGTCGGTGGAGAACGCGCGGCTGCGCACGTCGACCACGGCCGCGAGCCGCGGCACCGCGCCGCTGGAGCGCCGGGCGAGGTCCAGCATGGTCGGCAGCAGGTCCGGCGGCAGGTTGTCGGCCACGAACCAGTCAAGGTCCTCGAGCGACTTCGCCGCAGTGCTGCGGCCTGCTCCGGACATTCCGGTGATGATGACGATCTCCGGGACGGTGTGCTCCGGCTCTGCGGAGCTTTCCGGCCTCATGGCGAACCTCCCCCGTTGCCTGTCGCGGGCCCGGGGCTGTCTGGTTCCCCCGGGTGCAGGGCCGCCGCGACCGTCTCCGCGATGCGCGGCCCGATGCCAGGCAGGTCGGCTATCTCAGCCACGCTAGCTCCCGCGATCCGCCGGACGGAACCGAAATGCCGGAGCAGCGTGGCCTTGCGGGCCGGACCGAGCCCGGGAACGGCGTCGAGTTCGCTGGTCGTGAGCGCCGCGGACCTCTTCTTCCGGTGATAGGTGATCGCGAACCGGTGGGCCTCGTCCCGCACGCGCTGCAGCAGGTAAAGACCCTCGCTGGTCCGCGGCAGGATGACCGGGCTGTCCTCGCCGGGCAGCCAGACCTCCTCCAGGCGCTTGGCCAGGCCGCAGACCGAGACGTCGTCGATGCCGAGCTCGTCCAGCGCCCGGGCCGCCGCGGCTACCTGGGCGGGCCCGCCGTCGATGACCACGAGGTTCGGCGGGTAGGCGAACTTGCGCCGCGTCGGCTCGCCCCGCCCTTCCGGCTCCTGGGCGGACGGATCGCCGAGGACGTCGAGCTCACCCGTGGCCTCGCGTTCCTCCAGGTAGCGCCGGAACCTGCGGGAGACGACCTCATGGATGGAGGCCACGTCGTCGGTGCCGTCCAGGCCGCGGATGCTGAACCTGCGGTACTCGGACTTGCGCGCCAGGCCATCCTCAAAAACGACCATGGACGCCACGACGTGCGTCCCCTGCAGGTTCGACACGTCGTAGCACTCGATCCGCAGCGGCGCCTCGTCGAGCCCGAGGGCGTCCTGGATCTCGTTCAGCGCCCGGCTGCGGGTGGTCAGGTCGCTGGCGCGCTTGGTCTTGTGCAGCGCCAGGGACTCCGCCGCGTTCCTCGCGACGGTCTCCAGCAGCGCCTTCTTGTCTCCGCGCCGGGGGACCCGGAGGGTGACCCGGCCGCCGCGCCGCTCCCCCAGCCATTCCTCGACCGCCGCGGCGCCGGGGGGCAGTACCGGCACCAGCACCTCGCGGGGCACCGGCGCGTCCGGCCGCCGCGGGTCGCCGATCGCCCGCCGCTGGCCCCCGCGCTGGGCGCGCCCGGCGGCCTCCCCCGCCTCGCCGCCGGTCTCCCCGGCCACCGGGTCTTCGCCGTAGACCTGGCCGAGGAACTGCTCGACCAGCTCGCCCGTGGTGATCTCCTCGACCTTGTCGACCACCCAGCCGCGCTGGCCGCGTACCCGCCCGCCGCGCACGTAGAAGACCTGGACGGCCGCCTCCAGCTGGTCTTCGGCCAGCGCGATCACATCGCAGTCGGTGCCGCCGCCGAGCACCACCGCCTGCTTCTCCAGGGCCCGGTTCAGGGCCTGGATGTCGTCGCGCAGGCGCGCGGCCCGCTCGTACTCCTCGGCGTCGGCGGCGCGGCGCATCTCGTTCTCGAGCCGCCGGATGAACTTCCCGGTCTGCCCGGCCATGAAGTCGCAGAACTCCTCGGCCAGGGCCCGGTGCGCCGCGGCATCGACCCGGCCCACGCACGGCGCGGAGCACTTGCCGATGTAGCCGAGCAGGCACGGGCGGCCGATCTGGCCCGCCCGCTTGAACACCCCGGCCGAGCAGGTCCGGACCGGGAACACCCGCAGCAGCGTATCCACGGTCTCCCGGATCGCCCAGGCGTGCGAGTACGGGCCGAAGTACCGCACCCCGCGCCGGCGCGCACCCCGCATCACCATGACCCTGGGGTATTCCTCGTCCATGGTCACGGCGAGGTACGGATAGCTCTTGTCGTCGCGGTACCGGACGTTGAACCGGGGATCGAATTCCTTGATCCAGGAGTACTCCAGCTGGAGCGCCTCCACCTCGGTGGTGACTACCGTCCAGTTGACCGCCGCCGCTGACCGCAGCATGGACTGGGTCCGGGGATGCAGCCCGGCGAAGTCGGCGAAATAAGAGTTCAGCCGGGACCGCAGGTTCTTGGCCTTCCCGACGTAGATCACCCGGCCGCGCTCGTCACAGAACCGGTAGACCCCGGGTGATTCGGGAACCGAGCCGGGGGCGGGCCGGTAGGCGAGCGGATCTGCCACGCAGCAACTCTATGCGCGACTGCGCCGCCGGCCGTCCTCATCACGCCCGTGGCGTGCTCCCGGTTCGGCGTATGCCAGGCTGTGCCGGTGCCCGTCGCCGCCATTGCCTGCTCGCTCGCCGTGATCGCGTGGGGGTACCTGCTGGCCGGCCGGGGCGGCTACTGGCGCACCGATCAGCGGCTGCCCCCCTCGGGCGACAGCCCGCGCTCGTGGCCCAGCGTGGCCGCGGTCGTGCCCGCCAGGAACGAGGCCACGGTGCTCCCGGGCACGCTGCCGACGCTGCTCGCGCAGGACTACCCGGGCGCCTTCGCCGTGGTGCTCGTCGACGACGACAGCTCAGACGGCACGCCCGGGGTCGCCGCGTACCTGGGCCGCATCGCGGGCATCGCGGGGGGTTGCGGGCCATCGGGGTCCAGGGCGTCTCCGGGGAGCACTGTGTCCCCGCGGCTGCGCGTGGTCTCCGGCCGCCCCACCCCGCCCGGCTGGGCCGGCAAGGTCTGGGCCATGCAGCAGGGGCTGCGCGCCGCGGGCGGCGCCGCGTACATCCTGTTCACGGACGCCGACATCGGCTACGCGCCCGGAGTCGTCGCCGCGCTGGTGCGGGCGGCCGAGGCCGACGATCGCGCGATGGTGTCGCAGATGGCGCTGCTGCGGGCGGAGACGTCGTGGGAGCGGCTGCTGGTCCCCGCGTTCGTCTACTTCTTCGCCCAGCTGTACCCGTTCCGCCGGGTCAACCGGCCCGGCGGGCGCACCGCGGCGGCTGCGGGCGGCTGCATGCTGGTGCGCCGGAGCGCGCTGGAGGCCGCGGGCGGGCTGGAGCGCATCCGCGGCGCCCGCATCGACGACGTGGCGCTCGGCCGGCTGCTGAAGCACCCGCCCGCGCCGGTCCGCTGCTGGCTCGGGCTCACCACGGACGTCACCAGCCGCAGGCCGTATCCGCGCCTGTCGGGCCTGTGGGACATGATCGCCCGCAGCGCCTACACCCAGCTGCGGTACTCGCCGATGCTGCTGGCCGGCACGCTGGCGGGCCTGTTGTGGCTCTACGCCCTGCCGCCGGCCGCCGCGCTCGGCGGGCTGGGCTGGCTCGCCGCGGGCGGCGGCGGCGGCGCCGACTGGCTGGCTGCGGCCGGGCTCGCCGGCTGGGCGATCATGTCGGTCAGCTACGTCCCCATGCTGCGGCTGTACCGGCTCTCGCCCTGGCGGGCGCCCGTCCTGCCGCTGGTCGCCGTCATGTACGCGGCGATGACCGCCGACTCGGCCCGCCGCTATCACGTCGGCCGCGGCGGGGAGTGGAAGGGGCGTACGATCCCGGCGGGCCGGCCGGGCTAGCAGGACGCGTCGCGGGGCCGGGCCGGGCGCGGGGTCACAAGCCGTGCTCGCCGAGCCAGCCGGCGAGCTTGCCGGCCCGGCCGACCGCGCGTAGCCGCCGCTCGGTCTGTTCCCGCACCGCGGCGGAGGCCACGATGAGCAGCCGGTCGCCGACCCGCAGCGTGGTGGTGGGCCCCGGGACGAACCCCTTCCCGTCCCGGACGATGAGGGCCAGGTTCGCCTGGGCCGGCAGCCGGAGCTCGAAGATCTCCACGCCGTGCAGCCGGGAGTCGGGCGGGATCTGTGCCTGGAGCAGGTCGGCGTGCAGCGCCTCCAGCGGCGCCGCCTCGACCGCGACGTCGAGCGGTTCCGCAGGAGTGATCACCCGCAGCCGACGGGCGGCGAACGGCAGCGTGGTGCCCTGCAGCGCGACGTTGATCGTGACCACGATGAACACCACGTCGAACAGCCGGGTGGCGCCCGGCACGCGGGCGTTCATCGGGATCGTGGCCAGCACGATCGGGACCGCGCCGCGCAGCCCGGCCCAGGACAGGAAGGCCTGCTGGCGCCAGGGCACCCGCAGCGGCAGCGTCGCCACGACGACCGATACCGGCCGGGCCACCAACATGAGCGCGGCCGCGGCGGCGACCGCGGGCAGGATCTGGCCGGGCAGCCGGACCGGGGAGGCGAGCAGCCCGAGCATCACGAACAGCCCGATCTGGGCGAGCCACGCGACTCCCTCGGCGAACCCGCGGATGGCCGGGCCGTGCGGCAGCCGGGCGTTGCCGAGCACGAGCGCGGAGACGTAGACGGCCAGGAAGCCGCTTGCGTGGGCCACGGACGCCGCCCCGTAGGCCGCGACGATCAGCGCCAGGATCGCGATCGGGTACAGGCCGGAGGCGGGCAGGGCCATCCGCCGCAGCGCGAGCGCGCCCAGCATCCCCGCGGCCAGCCCGATCGCGGCGCCGACCGCCAGCTCATAGGCCACCTGCCCGGCGATCAGCGCGGGCGAGGCCGCGTGCTGGCCAGCCTCGCTGAGCATGGTCACCGCGAGCACCGCGGGCGCGTCGTTGAGCCCGGACTCCCCCTCGAGCATCCCGGACAGCCGGGGCGGCAGCGGCAGCTTGCGCAGCACGGAGAAGACCGCGGCGGCGTCGGTCGGGGCGAGCACCGCGCCCAGCAGCAGGGCGTCCCGCCAGGCCAGGTGCAGCAGCCAGCGGGTGAGTACCGCGACGACCACGATGCTCGCCACCTCCCCCACCGTGGCCAGGCTGAGCGCGGCGGGCGCGGCGGCGCGGGCGTGCGCCCAGTTGGTGGTCAGGCCGCCCTCGGCCAGGATCAGCACGAGCGCGCTGAGCCCCAGGGCCTGCGCCAGCGGAGCGTTGTCGAACCGGATGCCGAGCCCGGCGTCGCCGAGCGCGAGGCCGAGGCCGAGGAAGACGAGCAGGCCCGGCAGGCCGATCCCGTGCGCGAGCCGGGCCGCCATGATCGCGGCGAGCACCACCGCGGCCCCGATGAGCAGCGTGAGCCCGAGATCGGTCATGGACGTCTCCGCATGCCCCGCTCCAAGGCCCGGTGCTGGTGGCTACCCAGTGGACCTTTCAGTCTGCCCGATCAGCCATCAGCAACGGCAGATCCGGCGCCGACGGGCCCACGCGGTTACGAACTCCCGGGGCTTCGGGCGCCCTCGGCGGGCGCGAACACCACGAAGGCGGCCAGGTCCTCGGTGACGTCCGTGAACCGGTGCTCCTCGCCGGCGGCCACGAAGACGACCGATCCAGCGCCCACGGGAGCGCTGTCCCCGCCGGCCCGCAGCACCGCGCGGCCCGCGGTCACCACGTAGATCTCGTCCTCGGTGTGCGGCTCCTGGTCGTCGACGCCCCCGGCCGGGATCGAGTAGGTGCCGACGCTCAGGTCGGCCACCCGAAACTGCTCGACCCAGTGGTTCGGGTCCCGCCCGTCCGGCGCCGTGAACCGCCCGGCCCCGCCGATCACCTTCATCCCAGCCTCCTGTCAGTCCTCGAACGCCGCCGGCGACGGGCAGGCGCACATCAGGTTCCGGTCGCCGTAGGCCTGGTCGATCCGCCGCACCGGGGGCCAGTACTTGGCCCGGCGGTCGCCCGGCACCGGATACGCCGCCTCGGCGCGCTCGTAGGAGTGCGCCCAGTCGGCGGACATCAGCATGCTGGCCGTGTGCGGGGCGTTCTTCAGCGGGTTGTCCCGGGGGTCGAACTCGCCCGAGGCGACCTTCGCGATCTCCTTCCTGATCGCGATCATGGCGTCGCAGAACCGGTCCAGCTCGGCCAGGTCCTCGCTTTCGGTCGGCTCTACCATCAGCGTGCCGGCCACCGGGAACGACATCGTGGGCGCGTGGAAGCCGTAATCGATCAGCCGCTTGGCCACGTCCTCGGCGGTGATCCCGGTCTGGCTGGCCAGCGGCCGCAGGTCGAGGATGCACTCGTGGGCCACCAGCCCGTCGCGCCCGGTATACAGCACCGGGAAGTGCGGGTCCAGGCGGCGGGCCACGTAGTTGGCGGACAGGATGGCGACGCCGGTGGCGCGGCGCAGGCCCTCGGCCCCCATCATCCGGATGTAGGCCCAGGAGATCGGCAGGATTCCGGCCGAGCCGTACGGGGCGGCCGCCACCGGGCCCGCCGGACCGATCGGGCGGCCGGGCACGAACGGGGTGGGCAGGAACTCCGCGAGGTGTCCCCGGACCGCGACCGGGCCGACGCCGGGGCCGCCGCCGCCGTGCGGGATGCAGAACGTCTTGTGCAGGTTCAGGTGCGACACGTCGGCGCCGAACGTGCCGGGCCGGGCCAGCCCGACCAGCGCGTTCAGGTTCGCCCCGTCCACGTACACCTGCCCGCCGGCCGCGTGCACCTCCGCGCACACCTGGCCGATGGTCTCCTCGAACACGCCGTTGGTGGACGGGTACGTCAGCATGATCGCGGCGACGCTGCCGGCGTGCGCGTCCAGCTTGGCGCGCAGGTCGCCGACGTCGATGGCGCCGTCCGAGCCGGTCTTGACCACGGCCACGCGCAGCCCGGCGAGCACGGCGCTGGCCGCGTTCGTGCCGTGGGCGGACTCCGGGATCAGGCACACGTCGCGCCCGGGCTCGCCCCGGGAGGCGTGGTAGTGCCGGATCGCGAGCAGCCCCGACAGCTCGCCCTGGGACCCGGCGTTGGGCTGCAGCGACACCGCGTCGTACCCGGTGATCTCGGCCAGGGCGTCCTCCAGGCCGCGGATCAGCTCCAGGTAGCCCGCGGCCTGCTCGGCCGGGGCGAACGGGTGCAGCTGGGCGAACTCCGGCCAGCTGATCGGCTCCATCTCGGCGGCCGCGTTCAGCTTCATCGTGCACGAGCCGAGCGGGATCATCGACCGGTCGAGCGCGATGTCGAAGTCGGCCAGCCGCCGCAGGTACCGCAGCATCGAGGTCTCGCTGCGATGGGCGTGGAACACCGGGTGGGTGAGGAACTCGCTGCGCCGCCGCAGCCCGGCGGGCAGCATGTCCGGGGCATCGGCCGCGAGCTTGACGTCGCGCCCGGCCAGCGCCGCCGCCACCTCGCGCAGCTGCGCCTCGGTCGTGGTCTCGTCGCAGGCGACCTGCACCGCGTCCGGCCCGTCCTGGTACAGGTTGTAGCCGGCCGCGCGGGCCCGGGCCGCCGCTTCGGCGGCGCCCCCGGGGATGAGCACCCGGACGGTGTCGAAGAAGCCGTGGCTGCCCGTTGCGAATCCGTTGTACTCGAGCGTGCGGGCGAGGACCGCGGCGCGCCGGTGCACGCGGCGCGCGATCGCGGCGAGCCCGTCCGGCCCGTGGTAGGCCGCGTACATCGCCGCGACCACCGCCAGCAGGACCTGCGCCGTGCAGATGTTGCTGGTCGCCTTCTCCCGGCGGATGTGCTGTTCACGGGCCTGCAACGCGAGCCGGTACGCCGGGTGGCCGTCCGCGTCGACCGACACGCCGACCAGCCGCCCCGGCAGCTGGCGCTTGATCGCGTCGCGGACGCAGATGTAGCCCGCGTGCGGCCCGCCGAAGCCCATCGGCACGCCGAACCGCTGCGTGCTGCCGACCGCGATGTCGGCGCCGAGCTCGCCGGGCGGCGTCAGCAGCGTCAGCGCCAGCAGGTCGGCGGCGACCGCGGTCAGGGCCCCGCGGGCGCGGGCCGCCCCGACCGCGGGTGCCACGTCACGGACCGCGCCGCTGGCGCCCGGGTACTGCAGCAGCACCCCGAACAGCTCGCCGTCCGGCTGCGCAGCGATCAGCTCCGGGGTGATCTCGCCGGTGACCAGCTCGATGCCCAGCGGCTCGGCCCGGGTGGCCAGGACCGCCAGCGTCTGCGGCAGGCAGTCGGCGTCGGCCAGGAAGATCCGGCCCTTCCCGGTCACGCGCCGGGCCATGGTCATCGCCTCCGCGGCCGCGGTCGCCTCGTCCAGCATGGACGCGCCCGCCACCGGCAGCCCGGTCAGGTCCTCGACCACGGTCTGGAAGTTGAGCAGCGCCTCCAGGCGGCCCTGGGAGATCTCCGGCTGGTACGGCGTGTACGCGGTGTACCAGGCCGGGTTCTCCAGCACGTTGCGGCGGATCACCGCGGGGGTCACCGTGCCGTAGTAGCCCAGGCCGATCATCGAGGTGAGCACCTGATTGCGGCCGGCCAGGCGGCGCAGCTCGGCGAGCGCCTGGTCCTCGGTCAGCGGCCCGGGCAGGCTCAGCGCGTGGTCGGCCAGCGCGGCGGGCAGCGCGGCCGAGGTCAGCTCGTCGAGCGAGGCGTGGCCGACGGTCTTCAGCATGTGAGCCTGATCGTCATCAGATGGCCCGATGTGACGCTGCGCGAAGTTCATGGGAGCCTCCCTGCTGGCCCGCCCAGTGCGCGGGCGGCCAGATGATGTTTCCGGAGTCCCCCTCTGTCGCCGCGTCCGCGCGGGTCCAGAGCCGCTTGTCCCGCCCGGTCCCTGATGCCTGAGAGGTTCCGGGGAAGTTGCCCCTTCGGCGCCCGCGGCTGGCTGCGCGGGAACTCTCCCGGGCGGTGTCGTCAGCGCACCCGAGCCTACCTTCCCGGGGCGCCGGCTGCAGGTAACCGAGGCGCTCCATGATCAGGATTCCTGGCCGGGACGCGGTGGCCCGACAGCTCCGGAAGGAGCGCTCGCGGCTCAGGTCCTGCCGGTGATAGCCGGGCAAATCTGAACCGTCAACGTCAGACGTCGTCCCAGCGGAACACCCGGACGGCGATCAGCGTCAGCACGCCGGCCAGGGCTAGCATGACGCCGATGGCCGGCAGCGCCGAGGCCGGGCCCTCGCCGCGCGCCATCACGTTCTGCATTCCCGTGACCAGGTAGCGCAGCGGCATCACGTAGGAAACCTGGCGGATCCAGGCCGGCGCGTAGTCCAGCGGGATGAACGCGCCGCCGAGGAACGCCATCGGCAGGATCACCAGGTTGGCGATGGCCGTCGCCGCCTGCTGGGTCTTCGCGATCGCCCCGGCGAGCAGGCCGATCGACATGAACGCCAGCGTCCCGACGAGCACCACCGGGATCGCCATCCACCAGGACGCGGTGAGCTTCAGCCCGAAGTACGGGGTGGTCGCGATGGCCAGGAACGCGGCCAGCTGGACGAGCGCCACGACGACGCTCACCCCGATCCGGGCGGTGACCACCGACGCGGTGCTGACCGGCGAGAGGCGCAGCCGCCGGAGCAGCTTGGTCTCCCGCCAGCTCACCAGCGTGATCGCCGCGCCGAACGTGGCGCCCGACGCGATCGCCCAGCCGAGCAGGCCCGGCGCGACGTACTGGATCGGCTTCAGCGACTTGTCCTCGACCTGCGCCGCGGTCAGCTGGTAGGCGGGCGGCCGGCCGGTCGCTGCCTGGTTGGCCTGCTGCACGATCGAGGCGAACACGGCCTGCACCACGCCCGCGGTGACCTGGTCGGCGATCGAGTAGCGCAGCACCACGGTGCGGCCCTGCTGGAACACCGCGGCGTCGTCGGTGCCCTTGCGGACGTCCTCGAGCGCCGCGGCCAGGCTGCCGGTCCGGGTGATGCTCATCACCTTGGCCAGCTGGCCATGGCTGCCCGCGGCCGCCTGGTCAAGCAGGCTGACCCGGCCCACCTCGACCACGCTCACTCTCGGCGCGCTGGTGGTCTTGTAGATCGAGCCGAACAGCAGCAGGAACAGCACCGGGATCAGGATCGTGAACACCAGCGCCACCCGGTCCCGGACGAAGCCGCGGAACATGGCCGCCGACAGGCTGCGCAGCCCGGTCACGCGCGGTACTCCCGCCCGGTGAGCTGCAGGAACACGTCCTCCAGCGTGGCGCCGGACACGCGCAGGCCCGTCAGCGCGTCGCGCTCGGCGAGCCCGGCGAGCACCGCGGCGGGATCCCGGGTGGCGATGCTCAGCGACACCCCGTCGTCGGTCACGGCCTCCGGGGGCGTCCCGGCCCGGCCGGCCAGGGCCCGGGCGGCGTCGGCCGGCAGCTGCCCGGATGTCACGCTCACCCGTAGCGGCTGGTCCAGCTGCCGGACCAGGGCGGCCTGGCGGGCCCTCCTCCAGTATCCGGCCGTGATCCATGATCGCCACCCGGTCACAGAGAGTCTCCGCCTCGTCCATGTGATGCGTGGTCAGCACCACCGTGCGGCCCTCGGCGCTGATCTGCCGGAGCAGGTCCCAGAGGTTCCGCCGGGCCTGCGGGTCGAGCGCCCCGGTCGGCTCGTCGAGGAACAGCACCTCCGGGTCGTGGACCAGGGCGCATGCGATCGACAGCCGCTGCGCCTGGCCGCCGGACAGCTTCTCGGTGCGAGTGGCCGCCTGGTCGGCCAGGCCCACCACGCCGAGCATCTCGTCCGCCCGCCGCGCCGGGACCCGGTACAGGGAGGCGAACGTGTGCAGCTGCTCCCGGGCGGTGAGCCGCTCGAAGAACGACGACGCCTGCAGCTGGACGCCGATCCTCGGCAGCAGCGCCGGGTTGCGCGGCCAGGCCGGGCAGGCCCAGCACGGTCACCTCGCCGCTGTCGGCCTGGCGCAGGCCCTCGACGATCTCCAGCGTGGTGGTCTTGCCGGCCCCGTTGGGCCCCAGGATCCCGAAGAACTCGCCGCGCCGTACCTCGAAGCTGACCCCATCGACGGCCCGGACGGGCCCGTACGACTTCCGCAGGTCGCGCACGGTTATGGTCGCTGCCACGCCGGCCACGATAACAAGCCATAACGGTCCGTAAGTGGCTCGGCCGGCTGGCCCTTGCCGGAGCAGTCAGGCCCGGCTAGCCCTGCTGCCGCCCGGTCGCTACCCGCGCCTGGTGGAGGCGGCCGCCCCGATGACCGCCTGCGCCGCGGATGACCAGGACTTCCACTACCGCTTCGGGATCGACCTGTTCATCGCCGGGGTGCGGGCTATGGCGGCGTCCGCCACCACGGGGTGGGACGCGGCCGTCCGGGGCGCGGAAGCTCAGGGCCAGGCGGCCGCGGCTGCGGCAAGACAGCCCGGGGGCTAGCCGGTGCGACGCGCGCGACGGCGGGCCAGCTCGTCCGGGCCCACGCCCGGCTCGCCAGGCTGGTCGCCGCCGGCCCCCGGGGGGCCGGAGCCCTCGGCCCGCTCCGCGGGAAGGTCAGCCAGGGTGCCCTCGACCTCCTGGCAGACCCGGCCCAGCGCGATGCCGAACACCCCCTGGCCGCCCTGCAGCAGGTCCACCACCTCGTCGGCGGACGTGCACGCGTAGACGGTCGCGCCGTCGCTCATCAGCGTGATCTGCGTCACGTCGCTGCTGCCCTGCTCGCTCAGGTAGGCCACGGCGATCCTGATCTGCTGCAGCGAGATCCCGGCGTCGAGCAGCCGCTTCACGATCTTGAGGGCCAGGATGTCCCGGAATCCGTAGAGCCGCTGCGTTCCGGAGCCGCTGGCGGCGCGCACGCTCGGCTCAACCAGCCCGGTCCTGGCCCAGTAGTCCAGCTGGCGGTAGGTGATCCCGGCCGCGACCGCGGCGGTCGGGCCCCGGTAGCCGACGTCCTCGGGGCTCGCCGCCGGCTCCTCGCCGAACAGCAGGCCCTGCCCGTCGGCGGGGGGCAGGCTCGCGCGGCTGGCGCCTGCGCGGCGGGCCGCACCGTCGCGCACGCTGGCCGGCTGGCCCTTGCCCTTGATCACCGCCACGCGCACCTCCGGCCCGGGACCAGAAGTCCCCGGGTACTCGTCTCGAACCGTAGGCCGGCCGCGGCGAGGTCGTCAACGATCCCCCGCGGCGCGTCGCGGTAACAGGGGACCTCTTTCATCCGTCTATCTCCAGTCTGAGCACGCGCACACGGCGGGAGGATGAAAGAGGTTCATCAGGAGTCACGACAAACCGTTGTCCCCCGGCTTACCCGGGTGCCCCCGAGATCGCCTGCTCAGGTCGCGCGGCCGAAGTCCTCGGGAGTGATCGTGTCGAGGAACTCACGGAACTTCTCTACCTCATCCTCTTGCTCGTCAGGGATCGCGATCCCGGCTTCCTCGAGAATCTCGTCCGCCGCGAAGATCGTCGCGCCGGTCCTCAGCGCCAGGGCGATCGAGTCTGACGGCCTCGCGCTGACCTCCTTGCCGTTCGAGAAGATCAAGTCGGCGTAGAACGTACCATTCCGCAGCGCGGTGATGTTCACCGTCCGCAGCTGAACGTCCAGGGCCTCAAGGATGTCCCGCATCAGGTCATGGGTCAGCGGCCGCACCGGCACGAGACCCTGCTGGGCGTAGGCGATGGCCGTCGCCTCCATCGGGCCGATCCATATCGGCAAGTACCTCTCCCCCTGCGTTTCTTTCAGCAGGACGATGGGCTGGTTCGTGGGCATCTCGACCCGGACGCCTACGACCTCCATCTGCCTCACGGCGGCTCCGTCCTCACGTGCGCCTGGCGCGCTGCCTTACTTCCGGACCCTGGTCAAAGGCCACTCCCTTTGTCAACGTACACCCGCTGGCGGAGCGTGCCCGCCCGCGCCCCGATCGCAACGGCCGGCAAGGTCCGGTTGCGGGCGCGGTTTCGCGGGGCGATATCAGGCACTGGTCTCTCCTGCGGGAGGGTTACACCCGGCCGGCGGCCGGGCCAGGCCGTCGCCGGAAAACCCGGCCTCGGCCAGGGCGGCCTCGACCAGCGCGCTGTGCAGCCGCCTGGTCAGCGCCGCTATCTCCCGCGCCGTCCGCCCGGCGTGCTGGATGGCCTCCGGATTGCGCTGCCGCAGCGTCGGCGCGACCACCTGCTCGATGAACGAGATCTCGCGCTCCACCGCCGCCCGGACGGCCCGCAGATGCCGCGCCTCCACGCCGTACGTCCCCAGCGCGGCCGCGGCGGATGCCACCGCCAGCGCGTCCCGGCCGTACATCCTGCCGAACCGGCGGACCAGCCCGAACGTCTCGAGCTCGGCGAGTTGCTGCTCGTCGATCCCGGCCTCGGCGAGGAGCTGGCGGCGGCTCAGCGGGCCGCCGTCCGGGGCGTCCGCCGGGGCGGGCTGGCCGTCGGCCGGACCGGTCGCGGCGCCGACCGCCCCTGGGGCATCCGGCCGGCGGGGGCACGAGCCGTTCCTTGATCACCCGCAGCGGCAGGTACTGGTCCCGCTGGACGGTCAGGATGTACCGGAGCCGCTCGATGTCCTCGGCGTCGAACATGCGGTAGTTGGACGGCGAGCGCGCGGGCTCGATCAGCCCCTCGGACTCCAGGAACCTGATCTTGGACACGCTGACGTCAGGAAACTCCGCACGGAGGCGGGCCAGTACCTCGCCGATGCCGAGGTACGCGCGGGCAGGCTGTGCGCTCATCCCCCGACCTGCGCGCCTCCGCCGCCAAGCTCCGCCTGCGAACGCGGGCCGAGAAGGAACACCAGGCGGAACTTGCCCACCTGGACCTCGTCACCGCCGGTCAGGTCCGCCTCTTCGATCCGCTCCCGGTTGACGTAGGTGCCGTTCAGGCTGCCTACGTCGCGGACCGTGAAGCGGCTGCCCGAACGGTAGAACTCGGCGTGCCGCCGCGAGACCGTCACGTCGTCCAGGAAGATGTCGCTGTCCGGATGCCGGCCGACCAGCGTCAGGTCGCTGTCCAGGAGGAACCTGCTCCCCGCGTTCGGCCCGCGCTGCACGACGAGCAGGGCTGTGCCCGGGGGGCAGGGTGTCGACGGTGGCGGCGTCGGCGACCGAATCGTCGCCAAACTCCGCGTCGCCCTGGTCGGTGCCGCCGACAGAAATGATGGACGTGGTCTCCGTCGCCCCTTCGCCAGAACCGCGAGCGAGCGGATTGCCGCACTGCGAGCAGAAGCGCGCTCCTTCAGGGTTTTCCTGACCGCATCTGATGCAGTACACGCTGGCCATGTCCCTGCCTAGCCTCCCCTTCGCCGGCCATGCCGCCTGGGCGGGAATCATGTCGGCCCGCTGGTCCTGGGTGGTTCGCCGTGAGAATTCCGCTGGTGAGGACAACGCTACCCGCGCCGTGCCGCGCCGGTCCATGCGCCACGCGCGCCGCCTCCAGGCGCCGCCCGGGGCGGTAGCGTCAGTCCGGGCGGCTCCTGCGCGCGCCTTCTCGCGACGCCTCCGCCACATCCTGGCGCACCTCCGCCCCCCCGTTGTTACCGGCAATTCCGCGATTCTCTCACGCCAGGAGGCCTTCGCGCGGGCACTCTGCGGGGGCTCAGGCGGTCGCCGGGACGGGGCCGTGCGCGGCGATCCGGCTCAGCGCCCGGCGCCGGCGACGACCGCGGCCCATTCGTCCAGGAGGGCCTGCGCCGAGTCGCCGTCGCTACCCTCGGCCCACAGGTGGGTGACGGCGTCCGACGGGTCCGGCAGGACCAGGACCCAGCCTCCGTCGCCCTCTTCCACGCGCACCCCGTCCGTGGTGTCGACCTTGCGCTCCCCGGCCGCCTCCACCACGGTCCGCATCACGCTCCCCTTCGCCGCCCACGGGGTCGGCATGGAGCGCTTGAGCAGGTGCGCGACCGGGATCCTGGCGTCAATCTGGCTCAGCGTCAGCCGGGTTCTGGCCACCAGGCCGAGCAGCCGGGCGAACGCGGCGATCCCGTCGATGGAGCGGGAGAACTCCGGCACCACGAAACCGCCGCGGCCGTCCGCGGCGAAGATGACGTCCTCGGCGGCCGTGGCCTCGTAGAGGCCGTGCAGCGACGTCGGCGTCCAGTCCACCTGGACCCCGTGGAAGCGGGAGACCCGCTCCGCGACGCTGGTGGTGGTCACCGGCAGCGCGACGCGCCCTTTGCGCCGCTCGGCCGCGACCAGGTCCAGCACGACGAGCAGCGCCCGCTCGTCGCTGACCAGGGCCCCCTTGTCGTCGACGAGGGTGATCCGCTCGCCTACCGGGTCGAACCGGACGCCGAAGTCGGCCCGGGACGACGAGACGAGCTCGGCCAGCCGGTGCATCCCGGCGCGGATCTGGGCCAGCGACTGCGTCGGCGACGCCTCGTCCAGCCGGTTGTTGACGGTCAGGACGTCCACGCCGATGCGGCCGAGCAGCCCGGGCAGCACCAGCGACGCGGTCCCGCCGGCGCAGTCGGCGACGACCTTCAGGTCGGCGTCACGGACGCCGCTCATGTCGATGGCGCTCAGCAGCGCGTGGGTGTACGCCTCGACCACGCGCGGCGGGTAGGTCAGCTCCGCGATCTCGCCGGGGAACGCGCGCCGGTACTCCTGCCGGGAGAAGACCCGCTCCAGCCTGCGCTGCGCGGTCAGCGACATGTCGGCGCCGTCGGAGTCCAGGAAGATGATGTCGATGGACTGCGGATCGCCCGGCGTGGTGCGCAGCGCGATCCCGCCGCTGTACTCGCTGCGGGCCGTCTCGAACCTGGCCACGGGCAGCGGCTGGGCCTCGAGGTCCACGACGTTGATCGCGCTCGCGTTGAGCGCGCCGTGCACCGCGCGCTTGAGCGCCCGCGCGGCGCGGGACACGTCCCGGGACGTGGTGACGGTCGTGCCCTTCCGCAGCGTCGTCGCGTAGGCGCTGGCCAGACGCACGCACAGCTCGGGGGTGATTTCCACGTTGACCAGGCCGGACACCCCGCGCGGGCCGAACAGCGTCCGCTGCCCGCGGGATTCCCAGATCACGCTGGTGTTGACCACGGCGCCGGCCTCGATGGTCTTGAACGGGTACACCTTGACGCCGGCGGACAGGTACGCCTCGGGCTCGATCACGCACTCGTCTCCGACGACCGCGGATTCCTCGATCCTGGCCGACCGCATCACGTCGGTGTTCTTGCCGATCACGCAGCCGCGCAGGGTGGCGCCCACCCCGACGTAGACGTTGTTGTGCACCACCGCGCGGTGCAGGAACGCACCCTCCTTGACCACCACGTTGCTGCCCACCACGGTGAACTCGCGCAACCGGGCGCCGCCTTCGATCTTGGCGTAGTCTCCGATGGCCAGCGGCCCGGTCAGCGCGGCGTCCGGGTCGACCTCGGCGCCCTCGCCCACCCACACCCCCGGCGATACCTCGAACCCGGCGATCTCCGCCTGCACGCGTCCGGCCAGCACGTCGGCCTGGGCCTTCAGGTAGCTCGCCTGCGTGCCGACGTCCTCCCAGTAGCCGTCGGCGATCCAGCCGTACAGAGGCGCGCCGCGATCCAGCAGCCGCGGGAAGACGTCGGCGGACCAGTCGGTAACCTCGCCCGTCGGGAACTCGGCGAGCACCTCGGGCTCCATCACGTAGATGCCGGTGTTGACCGTGTCCGAGAACACCTGGCCCCACGTGGGCTTCTCGAGGAAGCGCTGGATCCGGCCGTCGTCGTCCACGATGATGATCCCGAACTCGAGCGGGTCGGGCACCCGGGTGAGCCCGACGGTGACCAGCGCGCCGTTGTCCTTGTGGAAGCGGACCAGCTCGGACAGGTCGAGGTCGGTGAGCGCGTCGCCCGAGATGACCAGGAAGGGCTCATCCCGGAGCGCGTCTTCGGCGTTCTTCACGCTGCCCGCGGTGCCGAGCGGGGTTTCCTCGGTGGCGTACTGGAGGGTCATCCCGAAGTCCTCGCCGTCGCCGAAGTAGTTGCGCACCATCGAGGCGAGGAACTGGACGGTGACCACGGTCCGGTCGAAGCCGTGCCGCCGCAGCAGCCGGAGCACGTGTTCCATGATCGGCCGGTTGACCACCGGCAGCATCGGCTTCGGCTGGTTGGCGGTCATCGGGCGCAACCGGGTGCCTTCGCCGCCTGCCATCACGACGGCTTTCACCGCTGTCCAGCCTCCCTGTCTTCCCCCGGCTCCCCCCGCAGTGCCCGCCCGGGGGGGCGACCCTCCGGATCCCCTCGCGGTATCTCCCCGGGGGGGCGATCCCCCGGATCCCCCCGCACCAGGCGTCGTGCCTGCTCCACGTACAGAAGGGCGGCGACCCAGTACAGGGCAGTTCCCCAGATGGCAAACGCCCAACCGACGACCCTGGCGGTCTCGGAGTAGCCGGCCGTGTGCGAGCCCAGGAACAGCAGCGGGAACGCGTAGAGCAAGGCCAGCGTGGCGGTCTTGCCGGCGAAGCTTACCTGCAGCGCCGCGTAGGAGTGCCGGCGCAGCACCAGGAGCACCACGGCCATCAGCACCTCGCGGGCCGCGAGCAGCCCGACCAGCCACCACGGAATGATCTGCCGGACGGCGAGCGCGATCACGGTGGCCGCGATGTAGAGCCGGTCCGCGGCCGGGTCGAGCACCTGGCCCAGCCTGCTCTGCTGGTTCAGCGCCCGGGCGATCTTGCCGTCCAGCCAGTCGGACAGCCCGGCGGCGATCAGCAGCGCCACGGCCCACCAGTCCCCGGCCTGGCTGCGGAGGCCAAGGACCAGCCACAGGAACACCGGGACGCCCGCGAGCCGGGCCACGCTGATGGCGTTCGGGATCGTGACGATCCGCGCTTGCGGGTCGCGTGCGGCCACGTCGCCCGCCGCTGCCTTCGCCATCCTGCCTCGCTGCACGCCTGCCGGCCCCCTCATTCGCGCGCGGTCCGCCCAGGATACGGGGGTGGCGTGCTCAGCCTGCCGGGCACGGGGCGCAGTAGGGTAGCCGGGGAAGCCGCGTCTGGCCGGCGGCGGGTGTCCGCGGGGGGCGGAAGGTAGATCTTGGACGCCAGTAGCTTGGAGACCCTGCTGGTGGTGGCCCTGGTGGCCGCTATCGCCCCGATGCTCGTCTCGGCGCTTCCAGCGGCCTGGCGCATCCCGCAGGTGGTCGTCCTCATCTTCAGCGGCATCCTGATCGGCCCGCACGTTCTCGGCCTGTCCGATACCAGCAGCGTCAAGCTGCTGGCCAACATAGGGCTCGGCTTCCTGTTCCTGCTCGCCGGGTACGAACTGGACCTGCGCCTGCTCGCCGCGTCATGAGGGCCGGCTGGCCATCATCGGCTGGGTGATCAGTGCGGCGATCTCGCTGGTCGCTGTGGCCGGACTCACCAAAGTCGGATACGTGCGCGACTTCATCCCGATCGCGCTGGCGCTGACCACCACCGCGCTGGGCACGCTGCTGCCGATCCTGAGCGACAACGAGATGCTCGGCGGGCAGTTCGGGCGCTACATCCTGGCCGCGGGAGCGGTCGGAGAGCTGTTCCCGATCATCGCGATCTCGCTGTTCCTGACCAAGCGCGACGAGTTCGTGGCTATCGGGTCGCTGATCGCCATCGCCGTGGCGGCGGTGCTGCTGACCACGCTGCCCCGGATCATCGGCGACGAGCGGGTCCGGGCCATCGTCAGGCAGGGCCAGCGCGCCACCGCGCAGACCACGCTGCGCTGGTCCGTAGTGCTGCTGCTGGGGCTGCTGGCCCTCGCCGAACGGTTCGGGCTGGACGTGGTCCTGGGTGCGGTGCTCGCCGGGATGGTCCTGCGTACCTGGTTGCGCCGGGAAGACGTCGACGTGCATCCGCTCGAGGAGAAGCTCGACGCCGTGGGGTACGGCATCTTCATCCCCATCTTCTTCGTCACGTCCGGCATGACCCTCGATGTCCGGGCCGTGGCGAAGGACCCGCTGCGGCTGCTCATCTTCCTGGGCCTGCTGCTCGTGGTCCGCGGCCTGCCGTCTCTCCTCGTCTACCGCAGGTCGCTCCCGTGGTCGCAGCGCGTCCAGATGACCTTCATCACCGCCACCACGATGCCGCTGCTGATCGCGCTCGCCGAGATCGGGCTGCAGGACGGCGTCATGCTGCCGGCCAACGCGGCGGCCATAGTCGGCGCCGGCGTGCTGTCGGTGCTGATCTACCCGGCGGCTGCCGTCGCGGTGGCCCGGCGTGGGCGGGAGGTAACGGGGGCCGACACCATCGTCATGCCGGCCGCGGCGGGCGAGCCACCCGTGGCGATGGCAGACGGCGCACCGGGAGCAGATGGCGCCCGCGGAACCGAGCGAGATCGCGGAACGGAGAGCGCGCCCGGAACAGACGCGGTACCCGGAACGGAAGGGCTGCCCGGGATAGACGGGACGCCCGGGATAGAGGAGGCGCCGGGCGCGCCGGCCGGATTATGACGGCGGTTTCGGCCGGGTCACCGCAGGCTAGGCCGTCTCCCACAGCGTGGCGATGCCCTGTCCGACGCCGATGCACATCGTGGCGGCGGCCCGCGACACCCCGCGCCGTCGCAACTCATGGAGCAGCGTGGTCGTGATCCTGGCGCCCGAGCAGCCGAGCGGATGGCCGATCGCGATCGCGCCGCCGTTGACGTTGACCAGGTCGGGATCGAGCTTGAGCTCGTCAATGACCGCGAGGGCCTGCGCGGCGAAGGCCTCGTTGACCTCCACCAGGCCCAGGTCATCCGCCTGCCAGCCGGCCCGGGCCAGCAGCCGGGTCGTCGCGGGCACCGGGCCGATGCCCATGAAGTCCGGGTGCACCCCGGCCGCGGCGGTGCCCGCGTACCTGGCGAGAGGCTGGATCCCGGCCGCGGCCGCCGCCCGCTCGGACATCAGCAGCAGGCCGGCCGCGCCGTCGTTGAGCGGCGAGGAGTTGCCGCCGGTCACCGTCCCGCCGGCGCGGAAGGCGGGCTTGCGGGCCGCGAGGTCGTCCAGGGTCAGGTCAGGCCTGATCCCCTCGTCGGCGGTCACCTCGCCGCCGGGCGTGGTGACCGGGATGATCTCCTCGGCCAGCACCCCGGCCGCCGCGGCGCGGGCGGCCCGCTCGTGGCTACGCAGCGCGAACCGGTCCTGCCGATCCCGGTCCACGCCGTAGCGCTCGGCGACGTTCTCCGCGGTCTCGCCGAGGCTGACCGGCGGGTAGAGCTGCTGCATCAGCGGGCTCACCAGCCGCCAGCCGAGCCGGGTGTCGGCCACCCCCGCGTCGCGCGGGAACGGCTCGGCGGCGCGGGGCAGCACGAACGGCGCCCGGGTCATCGACTCGGTGCCGCCCGCCAGGCAGATGTCGGCCTCGCCCGCCGCGATGGCCCGCGCGGCGTCGGCGATCGCCTCCATCCCCGACCCGCAGAGCCGGTTCACCGTGGCCCCGGGGATCTGCACCGGCAGCCCGGCCAGCAGCACGCCCATTCGCGCCACGTTCCGGTTGTCCTCGCCCGCCTGGTTGGCCGCGCCCCAGTACACGTCGTCCACCTGCGCCGGATCCAGCCAGGAGTTGCGCGCGATCAGCGCCCGGATCACGTCGGCCGTCAGGTGGTCGGGCCGCACGCCCGCCAGCGATCCCTTGACCTTGCCGACCGGCGTGCGGCAGGCGTCAACCGCGAAGACAGCACTCATCGAGAATGAACCTTTTCATCCGTTGATCTCGTGCTCAGCGTACGTGGCCGTCATGGGGGGGTGAAAAGGTTCCGTGTGCCGCTGATCGCCTCGGGCCGCGCCTCGCGGTACCTCGCGCTCTCCCCTGGCCGGGTCAGCCGGGCTGATGACCGTCGCCGCCGGTGCGCTCGGAGATGAAGGCGGCGAGCGTGCCCAGCGTGGCCAGCGCGTCGAGGTTGAGATCCTCGCCCGCGACGTCCACGCCGAACCGCCGGTGGACCTCGCGCAGCAGCAGCGTGCCGGTCAGCGAGTCGAGTCCCACGCCCGCGCCGAACAGCGGCGTCTGGGCGGGCAGGCCGAGCAGGTCTTCGCGCCCGGTCGCCCGGGCCAGGATCTGCCGCAGCTCGCCGATGACCTCTGGCGCCTCGCCGCCGGTCATGGCCTGGTGACCCCGCTGGTCGCCTCGGTGATCACATAGCCGGGCAGCTCGGGTGGCGGCCCCGTGACCGGCCGCGAGAACACGGCCACGGGCGGGCCCGTGATGCCGTCCCGGGGGGACGACCCCCGGAGCCCCCCGCGGTGCTGTCCCGGGGGGATGCCTGCTCTCCGGCGCGGAAGCCGGCGGCGGCGAGCGCGAGCCGCAGCGGCACGTTCCTGGGAGTGACCAGGCACGGAACGGCCAGCGTGGCCGCGCCGCCCTGGCCCGCCGACCGGGCCAGCCAGGCGAGCAGCGCCTGGATGACCCCGCGGCCCATGGCCCGGCACGACATCATGAGCAGCCTCACCGTCCACGTGCGACCGGAGCCGAGCTCGACGACGCACCCGCCGACCACGCCGTCATCGCCGAACCGGTCGGACAGGCGCACCACGGTGACCTGGTGCGCCGGGGAGCCGATCAGCTCGCGCAGGGCTGGCTCGGGCACCGCCTCGCCGGCCGTGTTGAACTGGTGCGTGCGCACCGACAGCTCGTGCAGCCGCGGCACGTCGGCCGCGGTAGCCGGGGTGATCGTCACCTCGGTGTGGCAGTACCGCAGGAACTCGTCCCGGGACCCGGCGAACGCGCGCGCCTCCTCGAGCCTGCGCCGCCGCTCGGCGTACATCTGACCGCGCCGGCGCGCCTCCGCCGTGACCACGGCGGGGCTGAACTCCGGCCAGCTGACGGCGTCGGCCATGTCCTCGGGGGACAGCACGAGCGCTTCTGGCACGGCCGAGGAGACCTCGGCCCGCTCGTAGAGGTCATCGTCCACGAAGGCCACCGCGTCGGTCGCGAGGCCCAGGTCCGCGGCGATCCGCCGGACCGCGTCCGACTTGCGGCCCCAGCCGCATTCCGCGGCCGCGAAATCCAGGCCGGTGGCCCGCGCCGCGTACTGCGCCGCCTCCGGCGGGTTGCGGCTGGCGATCGCGTGGATGATGCCGCGGTCACGCAGCTGCGCCGCGACCGCGAGCATGGCCGGGTCGGGCGGGGGTGGCTGCGCTCCCGATTCCAGGTACACCCCGGACAGCAGCGTGTGGTCGAGGTCCCAGATGACGCATTTCACCGTCATCGCGGCCCGTGCCCCGCCCCGGGAGCCTGCCGCTCCATCGTGATGTGCGTCGCCTCGAAGCCGAACTTCCGGTACAGCGCGCGCATGCCGAGGTTCCGGGCGTGCACCTTGCCGGTGAGCTGGCCCATCCTGGCCTCGGCGGCGGCCCGCAGCACCGCCGCGAGCAACAGCTCGCCGACCTGGCTGCGGTCCGGGATGTCGGCGACGGCCAGCGACCGGAAGTTCCCGTACCGGGCGCCGGTCAGCGAGTTCGTCCGGGCCGACAGCCAGGCCCAGCCCACCGGCAGGCCCGGCGCGGCCTGCGCCACGGCCACCAGCGTGACCTCCCCCGGCTTGCCCAGCGCGCCGGCCACCCGCCGGCGGTGCAGCCCGGCGTCGGTGACGGCCTCGTCGCCGAACGACACCTTCGCGATCTCCACTTCGAATCCGGCGATCACGTCAAGATCGTCTTCGCCGGCCGGCCGGATCAGGTAGCCGGGCGGGCCGCCGGCCGCGGGCGACGCGGTCATCGCGCCTGCAGCGGCATCGGCCGGAACACCTCGCCGCCGCACTCCGGGCAGCGGGCCGCCTGCAGGGCGGCGATGCGCGGCCACCGGCTGCCCGGCCCGACCTGGTGCACCGCCCGGCAGCGGACGCACCGGTAGGGCCGGGTGGCGGCCGCCCGGGATTGCGCGGTGTACAGCGGCCCGGAGAAGTCGCCGTGGATCAGCGGCCGGGCGTCGGCGGTGCTGCGCAGGTGGTACAGGTGACTGGTGCCGGCCAGGACGCCCGCGCCCAGGTATTCGTTGAAGCCGGGCCACAGGCCCCGGATGGTCAGCCCCATGGAGCCGATCAGCTGCTGGGCGCGCAGGGTCTCGCCCGGCCTGCGCGCCCCGAACGAGAAGAACACGTGCCGGCCCGGCTCGGGCGCCAGCGCGGTGACCGCGCGGGACAGGAACAGCTCGGCTCCGGCGACCGTGTACGGCGGGTCGGTGCAGGCCACGTCGAACGCGCCCGCCAGGCCGCCGGGCAGCGGGCGGCGCAGGTCGTGCTCGACCAGCTCCGCGTCCACCCCGGTGCCCGCCATCTGCTCGCCGGCCCAGGCCAGCACGTCCGGATCGGAGTCGATCACGGTCAGCCGCTCCACGCCCGCCCCGAGCCCGCCGGTCCCGGCGAAGGCCGCGATGGCCACCGAGATCAGGTCATCGTCGCCGAGCAGCAGGATCCGCGGCCGGCCAGCGCCCCGGCCTCGTGCATCCGCAGCACCCGCCGGATCTTCGTGCCGACCGTGCAGTGCGTCTGGTCCAGCTCCGGCTTGGCCCCGGGCGCCCCGGCCGCCGCGCGGTCCAGCCGGGCGGCCAGCCCGGCCAGCGCGTCGGGGGCGACGAGCCCGGTGCCGTCGCAGCCCGGGCACGCTGCGCTCAGGCTGGCGTGCTGCTGCGCGAGCAGGTCCCGGCCGACCGGGGTGAGCTGCACGGGCCGGGCCCGGTCGACCACGCCGCGCTGCCGCAGCTCGTTGCAGACCGCCGCGACGATCGGGACCGGCAGCTCGGCCATGCGGCTCACGTCGCGGACCGCCACGGGCTCGCTGCGGGCGATGGCGCGCAGGACGTCGCTCACCCCGGCCCGGCCCTCGGCCAGCCCGACGGCCAGTGCCACCTCGGCGATCACTGAGTCCATGTCCACGGGTGTCATGTCTGCGATCATGCTAAGGCCTGCGGACGACCGGCTATCAGCATGATCGCGCTGATCAGGCGGTGCGGCCGGAGTGGCGGGGCGTACGGTATCCTCCCACATCATGCCCGGCATGGATGCGGCCAGCAGGTTCGCTCAGCTGCGCGTGGCCGAGGCGCTCACGCCGAAGCTCCTGTACGCCGTCGACGCGGGGCTCACGCCGTCCTCGCCGGTGACCGACGCGGCCGAGCTGACGTCGCTGGCCACCACCGCCGTCACGGCCGGCCGCGGGCACGTGCTGGACGCCAGCCACGTGACGTTCCCGAACGGCGCGATCACGCTGGTGCTCATCCTGGCCGAGTCGCACCTGAGCATTCATACCTGGCCGGAAGAGAACCTGATCGCGATCGACCTGTTCAGCTGCGGCGCGATCGACGGCGAGGCCGTGATCTCCGGGCTGGCGCGCGCGCTCCGGCTGGACGCGGTCTCGGTCCGGACGCTGCACCGCGGGCCGGATCCCGGTCCCGAGCGGCCAGCCTAACCAGGCGTTCACCAGGCGTACCCGCGGCGGCCGCTTGGTGATCACGTTACCTAGTGTTCACCCTGGATGTGCCTGCCGACAGGTTTTGCGCAAAGTGATGTTAACACCGCGCTCCGTAGCATACCCGCATGAATGCTGACTCCGCCGCGGCCGCGCCCAGCGCCAATGCCTTCCAGGCGCTCGACGACTCCAAGATCACCAGGTTCCAGATCAAGACCATGTTCGTCGCCGGCATGGGCTTTTTCACGGATGCCTATGATCTGTTCGTCATCGGCATCGTGGTGTCGCTGCTGAAAACCCAGTGGCATCTGTCGACCAGCCAGGTGTCGTGGCTGAACTCCGCCACCCTGCTGGCCTCGGCCGTCGGCGCGATCATCTTCGGCCGGGTCGCCGACATGCTCGGGCGCAAGAAAATCTACGGCTATGAGGTGCTCATCCTCGCGATCGGCGCGATCGCGTCGGCGTTCGCACCGGGCTACTACTTCCTGCTGGTGTGCCGGATCATCCTGGGGATCGGCATCGGCGGGGACTACCCCGTCTCGGCGACGATCATGAGCGAGTACTCGGGGAAGCAGTCCCGCGGCCGGATGGTCGGGCTGGTGTTCGCCATGCAGGGCGCGGGCCTGGTCGTCGGCCCGCTGATTGCCGCGATCCTGCTGGCCTCCGGCCTGTCGGAGAACCTCACCTGGCGGATCCTGCTCGGCCTCGGCGCGATACCCGGCCTGGCCGTGTTCTACCTGCGCCGCCAGATCCACGAGACGCCGCGGTTCGCCCTGGCCGGCGGCGCCCACGAGGAAGCCGCGGCGGCCATCGCCGACGCCACCGGACAGGGGTCCGGGAAGGTGGCCCCGGGCGAGTCCACCGCGCGGACCCCGCACAGCATCGCCGATGGCTTCAACGAGCTGATCCACAACCGGCGCCTGCTGGTCTGGCTGATCGGCACCGCGGGCGCCTGGATGCTGCTCGACTTCTGCTACTACGGCAACACCATCTCCCAGCCGGAGATCATCAAGCTGGCGGTCCCGAAAGCCAGCGAGCTGCACACCATCCTGCTCCAGCTGGCCATCGTCGCGGTGTTCGCGATCCCCGGGTACATCGTGGCGATCCTGCTGCTGGACAAGGTGGGGCGCAAGAGCATCCAGCTCATGGGCTTCGCCGTCATGGCGCTGATGTTCCTGCTCATCGGCGTCATCCCGTCGGTGTCGACCACGCTCGCGCCGTTCCTGATCCTCTACGGGATCAGCTACTTCTTCACCGAGTTCGGGCCGAACATGACGACGTTCATCTACCCGTCCGAGCTGTTCCCGACCGAGGTGCGAACCACCGGCAGCGGCATCTCCGCCGGGGCCGGGAAGCTGGGCGCGTTCATCGGCGCGTTCCTGTTCCCCGACATCCTCGCCTCCCACCTCGGCCTGCGGGGCGCGATGAGCATCTGCGCGGTCGTGGCCGCCGTGGGCCTGCTGCTGACCGCGTTCGCGCTGCCCGAGACGCGGGGTAAGAGCCTGGAAGAGCTGGAGGCGAGCGCCTTCGAGGTCGCGCCCAGCAAGCTACGGGTTCAGCCCGAGCCCGCCTGACCCGTCCGGACGAACAGCCCGGCAAACCCTGATATCGCTGAGGAGGTGAAGCGGCGCCGCGCCGCCTGGCGACTGGTGGGGCACGCCGTGAATACCGGTGACGTACCGCATCGTGGTTGGCGTGGACGGGTCGGAGCACAGCAACACGGCGCTGCGGTGGGCGCTGGCCGAGGCTCAGAAGCATTCCGGCATGGTGACGGCCGTGCTCGCCTGGCAGCTGCCGTTCCTGGGCTTCCCTGGCGCGTTCGACCGGGACGAGCTCGAGGAAGCTTACAAGAAGTTCCTGATCGACGCGGTCAGCGCGGTCGCGCCTAAACCGGCGGTACCGCTGGAGAGCCTGGTGGCCGAGGGCGACCCGACCGTGTCGCTGGTCGAGGCGTCGAAGGACGCGAACCTGCTGGTGCTTGGCATCCGCGGCCGGTCGCCGTTCGCCGGGCTGCTGCTCGGTTCGGTGAGCCAGGGCGCCGCGGCCAACGCCCACTGCCCGGTGGTGCTGGTCAAGCGGACCGACGAGCCTCTCATCGACTCCGAGTCCGGCTCGGAGTGACCCGGCGGTCCGGACCGCAGGGCGTGTCACTCACGGGGGCGGCCGATCCGCGCTTGGATTAGCCTCTGAGTTCACGCACGCGGCCCGGAGGCCCTAGTGACCGAGCACGAGGTGGACGTTGTCGTCGTCGGCATGGGCCCGGGAGGTGAGCACGCCGCGGGCCAGCTGGCCGAGGCGGGCCTGCTGGTGGCCGGGGTGGAGGCCGGGCTGGTCGGCGGCGAGTGCCCCTACTGGGGCTGCGTGCCCTCCAAGATGATGATCCGGGCGGCGAACCTGCTGGCCGAGGGCCGCCGGATCCCCGGCATGTCCGGTACCTCGGCCGTGCGGCCGGACTGGGCCCCGGTCGCGGGCCGGATCAGGACCGAGGCCACCGACAACTGGAACGACCAGGCCGCCGCCGACCGGTTCACCGGTCAGGGCGGCCTGCTGTTCCGCGGGCACGGAACGATCGTCGCGCCAGGCCGGGTCGCGGTCGGCGGTGACGTGCTGCGGGCCCGGCGCGGCGTCGTGATCGACACCGGCACCGCGCCCGTGATACCGCCGGTCCCGGGCCTGGCCGGCACGCCGTACTGGACCAACCACGGGGCCATCGAGGCCGAGCAGGTGCCGGAGTCGCTGATCGTGCTCGGCGGCGGCGCGATCGGGTCGGAGCTGGCCCAGGTCTACGCCCGCTTCGGCGCCGCGGTCACGGTGGTCGAGACCGCCGGGCGGCTGCTTCCGGCCGAGGAGCCGGAGGCCGGGGCGCTGCTCGCGGAGGTGTTCGGCCGCGAGGGCATCGGCGTGCGGACCGGCGTGAAGGCTGAGCGCGTGGCCTACCACGCCGGCCCGGGCGACCGCGCCAGCTTCACTGTGGCGCTCGGCGACGGCACTGAGGTCACAGGATCCAGGCTGCTCGTGGCCACCGGGCGGCGCGCCGACCTGGCCGCGGTCGGCGTCGGTCGCGTCGGGATCGACGAGTCCCAGCCCGCGGTGCCGGTCGACGATCACATGCGCGCGGCGCCCGGGGTGTGGGCGATCGGCGACGTAGTCGGCCAGGGCAACTTCACGCACCTGTCCTACTACCACGCGGACATCGTGGTGGCCGACATCCTCGGCCGGGAGCATCATCCCGCCGAGCACCACGCGGTGCCGCGGGTCACGTTCACCGATCCGGAGATCGGCACGGTCGGCCTGACCGAAGCGCAGGCCCGGGACCGGGGGCTGGCGGTCAGGACCGGCCTGGCGCAGATCCCGGCCTCCGCCCGCGGCTGGATCCACAAGGCGGGCAACGATGGCTTTATCAAGCTGGTCGAGGACGCTGGGCGCGGCGTCCTGGCCGGGGCCACGTCGGCCGGGCCGTGGGGCGGCGAGGTGCTCAGCATGCTGACGCTCGCCGTGCACGCCCGGGTGCCGATCCAGCGCCTCCGGGAGATGATCTACGCCTACCCGACCTTTCACCGCGCGGTTGAGGACGCGCTGCGCGCGCTGTAGCGCACGAACCCGGGCAGCGCCGCACCGACCACGGCGACCGCGGCCACGCACAGCAGCCCGCCCGAGCAGAGCGAGAACCGGGGCGTGGTGATGCTCGCCACCGCGCCGACCGACGGCGCCGCGAACATCAGCCCCACCGGCCACGGCGCGTGCAGCTCGGCCGCTACCGCAGATCAGTCATCGGAGCCACCCCGCGGTGGCGCGACGCGAAGAGCGCGACCCCCGGCCCGGCCTGGAACAGCCCGGCCCGTGAACGCCGGAGGCCCGCGCTGATCTGCAGCGACGCAGTCATGTGCGCACGGTATCAGCGGCCGCAACCGGAATACCGGCGACGCGCGCCGGGTGATCAGCCCCAGATCTCGGCGGCGGTCTCCACGACCAGGCGCAGCTTGGCGACCTCCTCGTCCATGGTCAGCACGTTGCCCTCGACCGTCGAGGAGAAGCCGCACTGCGGCGACAGGCACAGCTGGTCCAGCGGCACGTACTTGGCTGCCTCGTCGACCCGCCGCTTGAGCGTGTCCTTGCTCTCCAGCTCGCCGCGCTTGGTGGTGACCAGGCCGAGGACCACCATCTTGCCCTGGGGGACGAACCGGAGCGGCTCGAAGGTCCCCGAGCGCTCATCGTCGTATTCCAGGAAGAACCCGTCCACGGCCAGCTCGCCGAACAGCGCCTCCGCCACGAAGTCGTAGCCGCCCTCGGCCGCCCACGACGACCGGAAGTTCCCCCGGCACAAGTGCGTAGTCACGGCCATGCCCTCCGGCCTGCCCGCGATCGCGGCGTTGACCTGCTTGATGTAGCGCAGGTGCATGTGATCCGCGTCCTCGCCGCGCCCGGCGATCATGGCGCGCTGCGCGGGGTCGTTGAGGTAGGCCAGGCTGGTGTCGTCGAGCTGCAGGTACGTGCAGCCGAGGGCGGCGAGCCGGCGGACCTCCTCGGCGTAGGCCGCGGCCAGGTCAGACCAGAACTCCTCGACGTCCGGGTACACGGCCGGATCGATCGACGCCGGGCCGCCGCGGTAGTGCACCATGTTCGGCGACGGGATCGTCAGCTTGGGCGTAGCCGTCGCGAGGTCATGCGACTGCAGGAACCGAAGTCGTCCTCGAAGATGGTCTCGTCCGAGCGGTGTCTTGCCGCTCACCTGGATCGCGGCCGGCGTGAACTCGATCGTGCCCGACGCGTTCGGAACTGCACGGCCAGGTCGCCGGGCGCCTTGCTGATCCCGCCGAGCTGGTAGATGAAGTCCATGTGCCAGGTCGCGCGGCGGAACTCCCCGTCGGTCGCGGACTGCAGGCCGATGTCCTCCTGCAGGCGACGACGTCGGCGATCGCCTCGTCCTCGACGTCCCTCAGCTGCGCCGCGTCGATGCGCGCCGGCAGCAAAATCGTCGCGGGCCGCGAGCAAGCTGCGGGGGCCGGAGCAGGCTGCCGACGTGGTCGGCGCGGAACGGCGGTGTGCTACGCATAGCGATCATCGTGGTGCGGCCGGCCCGGCGCGTCAATGCCTGGCGGCCCAAATGCGGCGGCGCGCCGGTGGAGCCCGGGCACAACGGCCACAGGGCGCCGATCCCGGCGGCGCCGGCCGCTTTCCGGCTGCCGCACGCCGGGCCGTTCCCGTCCGCGCGGTAAGTTGGGGCGCATCGGGCGCGCGGCAGGCGCGCGGCAGTGCGCGGCGATAGGAGGACCGTGAGCATCGGCAGCCTGGTCAGCTCGGGGCCGCTCCTGCTGGCCGTGCCGGTCGCCGCGGCGGCCGGGGCGGTCACGTTCCTGTCCCCGTGCTGCCTGCCGCTGGTGCCCGGCTACCTGTCGTATGTGACCGGCATGTCCGGAGTGGGCGCCCAGCAGGCGGCCGACGCCGAGCTGGCCAGCGCCCCGCTGGCCAGTGCCCGGCCCGTCGCCGTCGGGCCGGGCGGCGCGTCGCCCGTCGGCGCCGCGCCGGGCAGCGCCGGCGCGCCTTCGGCAGGGGCGGCGGCCCCGCCTTCGCGCAGTCGGGTAGTGGCCGGCACCGCGCTGTTCGTGCTCGGGTTCTCGGCCCTCTACACCTCGTACGGGCTGGCGTTCGGCGGGCTCGGCACGGCGCTGAAGTCGCATCAGCAGGTCCTGACGCAAGTGCTCGGCGTGCTGACCATCCTGCTCGGCCTGCTGTTCGCCGGCGCATTTGACCGCTTCATGTTCGCGGGACGGATCCTGCGGCCGTCGCTGCGCCCCCGCGCCGGGCTGGCGGGCGCGCCGCTGCTCGGCGTGCTGTTCGGGCTCGGCTGGGCCCCCTGCATCGGCCCGACGCTGACCGCGGTGCTCGTCCTGTCCGAGACCTCGGGCACCGCGGTCCGCGGCGCGTTCCTCGCCTTCATCTACTGCCTCGGCCTCGGCATCCCGTTCCTGTTCGTGGCGCTGGCCTTCGAGCGCGGCATGCGAGCGTTCGGCTTCGCCCGGCGGCACGCGCGGCTGGTGACCGCCATCGGCGGCGGGATGCTGGTGCTAGTGGGGGTGCTCGAGGTGACCGGGGCGTGGACGGCGGCGATGACCTGGCTGCAGATTCACTGGTTCCAGGGATACTCCCCTCCCATCTAGGGCAGGGAGCGGACGGCGGGGGCCCGCAGGCCGGCCGGCCGACGCGGGCGGGGCTCGCGGGCAGAGGAGGACCACATGCGGTTCGGCATCTTCTACGAGCATCAGCTGCCCAGGCCGTGGGGACCGGACTCCGAGCACAAGCTGCTGTCCGACGCGCTGGAGCAGATCGAGCTCGCCGACGCCTCCGGGCTCGACTACGTCTGGGAGGTCGAGCATCACTTCCTCGAGGAGTACTCCCACTCCTCGGCGCCCGAGGTCTTCCTGGCCGCCGCGAGCCAGCGAACCCGGCGGATCCGGCTGGGTCACGGCATCGTGCAGGCCCCGGCCGCGGTCAACCACCCGGCCCGCATCGCCGAGCGGGTCGCCACCCTGGACCTCGTGTCCGGCGGGCGGGTCGACTTCGGCACCGGCGAGGCGAGTTCCGCCGCCGAGCTCGGCGGGTTCGGCGTTCCCCGCGAGGCCAAGCGCGCGATGTGGGCCGAGACCCTGGACGCGGTCACGCGGATGTTCGCCGAGCAGCCGTTCGCCGGCTACGACGGGGATTTCTTCACCATGCCGCCGCGCTACGTGCTGCCACGGCCGCTGCAGAAGCCCCACCCGCCGCTGTGGGTGGCCTGCAGCCGCCGGGAGACCATTCACCTCGCGGCGCGCAGCGGCATCGGCGCGCTGTCGTTCTCGTTCGTCGAGCCCGAGGACGCCGCGCACTGGGTGGCCGAGTACTACGGCCTGATCGCCTCGGAGGAGTGCGTGCCGCGGGGGTTCACGGTCAACCCGAACGTCGCCGTGGTCTTGCCGATGATGCTGCACCCGGACGAGCAGACCGCGATCGACCGGGGCATCGACGGCGCCCACTTCTTCGCCTACTCGCTGGGCCATTTCTACGGCGGCGGCACGCACCGGGTCGGGGACAGCAACCTGTGGCAGAGCTTCGGCACCGACCGCGCGGAGCACGGCTTCGCGCGGGAGATCGTGCACGCGGACGCACAGCCGCTCGCGGTGCGGCTGCTGCAGGCGGGAATGGGCTCGCTACGCGGCGCTATCGGCACCCCCGGCCAGGTCACCGACCTGATCGCCCGATACGAGGCGGCCGGGGTGGACCAGGCGATGTTCGTCCTGCAGGCCGGGAACAACCGGCACGAGCACATCTGCGAGAGCATCGAGCTGTTCGCGCGCGAGGTCCTGCCCCGCTTCGCCGACGGCCGGGAGGAGAAGGAACTCGCCAAGGCGGACCGGCTGGCGGCCGTGGTCGACAAGGCCCTGGCCCGGCGCGCGGGCCCGCGGGACCTGCCCGCGCCGTATCAGGTGAGCGAGGACGCGGAGGTCGCGGCGGCGCGGAAGACCGCGCACGCGCCGCTGCGCGACCTGGCCGGCCGGGCCCGTCATGCGGCGCGGGAATCGCTGCGCGGCCCCGGTCAGGCCGGCCTGCGGCGCGTCGTCGGCCGGATGTCGGACAGCAGGCTGGAGCAGATCTTCGCCAGCAGCCAGGCCCAGCGCGCGATCTTCGGGATGATGACGCGCCAGTTCGATCCGGCCAAGGCCGCCGGGTTCGAGGGCGAGGTCGTTTACGATCTCGGGCTGGCCGACGGAACCCGCCGGCCCTGGGCCATCGAGGTGCGCGGCGGGCAGGCCCGGGTACGTCAGGGCGGCAGCACGGACCCGGCGCTCACGATCCAGGTTCCGCTGGCGGACTTCATCCGGGTGCTCACCACCGCGGGCAGTTTCTACCCGCTGATCCTGGACGGCCGGATGACCATGGAAGGGGACCTGGCGCTGGCGAACCGGCTGGCGGAGATGTTCGGCGCGCGCTCGAACTATTGATCCTCCTCACTCGCCTCCGGGCGCTTTTGCGCGCCGCGCCTTTGGCTCGCTTAGACCTAGGCTGCGGCCGCCCGGCCGCTGGCCGTCTCCCGGAACTCCTCGAACAGCCGCGTGCCCTCGCCCTCTTCCGGGTGCCACTGCATGCCGATCGCGAACGGGTACCCGGCCAGCTCAACCGCGGCCACGGCCTGATCGTCGGCCCAGGCCACCGCCTCCAGGCCGCGGCCCAGCCGGTCCAGCGCGCGGATGCGGCCGGCCAGCTCCGGCGATGCGGCCACGGTCACGCTCGGGCCAAGCAGCCGGCCGAGCCTGCTGCCCGGGCTGATCCGTATCTCAAGGGTGGACCGCCGGGCCGGATCGTTATCGGTGCCGCGGCCGGCCTGGTCGGGCTGCTGCGCGCGCTCGGCCGCCGACCCGCCCCGGACCGTGTTCAGCAGGTGCATGCCGCGGCCGATCGCGAGCACCGGCCGCCCGGCGTCGATGGCCGCGCGCATCAGCACAAGCTCGGCAGCCTCCCGGGCCAGGTCCGGCTCGGGCTCTTCCTCGCGTGCGGGCGCGCCGCGGCGCCGCGCGCCCGCGCCGGCTCCGTCGGAGAACACCAGCCCGTCGAGCCGCGCCACGAGGCTCGCGGCACCGTGCGGCGCTGGCGACAGCAGCACCGGGACGCACCCGGCCCGCTGCAGCGCCCAGGCGTAGCTGGCCGGCAGCAGTACCGCCTCCCGCACGCGGTCGCCCCAGCCTGCGGCGGCCATCTCGCTGGTAATGCCGATCAGCGGGCGAGTCATGAGCCCATGATGGTGCACGCAGCGGCGCTGCCGCGGCCAAACAGCCCGTTGCCGCCGGGCCACTACGGGCGGTCACCCGCCGGGGTGGCCACCGCGCCCGGTGGCCACGCGCCGAATTGGCGGCTGCGCCCAGATTGTCACCCGCCGAGGTGCTCGCCGAAGAACCCGTAGATGCGCTGCCACGCGTCGGCCGCGTCCGCCTCCTGGTACCCCATCCGGGCGAACCTCGCCAGTACCGCGCCCGCGCCCGAGGTCTCGGTCATGAACCGGTGGCCGGAGCCCGAGTACACCCGCACGTCGTGCGGGACCTCCAGGACAGTGAGGGCGCTCCGCAGCCGCTCCGGGTGCTTGACGCCCATCGGATCCCTGGCTCCGTAACTCCCGACGATCGGGCATGCACCCTGCAGTGCGCTCTTCGCATCAGCCGGCACCTCGCCGTAGTTCACCGAGGCCGCCGCGAAGCTGCCGGAGGGCGCACAGAGCAGCGCGAACCCCCCGCCCATGCAGAACCCGATCACGCCGGTCTTCCCGGTGCAGTCGTCGCGGCCGCCCAGGAAGCCGCGCGCCGCCTCCAGCGTCGTGAACGCGGGCCCCGACCGGGCCCGGATCTGGCGGATCGCGCCGCGTATGCAGCGGATCCAGGACTTGCCGTCGAACAGGTCGGGGGCGAGGGCGAGGTAGCCGTGCGCCGCGAACTGGTCCGCCTTGGCCCTGATGTCGTCGTTCAGCCCGAACGCCTCGTGAATCACTACGACCCCGGGCCACGGGCCCGGCCGGCCGGCGCCCCCTGGGTCGTCCGCGCCGCCCGGCTCTACCGAAGCGCCCGGCGTTTCAGGCCCGGCGGCCAGCGGCACGGCCAGGTAGCCGCGCCCGGTCCCGCCGCCCACCGGGTACGAGATGTCTGGCATGCGCAAACACTGTCACACCTTGCGCCACTTCGGTATCCACGCGCCGTCGGTGATCTCGTAGTCGCCGAACAGGGCCGGGGCCTCGGCTCGCATCAGCTCGGCGATCTTCCCGAACACCAGCCGGATCTCCTCCTCGGCGCCGGCGTCGGTCCGCGCCTCGATGGTGTGCCGCAGGGCCCGGATGTTCGCCGTCCACAGCAGGCCGGTGGCCACCCCGTCCGGCGCGAACCGGCGCATGAACGAGGTCTTGTGCTTCTTCTCGTGGAACGGGACTCCTTCCTCATCCAGCCCGAAATGCCCGGCCATCCACCGCTGGAACTCCTCCATCTGCTCCAGCAGCGCGGTCGACCGCTTCATCAGCTCGGCGTCGGCCAGCGCCCAGTCCGGGAACCAGAACGGGATGTCGGCCAGCCGCACGAACCGCAGCGACTCCTGCGAGATCGCCACCCCCGGACGGTGTCTGGCCAGCTCATGGGTCATTACACGAGATACGTTGTGCAGCACCAAGCTGAAGCTCACGTGCTCGAGCACCGAGCCGTGCGCCTGGGACAGGATGTTCTGCAGGTACTTCTCCTGGTCGCTGCGGACCCGGACGATGTTCGGGTTGAGGCCGGGCTCCCAGGCCCGGTAGCAGATTTTGCCGGCGAACTCGGCGAGGTTCTGCGCGTCGTCCAGGTCGCCGCGGTCCAGCTTCTCCAGCCACTTCTCCCCGCCGACCTCGCTCAGGTACGCGGCCAGCTGGTCGTAGTCGATCTCCGGACGGGCGACGAGGAACACCTCGGGCTGCACGCTCTTCATGGCACGGGACCCTACCGGGGACCGGTGACATCCAGCCGCAACCAGCCGCATCCCGCGGCGTCCAGTAGTCCCGTCGGCTGCCTCTCGCCCACTCCGCGCGCGTTGCAGGGTAGCGCCTGCGTTACTGGTGAGAAAAGATAGGGTAAGCAGGGCCTTGGATGTCAGCTCTTCGAACGGCACGCCAGCACAGCGGACGGGAGAGCACAAGATGACGCAACCAGGCGATACCCAAAGCACCGCCCCGAACCGGCCGGTCGTGTTCGTCCACGGCCTGTGGCTGCACGCGACCTCCTGGGACCCGTGGGCGGACCTGTTCCGGGAGGCGGGTTACGCGCCGACGGCGCCGGGCTGGCCCGGAGACTCCGACACGGTCGAGGAAACCCGGGGCGACCCCAGCCAGGTCGCCGGCAAGGGCATCGACGACGTGGTCGATCACTACGCGCAGATCATCCGGGGCCTGGACGCCCCGCCGATCGTCATCGGCCACTCCTTCGGCGGCCTCATCGTGCAACGGCTGCTCGGGCAGGACCTGGCCGCGGCCGCGGTGGCGATCGACCCGGCACCCATCAAGGGCGTGCTGTACCTGCCGCCGTCGGCGCTGAAGGTCGCCGGGATCGTGCTGCGAAAGCCGGCCAACCGCCGCGAGGCGATATCGCTGACCGCGGAGCAGTTCCGCTACGGCTTCGGGAACGCCGTACCCGAGCAGGAGTCGAACGACCTCTACCAGCGCTGGAACATCCCGTCACCGGGCAAGCCGCTGTTCGAGGCCGCCCTGGCCAACTTCACCCCGCACTCGCCGGCCAAGGTCAACACCGGCAACCGGGACCGCGGCCCGCTGCTGATCACCGCCGGCGGGCAGGATCACACGGTCCCGGTCGCCATCAGCACGGCCACCCGCAGGCTCTACCACAAGTCGCCCGCGGTGACCGACTTCCGGGACTTCGCGGACCGGGGCCACTCGCTCACGATCGACCACGGCTGGCGGGAGATCGCCGACTACGTGCTGAACTGGCTGAAGCAGCGCGGGGTGTAACCGCCGGCCGCGCGCGGGTCATACCAGCGCGGTAGCCCGGGCGCGGGCCAGCCGCAGCACGTTCGCGATCACCTGGTGGCCCGCGCCGCCGGACGCGGTCAGGATCGACTCCGGGTGGAACTGCACCCCCCACCGGCCGGCCGCGTCGTCCTCGATCGCCATGACCACGCCGTCGGGGGTCACCGCGGTCACCGAGAACCCGCCCCGGACCCCGGGCGGCACCGCGTGCAGCGAGTGGTACCGCCCGGCGGTGAACTCGGCGGGCAGTCCGGCCAGCAGCCCGGAGCGCGCCGGGCCGGCCAGCACCCGCACCGACCCGGGCTTGCCGTGCGCGGGCGTCGCCAGCAGGCCGAGCTGCCCGCCCGCGTGCTCCACCATCGCCTGCAGTCCCAGGCACACGCCGAACGCGGCGATCCCCCGCTCGTCCAGCGCGGTCAGCAGCTCGTCGCAGCCGAAATCCGACGGCCGTCCCGGCCCGGGCGAGAGCACGACCAGGTCGGGCCGGTACTCGTCGAGCCGGGCGGGGTCGAACCCGGCCCGCAGCGTGGTCACCTCCGCGCCGGCCTCACGGAAGTAGCCGGCCAGGGTGTGCACGAACGAGTCCTGGTGATCGACCAGCAGTACCCGCAGGCCGGCCCGGGCGCCGTGGCGGCCGGCTCGCCCGCCGGCGCGCCCGGCCGCGGCGCGCCGAGCGTCTCCAGCAGCGCGCGCGCCTTCAGCTGGGTCTCCCGTTCCTCCGCCGCCGGGTCGGACTCGAACAGCAGCGTCGCGCCAACCCGCACCGCCGCCACGCCGTCCCGGATGTGCGCCGTGCGCAGGGTCAGCCCGGTGTTCATCCCGCCGTCGAACCCGATCATCCCGACCGCGCCGCCGTACCAGCGCCGCGGGCCGTCCTCGTGATCCTCGATGAACTGCATGGCCCAGTTCTTCGGCGCGCCGGTGACGGTCACCGCCCACATGTGGGTCAGGAACGCGTCCAGCGCGTCGAACCCGGGCCGCAGCCGGCCCTCGACGTGGTCGACGGTGTGAATCAGGCGGCTGTACATCTCGATCTGGCGCCGGCCGATGACCCGCACGCTGCCCGGCTCGCAGACCCGGGACTTGTCGTTGCGGTCGACGTCCGTGCACATGGTCAGCTCGGACTCGTCCTTGGCCGAGGTGAGCAGCGCGCGGATGTTCTCGGCGTCCGCCAGCGGGTCCGCGCCGCGGGCGATCGTCCCGGCGATCGGGCAGGTCTCCACCCGGTCGCCGGTCACCCGCACGTACATCTCCGGCGAGGCGCCGACCAGGTACTCGTCCTCGCCCAGGTTGAGGAAGAACTCGTACGGCGCCGGATTGCGCTCGCGCAGCCGCTCGAAGAACGCGGCCGGCGAGTCGCAGGCCCCGTGGAACGCGTGGCTCGGCACCACCTCGAACAGGTCACCGCGGGCGAACCTCTCCCTGGCCTGCTCCACGACCCGCGCGAACGACCCGGGCCGCGGGTCGGCGGGAAGCCCAGGGGCCATGACGGGCCGGCGACCGCCATCCTCGCGGCGACGGCCGGGCGTGCGTCTTCCGGGACAAGCCCGCGGGTGCGAGGCGCCGGCGATCTCGAACTCGTAGCTGAAGCAGGTCGCGACCTCCCGCTTGCGGTCCAGCACGTACAGCTGGTCCGGCAGGTGCAGGACCAGGTCCCGCTGGGCGGCGGGCCGGGCGTGCCGCTGCCGCACCGGCTCGAACTGGAACGCCAGGTCATAACCGAACGCGCCGTACAGGCCGAGGTGCGGGTCCGGGCCGGCGCAGCGCCGCGATGATCTCCCGCAGCGCGGAGAACACCGTGGGCTGCCGGCTGCGCTGCTCCTCGGTGAAGACCGACGCCCGGCTCCGGGCGATCACGGTGGCCGTGTCAGGAACGACGTCCGTATCGGCCGGCCGGGCCGCGGCTCGTCGCCCGGCGCGGCGCAGGGCGTCCGCGATCACCGGCAGCAGCACCAGGCCGCGGTCGTTCAGCGCGGTCGCCGTGACCCGCGCGGCCGCGCGCGACCAGCTCGATGCACGGGTCGACGTAGGCCATGTGCCAGCGGCTGTACCGGCCCGGGTATTCCATTCCGGAGCTGAGTACCCCGCCCCGGCGCGCCTCGACCTGCAGCGTCATCCCCGTGAGCAGGGCCGGGTCGAACGGCGCGGCGGCCCGGCTCACCCGGACCCCGCCGGCGGTCTCGAACTGTGTCAGGTCCATGTCGGCCCTCGCCTCGGTCATCAGGCCCGGCGCCGGACGGTCCGGACGACAAAGGGCGACCGCCGGCTGCCGGGCGGTCGCCTTGAGGATCTGCTGCGTACGCGAACCAGGAACCGCCTCAGGGGCGGCGCCACCAGCCAGCGGTGCGGTTCGCGCGCATGCCGAGAGCCTAGCAGTGTTGTCGCTCGCCTCCGGGCCCACCCGCGGTCCTACCGGGGCGGGAGCGGGGGGCGCCGCCTGGACGGCCGGTCGGCGGTGGCCGGGGCGGCGCCCGTGGGCCGGGCCGCGAGCGCGTCGAGGGCCATCCGGACCGCGGTCTCCAGCTGCGGGTCCCGGCCCGCCACGTGATCCTCGGGCGAGGCGAGCACCTCGACGTCCGGGTCGACGCCGTGGTTCTCTACGTCCCAGCCGAAGCCGCTGAGCCATGTCGAGTAGCGGGGAACGGTGATCCCGGTGCCGTCGGCCAGCCGGTGCCACCCGTCGATGCCGATCACGCCGCCCCAGGTCCGCGTCCCCACCACCGGCCCGAGGCCGAGGATCTTGATGGCGGCGGTCACGATGTCGCCGTCCGAGCCGGCGAACTCGTCGGCCAGCGCGACCACCGGCCCGCGCGGGGCGTCCTCCGGATAGGTCCGGGGCTCGAGCCCGCGTGGCACGTCCCAGCCGATCACTCGCCGCGCGAGCTTTTCCACCACGAGCTGGGACGTGTGCCCGCCGCGGTTGCCCCGGACGTCCACGATCAGTCCCTCGCGGACCATTTCCGCGCGCAGGTCGCGGTGGAAATCCGCCCAGCCCGCGCTGACCATGTCCGGGACGTGCAGGTAGCCGATCCGCCCGTCGCTGAGTTCCCGGACCCGCTGCCGTCGCCCGGCGACCCAGTCCTGGTAGCGCAGCCGCCGCTCCTCGGTGAGCGTGACCACCACGGCGCGGCGGGCCTCGCCGCCCTGGGCCGGGGCGATGGTGAGCTCCACCGGCTTGCCGGCCGCGCCCACCAGCAGCGGGCCCGGCCCGGTCCCGTCGAGCAGCTGCCCGTCCACCGCGAGCAGCGTGTCGCCCGGGCTGACCTGCGCGCCCGGGGTGGCGAGCGGGGAGCGGGCCTGGGGGTCGGAAGACTCGCCGGGCAGCACCCGGCCCACCGTCCAGCGCCCGTCGGCGCCGCGCTCCAGGTCCGCTCCGAGCAGGCCCAGCCCCGGCTCGGGGTGGTCATGCTCGTCGTCGGCCGGCATGACGTACGCGTGCGAGGTGCCGAGCTCGCCGAGCAGCTCCCACAGCAGGTCGGCGAAGTCCCGGGGCCGGCGATCCGGTCCAGCAGCGGGCGGTAGAGCTCGAGCGCGCCGTCCCAGTCCACCTCGGCCAGGTCGGCCACCCAGAAGTCATGCCGGATGAACCGGCCGGCTTCGGCGTAGGCGTTGCGCCACAGCGCGGCGGGATCGGCGAGGTACCGGGCCCGGGACTTGTCCACCTCCACCCGGTCCGCCGGGTTGTCCGGGTCCGCCTTGCGGCTGGCGGGCACGACGGTGAGCTTGCCGTGATCGGACACGACGAGGACGCTGCCGTCCCCGCTGGCCTCGAACCAGTCCAGTTCGTCGGCCAGCTCGGTGCACCGCTGCGACTCCAGGTCGAAGTGCTCCAGGCTCGGCCGCGGCGGCGCGTCGCCGGGCTGCGGGCCGCCGTCCCCCAGGCTCCCGATGACCGGCTCCTTGAGCCAGGCGAGCCCGCCCTTGACCGCGCGCAGCGAGGAGTAGCGCGACTCGACGACCGGGATCTGCACGATCCGGCCGGCCAGGCCGTCGGTGTCCACCACGACCGGCGGGGGCGCGTCCTGGCGCTCACCGTCGCCCGCGGCCGGCCCGTCATCGGCGCGGCTGCCCTCGGCCGCGCCGGGCGGGCCGGTCGCGTCGTCCTCCGAGCGGCCGCCGACCGGCCGGCCGCCGGGCAGCGGGGCGAACGGCGACGGTGTCGCCGCGGCCAGGGGCACCAGGTAGGGACGGCACCCGTACGGGAACGACAGGTCGAAGACGTGAGCGTCGTACACTGGGTCGAAGCTGCGCACGGACAGGAACGCCAGGTACTTGCCGTCCGCGGTGAAGACCGGGTCGGTGTCGGTGAACCGCGCGTCCGTCACGTCCACGACCGTGCGGCCGGGATCGGCCGGCCGGACCATGCGCAGGTGGCGCAGCTGCTCCGGCCCGGGATGCGACCACGCCAGCCAGGCCGAGTCGGGCGACCAGGCCAGCCCGGTGACCTCGCCGTTGCGGGACGACGCCAGCTCCGTCACGGCACCGGACGAGGTGTCCACGATCAGCAGCCTGCCGTCGCGCGCGGCCACGGCGATCGCGCTGCCGTCCGGCGCGGCGGCCAGGTCGGCGACCCAGCCGATGGCACCGGCCGCGAGCCGCCGCGGCGGCGTCCCGGCCGCCGACCCGTCGGAGGGCGCTATGTCGATCGCGTCCGCGCCCTCGGCGTCGGTCACCCAGGCGACCTGGCCGGTCTGGCCGAGCACCCGGGGCAGCCGCGCCCGGACGCCGGGGACGACCGACAGGGCCCGTGCCGGGCCGTCCCGGTGGGTGAGCCAGTGCACGGTACCGCGCACCTCGATCGCGCTGGCCTGACCGGAGTGATCGCAGGACAGGCCGTCCAGGTGATCCTCGGCCGAGATCAGCCTCGGTGCCCGCGCGGCCGGCGAGCCGAGGCTGATCTCGAGCCGCCGGGGCCCGTCCGGTGCGTCGAGCCCGTCCAGCAGCCAGATGTCGCCCGCGCAGTGGTACACGATCCGCTGCCCGTCGGTGCTCGCGTTCCGCGCGTAGCGGCCGTCGTGGTCGGTGTGCCGCCGCAGGTCGCCGCCGTCCAGCGTGCAGGAGTACAGGTTGCCGGTGCCCTCGTGGTCGGACAGGAACGCCAGCCTGCCGCCGACCAGCATGGGGCTGGCGAGCTGGCCTGCCAGGCCGGCCAGTATCCGGGTGAACTCCGGCTGGCCGGTCTGGCCGCCGGCCGGGCGCGTCCACAGCCGTCCCGCGGTCCCGCCCCGGTACCGCTTCCAGAACGCCGGATCACGGAAGACCGCCGTCAGCAGCGCGACCCCGGCCGGCTCGATGGCCAGGTCGGCCACCGGGCCGAACGGCAGCCGCCGGCCGGCGGACGCCGCGCCGTCATCCCCCGGCTCCGCGGCGGGCAGCGCGTAGGCCCAGGTGAAGTGCCTGAACGGCCTGCCCCGAGGCGGTGACCGCGATGACCTCGCCGTCCGGGGTCCAGCCGCAGACCCAGGTGGCCTGGTCGGCCCAGTAGCTGAGCCTGCGGCCGTTCCCGCCGTCGATCCCGGCCAGGTAGACCTCGGGCGGGCCGTACCGCTCACTGGTCCAGGCGATCATCGCGCCGTCCCGGGAGATCCGCGGACGGCTCGCCGCCGCGTGGTCGGCCGAGACCCGCCAGGCCCGGCCGCCGTCGGCCGGGGCGAGCCATACGTCGTCCTCGGCGATGAAGGCGACGACGTCGCCATGGATGTGCGGGAAACGGAGGTATCCGGCTGACGTCACCGGCTCATCGTAGGGCCCGGCCGCTAGAACTCCACCCACGACCCGGCGCCGACCTCGGCGGCCTTCCGGTAGGCCAGCGCGGCCGCGGCCAGGTCCTCGGCCGCCAGGCCGAGCGACTCGAACACGGTGATCTCGGTGTCGCCGGTCCGGCCCGGCGCGCCGCCGGTGAGGATCTCGCCGATCTCGGCCCGGATGTGCTCCGGCCCGATCGCACCGTCCGCCTGGGCCAGCAGGTAATCGCCAGCCTCGCTGGTGGCCGACTCGCGGCTGTCGGTGAACAAGGCGGCGGCGGCCATCGTCTCGGTATCGAGCTCGCGGGCCTGCGGAACGCACGCGCCGACCGCGTTGATGTGCGCCCCCGGGGCCAGCCAGTCCCGGCGCAGCACCGGCTCGGCCGAGCTGGTCGCGGTCACGATGATCCCGGCCCCGGCGACCGCGTCGGCCGCCGAGCCGTACGCCGCCACCGGGACCGGGGCGAGCTCGCGGACGTCGTCGGCGAACCGGCGCGCCCTGGCCTGGTCCCGGCCGGCGACCCCGACGCGGGTCAGCGGCCGGGCCGCCGCGATCGCGAGCAGGTGCGCCCGGGCCTGGACGCCGGTGCCGATGATGGCCAGCTCCGTCGCGTCGGCACGGGCCAGCAGCTCGGTGGCGACGGCCGACACCGCGGCGGTGCGGACCTCGGTCACGGCCGACGCGTTGAGCACGGCCAGCGGCTCGCCGGTCTGCGCGCTGGACAGCAGCACGACGCCCTGGTGGGAATCCAGGCCCGCGGCCGGGTTGCCGGGGAAGATGCAGATGGCCTTGAGACCGTAGGCGGCGGCGGGCTCGGGCGCGGCCTGGTAGGCGGGCATCAAGGCCATCATCCCGGCCGCGCCCGGCGGCCTGATGATCATCCGCAGCGGCTGGTGCACCTGGCCGCGGGCGAGTGCGGCCAGCGCGCTGCGCATCGCGTCGGCGCACTCGTCGTAGGCCAGCAGGCGGTGCACCTCGCTGGCGCCGAGGACGAGCAGCTTCATGCGGGCTGATTACCGCTTTTCGGCATGGCCGACCGGGTGCCGTCGTGGGCGACGGTGGCGGCGGCCGCGGCCCGCGGCCCGATCGCCATCTCCTCGGGCCGGTGCGCGGGCACCGGCTTGCCGACGATCCGGTACACCTCCTCGCCGTCCACCGTCTCCTTCTCGAGCAGCAGGTTGACGAGCTGGTCGAGCTCGGTCCGGTGCGAGCGGAGCAGCTCGATCGCGGTCTGCTCGGCCTCGCGCAGCAGCCGCGATACCTCGCTGTCGATGGTGGCCTGGGTGGCCTCGGCGAACGGCCGGCTGGACAGCCCCGGCCCGCCGCCGGCGCCGAGGAACACCGAGCCGCCTTCCGGGTACCCGATCGGGCCGAGCGCGGGCGACAGGCCGAACTCGCGGACCATCTTGGTCGCCAGGTCGGTGGCGCTGGCCAGGTCGTTCGCCGCGCCGGTCGAGCCCTGGCCGAACTCGACCAGCTCGGCGGCGCGGCCGCCGAGCCGCACGGCCAGGGAGTCGGTGAGGTAGTCCTCCTGGTACAGGTGCCGTTCGTCCAGCGGCAGCTGCTCGGTGACGCCGAGCGTCTGCCCGGCCGGCAGGATCGTGATCTTCGCGACCGGGTCGGCGTGCTCGGACAGCGCGGCGACCAGCGCGTGACCGGACTCGTGGATCGCGACCGAGTGCTTCTCCTCCGGCAGCAGCACGTTGGAACCCTCCCGGCGGCCGAGTATGATCCGGTCCCGGGCGGTGGAGAAGTCCTCGGCGGTCAGCACGTCGCGGTTGCCACGGACCGCGTTGATCGCCGCCTCGTTGGCCAGGTTGGCCAGGTCCGCGCCGGAGAAGCCGGGAGTTCCCCGAGCCACGACGTTCAGGTCGACGTCGGGGGCAAGCTTCTTGTCCCGGCAGTGCACGGCGAGGATGGCCTCCCGCTCGGGCAGGGTCGGCAGCGGGACCGTGACCTGGCGGTCGAACCGTCCCGGGCGCAGCAGCGCCGGGTCGAGCACCTCGGGGCGGTTGGTCGCGCCGAGCACCACGATCCCCTGGGTCACGTCGAAGCCGTCCATCTCGGACAGCAGCTGGTTCAGGGTCTGCTCCCGCTCGTCGTTGGACACCGCGGCACCCGCGCCCGCCCGGCGCTGGCCGATGGCGTCGATCTCGTCGATGAAGATGATCGCGGGCGCCCGCTTGCGCGCCTCGTTGAACAGGTCACGAACCCGGGCCGCGCCGACGCCGACGAACAGCTCCACGAAGCTCGAGCCGGTGACCGAGAAGAACGGCACCGACGCCTCGCCGGCCACCGCCCGGGCGAGCAGCGTCTTGCCGGTGCCCGGCGGGCCGATCATCAGCAGGCCGCGCGGGGCCATCGCGCCCGCCCGCTTGTAGCGGTCGGGGTTGCGCAGGAAGTCGACCACCTCGCTGATCTCGGACTTGACGCCCTCGTAGCCGGCCACGTCGCTGAACTTGGTGTCCGGCCGCTCGGCGTCGAAGACCTTTGCCCCGCTCCGGCCCACGCCGAGGATGCCCTGCAGCCCTCCCGCGGCTCCGGCGCCCCGGCTCATCCGCCGGAACAGCCAGAACACCAAGATAAACGGCAGCAGCAGGAACAGCCAGTACAGCAGGTCGGTACCCAGGCCCGAGCTGGGCGGCGACGCGGTCACCGTCTTCACGCCGTCCGCGGTCAGCTGCTGGCTGAGCTGGGGCGTGGGCGGGCCGGGAATGACGGTCGTGTACGACTGGCCGCTCGTCAGCTCACCGGTCGCCGTGGTGTTCGACCCGCTCGCGCCGTTACCGAAGTCCACGGTCTTGATCTTGTGGGCGCTGGCGTCCGAGATGAACTGCGAGTAGCTCAGGCTGACCGGCTGGGTGACGTGGATCCCGGGCAGGAAGATATACAGCGCGATCGTGGCGAGGAGCGCGATCGGCCAGAGCCAGTGCCGCCAGGCCGACGGGGGCGGTGGCGCCGAGGGATTGGGCTTGTCCCCCTGGGGCGGCGGGTTGGACTGCTGCTGCTTGCTCATGGCTCATTCTTACGCCTCGCAGCGGCCGGAACGGTAAGCGCCCGTGCCCGTGCCGGGAACAAGGTGTTGCCCCCCGGGCCGCACCGGGACGATCAAATGTCCGGAATACCCTAACCACCACGAACGCAGCCGGCCGGGAGCTACCGTCGGGAACGAACCTTTTTCATCCGTCGACCCCGGGCCAGAGTACGCGGGCAGCCGTGGGGAGGATAAAAAGGTTCACCGACCGGGCCGTGGCGCAGGAATGGGACAGCGCATGCACTTCACGTTCACCGTCAATGGCACCCAGCGGCAGGTGACGGCCGGTGACGGCCGGAGCCTGCTCGACGTGCTCCGGGAGGACCTGGGGATCACCGGCCCGAAGTTCGGTTGCGGCGAGGGCGCGTGCGGCGCCTGTACCGTGCTGATCGGCCGGCGCGCGGTGACCTCGTGCATCACGCCGGCCAGCGAGGCGGCGGGCCAGCGGGTCACCACGGTCGAGGGCCTGGCCGAGGACGGACTGCTGCACCCGGTGCAGCAGGCGTGGCTGGAGCAGGGGGCGATGCAGTGCGGGTACTGCACCGCGGGCTGGCTTGCCGCCACCGCGGCGCTGCTCAACCGGGTGGCGCGCCCCGACGACGCGAGGATCGCCGCCGAGCTGGCCGGGAACGTCTGCCGGTGCTGCACCTATCCGCGGATCCTGCGCGCGGTCCGGCGCGCGGCCGAGCTCATGGAGCAGCCGGAGCTGCTCGAGCCGGTGCCGCCGACGGCAGCCGTGGCCTCGGCCGGGGCGCACGAGGGGCTGCCGTGGGATCAGGCCCGGGAGGCGGCCCCGTTCTTCGACGAGCTTCCGGACGGCCTGGTCACGGTGCTCGCCGAGGACGCCGACGCGGCCGCCGGGCCGGCCCAGGGCCGGTGGGGCGGCCCTGCCCGTGGTTCGGAGCAGAGTGCCTGGGTCCACGTCGGGGCCGACGGCTCGGTGACCGCCTTCACCGGCAAGGTCGAGGCCGGGCAGGGCACCCGCACCGCGCTCGGGATGCTGGTCGCCGAGGAGCTCGCGGTGCCGCCGGCCTCGGTGCGCGTGGTGATGGGCAATACCGACGTCTCCCCCTTCGACCTGGGCACCTTCGGCAGCCGCTCGATGCCGTTCGCGGCGCCCCCGCTGCGCGCGGCCGCGGCGGCCGCGCGCGAGCTGCTGCGGGAGGCGGCGGCGGAGCGGTTCGGCCTGCCCGCCGCGGACCTGACGGTGGCGGGCGGGATCGTGGCCGGCCCGGACGGCGCGCCGAGCGTCGGTTTCTCCGAGCTGCTGGCCGGCGTCCGCCGGGTCGTGAGGGTGCCTACCGACGGGCCGGTCACCCCGCCGGCGGCCTGGCGCTCGGCCGGCCGGCCCGCGCGGGCGGCCGGCGCCGGCGACGTGGTCACCGGCGCCAAGCGCTTCCCGGCCGACCTGCGCGCCGACGGCATGCTGCACGGCTGCGTGCTGCGCCCCCCGGCGTTCGGCGCCGCGCTGCGCCGCGCCGACACGGCGCCGGCCGAGGCGCTGCCCGGGGTGAGCGTGGTCGCCGAGGACGGATTCATCGCGGTCGTGGCCCCGAGCGGGGCGGCCGCGCGCGAGGCCGTGGCCGCGATCGACGCCGCCTGGGACCGCTCGCCCCAGCCCGGGGCCGATGAGCTGGCCGGCTACCTGCGGTCGCACCCGGTCGACGGCGAGGGCTTCAGCGCCGTGTTCCGGCACGAGGAGGGCGACGTGGACGCGGCCCTGGCCGCCGGGCCGGCACGCCTGGCGGAGCACTACGCGACCGCCTACATCGCGCACGTCCCGCTGGAGCCGCGGTCCGCCGTGGCCGCCTGGCGCCACGGCCACCTCGCGGTCTGGACCGGCACCTCCACGCCGTTCCGGGCCCGGCGCGAGCTGGCGCAGGCGCTCGGCGTGCCCGAGCCGCAGGTGCACGTGATCGTGCCGGACTACGGCGGAGGGTTCGGCGGCAAGCACGGCGCCGTCGTCGCCCTGGAGGCGGCCCGGCTGTCGCGCGCCACGGGCCGGCCGGTCAAGGTCCAGTGGAACCGGCACGAGGAATTCCACTGGGGCTACCTGCGCCCCGCGGCGCTCATCGACGTCAGCAGCAGCGCGGACTCCTCCGGCGCGCTCACCGGCTGGTCGCACCTGAACATCAACTCCGGCGCGGTCGGCATCCGCACCCCGTACCGGGTGCCGAACCAGCGCATCGTGTTCCAGCCGGCCGACTCCCCGCTACCGCAGGGCTCCTACCGGGCGCTGGCCGCCACCGCGAACCACTTCGCCCGGGAGTCCCACATGGACGAGCTGGCGCACCGGCTCGGGACCGACCCGCTAGAGTTCCGGCTGCGCCATCTGGACGACGGCCGGCTCGCCGACGTGTTCCGCGCGGCAGCCGACCGGATCGGCTGGCCGTCCGCGCCGCGCGAGCAGACCCGGACCGGGACCGGGATCGCTGGCGGCATCGAGAAGGGCGGCCGGGTCGCCACCGCGGCGCAGGTCCGGGTGGACGGCGACGGCACGCTGCACGTGGACCGCCTGGTCACCGCGTTCGACTGCGGCGCCGTGGTCAACCCGGACAACCTGGCCAACCAGATCGAGGGCGCGGTCATGATGGGCCTGGGCGGCGCGCTGTTCGAGGCGATCGACTTCGCCGACGGGCAGATCCGCAACGCCTCGCTGTCGGAGTACCGGGTACCGCGGCTCCCCGACCTGCCCGAGATCGACGTCGTGCTGATCGACCAGCCGGATCAGCCGTCGGCGGGCGGCGGCGAGACCCCGATCATCGCGGTGGCCCCGGCCATCGCCAACGCCATCTTCGGCGCGTGCGGGGTCCGGCTGCGGGCCATGCCGCTGGCCCGGCGCGGCGTGGTGGAGGAAGCCGCACTCACCTGAGCTTCACGAAGACTTCCCGCTGCGCGCCCTATCGGCGTCGCGCGGCAGCGATGTGGACGGCATCCGGGCTGGGCCGGGCTGTCGGCAGGGCTGCGCGACAGCGATGCCAGGTCACCGGCACACACCACGCTGGCGGCGATTTCAGGCAGCTCTCGCTGGCTCGTCCGGCTCGCCTGGCGAAGCAGGCAGACCGCTTCCTGCTGTGTGACCTGGTGCCTGGCCATGAGAATGCCAGTGGCCTCACCTTCGAGGCGGCTGGTGATCAAGTCGATCGTCAGCACGGGCCGCTGGATCTGGCCAGGCTGGACAGCACGACGGTCGGCTCATCCGATATGACAATGTTGCGTATCGCATCTTCGATTTCCCGCACCGAACGCGTCCGGCCACGGGCTGGTGAGACAGCTCGGTGGGACGATGCCATCATGGCGCTGCCTGCTCGGACCCGCCTCAAGGGCGGACCAGCGCTTTGCCGAGCTTCGCGCCATCGAGCAGCGAGAGGAGTGCCTGCGGCGCGCTCTCCAGGTCGTTGAATATCGTCATCTCGGAGTGCAACGTGCCGTCTTCGACCTGCGGGAGAACCTCCTCCTCGAAAGCGGCCCTCCGGTGCAGGTGATCGAGAACCAGGAAGCCCTCGAGCCGAAGACGCTTGACGATCAGCTGCGTGAGGTTGCCGGGCCCAGGTCCGGGCGGCTTTCCGTAAGCTGAGATCATCCCGCAGATGGCGGCCCGGCCACCTATGCGCAGGAGATCGATCGCCGTCTCGAGGTGGTCGCCGCCGACGTTGTCGAAGTAGAGATCAATGCCGTCGGGAGCAACCGCGCGCAGCTGATCGGCCAGCCGACCGGCACGGTAGTCCACGGCGGCGTCCAGCCCAAGCGTGTCGGTGAGATACCGCGCCTTGTCGGCGCCCCCGGCAGATCCGATCACCAGCGACGCGCCGCGGGTCTTCGCCAGCTGGGCCGCGACCGAGCCGACGGAACCGGCCGCGGCAGATACCCAGACCCGGTCGCCTGGCTGTACCCGCGCGACGTCGACCAGGCCGACGTATGCGGTCAGTCCCGGAACGCCCAGGACGTGCAGCCACGTGTGAGGCGGCAGACCTTCGCGCGGCTCGATGCGGCTCACCTCGCTGGCGTCAACGACCGAGTAATCACGCCACCCTCCCCAGCAGGCCGCCCAGTCGCCTTCTGACCATCCCTCCGCGGCCGATTGCACGACCTGGCCGACGGCTCTCGCCTCGACCGCGACCCCGAGCTCGAAGGCCGGCGCGTAGGTGTCCAACCAGAGCCGGGGGATCATCGACGGGTCCACGCTGAAGCAGTCGATCCGGACCAGCAGCTGACCCTGCGAGAGAGCCGGCAGCTCCCGCTCGAGGAGCGTGAAGCATTCCGATTCGATCCGTCCCTGCGGTCGGCGCGAGAGCACCAGCTCGCGGGCGGTCATCGTCGGCACTTCCTGAGGAGCACCGCATCACGGCCGGGCCGATCGCGTGCGTGCGTCGCCCGCATCGGGACAACGGCCTCGGTGGCGTCCATGCCTTCGCAGGCTAGGCCGCCCGGCCAGGCGGCACTTGACCTAACGCGCAGGACTCATTCGCCGCGCGCACCGGCCGCCGTCAGCGGACCACGGGCGGCGATCCGGAAGCGCGATGGGCGCGGCAGCGCTCGCGGGTGTCGGTCGGCCGCTCGCCGAAACGCTCGCGGTAGGCGTTGCTAAACGTGCTGGCGTTGCTGAACCCCGACGAACGGGCGATGCCAGCCACGGTACGGTGGTCCCAGCCGTGCTGCTGCAGCCTCAGCCGGGCGAGCTCGAGCCGTTCTTCCCGGATGAGCGTCGACGGCGTCGTGCCGACGCGCTGGAGCCGCGCCTGGATCTGGCGCAACGACCAGCCCAGCTCTGCCGCGACTGCCGCGCCAGTCAATGAGACGTCATGGGCGTTCGCGCGCACGAAGCCGCGGATGGTGGCGACGAGGTCGTCCTGGGTTTCGTACACCGGGGGCAGCAGTGCCCCGCCGTAGGCGAGGCACAGCAGGTCCACGGCTCGGTCAGCGGCAGCATCGAAGTCCAGTCCGCCGATCGTGTGCGCCTGGCTGCGCAAGCTTCCCAGGAGGTCGACGACTATACGGCCCATGCCGTGCTCGGCGTTCAACCCGATCGTGCGGGTCAGCAGCCCGCCGACGCGGGCGTCCACGCGGGCGCGGGGAATCACCAGGGCCAGACACGAGAAGTTGTCGCTGTGCCACATGTCCATGGGCGCATCGAGGGTGGCGAGCGCCATACCGCCTGGCTCGAGCCTGAGGCTGGCGTCCGCCTGCCGGATCATCATCGAGCCCAGTACCGGGACCAACAGCTCGTAGGCCCCGTGCGGGTGGCGCCGGACATCGGTGCCCGAGCGCCTGATGAACTCCTCATCGCCCCACCACCGCACCAGCTGGTAGGCCTCGGTGTGCTGATGCTCGATGCGGCCGCGGTAGTCGTTGCGCAGACGGAACGCCATCCGGCTATGGATCGAGGAAACGAGCTCGCTCCACCACTCGGCACGATCCGTCATCGCCACATCGCTGCAGCGGTGCGAGTCAAGTGCGTACACGGCGGACCTCGCTGAACCCCGAATCTCACCGGCAGGATAGCTCCGGCGCCGGTGGTAGCAACTCCGCGAGCTCCGCCCGCAGCGTCTTACCAGGTCCAGTCGTAGGCCGCGCCGGCACGTTGGGCAAGCGGCTTGAGCATCCCCTCTTCGAAGACCGGGACGGTGTCGTAGCCCTCGAGTGGAGCGGCGGTGATGACCCGGCCGAACAGCTCCGGGTCCAGGTGCGGCTCCGGGATGCCTGCGACGATCGCGTAGCGCTGAAGATGGTTGCGGAGAAACTCGGAGCTGACCGGCGGCATCCCCAAGTGCGCCGGGTGCGACATTGCTTCCCGCAGCGGGACGAACTCGACACCCCGCTCGACGAACGCGTCCAGGATCGTGCCCAGCGTGTCGGTCGCGATGGTCGTGCCGTGGATCAGCCAGATGAGCGGGATGTCCTGGCCGAACAGCCTCCGCGCCAGCTGCGCGTGCGCGGCCAGCTGGTCGACCGCAGCGGAGACGTAGGTCTCCTGCAGCATTCGCCTGGCGCCATCGTCCTTGGACACTACCGCCCGGTAGTAGGCGACGATCCACGCGAAGTCGCCGAACCACGCGGTGATCGGCGCGTTTTGATAACCGGACGCCCGAAGATGGTCCTCCACCTGGCCACGCTTGGTCTCGGTCTCGCCGACCATGTCCATCGCGTACCGGAAGTAGCGCTCGGGAGCCATCCCGATGAGGTTGCCGATGAGTCCCTCGGCCTTGTCGATGTCCGCGCGGTACTGGTCCGCCGACATCCATCGCAGCGGGGCGTGCAGGTGCGTGTGGTTGCCCAGGTGATGTCCGGCCTCGACCCAAGCTTCCCACGCGGCCATCAGGCCGGGGTCCGAGTCGAGACGATGGGTGTGGGAGAACCCGTACACACCCGTGACGCCGTAGTCAGTGAGCGTGGCGGCGATCGACTTGGTGATGTCCAGTGGCGTGATGCCGTCTGGCATCGGCACACCGTCCCAGAGCACGAAGTCGTCGACCGTCACGGCCACCTTGACGGCACCCTCTGGTGAGATGTTCGGCATCAGAGATTCCCTTCGCGTGCGAGCCGCCCGGCGGCTCTCACGAGGCTAGGAAGCGACGCCGATCACGTCTTGCCGCAGCGCGCAGCGCACTTTCCGCTCGCGCACAGTCCGTCATCTCGCGCTCAGTGAGCGCGTGCTGCGCCAGACAGTCATCGCCACGCGGCTGGAACGCGGCCGGGACGGGTCAGTGCGCACCGGCTGTCGCGTCGGGAGGCTTGGCGGCGTAGTCGCGCAGGCTCTGCTCCAGCAGTTCAAAGGCGTCGGTGGCGAGTTGGCGGACCTCTGCGGCCAGGCCGGTGAGGTTCTCGCTGGCTCGGACCCGGTGGCGGACGTAGTCCAGCAGTGCCCGGTGTACTCCGATCAGCGCGCTGGCGGCCACCTGGGGGCGCAGGTCACCGGCGGGCGCGCCGGTGTCAGCGGCGAGCAGGCCAGCGAGGGTGCTGGCGGCCTGGTTCAGGGCCCGCTGCTCGCGGGCGAGCAGGGCGGGGCTGGCGGTGATCACCTGGTTGGTGGTACGGAGCCGGTCCAGCGCTTGGGTGTCGCCGGTCTCCGCCTGGGCGAGCAGGCCGCCGTCGGCGAGCAGGGCCCGGCGGAACGCAGCGAGGGCCGGCTCGCCCGGCGGCCGGGCGTTGACCACCTCGGCCAGCCGCGTCCCGAACGCTTCCAGCCGCCAGTAGAACAGGTCCTCCTTGGTGCGGAAGTAGTTGTACACGGTCGCCTCGGCGACCTGCGCCTCCCGCGCCACCTCGGCGACGCTGACCTGGTCGAATCCCCGGTCGGCGAACAGTCTCCAGGCAGTGTCGGCGATCAGCTGCCGGGTCTGTTCCTTCTTCAGCTCGCGAAGCCCCATGCCTGCCTCCCGAGAAAAATGAGAGTTGCTATAAATTTAGGCATACTCTATGTTTAGAGTCTATCCAGACTACCTGCGCGAGGACACGATGGCATCCACCAGCAGCCACCCGGACCTGGCCGGCAAGGTCGCCGTCGTCACCGGCGGCTCAGGCGGGATCGGCGCGGCCACGTGCCGGCTGCTGGCCGCCCATGGCGCCAAGGTCGTCGTCAACGGCCGCGACCAGGCCAAGATCGACGACGTGGTCGACAACGTCAACGTCAACGGTGGCACGGCGGTCGGGATCGCCGCCGACTGCACCGACCCGGCCGCGGTCCAGCGGCTGCGCCAGCACACCGAGCAGGCGTTCGGGCCGGCCGACGTCGTGGCCGCGTTCGTGGGCGGCGGGCAGGCACGTCCCGGGCCGGTGGCCGAGGTCACGGAGCAGGACTGGCAGTCGACCTTGGACGGCAGCCTCACCGCCACCTTCCTGACCCTCAAGAGCTTCCTGCCCGGTATGTTGCAGCGCGGCCGGGGGGCCATCCTCACGATGGCCTCCAGTGCGGCTCGCCTGCCGGGGCTGGGCGCGCCAGCGCCCTACGTGGCCGCCAAGGCAGGGGTGATAGCGCTGACCCGCCAGGTGGCCAGCGAGGTCGGCCGCCACGGCGTGCGCGTCAACTGCCTGGCACCGCACACCGTGCTCACCGAGCGGATCGCCACGATGATGCCTGAGGAGCGGCGGCAGCAACTGCAGGCGGCGGTCCCCCTGGGACGGCTGGGCACCCCGGAGGACGTCGCCGCGGCAGCCGTGTTCCTGGCCTCGGAAAGCGCGTCCTGGTTGACCGGCGTCACCCTGGACGTGGCCGGCGGCTACGTCATGACCTGACGCCCCCCGCCGCGCTCATTCGTGGTCGGCAGCGCACGCTCCGGCGAGGCGGCCTCTTAGCGCACGTCCAGCCCGGTAACGGCCCTTCCGATGATCATGCGCTGGATCTCGGAGGTACCCTCGAAGATCGTGAAGATCTTGGCGTCCCGGTGCCAGCGCTCGACCGGGTACTCGCGGGTGTAGCCGTTGCCGCCGAGGATCTGGATCGCCTGCTCGGTGACCCGGACCGCGGTCTCCCCCGCGACCAGCTTGGACATCGACCCCTCGGCGTGGTCGAACCGCCGGCCCTGGCGGGCCATCCAGGCCGCCCGCCAGGTCAGCAGCCGGGCCGCGTCGATGGCCGCGCTCATGTCGGCGAGCATGAACGCGATGGCCTCGGTCTGCCCGATCGGCCGGCCGAACTGGACACGGCCGACCGCGTAGTCGCGCGCGTACTCGTACGCCGCGCGGGCCACCCCGACGGCCATCGCCGCGACGCTCGGCCGCGTCGCCTCGAACGTCTTCAGCGCCGCCTGCTGGCCGAGGCTGCCGCCCTCCCGGAACTTGGCCAGGCGGGCGTCGAACCGCTCCTTGCCGCCGACCAGGCAGCGGCCGGGCACGCGCACGCCGTCGAGCACCACCTCGGCGGTGTGGGATGCCCTGATCCCGTGCTTGCGGATCTTCTGCCCCTGGGAGAGCCCGGGCGTCCCCGGCGGGACGACGAACGTCGCCTGGCCCCGGCTGCCCAGTTCCGGATCGACCGAGGCGACGACCACGTGCACGTGGGCGATGCCGCCGTTGGTGACCCAGGACTTGGTGCCGTCCAGCACCCACTCGTCGGTGGCCTCGCGGTAGACGGCCCGGGTCCGGATGGCCGCGACATCGCTGCCCGCCTCGGGCTCGGACACGCAGAAGGCGCCCAGCTTGACGTCGTCGGCGTCACCGAACATCGGCGGCAGCCACTCGGCCATCTGCTCGGGCGTCCCGTTGCTGCTCACCGCCACCGCCGCCAGCCCGGTGCCCACGAGCGACAGCCCGATCCCGGCGTCACCCCAGAACAGCTCCTCGAACGCGACCGGGATGCCCAGGCCGCTCGGCTCCAGCCACTGCCCGGCGAAAAAGTCCAGCGAGTACAGGCCGATCTTCGACGCCTGCTGCAGGATGGGCCACGGCGTCTCCTCCCGCTCGTCCCACTCGGAGCCCGCGGGCCTGATCACGGTCTCGGCGAACCCGTGCACCCAGTCGCGCATCTCGCGCACGTCCTGGCTCAGGTCCATGGAGAAGCCGCTGCTGGCGTCCTGGTCGCTGTTCATCGCGCTCCTTCTTGGCCCGCGCGGGCCGGCCTCGAAGTTACTCAAAAGTAACAGAGGTCGCCGCCCGCCGCATCAGGCGGGACGGGCCGCCGCTTATCCTGACCCGACGAGGTCAGCCCGCGTTCGAGGGAGCCGCCCGGCATGGACTACAGCAGCTACGATTGCCTGCTCTTCGAGCGGCACGACCATGGCGTGCTCCTGGTCACGATGAACCGGCCGGAGAAGTACAACGCCGCCCACGAGGCTATGCACGGCCAGCTCGCCCGGGTGTGGACGGATATCGCGCGCGACGACGAGACCAGGGCGGTCGTGGTCACCGGCGCGGGCAAGGCCTTCTCGGCCGGCGGGGACCTGGCGATGGTGCAGCGCCAGATCGGCGACTACGGGCGGGTGACCAGCATGCTCAGCGAGATGAGCGATCTGGTCTACAACATGGTCAACTGCCCGCAGCCGATCGTGTCGGCGATCAACGGCGTCGCGGTCGGGGCCGGCCTGGTCGTGGCGCTGCTCGCGGACATCAGCATCTGCGCCGAGGACGCCCGCCTCGGCGACGGGCACGTCCGGCTCGGCGTGGCGGCCGGCGACCACGCGGCGATCATCTGGCCGCTGCTGTGCGGGATGGCCCGGGCCCGCTACTACCTGCTCACCGGCGAGATGGTCACCGGCACCGAGGCGGAGCGGATCGGCCTGGTCAGCAAGGCGCTGCCGCGCGAGCAGGTGCTGGAAGAGTCGCTCCGCGTCGCGCGCGGCCTGGCCACCGGCCCGCAGCTCGCGATCCGGCTCACCAAGCGGGCGCTCAACAGCTGGCTCCGGACGGCCGGGCCGATCTTCGACCAGTCCGCGGCGTACGAGATGCTCACGTTCATGGGTGAGGACGTCAAGGAGGGCGCGGCCGCGCTGATCGAGAAGCGGCCGCCGGTCTTCCCGTAACGGGCCCGGCTCACTCGTTCTCGTGGCGTTCGAGGAAAGCGAACACGTCGGCGTCGTCCACGCCGGGGAAGCTGCCCGTGGGCAGCGCGGACAGGACGTGCGAATGCGCCCGCGCGGACGGCCACGCCCAGCCCTCCCAGCGCGCCGCGAGCCCGGCCGGGGGTCGCTGGCAGCATTCCCCGCCCGGGCAGGCCGAGGTGCGGCGCGCGAGCGTCTCCCGGCCGCGGAACCAGCGTGAGTGCTCGAACGGCACGCCGAGCGTGATCGCGAACCCGTGCTCGCGGCTGGCGTCCACGAAGGCCGCGCACCAGTAGGTCCCGGACGGCGTGTCCGAGTATTGGTAATGCGGGCTGAACCGGTCCGCGGCCGCGAACACCTGCCTGCCCGACCACTGCCGGCACATCCGCTGCCCCTCGATCGCGCCGGCCGCGTCGGCCGGGAAGACCACCCCGTCGTTCTCGTACGCCTTGTAGATGATCCCGCCCTCGTCGTTCTTGACGAAGTGGCACGGCAGGCCGAGGTGATGCGTGGCCAGGTTGGTGAACCGGTGCGCGGCCATCTCGTACGACACCGAGAACACGTCCCGCAGGTCCTCCACGGACAGGCTCTTGGCCTCGGCCGCCTCCCGGAGGAACGCCGTGGCCTGCATCTGGGGAACCAGCACGGCCGCGGCGAAGTAGTTCGCCTCCACTCGCTGCCGCAGGAAGTCGGCGAAGTCGAGCGGGGCGCTGTGCCCCAGCACGAAGTGCCCGAGCGTCTGCAGCAGGACCGTCCGCGGCGTGTGCGTGCCGATGGACTCCTGCTTCAGGTAGATCCTCCGGTTGCGCAGGTCGGTCACGGACCGCGCGGAACGGGGCAGGTCCCCGACGTACCGGACGGAGAACCCGTGGTGGCGTACCACCGAGAGCAGCATCCCCTGGGAGAGCGCCCCGCCCGCGTAGCCCACCGCGGCGAGCGCCGCGGCCGCCTCCGCCTCGATCTCCGGGAAGTAGTTGCCGCGCTCCCGCATCATCGCCCGCAGGCTGGCGTTGGCCGCCCGGGCCTCCTCGGGCGTGGCCGTCGGCTTCGCCCGCTGCCGGCGCAGCTCGGCGTGCAGCGCGACCAGGTGCTCGATCACGTCGTTCGGCACCCGCGCGCCGACGCGCAGGTGCGGCAGGCCCAGGTCCCGGTAGGCCGGGTCACGCTGCGCCTCCTCCAGGGCGATCTCCAGCCGGGCCCGCCGGCTGGGCGGCTGGCGGCGCAGCAGTTCCGCGGCCGGTACCGACAGCGCAGCCGCCAGGGCCTCGATCAGGGACAGCTTGGGCTCGCGGCGGCCGTTCTCGATCAGCGACAGCGCCGAGGGAGCGCGGCCGACACGCTCGCCGAGCTCGGCGAGCGTCAGTCCCCGGGCCCGGCGCGCGTGCCGGAGCCGCTGACCGAAGACCCCAAGATCCAGACCTTCAGTGAAGGAATCAGAATCTTCTTCTGAGAAGACTGGCATATCTTCATCTTAAACGAATTATCTCCGAAGTTCAGGACCTTGAGCCCTAGTGCTGGCGTGACCGCCTGCCGCAGGCTGGCTGATATCGACCCGGGCTGCAGCACGGACCCGGGGCGGCCGGACGGAGGCACGGGTGAACGATCAGGCGGAGATACTGAGGCACGAGTGGGCGACGGATCCGCGCTGGGCTGGCGTCGAGCGCAGCTACGCGGCGGACGACGTGGTACGGCTGCGCGGATCGGTGCAGGAGGAGCACACCCTGGCCCGGCTGGGCGCCGAGCGGCTGTGGGCGATGCTGCACGAGGACGGTCATGTGGCCACTCTCGGCGCCCTGACCGGCAACCAGGCCGTCCAGCAGGTGAAGGCCGGCCTGAGAGCCATCTACCTGTCCGGGTGGCAGGTGGCCGCCGACGCCAACCTGGCCGGCCAGACCTACCCGGACCAGAGCCTTTACCCGGTCAACTCGGTACCGCAGGTGGTCCGCCGGATCAACAACGCGCTGCTGCGGGCCGACCAGATCTCCTGGGCCGAGTCCGGGGGCCGCGGTCCCGCGCCCTACTGGCTCGCGCCGATCGTCGCCGACGCCGAGGCCGGATTCGGCGGCGTGCTGAACGCGTTCGAGCTGATGAAGGCGATGATCGCGGCCGGAGCCGCCGGGGTCCACTGGGAAGACCAGCTGGCCTCGGAGAAGAAGTGCGGTCACCTGGGCGGCAAGGTCCTGATCCCGACCGCCCAGCACATCCGCACGCTGAACGCGGCCCGGCTCGCCGCGGACGTCTGCGGCGCTCCCACGCTGGTCGTGGCCCGCACCGACGCCCAGTCGGCCACCTTGATCACCAGCGACATCGACGAGCGGGACCGGCGCTTCGTCACCGGCGAGCGGACCGCGGAGGGCTTCTACCGGGTCCGCGGCGGGATGGAGGCCTGCATCGCGCGCGGCCTGGCCTACGCGCCGTATTCCGATCTCCTCTGGATGGAGACCTCCACCCCGGACCTTGCCGTGGCCCGGGAGTTTGCCGAGGCCATCAGGGACGTGTACCCGGACCAGATGCTGGCCTACAACTGCTCGCCGTCCTTCAACTGGCGGGCGCACCTGGACGAGGGCACGATCGAGAAGTTCCAGCGCGAGCTGGGCGAGATGGGATACAAATTCCAGTTCATCACGCTGGCCGGCTTCCATGCGCTGAACCACTCGATGTTCAGCCTGGCCCGCGGGTACGCGGAGGAGGGCATGCCGGCCTACGTCCGGCTGCAGGACGCCGAGTTCGCCTCCGAGGCTGACGGCTACACCGCTACCCGGCACCAGAGAGAGGTCGGCACCGGCTACTTCGACCTGGTGACCTCGGCCATCACCCCGCAGTCCGCGACCACGGCGCTGGCCGGCTCGACCGAGGCCGAGCAGTTCGCCGGCGCGCACTAGGAGGCCAGCCGCCTACCGCAGCAGCCCGATGTCGCTGGGCTCGTCGGCGTAGTCGTATTCGGCCGGCCGGCGCCGCCACCGGGACGGGACGAAGAGCGGGACGACCATCACGGCGCCGACGAAGGCCAGCACCCCGGTCGTCAGCAGGCTGGCGAAGCCGGCCGCGAACGAGTGGCCCTGCAGCGGGATCAGCCGGGTCGCGCGCCTGGTGCTGACCAGGAACAGCGCGGACCAGCCGAGCAGCGCGATCCCGGGCAGCCCGGCGGCGACCGGGGAGACGGCCGGGACGGCGAGCAGGATTCCCAGCAGCAGGCCGGCGCCGAGCACGGCGCCGATCGCGGCGAGGCCGGGGGTGGCCGTCAGCATCGTGCCGCGGGCGTGCAGCGAGGCGATCTCGGCGACCCCCCAGCCGGCGGCCAGGAACAACACCGCGCCCATGACCATGGCGAGAACCACTCCGAACAAGTGCCGCATGCGCCGCTACCCCTCGGTCGACTGCTTCTTCCGAAGTCCCTGGCCCCTGGCACCTGTCGGCGCTCCGCTCCGCCAGCCCCCGAGTTTACGGGGCAGCGGCAGGGCTCAGTGCAGCGGATCTGGCTGCTTGGATCCGGCAGCGCCGTCCGCCGTCCCGTCCGGGGCCGGGCCGGGGGCGGACGGTGCGGCCGACTCGGGGGCCGTCACCGGTTCCGGCCGCCCCGCGGGCAGCTTCGCGCTGGTCCGGCTCATCTTCGATGGCCACCAGTTCCACCGGCCGAGCAGCACCACCGTGGAGGGCACCAGCAGCGTGCGGACCAGGAAGGTGTCCATGAGGATGCCCAGGGCCAAGCCGAGGCCGATGTCGCGGATCTGCTCGCCGCCCGATCCGCTGCCGGCCACGACGGTCAGCACGAGGAACGTGCCGGCCAGCACCAGGCCCGCCGACGTCACCGTCGTGCCGGTACGGCTCAGCGCGCGGCGAACCGCCTCCCGCAGCGGGTACTGCTGCGCCTCCTCCCTGATCCGCGTCATGACCAGGATGTTGTAGTCCTCGCCCAGCGCCAGCAGGAAGATGAACATCAGGAACGGCATGAAGAACACCAGCCCGCCGCTGTGGCCGGCCTTGATGAAGATCAGCACCGACAGCCCGAGCGCGGCCAGGTAGGAGACGCCGACCGACGCGATCAGGTACAGCGGCGCCACCAGGCTGCGCAGGACCAGGGCGAGGAGCAAGCCGATGGCCAGGATCGCGATCGGGATGATGTGCTTCAGGTCGCTGTTCGAGATGCTGCTGATGTCATAGATCGCGGGCGCCTCGCCGCCGACGGCGGAGTCGGCCGCGCCGATCGCCCGGGCGACGGCGGTGGTCTCCGCGCGGATCGACGGGACGGCGTTCATCGCGGAGGTAGTGCCGGGATCGCCGGCCTTGCAGGCTGGTGGAGTACTGCACGGTCCGGCCGTCCGGGCTGACGTAGTTCGATGTGGCCCGGTAGGCCTGGTACAGGGCCGGCGAGACCGGGGTGCCGGGCGGCGGCACCGGCGGCAGCAGCTTGGCCGGGCCCAGGGTCGCGTGCAGCGTGGCGTACTGGCTGGCGGTCAGCGGCGCGCCGGCCGGGTTGAGCGGCCCGGTCACCTGCGTGAACAGGTCGCTGGCCTGGAGCTTGGCGGTCGCGTCCGCGAGCGGCGCCGGGTTCTGCCACACCGGGGTGTCGAAGCGGAAGATCAGGCTGGTCGGGTTCGTCGCCGACTGCGGGAAGTACCTGGTCAGCAGGGCCTGGCCCGCCGCCGAGTCGCTGCCGGGCGGCGGCGCGGTGTTCCCGCCGAACCCGGCGGAGGTGTAGCCGAAGACGGCCAGGCCCAGCCCCCCGAAGAAGACCACGCCCGCGACCAGGGTCGGCGCCGGGTGCCGCACGATCCGGCAGGCCACCCGGCCCCAGAGCCCGGGGTTGCCGCTGCCCTGGATGTTCCACGGCAGGATCTTCGGCCGGCCGCGGAACGGCCAGAACCGCATCGAGCGGAACAGCGCGCGCTTGGCGGCCAGCAGGGACAGGCGGATGGACAGCAGCGCCGGCAGCAGGGTCAGCGCGGCCAGCAGCGTGACCGCGATGGCGATCGCGAACGGGACGGCCAGGCCGGAGTAGAAGGTGAACGTGGCCAGCAGCAGGGTGAGGACCGCGGCGATCACCGTGGCGGCGGAGAACGTGATCGACTCGCCCACCTTGGTCACGGACCAGGTGATCGACTCCCGGGCCGCCGGCCGCGGGTGGATCAGGTCGCTGACCAGGCTTCCCCCCAGGCCGCGCGAGCCCGGGTAGTACGCGCCCGCCGCCTCGTGCTGCCGGGCGCGCAGCTCCTCCCGGACCCGGAAGACCAGGAACAGCCCGTAGTCGGTGCCGGCCCCCAGCACCAGCACGATCATCAGGAACTCGGCCAGGGACGACACCTGCAGCCCGTGTTCCGCGGCCTCGGCGACCAGCGGCCCGGCGATGGTAAACGAGATGAGCGGCGGGATGAGGGTGACCAGGGCCAGCGTCAGCGAGCGGAAGATCAGGATCAGCAAGATGATGATGAACAGCAGCGACAGCTGTTCCACCCGCGCCCCGGTGTTGCCCGACGCCTTCTGCTGGTCGACGGCGGCGGCGACGTCGCCGGCCAGGTGCACCTGCAGCCCCGCGGGCAGCCCGGCGCTCGCGATCTTGGCGCGCAGCGCGTTGACCAGGTTGAGCTCGGCGTCCGGGTTACCCCCGTTCAGCTGCGAGGCCAGGATGACCAGCTGCACGGCGTGCCCGTCCGGGGAGACCCCGGCCTCGATGACCTTGCTCACGTCGGGCACCGACTTCAGCTTGCCCGCGAGCGCGGCCAGGGCCGTCTCGTCGGCGGAGGTGAGCGGGGCTCCCGTGCGCGCCGCCACCAGCGGGATCGGGATCAGGCCCGCGGTACCGAACGGTTCCGCGAGCACCGCCGCGTGCTCGCTCGGTGCGCTGGCCGGCAAGAACTTGGTGTTATTGCTCTGGGTCACGCTGGACAGCGCGGGCAGCTGCGTGGCCGCGGCGATCGCGCCGGCTATCCACGCCACAACGACAAGCCACCGGAAGCTGACCGCAAAACGCCCGATGCCCCCGAAGATCGCGTCGATACGCATAGTGAGAAACCCTACGTGAGACTCATGAATGGACGATGACGCTACCCCGGCGTCCCGGCCTGGCCGTCCGGCGGCGGTCCGGGGCCGCCGGCCGCGTCGTCGGCCAGCGCGTCGATGGCTCCGGTCAGCTCGCGGAGCCCGGGCAGCGCGGCGTCGAGCGCATCACGGCTGGCCGGCCCGAGGCTGGTGATCGCGGCCTGCAGGATCTGCTCGTTGACCTGCTGCCAGTAGCCGACCACCGCGGTCGCGTCCGGCGTCAGCATCAGCGAGGCGGTCCGCCGGTCCCGCTGTCCGCCGGTTCTGGTGACCAGGCAGGCCCGCCTCAGACCCTGCACGAGCGTGGCCACCGAGCTTGGCGCCAGGCGCATCAGCCGCGCCAGCTGGCCTGGCCTGGCTCCCGGGCTGTCGGCGAGGCAGGACAGCAGCTCCAGCTGCGCGACCGACAGCCCGCCCGGCAGCTTCCCGTCGCGTCCGGCGGCGCGAGCCGCGCGCCGCATCGCCCGCCGCAGCCGGGAGACGACATCGGCGACCTCCAGCCCCAGCGGGTCCGGGCCGGCGTGGGCGGGTGCGGCGGCCGCCGACGGCGCGACCGAGCCTGGCGGCGTTGGCATGCAGATGAGCATAACAAGAGCAAAAACGCAGATGAGCGTCGTCCCCGGCGCGGCTGGCCACGGCGCCGCCCGCGATTATCGGCGTTCCGCGCCCCACGGCCGCCTGGCATCAATACGCTGCCGACCAGTGCCTGCGCGAAGGGTCAGGGCCAGGACGGATCACCACATGTTTATGCAGGACATGCCGGGCGAGGTGCTGGCCAGGACGGGGCCGCAACCGTCAGACTCGTGACGGGGGAGGTCCGAGCTACGCCCCCGCGCGGCCGGGCAGCGCGGAAGGGACGCCGATGCACGAGTTGCGCCTCGTCGCAGTCAGCGAGGACGGCAGTTACGCCATCCTCGCGGTGCCGGGACGGGGAGGGCGTTTCTCACTGCCCATCGATGACCGCCTGCGGACCGTAGCCCGCGGCCAGTTCTCCCGGCTCGCCCAGTACGAGATCGAAGTGGAGAGTCCGTTGCGACCCAAGGAGATCCAGGACCGGATACGCGCCGGAGAGACCGCCGACGAGATCGCTGATGCCGCGGGAATCCCGATCGAGCGGGTACGCCGCTTCGAGGGCCCGGTGCTCGCCGAGCGCGAGTACCGCGCCCAGGAGGCCCAGCGGGCTACGGTCCGCAGCCCGGGAGATTCCGGGCCTGGGCCGCGGCTCGGCGAGGTGGTCGCCGAGCGGCTGGCCGAACTCGGCGCCAGCCCCGACGACGCGCGGTGGGACTCCAGAAAGCGATCCGACGGGAACTGGCAGGTACAGCTCACGTTCACGGCAGGCGGCCGCTCGCAGGCGGCCGAGTGGGTCTTCGACCCGCGGCGCAGGCACATCATCCCGGACGATGACCAGGCCGCCGGCCTCTGCCTGTTCGCGGATGACCTGCCGCCCCTCAGCTTCACCGCGCCCGGCCCGGCCACCGCGACCGTGACGCCCATCGCCTCGCGGCTCGGGGGTCAGGCAGCGCACCATCCCGAGCCGCGTGGCTCCGGCGTCCCGCCAATCCCGGCGGCCGCTCACGGGGCGGCCCAGCCTGGCCGGCCGGGTGCGGCCGGCCAGGCGGTCCGGGAGCCGGACGGCGAGCGCCGCCCCGCCGGGTCCGCCGCGGCGGGCGACGGGCCTGCCGAGCCGGCCCGCGAGCGCCCGGTCAAGAAGGCCGCGGGAGGCCGGTCCCGGCGGGCGTCGGTCCCGTCCTGGGACGAGATCATGCTGGGGAACTCCCGCCAGCCCGACTGAACCCGGCCGGCCGACGGTCCGGGCCCGGGCGGCCGCCCCGCCCGGACGCGAACGCCAGCAGCCGGGCCCGAGCCGGTCCGGTAACGTAGGCCCACCGACGGTGACCGGCGAGGAAAAAGGTGGGTAGGCTTGGGCCGGCGTAAGCGCGCGGGAGGCCGGACGGCCCTGCGGGCTGCGGGAGCGGCGGTGGCGGCCACGCTGCTCAGCGGCTGCGGCCTGCTCAGCGGCCCGACGGCGCTGCAGGCTGATGATCCGCAGGAGATCACCGTCACCAGCCCGGAATTCGGCCAGGGAGTGCCGATCCCGCTCCAGTACACCTGCTACGGCGAGGGCGAGAGCCCGCCGCTCGCCTGGTCCGGCCAGCCGTCGGGTACCAGGGCGCTGGCGCTGGTCATGGACGACGCGAACGCGCCCATCACGCCCTACGTGTACTGGATCGTGTTCAACATCAGCCCGGCGACGCCTGACATTCAGGCAGGCCGCACGCCGCCGGGCTCGCTCGAGGCGGTCAACAGCAAGGGAAACGTCGGCTACAGCCCGCCGTGCCCGGCACACAGCCACCAGTACCGATTCACGGTCTACGCTCTTGACGCGCCCTTGCACCTGCCGAAGGGGGCCAGCCTCACGGCCGCGTGGATGGCGATTGCCAGCCACGCGATCGCGCGGGGCAGACTCCAGCCCGCCGTTAATCCGTAACTGCCTGGCCAGCGTACCGAAACGGCTCAGTAAACTTCTCGAATCGCGTGACAGGGCCGATAGCGGTCCGACAGAATCACTGTTCAGGTGTTAGCACGGATTTAGATCCAAGGTGCTCGCGCAAACGGGAAAGGCCCGCGTCAATGGCCGCGTGTGCCTCGCTTGCACCGCTCTGCAGGGCCATGCCTGTTGGATGGTGCGATGACAAAGCTCGTGATCGTCCTGGCCGTAGTTGTCGCGGTAATCCTGGTGGTCGTCTTCGTGGCCGTGCGGAACATGCGCGCCGAGGACCCCGAGGAATTCGCCGACCGGCCGTCGCGCCGGGGCGGTAGCCGCAGCAGCCGGGACGACCGTGACCTGCGTTATGACCGCGGAGAACCCGCGGAGCGGCAGCCCGCGCGCGCGAGCCGGGGTAACCGGCCTGCGGGGCGCCAGGAGGACGGCGCGTATCGGCCGGCGGCCGGCGCCACCCGCGGTCTTGACGAGCGCGGCGATCACCGGGACGACGACGGTTACGACCAGCGCAGGCGCAACGGCCGCGGCTATGCCGAGGACAGCGATCCCCGCCAGCGCCGTGGCAATGGCGATCGTCGTAGCGCGTCCCGGCCCGCCCGCCCCGAAGAGCGCCGCCGGGGCCCCAAGGGCCGGCCTGGGGAGGCTCAGGCGCCAGCCCGCTCCGGCCCCGCGCGCAGCAGGCGGTCCGGCGACAGCTCGGAGTGGGACAGCAGCGAGTGGGAGAAGCTCTCCGATATCGACTACTGGACCGAGCTGGCCTCGGACAAGCCGCTGACCACCACGGCGCAGCCCGCCGCGCAGGACAGGCCCGGGCCGCCGCGAGCCGACCGGGAGGCTGAGACAGCCGCGGTCCGTACCCGGCCCACCGCTGGCGCCGGCCCCGGAGAGGCTGACGCAGATCCCGCGGGGACGGTTCCCCGCGCAGTTCCGCGCCGGGATCCGGTCACGGGCCTGCCGGTGCGGGGAGGGCCTCAGCCGACTGACACGGAACTGACCGTGGCCGCCTACGGCCGGGGCGAACTCGCCGCGGCGCCCGTTCCCGCTGCCACGGCCGAAGGCCAGCTGCCCCCGCTGGCCGACCCTCGCCCGCCGCAGTCCAGGCACGCGGGCCCGGCCAGGCGCTCCGGTCCGCAGCGTCGCGCCAGACCGCCGGCCGGTGGATCCCGACGATGACCCGCTGACCAGCCCGTCCTTTCCCAAGGTCCCGGCCTCGGACAGCAGGTCGTACCACAACGGACGGACTAACACGCCGTCCCGGGGTTCCCGCGTCCCGGAGGAGCATCTGGCTCCCACGCAGGAGTTCCGGAGTTACGGCTCGCCGGCGCCGCAGCACGCCGCCGCCCGGCACGCCGTCTCCGCCGATGTCGGCGGGGATACGGATCCCACGAACCCGAACAGCTACCTGCCCGATCCGCTGCTGAACGGGGATCCTTATCCCGCGCCGAACGGGAACCCTTATCCCCTGCCGCCGACTCCGGCTTCCGCCGCGTCCGGCAACCCCTACGGCAGCTACGTGACGTCTGACGGCCAGGACACGGCCGTCAGCTACGGCGACTATCCCGCCGCGCCCGGCAACGGCCACGGGTCCTACCTCCCGGCTCCCGTGCCGGGCAGCACGGGACGGCACTCCGGAAGCAGCACGGGACGGCATTCCGGAAACGGTCACCGGCAGCACCAGCAGCCGACGACGGCCAGGGTCCCCCGCCCCGGTACCACCGGCTACCCGGGCGATCCGGCACAGGGCCCTGCCCCGCGCGACCCCGGTGCGCAGGCCGCCGACTACCGGAATGGTTACGGACAGCACGACCATGCGGGTTATTCGCCGAGCGGCTACCCGGCCGGATCGCATAACCCAGCAGGTAATGGCCTACAGGACCCCTACGGCCGGGACGGGTACGGCGGTTACCCAGAGTACGGGGTAACCGAAAACTGAGAACCCGCCCGGCGAGCGGGCTTGACAAGGTGGGTCTGCCCGCGCCGACAATGTGCCGACCCCGCAAGGCAGGTGAGATGCAGGACGGCACGCACGACCATGTACGCAGTTACCACTTGCACCGGCTCGCGACGGCGCTGGACACCGAGGGCTTCCATGCCACGGTGAAGACCAGTTACCCGGCTGCCCTGCACGTGTTCATTCCGGGCGCGTCCATGCTCGCGGAGAGCATTGACTGCACCCCCGGCACCGACGACAAAGGCCGGTTGTGCTGGTACTTCCGGTGGTCGTGGGGCGAAGTGCTGCACGACGCCGAGGACCCGCCCGGCGCGGCGGCGAAGATCGCAGAGGTGCTCGCCGCGCGCTGACCGCCCGGCGCCAGCGACCGGGGCGAGGCAGAACACCAGACCCGCAGGTCCCCCCCACGACCCCCGTGCTCCGAGAGCTACTCGTCGCGCGGGTTTGGCCGACCGCAGGCGCCGCGGCCTCCCCCGGCGTGTTTCTGCCTCGCCCCGGCTCAGGCAGAAGCCAACCGCAGGGCAGGCCCGCCGCGCCATCCCCGAACTCCGGGATGCGTCCCGCGTGCCGACCGCCCTAGAATGCCCACCGCACGCACGCCCCCGGGCCGGCGCACCAGCAGACGAGTGCGGCAGGCCCCGGCGGCACCAGCACAACCCCGCGGCAGGACGGTGATGGCGCACGATCTGACTCCGGCGGCGCCGGGCGCCACCGGCCCGTCCGCGCACGTCACGACCCCGTCCGGGCGCGTGATCGCGATTCCCGAGGGCACCCGGCTGGTGTTCGGCCGGGGTCCCGACGCCGACCTGGTGATCCCGGCCGGGCGCGGCCTGTCCCGCCGGGCCGGCGCGATCACCGCGGCCGCGGGCGGCGCGTGGGTGGCCAACATCAGCTACACCCATGCCTTGTACGCCGAGGGCGACGGATACCGGATCCGGCTGCCGCGCATGGACGGCCCGGGCGAGCCGTCAGCCGGGTGGTACCTGCGGCACGGGACCGCGCTGGTCGGCTCCCGCGCGATGCTGGACGAGGGCCAGCCGCTGCGCCTGGCCGTGGCGGCCGGGACCGCCGGCCAGGACGACGCCCCGGCCCGGACCGAGGGCGACCCCACCCTGCTCCCGCTCTACCTGGACCCGAACACCAAGCTGTTCCTGGTGGCCCTGATGTGGTGCCGCCCGTGGCTGATCGATCCGGCGCGCGGCATGCCGCTGCCGCGCACGCCCGAGATCGCCCGCGCGGCGCTCGAGGTCACCGACGCCCATCACGAGATCGAGTGCTTCGACAACGACCCGGCCTTCCGTGACCGGCTGTCCGCGCGAGTCGGCGAGCATCTCAAGGTGCTGCGCCGCAAGATCGTGGAACGCGGCCTGGTGCGCTCGGGCGTCCGGCTGTCCGACGAGGTCGCGGTGGGGCTGCTGATCGACACCGGGATCATCGCCCCCGACGACCTTGGCCGGCTCAGCGATCCGGCGTGGTGCTCCCGCCAGGAGGACCTGTGGTGGACCCAGGTGATCTGACCGGGAGCGCTAGCCGGCCGGCGGAGGCGGGCCGTGTCCGGCCGGCGGGCTGGCCCCGGGCGAGCCCGGGCCGCCGGGATGCACCACGAAGCTCGCCATCGCCCGGGCGCCGTCCGGCGTGCTGACCGCCACGTGGTAGGTCCCGGCCGGCAGCCCGCCGCGGAAGAACTCATGGTCCTGGTTGATCGCATAGCTGAACGTGCCGGCCTCGTCCACGACCGGATGCACGGGGGAAACACGGCCGGACAGCACCACGGTCACGATCTGACCGGGAGTCCAGCCCTCACCGTGCAGTACGAACACGGTGTAGCTGTCGCCGAAGGTCTGGTAAAAGGCAATCTGCGGCCGGCCGGCCTGCCGCGCCGACAGCGACGCCTGCGAGGCCGGCACCACGACGGTGTCGGGCGGCGGCACTGGCGGCGGCGGCCGGCTGCTCGCGACCGCGAACCCGACGGCCGTGCCCGCGGCGAGCAGCACCGCGGCCGCCAGGGCCGACCACGCGGCTAGGTAGGTCCGTCGCCGGGACCGGCGGGCCGGCGCCGGGCCGGCGCGCTGAGGGCTGGCTGCGAGTCGAACGTCGCGTCGTCGCTGGCGCCGGAGCCGGGGCTGGCGTCCCCGTTCGCCGGGACCGGCGCCCCGGGATCCCGGCGGTATTCCGCGATCAGCGCCAGCGCCGGAGCCGGCAGAGCCGACGACTCCAGCTCAGGCCCGGCGCTCCCCGAGCCGATGCCCGGCGCCAGGCGGGCGAGGACGGCCGCCGGACCCGGGCGCTTGCGCGGGTCGCGCTCCAGGCAGGCCCGCACGATGCCGGCCAGGTCATCGGGCAGGCCGGTCAGGTCGGGCGGTTCGGTCGCCAGCCGCACCAGCACGTCCATGACCGTCTCGCCCTGGTACGGCGCGTGCCCGGTGGCGGCGAACAGCATCGTCGCGCCCAGCGAGAAGACATCGCTGGCCATCGTGGCCTGACGAGTGTCCCGGGCCTGCTCGGGCGCCATGTACGCCGGCGTGCCCACTGCGCCGCGGGTCACCGTAAGCTGGATCCGCTCCGCGGCCCGGGCCACGCCGAAGTCGATGACCCTCGGCCCGTCCGGCGATACCAGCACGTTGGACGGCTTCAGGTCCCGGTGTACTAAACCTGCGCCGTGGATGGATTCGAGCGCTTCGGCGCAGCCGGCCGCCAGCCACCGGACCGCGGGCACCGGGAGCGGGCCGCAGGCCCGCACCAGCGTGTTCAGGGCGGGCGCGGGGACGTACGCGGTCGCCAGCCAGGGCACGTCAGCCTCGGGATCGGCCGCGACGACCGGCGCGGTGAAGGCCCCGCTGACCCGGCGGGCCGCGGCCACCTCCTGGGCGAACCGGGTACGGAAACCTGGCTCCTCGGCGAACTCGATCTTGATCGTCTTGACCGCGACCAGCCGTCCCGAGGCTGAGCGGCCGAGATAGACCTGCCCCATGGCGCCCGCGCCCAGCCGGCCGACCAGGACGTATCCGCCGATCTGCTCCGGGTCCCACCGGCGCAGCGGCTCGGTACGCGCAGGTTGCGGCAATCCAGTCCCCTCCCGGTACGCGAGGCTAGCCCCTCTCCCGCCGGCTGGCGAGCGCTTGGTGCCAATAGCCTGCGCTGCGTTGCGGCCGGGCGCCGCCTGCCCGGGCGGCCGGATCGTCAGCGCCAGCGTTGCGAGCCCTGGATCAGCACGCCCGGGACTGCAGGACCGGCCCGGCCCGCTCGACGGCTTCCTCGCCGGCACCTACCTCAACCTGACACCCTTCAATAGCCCCCGCTCTTAAGGATCGTTAGTGGTCACATCCGCGGCTAGCGCATATGCTGGCGGCAACGGCGCGGGAGGGCGCCGCCGGGCTCGCGGGCAGGACCTGAGTCCCCCTCCACATATGACAAGGCACGATTCGGCAGAGTCGTCTTCCTTCTGCGCCCACACGCGAGCCTGGGCCGCGAGGAGACGTCATGTCCGAGCTTCCCGGCCGCCCCGACATTCGTCAGCTTCGCCGCCAGGCGCGGGAGCTACTGCGCGCCGCCGCTGGCGGCGACCCGCACGCCCTTGGCCGGCTTGGCGCGGTCTCGGACCGGGTGACGCTATCGGCGGCCCAGCTGGCACTGGCCCGCGAGCACGGTTTTGCGAGCTGGCCTGCGCTGCGGGCCGAGGTAGCGTGCCGCTCATCACAGCGCCGGTCGTTCGGCTGGGCCACGCCCATCGAGATCGCGGCGGGGACGCTGTCCCCCGGCGAGCTGATCATCGGCCCCGGTCACGCCGTCCTGAAAGCCTCGCTGATGCCCTCCCAGGAGCCGCAGCGCCCGCCAGCATGGCCCGGCGAGGGCCACAGACCAGTCCCCGTAGAAGCCAGAGAAGCCATGGCCAGGGCGGGTGGAGCCTTGGCGCGCCAGCTCAGCGACATGCTTGTTGTCACCGATGACCACGGAGTGAGGTACGCGCTCCAGGTCGAGTCGATGTCGGGCTACTACCTACCGTCGCCGGGACAGGCCCGCGAGCCGGTATCGCTGCGCCTGCGCCTCGATCCGGTCCCTTCGCGCGGTAGCCGCTGGCTTGAACTGCGCAGCCAGGCCGGGCCGACGACCCGCCTGCTGCCCTCGCCGCGCCCGGCGGTGCGGGTCAGCCCGCCGGCATTGCCGTCGGCAAGCCCGGCCGAACGGGAACTGGAAAAGCTCGCGCTGTGGCTGATCGACCTCCGGCTCACCAGCAGCGGCCCGGCCGGGGAGGACGAGCATATCCGCAGGAGCTGTTCGGCAGCCCTCGACAAGGCGGCACAGCTACGCGCCTCCGGCGAGCTCGACCCGGCCAGCGAGCTACCGGACCAGCTCGCCCGGCTCTGCGGCGCGCTTACCGGGCGCCACCCGGCCGGCGACCTGCCCTCCGCCTGGTCCGCCATGCTCGACGCCGCGCAGCGGACCGATGGGCCCCGGTATCACCTCGACATCGGCGCTGCCCTGCCTCCCATCGGGAGCACCGCGGTGCACGTCGACTGCCTGGTCTCCGAGCCCAGATCCTGGCGCGTCCACCTCCAGGCCAGGCCCGGCTGGTGGATCCACAGCGAGGACCAGCAACACAAATGGGAGGCACTGTCGGTCGACGCCGGAGACAACCTCGGCGGCAGGTACCACAGCCACAACGAAGGCGGCACCAGTCACGGCGACCACACCGAATTCGCGCTCGGGTTCCGGCCCCGGCTCGACCCCCTCGCCAGCGAGCTGAAACTGACCTTCACCGGGACCGGGGAACAGGCCACCGCCGAGATCGACCTGACGCCTGCCGCCAGCCCGCAGGCAAGTCGATCACGATGAACGGGCCGGCGTCGGCGACGCGGTCTGGCGGGCAGACCGCGCCACGCGCAAGCCGTCAGCCGAACACGTAACCCGCGCGGTTAAAGATCGTTAGCGCTACAGCGACGGGCGGTTGCTTCGTGCGGCGTGGCCTACCGGCGGCGGAATGCCGCACTGAGCGCCGGCGTGCCGAAGTTCCACATGTTGTCGGCGACGTTGATCGTGACTCCGGGGGGGACGATCTGGTCGATGCGATCAAGCAGATCGGTGGGCAGGTCGATCCCGTCGGCAGCGAGGTAGGCGTCCAGGTGTTCCATGGTGCGCGGGCCGATGATCGCGGAGGTGACCGCCGGGTGACGGGTGGCGAACGCGACCGCCATCTGGATGAGGGTGATCCCGGCCTCGTCGGCGAGCGCGCCGAGGGCATCGGCGGCGTCGAGCTTTGCGGCATTGGCCGGGTTCGTGGAGTCATAGGCCCCGGGGAAGCGCTGGGCGCGAGCGACGGAGCCCGGCCCGCTGACCACCTGGCCCTTGCGATACCGGCCCGACAGCCAGCCCCCGGCCAGCGGGCTGTAGGTCATGACGCCCATTCCGTGGCGCAGGCAGGTCGGCAGCACGTCGTATTCGATGGCGCGGGTCAGCAAGGAGTAGGGGGGCTGCTCGGTACGAAACCGCTCGTGGCCGCGGCGTTCCGCGGTCCACTGGGCCTCGGCGATCTCAGAGGCCGGAACCTTCGACGCGCCCAAGGATCGGACCTTGCCCGGCGTGGACGAGATCGGACATGGCGCTGAGGGTCTCGTCGATATCGGTATTCCGATCGGGGACACCTACCTGGTAGAGGTCGATCCAGTCGGTCTGCAGCCGGCGCAGCGAGCCCTCGACCGCTTCGGTGATCCACCGCCGCGACGCTCCGCGATGGTTGGGGTCCTCGTCGAACGGAACCCCGAACTTGACGGCGAGCACCACGCTCTCGCGCCGTCCGTCGGCCAGCGCCTGGCCGAGAATCGTCTCCGACTCGCCTGCGGAGTAGCCATCGGCGGTATCGATGAAGTTGATCCCGGCGTCCAGCGCGCGGTGGATGATCTTGATCGCGTCGTCATGATCGGGGTTGCCGAAGGCGCCGAACATCATCGCGCCGAGGCACATCTGGCTGACCGAGACGCCGGTCCGTCCCAGGGGTCGGTAGTCCATAGAGAGGCTCCTTTAGTCGCCGCGAGACGGTCGCGCGAGTCGGGTAGGATGCGTCAGCAGGCGGAGAGCCTGTCCACTTCACTGTAACGACTAGCGGATAGCCTGTCCACTTAGAATGTCTATGCCTCCGGGCCAGTTCCCGTCACCGGCGAGACGAGCCGATGCCGAGCGCAACCGCGACAAGATCCTCGCGGCCGCCCATTCCGCGTTCGCCGATCCTGGGGCTGACGTGTCGATGGCCGAGATCTCGCGACGCGCGGGAGTCGGCATGGCGACCCTGTACCGTAACTTCCCCGGACGCCGAGAACTCCTTGAGGCCCTCTACACCGGCGAGGTCGACGCCGTTTGCCAGGCCGCCCAGACCGTCGACGGCGAGACGCCCGGAGCGGTCCTCACGGCGTGGCTGCACCGGTTCTTCGCCTTTGCCACCAGCAAGCGCCACATCGCCTCCGAGCTGCTCGAGCACACGGACCGCAGCAACCCCCTCTTCGACAACAGCCGCGCCCGGGTGATAGCGGCCGGCCGGCCGCTCCTCGCCGCAGCGCAGCGCGTTCATGAGGTCCGCGACGACCTCGCCCTCGAGCAGATCCTCGACATGGTCATCGCCATCGCCACGATCCACGGCGACACCCGCTACCTCAACCCAATCCTCCAGGCCGCACTCGAAGGCCTGGCCCCGCGGGCTTCCGCCTGACCGCGGCCCGGCTCAGCCGCGGGCGGCGTCGAGCCCATCGCCGGGGAAGGCGTCCAGTTCGGCCAGGTCCTCATCGGTGAGCGTCGTGAACGGGGCGATCCGCTGGGCGTACTCCCGGGCCACGTCATCCACGGAATCGCCGAAGCTCAGCGCATTCTTGGTCACGTGCTCGACCCATTCGGCGACTTCCCGGGGATTGAACCGCACGACTAGTGCGGGACCTACCTCCACCAAGTGCCGCGGCGGCGTGACGCCAATGGAGGCGCGGACGGCCACATCGGCAAAGTCATCCTCCGCTGCGGGCCCGGTCACCAGCCCGGCGTAGTTGCGATAACTGTCGGCCTGGACCAGGCCGTAGTTACCGCGGCCGGGCCCTTTCCCGCCGACTATCACCGGATCGCCCAGGTCAGTCATGGCGGCCAGCGCCACCAGGTGAAACCAGACTCGGCCGTCGACGCGCTCGCCAAACCGCGCGTGCAGCCCAAACGGGCTGTCTCGCAGCAGGCTGCCGACCCTTACGCCAGACCCCACAAGGCCATTGTCGCTGATAGCACCGTCAATCCCCGGTATTGCGCCACGTCTTTCGAACTCAATGTCCGTTTTCCCGAGTGAAAGGACCGCCACCATCTACGACGTCGAAGTGCCCGTGAAGCCCAGTCCGGCGGCACCTACCGCCGGCCACTTGCCGAGGTCCACTCCGCAACGGTGCTAGCGTCCCTGCGCCGGTCAAGCCGGCCGCTCTGGCTCACTCGTGCATGGTGACTTCGTAGGTTTCGAGGTGCGGTTGGGTGAGTCCGGTGGCCGGGAGGGCCTGGTCGTGGATGCCGCCCGGGCGCCCGGCTCCGACCGCTTCCATCTGCTCGCGGGTTTCCCATAGCGAGATGGTGATGATCTTGCCGGACTCAGCATCGGTGAGCACGTAGTAGCCCTTGAACCCCGGCTGCCGGCGGGCGCCGGGCAGTTGTTCCCAGGCCACACGAATGAAGCTGTCGAACCCCTGGGTTCCTGCTCGTGCTGTGATTACGCGCGCGAACATCTGCTCTCCTTGTAGTCCTCCAGCCGCAGCGGCGACGCCACGACACGCCGCGAATACTCGCGGATCGCTTCCCGGCCCTCCAGGCGCGCAGGCGTGCCCGGCCCCGCGAAGGCCGACTCGATCACCGCATCGGGCGCGAACAGGTCAGCGAGGCCGTCGGCATCGCCGTTCGGGGTCGGGTGGCGGCGCCGGGCCAGGACGTCGGCGGGCGTAGCGGGTGACATGCGGCCTTCCCTTCTTTCGGACAGTTCGATCAACAGGCGTTCATTGAACAAGCGTAGAATCGAATGACTCTCCGGTCAACACCCGTAGAATGAAACGATGACCACTCCCCCGCCCACCTCGCGCGCTGAGCAGCGCCGCCGCACCGAAGCGCGCATTCTCGAAGCCGCGACCCAGGCCTTCTTCAGCGCCGGGTATGACCGGACCACCATCCGGGCCGTGGCCTCGGCCGCAGGAGTCGACGCGGGCCTGGTCATGCACTACTTCGGGTGCAAGCAGGAGCTGTTCCGGCAAGTGATCGACGCCGCCCCGGTCCCTGAGGTCAGCGGAATGCCCGGGCAAGCGGCCGAGCAGATCCTCGCTGGGCTCGCCAGCCGGCTGGCGAGCGAGCCGGTCGCGTCGCTGGCCCTCTTGCGCTCGATGCTGACCAATCCCGAGGCCGCCAGCGCCGCCAGCGCCGGCATCGTCCGCTATCAGGCGCAGATCGCCCAGGCCATCCCCGCCGACGACGCGAACTTGCGGGCCGCAATCATCAGCGCCATCACCCTCGGCATCACGGTCTGCCGGCACCTCATCAAATCTGACGAACTCGCCACCGCCGACCCGGCGCGGGTCATCCGGCTGCTGCGTCCCTGTCTGCTTTCGCTAACGGCCTCCCCCGACCACAGCGGGCCGCCCACAGAAGGACGCACTCGCTAGGCAAGGAAAGCGCGGCTGAGCGTGCTAGCGGGCTTCCAGCACGGCAAGGTCGCGGACCGCGAAGCGGTAGTGCTCGATCTCCTCGTCCATCACCACGGCGAGGCAGTCGATCACGGTGCGCTCCTCGTCTGGGTAACCGGGAGCGGGCGAGCGCTGGCATAGCCGTCCCAGGCTGTCGTCGGTCAGGCGGGCCACGATGCGTTGCATCACGGCCATCCGGTCGGCGCGGGCGGCCAGGATCTCGGCATAGCCCGGCTGCGCGGTCAGGTCGACGCCCAGCGCGGCCGCATCCTGCGCCGGGTACCAGCCCTGCGGTAGCCCGAGCGGGTGGTAGGGCATCTCCTCGTCCAGTACCGTCCGGCTGGCCCATGCGTCGGTGATGAAGATCAGATGGCGCAGTGTCTGCGCGAAGGACCACTCCTCGTTGACCTGCTGATCCAGCGCTCCGGCGGGCAGCCGCCCGGCCCGTTTGGTGGCCTGCGCCCACAGCCGCTCGATGGTGTGCCATATGGCGCGCACATCGTCGGCCGTCTGGCCCTCGCGGAACTGCACCCGCTCGGGGTGCCGCCGGTCCAGCTCGGCGCTGACGAAATCGGTCACGTCGACGCCGTTGACCGTGACGTTGCTGAGGTAACCGGAGATGTTGACGTCGCGACGGCCCCCCTCGTCCCCGGACCGCCCGGTCCGGGGACGGAGAGTCCGCCGCCGACCACGCCATCACCCTGACCTGGGACGAACTGACCCGCGAGATCCGCCAGGCCGAGCGCACCGGACTGTGCACCCGCCCGATCCGGCTCAAAGGCCGCATCGACGCCATCGACCTCGCGACCGGCGAACTGCGTCCCATGTACGACACCGCCAGCGAACCCGGCGGCACGCTGCTGACCGCCTGCGGCAACCGCCGCGAGAGCGTCTGCCCGCCCTGCTCGGCCGTCTACAAGCGCGACGCCCGCCAGCTCGTCCGCGCCGGACTGATCGGCGGTAAAGGTATCCCCGACACCATCGCCGCGCACCCGTGCGTGTTCGCGACATTCACTGCGCCGTCGTTCGGCCCGGTCCACTCGCGGCGGATGCGCGGCAAGACCGTGCTGCCCTGCCGCCCGAGGCGCGACCACCGGGAGCGCCGCTGCCCGCACGGACGCGACATTTCCTGTCCCCGTCGCCACGCCGACGACGACCCTCGCCTAGGCCGTCCGCTGTGCCGCGACTGCTACGACTACGAGGGTGCCGTGCTGTTCAACGCGTGCTCGGGGGAGCTGTGGCGCCGGTTCACTACCTATCTCCCGCGCCGCTTGGCGGCACTCGTCGGCATCAGCCAGCGCCAGCTCCACGACCTGGTACGCATCCGCTATGTCAAGGTCGCCGAATACCAGGCACGCGGCGTCATCCACTTTCACGCCATCATCCGCCTAGACCGAACTCCCGATGCGGGCCTAGTGGACGCCTACCACCCTCCGGACCCGTTCTTCACCGTCGATCTGCTGTGCGACGCGATCACCCGCGCCGCTGCTACCGCCACCGCCGATGCGGCCTGCCCTGATGGGTCCAGACTGACGCTTCGCTTCGGTGACCAGGTAGACTGAGCCGCCCCGGGTTCGTTGGAGGCTATGAGGCTTTGGCTTCCGGAATGACTATAGCGTGGCTCTGGCCCGTTAGCCAGGCATTCTCGTATTCTGATGGTGGCACATTCCCGGCGGCGGAGTGGAGCCGGTCGTCGTTGTACCAGGACACCCATTCCGCAGTCGCGACGGTCACATGCCCGGCGTCTTGCCACGGGCCCTCGCGGTTGATGAGCTCCTTCTTATACAGTGAATTCACCGCCTCGGCCGCGGCATTATCGTATGAGTCGCCTTTGCTGCCGACCGAGCGGACAGCGCCGATGTCCTCCAGGCGCTGGGTGTAGCGGATCGAGGTGTACTGCACGCCCCTGTCCGAATGATGGACAAGCTCACCGCCGATACCGTCTTGGCGCGCGAAGATCGCCATCTCCAGGGCGTCCAGGGCCAGGCCGGCGCGCAGGTGGTCCGCGACCTGCCAGCCGACGATCTTGCGGCTGAACAGGTCGGTGACGAACGAGGTGTAGGTATAACCGCAGGCCGTGTCCACATAGGTGATGTCAGCGACCCACCGGCGGTTGGGCGCCGGGGCGGTGAAGTCGCGCTCCAGCAGGTCAGCGGGCCGCTCGCCGGCGACACCGGGCACTGTGGTGCGCGGCTTCTTGCGCTGGGCGCAGGCCCCGGCGATACCCAGCTCGCGCATCAGCCGCTCTGTCGTGCACCGGGCCACTTCGATGCCCTCGCGCCGCAGCTGCCGCCAGACCTTGCGAGCCCCGTATACGCGGCGGCCTTTCCTGCGGTCTTCCCACACCCGCATGATCTGCTCTTTCAGCCACTCATCCCGGGAATCGCGCGGCGACGGCTCACACTCCCGCTTCTTCGCCGCGTAATACGTAGACACCGGGAATTCCAGGACCGCGCACGCCGGTTCCACCCCGAACCGGTCACGGTGTGAATCGATGAACCCGACTAGCGCGGAAGTTTGGGGTCGAGTTCCCTTGCGAAATAGGCACTCGCCGCCTTCAAAATCTCATTGGCGCGCCGCAGCTCCCGCACTTCACGTTCCAGCTCGGCGATCCGCCGCGCGTCTTCGGTCATGGTGCCCGGCCGCAGCCCGCTATCGACCTGCGCCTGCCGCACCCACACCCGCAGCGTCTCCCGGTGAACGCCCAGCTGCCGGGCCACCCGGGCGACCTCGCCCCGGCCCTTCCCCTCCCGGGCCTGGATCTCCAACACCATCTTCACCGCGCGCTCGCGCAGCTCCTCGGGATACTTCCGCTGTGCTGGCATGGCTCCCATCCTCTCCAAGGATCAGAGCCTCCAAGATCACCGGGGCGGTTCAGACCCCCGGCCTATCCGCAACAGCGACGGGCTGCCCGGCACCGGAGCCAAGCTGTCGGTCTCGGCGGTCGGCAACTACCTGGCCAAGTACGCCACCAAGGCCCTCGACGCGCCCGGCGTTCCCGACCGGCCGCTGCGCACCCGCGCCGACATCGACGCCCTGGCCTGCTCGCGGCACTACAGGCAAATGATCACCACCGCGTGGCAGCTCGGCGGCGGCCGCCACCACCCGGCCCGCACCCGGCTGTGCAAGTGGGCCCACATGCTCGGCTACGGCGGCCACTTCCTCACTAAATCCCGCCGTTACTCGGTCACATTCGGCCAGCTCCGCCGCGCCCGCACCGAGCACCGCAAGACCCAGCGCCACCCAGACGGCGAACGCGATCCCTGGGGGAGGCCACTGGACAAGACCGTCGTCCTGGTCCTACACACCTGGACCTACGACGGTCCCGGCGACCCCTTCGCTCCCGGTACCGAGCTCGCCCTCGCCGCCGCCGACCGCGCCCGTGCTCACGAGCCCCGTCAAGGACGGTCCACCATGCCCACTCAACGAAGGAAGTGACCGAATGAAACTTGTTCCCGACCGTCTATGGACTGCGGAGGAAACAGCGCTTTACCTCCAGATCCCGAAAGCCACCCTCTATCAGTGGCGCTACCTCGGCATCGGCCCGAAGGCGGGCCGCGTGGGTCGTCATCTGCGCTATGACCCAGAGGACGTGCGAGCATGGTTCCGCCAGCGACAGGACGCTGCATGAGCGTTTACGACCGCTGGCACAAGAGCCACCCTGCGCCGGGCGATGCTCCGTGCACCGAGCACAGCAACGGCCGGACGAGGCTGTATGCCACCGCTGAGCACATGCAGGGTGACCGCTGGCAGGTCAGGTGGCGCGATGAGAGCGGACACCAGTGCAAGCGCAACTTCCCGAGGAAGAAGGGGACCAACCCCGAGACCTGCGCTGAAGCCTTCGACGCTCAGCGAACGGCAGACGTATCACGCGGTGAATGGATAGATCCCCGGATCGGACGCACGCCGTTTCGCGATTACGCACCGGTCTGGATGAAGTCAAGGCTGCACAAGACCGGCACTGCCGATACCTATGCCTTGCACTTGCGCAATCACATCGTGCCCGCCTTCGGCGACTACGGACTCGCCGCCATCAGGCCGACCATGGTCCAGCAATGGGTCAAGGATCTCCAGACTGTCAAGGGCCTGGCTCCGAGGACCATCGAAACGATCTACGTCATCTTCGCCAGCATCATGCGCGGCGCGGTCCGCGACGGCTACCTGCGCAAGACGCCGTGCGCCGACACCCGGCTTCCGGAGATAGCCAAGACGCACGTGCAGCTGCTCGCTCAGGGTGAGGTGCTCGCGCTGTTCAGTGCTATGCCACAGCGGTACGCCGTGCTCGTGCTCTTGGGGGCAGCCGCCGGGCTGCGCCAGGGCGAGGCATTCGGCCTTGTGCTCGACCGCATCGACTCGGCCATGGGCATGATCACCGTTAACCAGCAGGTCGTCATCGTCGACCGGCGGGCCGTGCTCGCCTCGCCTAAGACTTCCTCATCGTTCCGGGACGTGCCCATGCCGCGCTTCCTCCAGGGCGCCATCGCTGAGCACGCCGCTCGGCATGCAATCAGTACGGATGACGTGCTGTGCCGGACCCCTCGAGGACTACTGCTGCGCCGTGACCGCTACAACCGAGAGATCTGGAAGCCAGCCATCGAGACCGCTGGGTTGTCGGCCAGCACGACCTTTCATGATCTCCGCCATTAGGCGGACGGCTGGGTTATGTGCCCTGCGGTGGCGTTTCCGCTGCTAGGGGCGGCGGAGCTCGTGTTGTAGTCCGCATAATGCGCCGCGTACTCGCGTCGGCGAAGAATCACCTTGTTCGTTCATTCGGCTAGCTGAACGCAGAGGTGATTCTCATGGGAGAGGCAGATGTCAGGGTCGCCGTGGGCGGTGTCGTGGCGGCATTGCGCGAGGCTGGGAGGTCCGAGGGCACAATCCGGCGCCACCAGGCTGTGCTGGACCGGTTCGCAGCCTTTCTGGCTGGTCGCGGCCTGGTCACGGCGAGCGACCAGGTGTGCGTGGATTTCATCGCCAACCAGACCGGGACCAGGCTGGGGGCGTTGCGGGAGCCGGTGACGGACAGGGATGTCAAGGCGGTCCGCCGGCCGGTGGTATTGATGGCGGACGCGCTGGCAGGCCGGGCGGTCGTCATCGACCAGTCGGTGATCCCGGCGAAGGACGGCTGTCCCGCCCGGTTCCGTGCGCTCCGAGACGACTACGTTGCCTCGTGCCGCGCGCGCGGCAACGCCGAGGCGACCGTGGCCACGAAGGACAAGGCGGTCAGCCGGTTCCTGGGCTACCTGGACGAGATGGGCGCCGGTGACCTGGCCGCCCTCGGCGTGCGGGACGTGTCGGGTTTCCTGCTGCGGCAACGCGGGCTGCGGCGCAAGACCATCGCGGGTATGAGGTCGTCCCTGGCGGACTTCCTGGACTTCCTGGCCGCCACGGGCCGCACACCGCAGAGCCTGGCCGGCCGGCTGCCGCCGCACAGGCACCTCCGCCACGAGTCCGAGCCGCACCTGTGGACCGTTGAGGAGATCCGGCGGCTGCTGGCCGTGATCGACCGCCAGTCCGCCACCGGCAAACGCGACTACGCGATGATCTTGATGACCGCGCGGCTCGGCCTGCGGATCTCCGATCTGCGCCAGCTCGAGCTGGGCGACCTGGACTGGCGGGCGAAAACCCTCACGATCGTCCAGCACAAGACGGGCCGGCCGTTGAGCCTGCCGCTGCTGGACGACGTCGGCTGGGCGATCATCGACTACGTCCGGCACGGCCGCCCCGAAACCGCCTGTGTGAAGGTGTTCATCAAGCACCGTCATCCCTTCGACGCGTTCGGCTGCGCCTCGTCGGTCGCCTGCCGGCTGTCGCGCCACGCGGCCCGCGCGGGGATCGAGTTCCCGCCCGGCCAGGCGTGCGGGATGCATTCCCTGCGCGGCGCGCTGGCTGTGGCCATGATCGGCAACGGCGCGCCGATGCCGGTGATATCGGCCGTGCTCGGACACGCCTCAAGCGACACGACCCAGGCCTACTACCTGCGCTTTGACGTCGAACGGCTGCGATGTTGCGCGCTGGACGTCGAAGATGTCCCCGGCCAGGCGGGGGCGGGTGAGCGCGGTGCGTGAGGCGACGCTGCCGGGCCTGGTCGCCGAGCTGGTCGCTTCGCGCCACGCTGGCGGATACAGGTTCAAAGTCCAGGAACGGGTGCTGCGCCAGTTCGCCGGCCACTGCCGGCGGGAGGGCTATCCGGACGGGTCAATCACCAAAGAAGCGGTCGACGGGTTCCTTTACGGCCATCACCTGCGGGCCTCCACGGTCCGGCGTAACGAGCTGGCGCTGCGCCAGCTGGCCGAGTACGCGCGGGCGGCCGGCTGGGATGCCTGCACCCCGGCCGCGGCAACTCAGGTCCGTGTCCGCCACCAGCCCCCGTATGTGTTCACCGACGACGAGGTGCGCCGCTTGTTCGCCGCGATCGACTCCCAGCCCATGTCCAGCTTCTCGAACAAGGCAATGGTCGACCCGGTCCTGTTCAGGGTGCTCTACGGTGCCGGGCTGAGAGTGTCCGAGGCGCTCAGCCTGACCCTGGCCGATGTGGATACCCATGGCGGGACGCTGCGGATCCGCGACTCCAAGAACGGCGAGAGCCGGACCGTGCCGGTCACCGGCCGGCTTACCGCGACCCTGGAGGGCTACATCGCGGCCGCGCACCCCGCCCCCGAAACCAGCGACTACGTGTTCTACAGCGTCGCGGCCGGCCGGCCGATCAGCCAGTCGACCGTATACGTGCGGTTCCGCGGCTACCTGGCCGATGCCGGCATCCCCCACTTCACGGGCGGCCCTCACCCGCACTCGCTGCGTCACGGCTTCGCCGTCGCCAACCTGCGGCGCTGGGCCGCGCAAGGCGCGGACCTGGCCGCGATGCTGCCCTACCTGGCGTGCTACATGGGCCACGCCGACCTTCGCGGCACCCAGTACTACCTGAGGCTGACCGCCGACGCCTACCCCGAGGTGATGGCCAGGGCCCAGATCCGGTTCGGCTACGTCATCCCGGCACCACCCGAGGACGAGCAGTGAACCCGCGCCCCGCGCCGCCACCGGACCTTGCCGGGCGCTGGCTGGCGAAGTTCTTCACCGGCCACCTGGCCGGGGAGCGCGCAGCCTCGCCAAAGACCATCTCCTCCTACCGGGACGCGATGAAACTGCTGCTCACCTGGTTCAGGGACGTAGAGCGCATACCGCCCGAGAAGCTGCGCCTGGCCGACATCGACCGGCCCCGGGCCCTGCGGTTCCTGGACTGGCTGGAGGCCGGGCGGAACTGCTCGGCCTCCACCCGCAACCAGCGCCTCGCGGTGATCAAGTCGTTTTGCCGCTACACCGCCGTCGAGCAGCCCGGCCATCTCGACCAGGTCACCCAGGTCCTGGCGATCCGGCAGAAGAAGACCCCGGCCCCGCAGCTAGAACACCTGACCGGCGACGAGGTCAGGACGCTGCTCGCCGAACCCGGCACGGCCAGCGCACGCGCTGTCAGGGACACCGTCCTGCTCGCCCTGGCCTACGACACCGCCGCCCGCGTCCAGGAACTCTGCGACCTCGACGTCGCCGACATCCGCCGCGGCAGCCCGATGACGGTGGTGATCCGCGGGAAGGGCTCCAAGATCCGGTACGTGCCCGTGATGGATCCGACCGCCCAGCTCGTCGCCGACTACCTCGACCACCGCGATCGGCATGCCGGCGTCGGCGCCGACGCGGACCCGCTGTTCGCCGGGCCGAACCACTCGAGATTGACCCGGTCCGGGGTCGCCAAGCTCCTGGCCCGCCACGTGCGGGCCGTCCGGGCGCGCGACCCCGGCTGGGCTCCCGGCCTGCCGGTCACGCCTCACACGCTCCGGCGGACCCGGGCCATGCATCTGGTCCAGGCCGGCGTCAACCTGATCTACATCCGTGATCTGCTCGGCCACGCCGATGTGTCCACCACCGAGATCTACGCCCGCGCAGACGCCGAGGCCAAACGCAGGGCGATTGAAAATGCCTACGAACCACTCACCCCAGACACCTTGCCGGACTGGACCTTGGACTCGTCCCTGGTCGGCTGGCTCGACTCGCTGGGGCGATGACTCCGGCGAGCAGCATTATGCGGACTACAACACGAGCTCCGCCGCCCCTAGCAGCGGAAACGCCACCGCAGGGCACATAACCCAGCCGTCCGCCTAATGGCGGTTATGTGGAATTCCGCATAAACGCCATACTTTCGCCAGCACGGCGCTCGCCGGTGGCGTGCCGATTTCCGAGGTCTCCCGCTGGCTCGGCCACAAGTCGATCACGACCACAGTCGATCTTTACGGGCACCTCGTGCCTGAGGCGAGCGGCCGCGCCCGTGATGCATTGGACAGGGCATTTGGCTCCAGCCGCGAGGCGCTGTGACGCTCGTAGGCGTGCCGATTCCTTGGGTGCATCTCATGCCGGACCGTCTCGTACCAGGAGAAATGGTGTCAACCCGGTCTTGACAGCCCGGCGTGGTCTACCTACCGACGAATGGTCTCAGACCGAGTGGCTAACAGCCTTGGATGACCGCTTCGACTTGGACTCGGCATGATGCTCAGGTCTCGCCACCAGGTCATCAACTGGCGTTTTCATGGCGAGGAACTGGTCCTTGGATTGTGGCGGATCGGCGTCGAGGCGGTTGATCTCCTCGGCCACGTCATCTCGCATCTCGATCAGCGTACTGTGCAGGTCCTCAAGCCAACTTGGGGTTACAGGCACACGGTCCTTTCGGATTAGCCCCTGGTACCGCTGGCGCGGCGCCGTACCGGCGTGAAAAATGGGGGTGGCGGGCCGGCTGCCGTCTCGCCTCTTTTGTGTGCCCGCGGATGGCGCTATTTTCGGGTTAGACGGCGAGCACCCTGCTTGCCCAAGGCGATCTAGTGACGCAGTGGGGACTGTGCCCGAAAAGTGCCCGATCGGCGACCGGGCTCGGGCAACGGTGCAGGTCAGCGTGGTGGGCAGCGGGCGAGCTGGCCTGTAGGCCGGGTTCTGTGCACCCGCGCAAAGCGGGCCGGCGGCCATCCATCTAGGGCTGCTATTGCTAACAGCCTCGTGCGGTCTACCCGCGAGCATCGGGCGGGCCGCCCTCAATCGCTCGCGCAGGGGACGCGCGACATCGCCCGCGTCCCCCTCTTGACCGGCTCCGGTGGGGTTTACCGAGCCGCCCGGATCACTCCGGGCGCTGGTGGTCTCTTACACCACCGTTTCACCCTACTCCGGCAAGCCGGGGGCGGTCTGTTTTCTGTGGCACTATCCCGCGGGTCGCCCCGGGTCGGCGTTACCGATCACCCTGCCCTGCGGAGCCCGGACCTTCCTCGACGCCGCCTGGTGATCAGGCGGGCGCCGCGGCCGCCCGGCCAGCTCGTCCGCTGCTACGTCCAGGATAGGACGTTACCGCCCGGACCGCCGCAGGTGCGCCGTGTCGTTGAGCGACCGGACCATGGCCGGGCCGTCGGCGAACCAGTCGATTTCGCACAACGACGCCACGTCCAGCTGGATCCGGAACAGGGCCGCGGGCGGGGCGAGCATGGCCCGGCAGGCCAGCGTCTTGATCGGCGTAACGTGGCTGACCAGCAGCAGGGTACGCCGCGGGTGCTCGGCCAGCAGCCGGCCCAGCGCGGCGGACACGCGCCTGACCACGGCGAAGCCTTCCGCCGGGCGGGGCGACAGCCGCGTCGCTGGAGCCAGGCCGACACCTCCTGCGGCCACCGCGCCGACGCCTCCGCGAAGGTCAGGCCCTCCCACTTGCCGAAGTCGGTCTCGGCCAGGTCCTCCTCGACCTGCATCGGCGCCCCGGTGGCCGGGGTAGCCCTGGTGGTCGCGCTGTGCGCGCTGTAGCGGCGCAGGTCACGATCACGTTGATGCCGCCGGCCCTGGCCAGACCGGTGACCTTGCGCGGCCTGGCGCAGGCCGTCCTCGGTCAGCGGAATGTCGCCGCGCCCGGCGAACCGGCGCTCCGCGGACAGCTCGGTCTGGCCGTGCCGCAGCAGCAGCGTCGTCGTGGTCGGTCCCTGGGCGGGGCCCCAGCCCCGGGCCGGTACCGGGTCGGCGGAGTCTCCTGGACTCTCCGTCCGCCTCCGATTTTGATCCATAACGCTGACGCCTCCCCCGCCCTGGCCCGTCCGGGCCGGACTGACCAGCCGCCGCATCCATGGCCTGGTTCGCGAGCCGGTCGGCGTGAGAGTTACGCGCCCGTGGCACCCACACGTACGACACCCGCCCCAGCTTCCTGGCCTCGTCCTGGGCGGCGCGGGCCAGCGAGCGGAGGGTGGGGTCCTTGATCTGCCAGCGTCCGGACATCTGCTCGACAACCAGCCGGGGATCTATCTCGGGACCTCGACGTCGGCCTGCGGGGCCAGCCGGACCGCGGCCCGCAACCCCGCCACGAGGCCGGAGTACTCGGCCACGTTGTTGGTGGCCGTGCCCAGGCTGTCGCAGATCTCCTCGAGCACCTCGCCGGTCGCCGGGTCGCGTACGAGCGCGCCGTAGCCGGCGAGGCCGGGGTTGCCGCGCGAGCCGCCGTCGGCCTCGACCACGAGCTGGCGAGTCACAGTCCCGACTCGGGGGTGCGGACCAGGATCCTGCGGCACTCCTCGCAGCGCAGCACCTCGTCCGGGTCGGCGGCCCGGATGTTGTTCAGGTCCACCGTGTTCAGGGAGAGATGGCAGCCCTCGCACCGGCCGCCCCGCAGCGCGGCGGCTCCGACGCCTCCGTGCTGCTCCCGCATCCGCTCGTACAGGGCCAGCAGGTCGGGCGGCTCCTCGGCGGCCACGACGGCCCGCTGGTCGGCGGCCTTGGCCGCCTGCTCCCCGATCTCGCTCAGCTGGGCGTCCCGGCGCGCGGTGACCACGTCGCGCTTGGCCGCGATCTCCTCCCGCTCGGCCGCGGCCGTCTCGCGGCGCTCCTGCGCGCCCTCCTGGCGCTCCATGACCTCCAGCACGATCTCCTCGAGGTCGGACTGCCTGCGCACGAGCGAGGACATCCTCCGACTGCAGGTTCTCGAGATCACGGGGACGTGACCTGCCCGGCGTCCAGCCGCTGGCGGTCCCGGTCGATGCGGGCACGCACCTGCTCCACATCCGCCTCGGCCTTGACCTGGGCGCGACGCAGGTCGCCTTGCTCGGCGTCAAGGGACGCCAGGGTGTCGCGGAGCTGCGCGTCTCGCTGCTCCAGCTGGTCGAGCTCGGCGTGCTCGGGGAGTCCCCGGCGGCGGTGCTCGAGCCGGCGAAAGCCCCGGCGTCCAGGTCGGCCAGCTCAAGCAGCCGCAGCTGCGCCTCGGGAGATGCTTTCACGGATCCCCACGTTAGCCTGCCGCGCCGGCGATGTGAACCAGGCGGCCGGCGCCGCTACGGGCGGCGTCACGACGCCGCGGCGCGCCCGGACCCGTGCGCCTGCTGAGCCTCGCCGGCCAGCCTTTCCTCCTCGCCGCGGTAGAGCAGCTGGTGCAGCCCGGCCGCGAGGACGCCTCCCACCAAGGGCGCCACGATGAACAGCCACACCTGGCTCAGCGCCGTGCCGCCGACGACGAGGGCCGGGCCGAGGCTCCGCGCCGGATTCACCGACGTGCCGGTGATCGGGATGCCGACGAGGTGGACCACCGTGAGAGTCAGGCCGATCGCGATGGCCGCCGTGGCCGCGTTAGCCGTGGCCGAGGTCACCCGCAGGACGACGAAGACGAAGATCGCCGTCAGGATGGTCTGAAGATGAAGGCCCCGCCGACTCGATGTGGATCATCGACTGCTTGCCGTAGCCGTCGGTGCCCAGGCCGGTGAGGCCGGCTGTACAGCGGCGAGGTGCTGAACGTCCCCCACAGCGCCAGCGCGCGGACGATCCCGCCCGCGAAGGGCGATCCGTAGCCGACGGCCTCCGTCAGCGAGATGCGGCGGGCGAGCAGCGCCCCGATCGTGACCGCCGGGTTGACGTGGCTGCCGGACACCGGCCCGATCAGGTACACCAGCGCCAGCAGCGTCAGGCCGAACGCGAGCGCGGTGGCGACGACCCCGGCCGCCACGCTGGCACTTTTCGTCGAATTTGAAGCCGAACATCAGCGTGGCCACGC
>CAWIDQ010000028.1:0-65075 GCA_963834695.1 uncultured Actinomycetota bacterium
GCAGCCTACCTCTCTACCTTTCTCTGCGATGCGGCTGGATTGCCCTCAAGCCTTTCGATAGATCCGGAGCAACCCGTGACGACGCCGAACGACGCCACAATACACTGGCCTCTCCATTTTCTCCACTTTGCCCCTTACTGAATGAGAGATGGATGGCATGGTTCAAATACGGGTCACAGCAATTCCTCCATGACCTGCAGGTGATCGCCTACTGGCTCTTCTGCCCGCTTCTCTATTCTGCGTTCATCGGCGAAATCTGCGGACCAGAATTCGGGACTTCATCTCCGATCGGATAGGGGACCTGCGGTGTTGGCCGGCTGACCGCTTGTGGCTTACGAGCCCACAGCTTCATTGATCAGGAGACCAGCGCAGGAAAACCTCCCCGGAACTGTAAGGTGGGCGGAGAAAAAGCCGGGCGGAAGGAGGCCAGACAAATAATGCGTCGCAGCGCATCTCCCAGCTCGATCAAAAGCCAGTTGCCCGTCAGGATAAATCAACACTCAGATTTCTTGTCCGCAGATTTCGCAGATGAACGCAGATGGAGAGAATCACAGAGACGATCCGTTGCATGGTTCGATTGGCGGATTCAGCAATCCTTGAGGTCGCGATTCGTTGAAGCTCCGCCTTCAGCCGGCTTACGGACGCCCTCAAGGCCAAATCAAACGCGAGACCATTGACCTGCGGAAGCGAGCAAGTGGTTGGAGGTTCGCCTCGGCTGTCACCCGGAAACCTCCGTCATTGAAGCGTGCCTACTGTTGCGCGTAGCAGAACTTTTAAGCCGTTCTGGCATATGCGGTTGTGGCCAGATTCGCGGGCGGCTCTCAGGGCAAGTTCAGGCCTGGACGTAAACTCTAGTAGGCACTCACATTTCCCCGCCTGAGGTTTGCCACCATCACGAAACAAGAGATCCTCATGTCCAGCACATACTCGGTACTTCCACGCGATCTGGTTTCCGTGGAGGTTGTGGCCGAGCAAGTTGGCGCCCACCCTCAGACCTCGTTCACCACGTGCACGTTTCCGGTGCTCTATCCGGTGCTTGCACCGGAAAGGAACCCCAGATGGCAAATCCACGCCTAACGCGACGAAAGGGGCCATCCACATTCTGCAGCCCATAATGCCGTTGGACTTGCCGGTGAAAGTCCGGTCGTGGGAATTGACTGTTTACCCACGTAGTTATATTCGACGCTGGCCCGGGGTGACCCGGCCAGCGAAAGCTCGAACGTAAACGTCCTCGAAGGAGGGCTAGCCAGCTCGCGGGCCGTACTATGAGCCTTAAGCTCAGAATGAACTCTGCAGCCTCGAAACGCCCAATGTGATCGCCGAACCCGTAATGTGGTGGTGAAGGCTATCATGTTTGGTGTCAGACTTTGTTTTTGGTTTCGAAGGCAGCACGTAAGAACCAAGAACAAGCGCGTCCCCGTTTCCAGTCCCCGTGCGTTGAGACTCGCCCGCGCGTTGCGACCCCGGTCCGGCCTGTGTTGCCGGGCCGGTGCGACATCGCGTAGGATGGATCGCGTCGATCCTTCAAAGCGACCAGCGTCCCGGAGGCTAATTCCATGGCCGCCTCTACCCAACCCGTCAAGCCGACCGAGTCGAACATGACGCAACATAACGGGGTGATCCCTCCGCTGGAGAACGGCGACCGCCTGACTCGCGCTGAGTTCGAGCGACGGTACGATGCAATGCCCGAGCTCAAGAAGGCCGAACTGGTCGAAGGAGTGGTTTACATGCCCTCACCGGTCCGACACGGGCGGCACAGCCACCCGCATACCCGGCTGGTTACCTGGTTGGGGAATTATGAAACAAGCACCCCAGGGGTCGAGGCGGGCGATAACGGCAGCATTCGCCTGGACCTGGATAACGAGCCCCAACGCTGCAACGGCACTTCCCGCGTTAAATCCGAACCAGCCAAACCACAGCAGCACGGCACCGAGAATCGACCATGGGATGTTCCCCGGTTCCATCGCATACTTGCCATACCCCACCCGTTTACCTATCACAAGGGCCAGTGCAAGTGCGGCAAAACCGGAGCTGATGTGGACGACAGTTCCCCCTGCAAAATCGATCGAGCCAAACTGGGATGTCCAGCCTCCGCCCCACACCCAGTGGGCAAGCGGGTCGTAGACGATCGTGGTCCAGATAAGAGCAAAGACAAGATATGAGCTGAATTTTATACGCTCGGCAAAACCGGACGTGACAATTGCCATCGTAACTGTGGCAAAGACGGGCTGGAACACCATGTACAGCATCCCTGGTACCACTGTACTATAGGGTCCGGGAGCATTCATACTCACACCGGCTAACCCTAGGTTACTCAGGTTCCCGACAAATCCACCAACATCAGGGCCAAAGGCAAGCGAATACCCGATCAGCACCCATTGGATGCTCACTAGTGCAAAAGCCACAAATGAAAGCGTGATCATGTCGATGAAGTTTTTCTTCCGTACAAGACCGCCATAGAAGAACCCGACTCCCGGCGTCATTATCATGACAAGCGCCGTTGAGGCGAGCACCCATGCAATTGCTCCTGAATCCAAAGCCATTTAATTCACCTTTTACTGAAATGGACCGACCTTTCTGCCGCGAACCATAATAACGGCAAAGCAGCGGATCCTTTCCCCGAAAACAGGGAGTGGACAGACTGCTGGTGACAAGGTCCGGATGAAAGGTCCGGAATCACTCCAGGGGTCTGGTTATCCTCCATCATCGGGAATCTCTCTCAACGAAATATCACGATTGTAGGAAGGAAATTCTATTCCTACACTTATAAATTTTTTTATTAGACATATAGAGAAAACTACACACTTTATTGTTCTCGATACTGATTCAAAAGTAAAAAAATGAAAAAAGGCTAAGCCCGCTCGCCGTGGTGACAGATATCAAGCCCGACATATTCTTCATCTGGGGTGACCCGCAGTCCTATGGTACGATCGATGATGGTCGCTAAAACATAGGTTACTACGAACGCATAGACAACCGCGGCACCAGCACCCAGAGCATTTATCAGGAACTGGTGAACATTGCCCTCAAAGAGCCCGGAATCCGACCCACCAGGAATGACCTTCCCCTGGTCGCCTTCCGGCCGTGGCTCAGGCACCTGCAGGACTACGGCGGCGCGGTGTGCATCGCCCCGGCCTGGGATGAAGACGGTCCGCGGCCGAACTGGCCGGCCGCGTTCTCCGACGTGATCGGCGTCGGTGCGCTCGGCGGCGACTGGCGGGGCCGGGCCTCGTTCAGCAACTTCGGCGGCTGGGTTGACGTGTTCGCGCCGGGCCGGGACCTCGTCAACGCGTATGCGACCGGCAGGTATACGTGCACCGTGGCCCCGTATACCAATGAAAAGCGGGACTTCTATGGCATGGCGAAGTGGAGCGGCACGTCGTTCTCGACGCCGATCGTGACCGGGCTCATCGCTGCCCGGATGTCCCGTACCGGGGAGAACGCCCGCCAGGCGGCCGCGGCCCTGCTGGCCGAGGCGCGAGCCCAGGCGATCCCGGGCCTCGGCGCCGTGTTGCTACCCGGTCACGGCAGCGGTGGGAACCCGGGGGGATGCTGCTGCCACGGGCACGGCCACGGGCCCCACCCTGCCTAGCGATCACAACAACTCGCGGCTGGGCTCCGGTGGTGACCGGCGGAGCCTAGCCAGTAGGCGTGGGGTCGGTGGGCGTCGGGTCGGGCGATCCGGCCGTGGTGGGCGACGGGGTCGCGCCCACGGTCGGGCTCGGCGTGCTGCGGATCCTGGGCGAGGGGCTGGGCTGCGTGGCCCGCGGGGTGGGGCTGGGCGTGGGGGAGGGCCGCGGTGACACGGTGGGCGTGGGCGTCGGCGAGGACGTGCGGGCGGGCTGCAACGGGGAGTCGCCGGCCGCCGGCGATGACGGCCTGACCAGCAGGTAGACCCACAGGGTGCCCGCGAAGATGGCCAGCAGGACCCAGGTGGAGAGTCGCACCCGCCGCAGCCGTTGCAGCATCAGTCGGTCCGGACGGCTCGTGCGGTCTCCAGGTTCGTCGGCAGGATGATGCCCTCGCGCAGGAATCCCGCTGCGATCCGGGCTCGCAGCATCCGCCCGACGTCGAACTGCTTGCCGGGCAGCGTCCTGGTCACCAGGCGGACCTGGAAGTGGTCTACGTCGATGCTCTGCACGCCCATGACGGCCGGGGGATCCAGCAGCAGGCCGCGCAGTTCTTCGTCCTGGTATGCCTCGTCTCCAATCTTCCGCAGCAGGTCGCTGACCCGGTTGACGTCCACGGCCACGGGCACGGGCACGTCGATCACGGCCCGGGCCCAGTCCCGCGACAGGTTGGTCACCTGGTTGATCTGGCCGTTGGGGGTGATGACCACCTCACCGTCGGCGGTGCGCACGGTGGTGACCCGCAGCGTGACATCCTCGACGGTCCCGATCGAGGGATTGGACTGGCTCGCCACCGAAAGCTGGACGAGGTCCCCGAACCCGTACTGGCGCTCGCTGATGATGAAGAAGCCGGCCAGGATGTCCTGCACGACACGCTGGGCGCCGAACCCCAGCGCCACCGCGGCCACCGCGGCGGGGGCGACCAGGGTGGTCAGCGGGATGCCCAGGCGCTCCAGGACGGCCAGGCCGGTCGCGGAGTAGATGACCGCCAGGACGAGCCAGGTGATCACCGACGCCAGCGCGTGCCGGTGCTTCGACGCCTCCGAGCGGACCAGCGCGTCCGTCTCCTGGGCGTTGGCGTCGATCCGGTCCATGATCTTCCTGCCCAGCCAGGTCGTGAGGCGGGTCAGCAGGATCGCGCCGGTCACGAGCAGGACAATCTCCAGGCCGCTGCCGCGCGCCCACAGACCGATGTCCGGCAGAGGAGTCATACTGCTCGAAGACATGGCCTCCTATCATCGCCGAACCATCGGCGGCACGTGTAGCGAGGTTGGAAAAAGGGCCAGGTAGCCGGGCTCGATACTAAGGCAGCCCCGCGGCCCCTCAGCACTCCCGGCCGTGCCGGTCAGCCCCGCATGTTGACCGCGTTCACCCGGACCGGGCGGATGGTCACAGGTTACCGGCTCGCCGCTACCACCGGAGTTGCGCGATCATGTCATAGTCGGCTGCGGAGTACCCCACCAGGCCCTCGGACAGGGCGAAGATCCACTCCGCCACGCCCAGGGACAACGCCAGGCGGCTGCAGCGGGCGCAGAAGTGGGGCTCCTGCAACCGCAGCGAGTCGTCTGTCTCCAGCCGCACGTAGATCAGCTTCGATCCCGGCAGCCTCCGCCAGCCGTCACCGTCCCGGGCCAGCGTGATCGCCCGCTGCTCCGCGTGGGTCCGGCACTGGTCATGGTGGCCCGTCTCGGCGACCTTGCAGTAGCAGTGGTCTTCCCCCGGGAACGGCACCCCGTTGGTCCCCCACGCCAGCAGGCTGCCGTCCTTCACCAGCACCGCGGCGTGCCGGGTCCGGGCGTGGGAATCCCTGGCCAGCTCCGCCGCCCGCTCCACCATCTGCTCCGCCAGATAGCTGTCATGGCGGTTCAGCGGCCATCGCTGGGGCCGTTGCCCTGATTGCACGTCCACCACCCCTTCGCAGCGAACACTTATTCTCCGCCGGGGGCCCGCGTCCCGCCACGGCGCCCTGTCCGCACGGCAGATCCCGATCCGGCGACGGAAGGAATATACGCGCCCCAGCGTTTGTGTTGAGTGTTCAACTACTTTTCGCCGCGGCCCGAGGCGCTGACCGGCCGCGGCCGACCTTCCACCAGGAAAGGTGAACGATGCCGAACCTGACCATCATCATCGGCTCGACCCGGCCAGGGCGGGCCGGCCTCCCGATCGCGCAGTGGTTCGCCGCGCGCGCCAAGGACCATGGCGGGTTCGACGTCCACGTCGTCGACCTCGCCGAGCTCGACCTGCCGCTGCTCGACGAGCCGAACCACCCGCGGCTGCGCCAGTACACCCAGCAGCACACCAAGGACTGGAGCGCGATCGTCGACGACGCCGACGCGTTCGTGATCGTCACCCCCGAGTACAACTACGGCTACCCGGCCTCGGTGAAGAACGCGATCGACTACCTGCACGCCGAATGGCAGCACAAGCCGGTCGGCTTCGTCTCCTACGGCGGCGTGGCCGCGGGCACCCGCGCGGTGCAGCAGCTCAAGCAGGTGGTGACCACGCTGCGGATGCTGCCGGTGACCGACAGCGTCAACATCCCGTTCCACAACCAGTTCCTCGACGCCGACGGCACCTTCCACGCCAACGCGGTGATGGAGCAGGCCGCCGACGCCATGCTCGACGAGCTGGTGCGCACCGAGGGGGCCCTGCGCCCGCTGCGGCCGGCCGGCAAGCCGGCCACGCGGTGATCTCCCCGGCGCGACCGGCGGAGGTAACGAGCGGTTAAGCCGGCCGCCGGAAGTCGTTAGCCTGGAGTATGGCCCGGACCGGTGTCACGGCCCAGACGGGAGCAACGCGGTGAAAGTGCAGATCAGCTCCGAGCGCTGCCAGGGGCATGGCCGCTGCTACGACCTCGCCCCCGGCCTGTTCGGCGAGGACGACGAGGGCTACGGGACGGTGCTCGGCGACGGGATCGTGCCGCCAGGCCAGGAGCGCGCGGCCCGCCTGGCGGTGGCCAACTGCCCCGAGCGCGCGGTCGAGCTGCTCGAGGAGACCTGACATGGCCGTCGACGACCGCTTTACCCGGGACTACCGGCAGGACCGCGACAACGGGCCCGAAGGCACGCGCAACGAGATCATCACCGGCCCGGTCTCCGACTGGGCGACCGACTTCTCCCATCTCGAGCCGGAGTGGTCCGCCGACCCCTATCCGATCCAGGACGACCTGCGCCAGCACTGCCCGATCGCGCACACCGACCGGTTCGGCGGCGGGTGGCTGCCGACCCGTTACGAAGACGTCGCGGCCGTCGCCTACGATCCGGAGCGGTTTTCCTCGCGCGCCATCATCATGAGCAACTTCCGGCCGCCCCGCGAGATGGCGCCGGTGGGCGGCTCGCCGCCGATCTCCTCCGACCCGCCGTTCCACCACGACGCGCGCAAGCTGCTCCTCCCCGCGTTCACGAAGGCCGCGGTCGCCCGGCAGGAGCCGGGCACCCGGGCGTTGTGCCATTCGCTCATCGACGCGTTCGGCGAGCGGGACGTGGTCGACGCGGCCGCCGAGTACGCGCAGCACATCCCGATGCGGGTCATCGCGGACATGCTCGGCTTCCCGCCGGAGGACGGGCCCCAGTTCCGGATCTTCGTGGAGAACACGCTGGAAGGCGTCAACCTGCCGCCGGAGGAGCGCATGGCGCGGATGACGCAGCTGTTCGACTACCTGGTCGCGCAGGTCCACGACCACCTCGACCACCCGCGCGAGGACCTGACGACCTACCTGATCAACGCGGAACTCTACGGCCGCAAGCTCGAGCCGTCGCACGTGGTCGGCACGCTCGTCCTGCTGCTCATCGCGGGTATCGACACCACCTGGAGCGCGATCGGCGCGTCCCTGTGGCACCTGGCGAAGACCCCCGCCGACCGCGAGCGGCTCGTCGCCGAGCCCGGGCTGCTGCCGACCGCAACGGAGGAGTTCCTCCGCGCCTACGCGCCGGTCACCATGGCGCGGCTGGTGAAGGAGGACATGCACTGGCGCGGCGCCGACATGAAGGCCGACGACTGGATCCTGCTGTCGTTCCCGGCGGCCAACCGTGACCCGGCCCAGTTCGACCGGGCCGGTGAGGTCGTCATCGACCGCCAGGCCAACCGGCACGCCGCGTTCGGCCTGGGCATCCACCGTTGCGTGGGCTCGCACCTGGCCCGCATGGAACTGCGGACCGCCCTGGAGGTCTGGCTCGGGCGGATCGGTGAGTTCACCCTCGACGATCCGGCGGCGGTGACGTGGTCCGCGGGCCAGATCCGCGGCCCGCGCGCGCTCCCCCTGCGCATCCGCTGACCGCGGCCGGAATGGGTGCCGGCCCCCGCCTGTGCAGCGCCCAAAAAGTCCCTCTCGCCCTGAACGTAATCGGCCGTGCGCCCGTTACGCCAATAGATGTCTGTGCAGGAGTGATAAGCCGGAGTTATCGGCTGCCCCTCGAGCCCGCGTGACGGGAGGAGGCCCAGATGGCCGCCGGGACACCGAACGTTTCTCATCTGCCGGGCGCCGGACCGGATGAACGCCCCGCCGGGGTGGAGTTCCGGCACTTGCGGTACTTCGTCCGGGTGGCCGAGGAACTGCACTTCGGCCGCGCGGCCGCGCGCCTTTACATCACGCAGCCGGGTCTGTCGCAGGCCATCGCGCGGCTCGAGCGCGAGCTTGACGTGCCGCTGTTCACGCGGACGCGGGGCAACGTGGAACTCACCGAAGCGGGCGCCGAGTTCCTGCACCGCGCGCGCCGCATCCTGGCCGACCTTGACGACGCCATAACGCGCGTGCGCGTGGTGGGCCGCGGCGAGACCGGGCTGGTCCGGGTCGGGGTGGCGCTGCTCGCGGAGGCGGTGGCCGGCCCGGCGCTCAAGGCGTTCCAGGAGGAGCACGATGCCGTCGTGCTCGACCGCACGGCCATGGTGAGCGAGCGGCTCATCGGGCAGCTGCGCGAGGGCCGCCTGGACGCCGCCGTGATTCACCAGGTGCCGGCCCTGGTCACGGCCGACGGGGGTGGCGTGGGAGCCGCTCCGGCGCGGCCGCGGGCAGGCCCGCGGCCACGGCCGGGCGGGCCGGCGAGCCGGGCCGGCGCCCGCGGCGCGCCGGCGCGGGCCGGTGACACGCCGGGATGCCGTAGGGGATCCTGCTACGGTACGCGCGGGCGGGCACCGGACGGGAGGACGGCATGGCCTCGGGCGAGGTGGGGATTGGGCTGGTCGGCAGCGGGTTCATCGGCCAGGCGCACGCGGAGGCCTTCGCGCTGACGCCGCTCGCGTCGGTACGCGCGGTCGCGTCGAGGTCGCCCGACCGGGCGGACGGCTTCGCCGCGCGGTGGGGAATTCCGGGCTGGCACACCGACTACCGGGAGCTGGTCGCGCGGCCCGACGTCGACCTGGTCAGCGTGGCGGCCCCGAACCACCTGCATCGCGACATCGTGGTGGCCGCGGCCGAGGCGGGCAAGCACGTGATCTGCGAGAAGCCGCTGGCCCGGACGCTGCGCGAGGCCGATGAGATGATCGCCGCCTGCCGTGCCGCCGGGGTCAAGCTGATGTACGCCGAGGACATCTGCTTCGCGCCCAAGTACGTCCGGGCCAAGGAGCTGGCCGACGAGGGGGCGCTCGGCGACGTCTACCTGGTGCGCCAGTCCGAGCAGCACTACGGCCCGCACTCGGACTGGTTCTGGGACCCGGACCTGGCCGGCGGCGGCGTGCTGATGGACATGGGCTGCCACGGCATCGAGTTCGCCCGGTGGGTGCACGGCAAGCCGACGGCCCGGTCGGTGTCCGCGGAGGTCGGGACGTTCGTGCACGGCCAGCGCACCCGGGCCGAGGATCACGCGATCATCACCATCCGGTTCGATGGCGACCGGGTCGGCCTGATCGAGGCCAGCTGGGCCAAGCCGGGCGGGATGGACGACCGGGCCGAGATCGTCGGCTCCCGGGGAGTGACCTACGCCGACCTGGTGCGCGGCTCCTCGCTGGCCACCTTCAGCGACGTGGGCTACGGGTACGCGGTAGAGAAGGCGCCCGATACCCGCGGCTGGACGTTCACGATGTCCGACGAGCTGTGGAACGGCGGCTTCCCGCAGGAGATGGATCACTTCGTCCGGTGCGTGGCCGAGGACACGGTGCCGCGCGAGACCGGCGAAGACGGCCGCGCGGTCCTGGAGATCATCTACGCCGCCTACCGGGCCGCGCGCCACGGCCGGGTGAAGTTCCCGCTCCGGCTGACCGACGCCGAGGCCGCCCAGCCGCCGTTCGCGCAGCTGGACCTTGGCTGAGGCGGGGGCCGGACCCTCGGGCCCGGCCCCCGCGCCCCCCGGGCTGCCGCCGGGCACGGCTCAGGCGGCCGCGATGGCCGGGTGCGCCAAGCAGTCCCGTGAGCTCCACCGGTCATGACGAGCCGGTCTCGTGCCGTTTGGGGCGTCGGCGGGCGTGCCGGAACTCAGCTGTTATCGGGAATAGTTTTCATCAGCAGGTTGTTGCGCACAACATGAGTCGCAGCACACTTCGCCCCGTCATCAAGCTAAGGTCGACCGCTGGGACTGGCTACACGTACGTGACCAGGAAGAGCCGGAGAAACGATCCTGACCGCTTCGTCATCCGCAAGTACGACCCGGTGATCGGCCGCCACGTTGAGTTCCGGGAGGAGCGGTAATCATGAAGCAGGGAATTCACCCGGACTATCATCCGGTCGTTTTCCGCGACCGCGCGGCGAACGTCGCCTTCCTCACCAGGTCGACTGCGGACAGCGAGCGAACCATCACCTGGGACGACGGCAGTACCTATCCCGTCGTCGAGGTCGAGATCTCGTCGGCGAGCCACCCGTTCTACACCGGGCAGGCGCGCGTCCTCGACACGGCCGGCCGGGTAGAGCAGTTCCGCCGCCGGTATGGCAACAACGCGAACGGTGCCTGACGACCTCAGGTAGCTTGCGCGCCCCCCGCGATCACGGGCCGCCCGATTCAGAGTCGGGCGGCCCGTTCCCGTCTCCTCATCGTCCGCCGGTCAGTCGTCGAACTCCACGAGCGCCGTCAGGGCAGGACGTGCTCCGGCTGGCCCGGTGACGGTCAAGGACGCCGCATGGTCACCCGACGTAAGCTGTTTAATCACCGTTCGCCCCACCCCGATCGCCACGGTCTCGGCCAGGGTGACCACTCCATTCCCGTTGATAACGCGGACGCTCACATCAACCGTTGCCGGTCCGCTTCCGAAGTCATCGTAGGCGAGGGACAGCCAGCCGTTGTGGAAGCTGATCGCTCCTTGGTTAGCGACCGGAACCAGCGGGATGACCCGCTGAATCGGCGCGTTTGGCCCGGCACCAGACTGTCGGTGCTCAACGCCTCCGCAGGCTCACTGGGGATCAACCAGCGAGCCCACGACAGCATCGACCAGTTCGCCGCCTCGACCGCGGTGCCGTACTCGACGATCCGCCCCGCGATCTTCTCGGCGTCGCTGCTCGCCGCGGCGCCCCAGGTGCGCGCCTCGCGCACCTGGCCAGCAGATCACCGGCCGCCCCCCGCGCCCGGTGGCCGAGTTCCTTCACGAGTACCGCGCGGAATTCGCCTGATGCCCGTGCGTCATCCTCACCCGATCCCGCTCGGCGCCTGCCTCGCCCGCACCAGCCTCGACCTCGCCCTTCCTGCAACCCCCAGATTCAGAGATGTTTAACAGCTACGCGCTCATGGACCTCACCGTCTACGGGCGCCAGGAGTCGTGGGAGAACTCGCCCCCCGGCTGGCCGCAGCAGTGCTCCACCACGCGGACCGCCGCCGGCGCGCCCGATTGGCCCCCAGCGCCGGTGTGGCCGGGCGGGCGCCCCATCGCCCAGTGGCCGCGCCTGCAAGCCGGGCGCCCCGACGACCTCGGTACCGGCCATGACGGCCGCTAGCACGACCGCGGTGGCCGCGCTGGCAGCGATGCTCGGGCTGGGCGGCGGTCACGGGATGAAGACCGGGCGGCTGCCTTGCTGGTCGCGGGCCCACACCTCGCCGACGGCCGACAGCGGGACCCGCTCGATGTCGACCGGGACCTTCCCGGCGCGGAGCAGGTCCAGCAGCTCACGCAACATCCCGGTGATCACGTCCATGGGCGGCATGGTTCCTGTGCCCTGGCCGAGGATCTCCAGCCCTGCGCTGCTGCGCAGCACGGCCGCGGGCAGCGTTATGGCCGGTCCGGCCATGTCGCCGGCCTGGAGCAGGCGGATCCGCCCGGAGCGGATCTCGACGTCGTGATGCTCGATCGAGGTGAGGAAGACCTCGGTCGGGTGCCCCCACAAGTAGTCGACCACCACGTCGTAGCCGTGATCCCCGGCCTGGGCGGCGAACGCGGCGGCGAGCGCGTCGTCGGGCTGGCCGAGCTGGATAACGGCGTCGGCGCCGAGCTCGGGCAGCGTGTCGAGCACCTGCTGGTTGCGCCCGGCCGCGACCACCCGGGCGGCGCCGAAGTGCCGCGCGGCCTGCACCGCCAGCTTGCCGGTGACCCCGGTGGCGCCCAGGACGAGCACGGTCTGGCCGGGCTCGAGCGGGCACCGCCACCCGAGCGCCAGCCACGCCGACAGCCCGGGATTCCACGCGGCCGCGGCCACCGCGTCGTCGAGGCCGTCGGGGATGGGGAACGTCATCTCCGGGCGGGCCGTCGAGTACTGCGCCATGGTCCCGTAGCGGGAGCCGAACAGCACCCGCTGGCCGCCGGGGCGTCGGCCCGCGCCGATCACCCCGGGCACTGCGGGCGGCCCGCCAGCGGCGTACTCGCCGGAGCGGACGGAGTAGTGGGAGCCGTCCGCGCGGACCCGGTCGATGTTGTTCAGCGGAGCCGCCGTCACCTCGATCAGCTCCTCGCCGTCCACCGGCTCCGGCTGCGGGAACTCCTCGTACCGCGGGACCTGCCCGAGGGCGTGCAGCACGGCGGCCCTCATGACCGCGCCCCGTCCCGGGCCGCGAGCCGCCCGATCCGTTCCTGCCAGGACCGCAGCACCCGCGGCTGGCGGGGCCGGTGCAGCCGGCCGGGCAGGCGCCGGGCCAGCGCGTGCGCCTGGAGTGCAGCCGGTCGGGCAGGTCGCGGGCGAGGGCGTGTGCCCGGTCGCGGGCGTCGTCGTGGCGGGCCCGCGCGGAGCCGCGGCCGCGCAGGCCGAAGGTGTCGGCCGTCCAGTCCACCGCGATGCGGTGCAGCAGGCGGATGGTTTGTCCGGGCATCCGAAGGCCTCCTCATCTTGTGAGTACAGCGTACTCGTTAAGAGTACGCCGTACTCATAGTGTGGCGCTAGGCTATTTCGCGTGTCAGCCCCGCCTGCCAGCCAGCCCATCTGGACCCGGCCCGGGCCCGGCGCGCGCAAGCCCCGGTTCAGCCGCGAGCAGATCGCGGCGGCCGCGCTGGCCATCGCCGACGCGGAAGGCTTCGACGCGGTCTCGATCCGCCGGGTGGCCGCCGAGCTCGGCGCCGGGACCATGAGCCTGTACCGCTACATCAGCGCCAAGGCCGACCTGGTCGCGCTCATGGACGACGCGATCATGGGCGAGTCGCTGATACCTGACGGCCAGCTCCCGGCCGACTGGCGCGAGGCGCTCGCCATGATCGCCCGGAGCACCCGGGCGGCGCTGCTGCGTCACCCGTGGGCCGTGCAGGCCCTGCAAGGGCGCGGCGCCGCCGCCCAGGACGGGTCGTTCGGCCCCAACGGCCTGCGCCACTTCGAGCAGTCCCTGGCCGCGCTCGCCACCGCGCCGCTGGACACGCTGGCCAAGTTTGACCTGCTCACCATCGTCGATGACTACGTCTTCGGCCACGTCCTGCGCGCGGGCGAGCAGCAGGCCAGGGTGGCCAGCGCGGACCCCGCGCACGCCGCCGCGATCACCGACTACATCCAGGGCCAGCTCAGCACCGGCCAGTTCCCGCACACGAGCGAGCTGGCCCGCGACCCGGCCGCCGCGGCCATCGCCGATCCCGGCCGGCTCGACGACCGGTTCGAGCGCGGCCTGGCGGCCCTGATCGACGGCGCGCTGCCCATCGGCGAGGCAGAGAGTGACGGCTAGCGGCCGGCAAAAATGCCTCCTGTGGGTTCGCCGTTGGCGATTGCTGAAGTTGCGCACCAGGCGAGGGCCTGGGCCGGACGCGCCCGGCCGGTCATTGCCGATGCGGCGAGTATTGGCCCGCTGCGCGGACGCCGGCAAGCATCCGTGCAGCCGCGGGGCCGCCGCAGGGAGGTGGCCGCGATCAGCTAGACGGGACCAGCAGGCGGTAAAGCTGGAAGGCTTGAGTCCTGCTGAGCAGGTTGATCTGTTCCGCCCGGAGTGCTGCGAACTTGCGTCGTGGTTGCGGGGCCTGCCAGAGCCTGCCGGCGACGCTCATGCCGAGGGCATCGCCAGAGTCATAGGCCTGCCGGGTGAGCGCTGTCAACGCCGGCACGTCGGCGGTGGGAAAGGCGACCGCGAATCCGTATGTGGCGGGCCCCGGCTGGTTCCGGTAGGTGGTGACCGAGGAGACCGCAGCGGAAGTGATCGTTACCGGTGTACCGGCCGGAAGGTAGCACGCTACGCCCGCCGGCGGCGCGGTATGCGTGGCCGGCGTGGCCGCGGGGGTGGGGGTGGGGGTGGCCGTGCTCCCTTGGACGGGCTGAGCGGGCAAGGCCGGCGCGACCGCGGTCCGCGGCACGTTGGGCTCCGACCCGAAGAGCGCGATTGAGCCGGCCGGGCACCGGCCCATCGGCGTGGGGGCCTGCCTGCGCATGATTTGCATTATGATCGGCGACCCCAGATCGCGTGCCGGCGGCAGGTTGACCGGCGGCGGGTCCTGCCCTAGCGGGGTGACGTGGCTGCAGCCGGTAACGGCGAGCACGAGGCCGGCGGCAGCCAGCGCGCCGGCCAGGACGGACAGCGGGCGGGACTGGCACTGGAACGGCATGTCCTGGGTCCTCCCTAGACAGCCACGGCGCTCGGATGAGGCGGTGCGGACGTTGCCGTCTGGGCGCGGAGGGCGTCGGGGGCGACCAGCGCGGCGGCGGCCAGCAGGATGAGCAGTTCGGTCAGGCTCACGGCGATCAGGTGCGGGTCGTGCAGGTAGCCGGTGAGCGTGGCGATCCGGTACGCCGCGGCGACGGCGGTCAGCAGGACCAGGGTCAGCGACCACAGCCCGGTGCCGGCAGCCGGGCGGCACCAGGCCCTGGGTGCGTGCGCCAGGCAGGCCAGGCTGACCAGGATGCAGCACAGCCCGGAGAAGTCCGGCAGCCAGGCGGAGTTGCCGGTCGCCTGGAGCGACAGGAGCGGCCCGTACACCAGGACGTAGCCGGCGGGCAGCGCCAGCAGCCAGGGCCCGGGCGTGGCCGGCGGGGTGTCCCGGCGGAACGTGGTCATGGCCAGGACCGGGGCAAGGTCGAGCAGAACCCAGAAGGCCCACGGCCCGAACGGCGCCGGCATGATGCCGGTGAACTGGGCTTGCAGCAACGCGACCAGGCCGGGGACGATGGCAAGCGCCGCCAGGACCCGGGCCGTGCGGTAGTGCCCGAGCGCCAGCGTCACGAAAATCACGATCCACGCGACGCTCACCAGGTAATACACCGTGGGCCAGACGCTGCCGGCCGCGACGACCACCAGGCTCCACGGCAGAACGTGCAGCCAGCCGGCCAGATGGCCGCCCCACACCAGGAGCACCAGCACGTTAACGGCCAGCACCGCGTGCACCAGCAGCACGGCGAGTACCGCGCGCCGTATGGCCTGTCCCCATGCGTACCGGCGCGGAGTGCCCGGGCCGCCCAGGTGCAGCCGGACGGCCAGGCAGGCCACGCTGGCAGTCTCCGCCCAGCCGGGCTTGCAGAACTCCAGGACGCACTCGTCTGTCTCCGGGTCGCCGGTCAGGCAACTGTCCAGGAACGCGGCGACCATGTCCTGTTCCCACTGCTGCCGGTACCAGCCGGGCAGCAGCCGCAGCACCCGCCGGTAACGCCGCTCCAGGCCGCCGCTCATCCGGCTGCCCCGGCTGCCGCCGGGCCCGCCAGGCCCAGCCTCAACCGCACCACCCGAGCAGTGGCGGCACGAAGTTCGGCCTCCTCAGCCAGCGCGCCCCGCCCGTCCTGGGTCAGCCGGTAATAGCGGCGCAGCCGGCCGTCATGCGCTTCCTCCCGGTCAGGCTCGATCAGCCCCTCGGCAGCGAGCCGCTCCAGCACCCCGTACAGGCTGCCGATCTTCAGCCGGACCCGGCCCTGCGACAGCTCGGCGACCTCGCCCACGATGCCGTACCCGTGCCGCGGGCCACCAGCCAGCGCGGTGAGCACGAAGAACGCCTGTCCGGTCATGGGCCTGGCTGCCATGCCCCCAATATACTGGAATCCAGGATATTAGTCGATTCCAAGGCCTAGTCCGGCGTCGCCGCCCGCTTGAAGGACAGGGGCTCGCTATCCCCCCGTCCGCGGAGAAGCCCGCCAGGCCCCCCAAGCCATCACCGGCACGGGCTGACTTGCGCACTAGCGTGGCCGAAGTCGGGCCATCGCCGATCCCGGCCGGCTCGACGACCGGTTCGAGCGCGGCCTGACGGCCCTGATCGACGGCGCGCTACCCGGTGAGGGACACGGCGGCTAGCGCCAGAGTTCGTCGCTGACGCCCGGCCCCACTCGGTAGCCGAACAGCGAACAAACCCATCGTGTACACAATTTCGGGTACACTGTGTGCATGGACGACAGCCAGACTCAGCTGAGTGTCCGGGATGCCCGCGCGCATTTCGCCGAGGTCATCACGCGAGCCCAGGACGGAACGCCGACCATCATCACGCGCAACGGCCAGGCCGTGGCCGCCGTCGTCCCCATCGAGGACTTCAACGCACTCGAAGACGCCATCGACCGATACTTCGCGCGGGAAGCTGACCGTGACCTAGCCGAGAATCCCGACGCGCCGACTTACAGCATGTCCGAGGTGGTTGCCGAAATCTTCGAGGAAGAGCCGGGCAAGGGCGCCGCGTGAAGTACGCGTTCCGGTGGCGCGAGCGCGCCGTCAGGCAGCTGCGGGCCATCCCCCAGCCAGCCGCGCTGACGATCTTGCGAGCGCTGGCGCCGCTGGGCGACGATCCGCGCCGCCCGGATGCCAACGTCAGAAAACTCCCCGGATACGACGACCGTTACCGACTGCGCGTCGGGGACTACCGGGTCATCTATGAGGTCATGGACGGTCAGCTTGTCATCTTGGTCCTGGGAGTCGGGCATCGCCGCGAGATCCACCGGGCCATGTCCTGACGAGGCAGATGTCAGCCCGGGCGCAGCAGGGCGGCGGCGAGGCTGTCGGACAGCCACCTACCGGGGCCAAGCGCACGGGACCTGGTTCATCCCGGACGGCAAGTGGGCATCAGGGGACTGGGGACCGAGCCGAGGGAGGGTGGAGGGTTGGAGAACCGTAGCCTGGGCCGGGGCCGGGTCAGCGTGCCGGTGGTCGGGCTGGGCACCTGGCGGCGGCTGGAGGCCGCCGCCGCGGCTGGCCAGCAGCACGAGCTCATCGAGGCCGCCATCGCGGATGGCATCCGGGTCATCGACACCTCACCCATGTACGGGGCCGCCGAGCGGCTGCTCTCCGACGCGCTGAACGGCCAGCGCGACCAGGTCTTCATCGCGGACAAGGTCTGGACTCCGTCTGCCGAGGAAGGTGCGGCGCAGCTGTCCCGCGCGGTGGGCTGGTACGGCGGCCGGGTTGACCTGATGCAGATCCACAACCTGGTGGCCTGGCAGACGCACCTGCCGATGCTCGAGGCCGCCCGGGACCGGGGGCTGGTCAGCCTGATCGGAGCCACCCACTACTCCCCGGCCGCGTTCGGTGAGCTCGCCGAGGTCATGACCACCGGCCGCATCGACACCATCCAGGTGCCGTACAACCCGGCCCACCGCGAGGTCGAGCGCACCGTCTTGCCGCTGGCCGACGACCTCGGCCTCGGCGTCCTGCTCATGCGCCCGCTCGGCGAGGGGCAGCTCATGCGCCGGCCGCCTAACCCGGCCCAGCTCGCACCGCTGCGTCCTTTTGGCATCACCACCTGGAGCCAGGCCCTGATCAAGTGGGGCCTGAGCGACCCGCGGGTGCACGTTTCCCTGACCGCCACCGCCCGGCCTGGCCGGCTCGCGGAGAATGCCGCCGGAGGATCACCGCCGTGGTTCGGGCCGGACGAGCGGGCATACGTGCTGCGCCTGGCCGCAACGCACTAGCCAGCCCGGCGGCCGCCGCGGGCTACCCGAGCGCCCACCATGAATCTCCCGCCGGTCAGGCCGGCCTGCGCGCCCGGGGCAGCGAGGCGACCACCAGGTCGTAGGAGTCGCCGAGCAGGTCGGTCACCATCTGATCGGGCAGTGAGCCATCGAGCGTGATCGTGTTCCAGTGCCGCTTGTTCAGGTGATACCCGGGCACGATCGCCGGGTACGTGGCCCGCAACTGCGCCGCGAGGTCGGGCTCACACTTGATGCTCAGCTGCAGCGGCTGGCCGTCGAGGGGGCACATCGCGAACATCTTCCCGCCGACCTTGAAGACGGAGACCTCGTCCCCGAACGGGAACTCCTCCACGGCTCCCCGGAGGGCCAGGCACTGTGCCCTGAGCTCGTGCTGATCCATGACCGCCCATTATGCGTGTCCGGCCGGGTCGGGCGTTCCCGGCTCGTGGGGCCAGCCCCGTTCGGCTAGATAGTCGGCGATCGGCTGGTCGGCCCCCTCGTAGTAGTTACCTATCGGCTCGTTGCTGGTGACCGGTCCGGCACGGTCCGGCTCGGCGGCTGACCCGTTCGCGCCAGGATCCGCGGTGACTACCTGGCTGGCCTGCGCTCGCTTGGCGTGTTCTGCTTCGGCTGGCGCCGGCTTGGCGTGTTCTGCTTCGGCTGGCGCCGGCTTGGCGTGTTCCGCCTTCGCTGGCTCGGGCCCGGCCTCTTCCGGCTCGACCTGCTCCGCAGTAGCCTGTTCCGCCTCAGCCGGCTCGGCTTGCTCCGGTCCGGCCTCTTCTGGCTCGGCCTGCTCCGCAGTAGCCTGTTCCGCCTCAGCCGGCTCGGCTTGCTCCGGTCCGGCCGGTTCCGGCTCGGCTGGCTCGTGCGTGCCGGGGTCGGACGGCACGGGGTCGGGGCGGAGCCCGGGCGTGATCGGCTCGCGCGGGTATGTCGCCGCAGCGGCCGGTTCCGCAACGGTCCCGCTCGGAGCCGGGGCCCGGCGGCTACTCCGCCGGCCGCGGCTCACCACGATGACCGTAGCGATCATGATCAGCAAGGCGAAGATCACCAAGTCGATCACGATCAGCTCAGACACGGTCACTCCCTACCAGGCAGGCGGTCCCGCTCAGTCCCGTACCCCGCTCAACCGGGCCGGTACCGTCCTGGCCGCGATCAGCAGGCGGGTCTTCCCAATGCCCGCCTCGCCGGTACACAGCACCAGCCGCCCGTGCCTCGCCGCGGCGTCGTCGAGCAGCGCCGTGACCAAAGCGAGTTCGCGGTCGCGGCCCACCATCGGCCCGGCCGCGCCGCCGTGCAACCCCCCCCACGGGGCCACCATAAGCGCCAGGGCCGCGGATGCGTAGAGGTGTCCGGCCGCACACCCGGCGGCAGACCGGTCCTTTTCAGACTTGGCGCAGTACGGCGATGACCTTGCCGGCGAATTTTGCCTTATCCCCCGGGATCGGGGTGTGGACGGGGTTGTGCGGCATCAGCCAGGCCTGCCGGCCGATCTTCTTGTACGTCTTAACGGTGCCTTCAGGCTCGACGCCGTCGACCGTCGCGGCCACGATGTCGCCGTTGCGGGGGGCTTCGAAAAGCGGACGGATCACCACCAGGTCGCCCGGGAAGATCCCGACGCCGATCATCGAATCGCCGACGACCTTGAGCATGAACAGCCCTTCGTCCGCGCCGACGATCTCCCTGGGCAACGGCCAGTAGTCCTCGATCGACTGCTCGGCCAGGATCGGGGCGCCGGCCGCGATCCGCCCCACGATCGGCACCCAGGCGATTTTCTCCTGCCGCACGGCCTTTTGTGGCTGGCCGGCTCTTGGCCGGGTGCCGCCGGATGCCCGGCGGACCTGGCCGGCTGACCGGGCGGCTTGCGGGCCGGGCCGCAACACCGTGACCGTGCGCGGGCATCCGTCGTCGTAGCTCACCCACCCGGCCGCCCGCAGCTTTTGCAGGTGGTGGCTCACGCTGGAGGGGCTGACCAGGCCCGCCCGCTCGGCGATGTCGCGGTTGCTGGGCGAGCAGCCGTGCTCTCGCGCATACGCCTCGATGACCTGGATTATCGTGCGCTGGCGACCGGTGGGTACGTCGCTGGGACGGCGCCGATTGGGCGGTTCCGCGTTGTTGCTCATCAGTCTCCCGCCTCAGTTCTCGTGGCCAGCCTGCTGCGCGGCGAGGCGTCCGGCCTTGTTTGTCCGGACGGTGCGCAAGTCCCCCATGATCAAAAGATCATGCCAGTCGGCCAAAGCGTCAACCGTCGGAAGCCGCGGCGCTGATCGCGATGTCGGCTACGAGTGGCTGGCCACTCACGATGAGGACTGGCGGCGAGCGCTTGATGTCCAGGCCTCGTTGTGGCGGAGCGGGCGTATGAGAGCGGTGGGCCTGCCCGGCTTGCTCATCGCAGCAGTGGCCGAACGAGAACGCGTCACCGTTCTGCACTACGACGGTGATTACGACCTCATCGCGCAGGTCACCGGTCAGCCAGCGCAGTGGGTGGTGCCACCGGGCACGGTTCCCTGAGCCTCGCCGGACGCCGGCCTTTGAAGCTCGGCCAGATGGCCAGCTACGGCGCTAGCGATCGTCGTCGGCGGGCGGGACCGGGAGGCTCGCGGTGATCGTGGTGCCCTGCCCGGGGGCGGACCGGACCTCGAGCCGGCCGCCGAGCGCGGCGAGCCGGTCGGCCATGTTCCGCTGGCCCGCGCCCATCGGCGTGCGGTCCGCGTCATAGCCGGTCCCGTCGTCGGACACGACGGCGCTCAGGGTCCCGTTTCGGGCCCGCAGGCAGATGCGGGCCTGAGCAGCATGGGCGTACTTGGCGATGTTCTGCAGCGCCTCCAGGCAGCAGAAATACACCGCCGCCTCGGTGTCCTGGCCGTAGCGCCCGATTCCGTCCGCCTCCACCGTCACCGGGACGGCCGACTTGGCGGCCTGGGCGTTCAGGGCGGCGGTCAGGCCCAGGTCGGCCAGCATGGGCGGGTAGATGCCGTGGGCGAGGTCGCGCAGGTTCGCCAGTGCCGCGGAGGCGTCGGCCTGCAACTCGCCGAAGGCCTCCCGGGCCTGGTCCAGGTCCTCGACGGTCGCCCCGGCCAGCCGCGATTTGATGGTCAGGGCCACCAGGTCCTGCTGGGCCCCGTCGTGCAGGTTGCGCTCGAGGCGGCGCCGCGCCTCGTCCTGCGCGGTCACCAGCCGCTGCCGCGACGCCCGCAAGTCCTCGATCAGCCCCGCGTTCGACAGCACCAGCCCCGCCTGCGACGCCACGTCCGCCACTAGTTGCTGGCCCGCTGGGCGCAGCGGCTCGTCGCGCGGCATCCGGATCGAGATCGCACCCAGCAGCTCACCCTGGTGCAAGACCGGGACGCCCAGGTCCGCACCGGGCAGCGAGGGCATCACCTGGCCGTCCACCGGCAGCGGCACCGCGGCCGCCCGGCCGTCCGACACGGCCTCGGGGCGCAGCTCGCCGCCCACCCGCAGCCACACCACGACCTGCTCGGCGCCGGTCCCCGCGGCCACGATCTGCGCCATCTGCGGCAGCACGTCCTCGCTGGCGTACGCGCCGCCGATGCGCCGGCCGAAGTCGGACAGCACCTGGTACGGGGTGGACCGCTTCCCGTAGACGACCCGGTTGGCCAGCCGCGCGGCCCGCCGCCGGAGCGGCTGGAACGCCAGCGCCACGATCGCGGCGGCCAGCGCCGACAGCAGCGGGCTGCGCCGGTTGCCGACCACCGTCCCCACGCCGACGACCAGGCCGAAGTAGACGACCGTGATGAACGCGGCCAGCGTGCCGTACAGGAGGGCCTTGCTGATCACGAAGTCGATCTCATACAGCCGGTATTTCAGGACGGCGATCGCGACCGCCGCGTACAGGCACACGAACGCCAGGCTCACGAGCAGCCCGGTGACCAGCACGTTGGTCAGCAGCCAGAGGACGAGCGCGACCACCAGGAACACGGCCGCGGCCGCGAACCACTTCAGCTGCAGCCGCTCCTCGCCCGTTGACCGGGCGAACCGCACGACCAGCGCCGCGGCGCTGGCCACCAGCGCGGCGGCCATGAGGACGTACGCCGCGGTCACGTCGGGCGGGTTCGGCTGGGTGACGGTGGCGAACGGATCCGGCCAGTCGCGGACCGCCTCCGCGACCTGGTCCGCGACGGCCAGGGTGAACGCCCCCGCGATGAGCCACGCGGCCGCCCGCCACCGTGGTGAGCGCGGCTGCCCGGTCGGGAACAGCACGAACACCAGCGCGAGCATGGCGTACGGGATCACCCAGACCCAGTTGGACAGCCACCCGGCCGCCCGGCCCGCGGGCCAGGACCCGCGCGTCACGACCAGGGCGTGCAGCGCGTACGCGCTCGAGAAGCTGCTCAGCCCGAGCGCCAGGCCCGCGGCCAGGAACAGCCAGCCGATGCGGTTCGCGGGTCGCCGGGAAGCCAGGACGAACCCCACGACCGGGACCGCCAGGTCCGCCACCTGCCCGAAGACGTCGGAGAAATCCCAGCCGGTCAGGTCGGCCGGCGCCCGGTGCCGGTTCACGTACACCAGAGCCAGCGCTCCGGCCATCAGCGCGACCGACACCGCCGCCACACCGCCGGCCACCCATCGGGCGGTCAGGACCTTCATCCCCATCCCCCCGGCCACGGCTCTGCCTGCATCCCACCATCGCACACAACCGCCGTGACCAGGCACTGGGCGTGGCCGGCCGGGTCAGTCCACGCGCAGCGGGCCCCTCCGCACCGCGTCGATGGTGCGCTTCCGGTCGCCGGGCTGGATCCACTCGCTCCACCACGTGGCCCCGGCGTCCGCGAGCGAGCGGATGTGCTCACGCTCCCGGTCCCAGTCCTCGGCCCGCTCGCGCCCGCCGAGGGCTATGTCGAAGCCGGGCCGGCCGACGGCAGCGCGGACGTCCCGCACGTCGGCCGCGGTCATGTCCTGCCACTCCTCATCCGGCGCGCCCTTGCACACGCAGCAGCCGTCCCACCGCGCGACCCGGCCCGGACGCCGTTCAGGGACCAGTCGCCAGCTCGGCCATGGAAGCCGGGTCGCCGCCCGGCCCCGCAGGCGAGATCGAGATCGCGTGCCGCATGGGCGAACCTCCTCAGCCCCCGGTTCCGGCCCAGTGCCGGTCCCAGAAGGGCGACTGCTGCCTGCCGTCGACGTCGGTGAAGCCGTACTCGCGGGCGAGCCCGGGCGTGGTGAGCACCTGCCCGGACCTGGCCAGCACGTCGCCGTCGGCCGCGAGGGCGGCGACGGCGCGTCCCGGGAACTCGGCCGACTCGGTCATCGCGGCCTCCTGCGGGGTCAGGCTCATCCGCTCCAGGCGCATGAAGCCCGGGGACAGAGCCACGCAGGCGACGCCGTGCGGGCGCAGGTCATCGGCCATCTGCTCGGTCAGCTTGTTCGTGCCGTTCTTCACGACCTCGTAGAACGCGTGCCCGTGCGGGCGGTCGAGCACCCAGGTGATATTGACGATCAGCCCGCGCCCGGCCTGGATCATCATGGGCGCGGCCAGGCAGGAGGCGAACGCCGCCGCGCGCAGGCCCCCGGTGAACATCAGGTCCCAGTGCCGCCATTCGATCTCCCAGAACGCCAGCGCCGGATCAGGGGAGATCTCATAGCCGCTCCAGGCGTTGTTGACCAGCAAGTCCAGCCTGCCCTGCTCGGCCTTCACGCGGTCGAACACCGCCGTGACCTGCCGGTCGTCGGCATGGTCGCAGCGGACGGCGATGCCGGTGCCGCCGCGCGCGCTCACCTGCCCGGCGGTGGCGTCGATGGTCCCCGGCCAGGCCCAGGTCGGCCGGCTCGCCGCGCACGCTGCGGCCGGTCACGTAGACCGTCCAGCCTTGCTCGCCGAGCACCAGCGCGATCCCCTTGCCGCAGCCCCGGCTGGCGCCGGTGACCAGCGCGACCCGTCCGCTGCCACGTTGCATGGGCACCTCCGATGGGACCGAGCCTAGGCCGCTAACCCGCCACGGCCGCCGCCCTGGGCGCTCTCTACGCCGAGCGCCAGCCCGCAAGGATCCAGGGTCCGTTGCGGTCATGAGCCCGGACGAGCCGGGTCGCGTGCGGTCGGCGGCCTGGTTTCTGGTCAGGATCCTGGCTCAAGCCGCGGCCTGGTCTGCGTGGTCGCGGCCTGGCAGCAGGAGTACGGGTACGAAGGACAGGGCGGTCAGTCCGAGGGCCCAGGCGAACGTCGTGCCGAACGCGCCGGCGATCGCGTGGGGGTTTCGGGTAATCGCCTGTTGCAGGATGACGGCCAGGATCGCGGTGCCGAGCGCGCCGCCGACCTGCTGGAAGATCCGCACTCCGGTGGTGGCTGAGGGGATGGCGCTGTGGGGCAGGCCGATGTAGGCGGCCGTGGTAATGGGAATGAGCGCGAGGCCGAGGCCGGCGCCGCGGGCGGCGAGCACCACGCTGAGCAGCGCTTCGCTGGTGCGGGCGGTAGCGAGCACGTAGGGGACCGTCGCGGCGGTCAGCAGCACCATGCCGGTGAGCGCGACGAGGCGAACGCTGACGCCCGTCTTGTCGACGAGCCGTCCGGCGCCGAGCGCGCCGATCGCCATGCCGACGCCCTGGGGGGCCAGCAGCAGGCCGGCCTGCAGGGCGGACGCGCCGCGGGCCTGCTGGTAGTAGAGCGGCAGCAGGAACAGCGCGCCGAAGAGCGTGACGCCGGAGAGGAACATCAGCGCCGAGGACGTCGCGTAGCCGCGGAAACGCAGCAAGCGCAGGTTGAGGGGCGGCTCGGCGCGGGAGCGCAGCGCGTGCGCGCAGTACCCCGCGAGGATCGCCAGGCCGGCGGCCAGGGGCGCGATCACCTGGGTGTGGTCGAACCCGCCGGCCACCCCTGCTTCGGAGAACCCGTAGACGAACAGCGCCAGGGCGGGCGAGAGCAGCGCCAGACCGCGGATGTCGAGGCGGCGGTCGGCGCTGGTCTCGGTCGGGGGGACGGTGCGCCAGGCGAGCACCAGCGCGGCCAGGACGATGGGGACGTTGACGTAGAAGATCCAGCGCCAGCTCGCGTTGCTGAGGATCAGGCCGCCGATCACCGGACCGAGGACCGGGCCGATCTGCGAGGGGATGGCGATAAACGGCACGATGCGCGCCAGCCGCTCGCGGCCGGCGGCGTTGGCGAGGATCGTCTGCGCGAGCGGGAGCAGCATCCCGCCGCCGATGCCCTGGAAGATGCGGAAGGCGATGAGGCTGCCGGTCGACCACGCGATGCCGCACAACGCCGAACCGGTGACGAAGACGGTCAGCGAGACCATCCAGGAGCGGCGCGCGCCGAAGCGCTGGAAGGCCCAGCCGCTGACCGGGATAGTCATCGCCACGGCCAGCGCGTAGCCGGTGCTGACCCACTGGATCGTGGAGACGCTCGTGTGGAGGCGGCGCTGCAGGGTGGCGATCGCGACGTTAACGATCGTCAGGTCGAGGATCGCCGCGATGACCCCGACGACGATGACCAGCGCGAGCTTGACCAGCGCGGGATCGAGCGGCTCGCTGCGGCGCTGGCCGGATCGGGTGGACTGGGCGGGATCAGTGCTAGTAGACACGAACACCATTCTTAACACGAACACTGATCCTGTCAATTAGTACGAGGATCGTAAATACCAGAAGGACGTTCTAGGGCTTGCTACACTGCCCTCATGGCATCGGCTCCACAGCGACGGCGCGCCGCCCGCCACCTGCAGCTCAGCAGCGGCACGAGCACGCCCGCGAAGCGCCGCGGGCCGTCCGGCGGACGGAAGAAGCCGATCACGGTCGAGGCCATCGTCGACACCGCCTTCGACATCGTGGCCAGCGAGGGATACGAGGCCCTGACGATGCGCCGTGTGGCCACGGCGCTCGACACCGGCCCGGCGTCCCTCTACGCCCACGTGGTCAACAAAGACGACCTGGACGAGCTGCTCCTCGGCCGCCTCTTTGCTCAGATCGAACTCCCCGAACCAGGCCCCGGTGCCTGGCGCCAGCAGATCACCAGCGTCTGCGCCCAGATGAGAGATCTGTATTCGCGCTACCCCGGCATCTCCGCAGCGGCGCTCGCCAGCGTGCCGACGAACCTTGAGACCCTGCGGGTCAACGAGGGAATGTTCGCCATCGTGCTCGCCGGAGGTGCCGATCCGCAGACGGCCGCCTGGGCGATCGACGCCCTGACGCTCTACGTCAACGCCTACTGCCTCGAGACCTCACTGCGGGACCGTCAAGCCACCCGGCGCGACGACGGCTGGGTCGTCAGCCGTGACGAGCTGCTGCGCCGATTCGCCCAGCTGCCCGACACGTTTCCGCAGACCAAGCGCTACGCAGCGGAGCTCACCTCAGGAGCCGGCCACGATCGCTTCGACTTCACCATCGACCTGATCCTCGACGGTCTCCAGCGTCACAGCGACACCGGGCGCGCTCATCAACTGCGATAAGCGCCGGGCCGCATGATTCACCGGGGCGCCTTGATGGACTTCACGATCGTCCCGCTCACCGTCGACACGGCCGCGCCGGCCCACACCGTCAACCTGTTCACCGGGACCGCGGCAGCCTTCGCCGAGCACGGCTTCCGGGTCGTGGCCCGGCGCAGGCCGGACCGCCCGGTGATGCGCAGGGACCTCAGCGTGGTCCCGTGACCGGGCCGGCCAGCTACCCTCCGATCGGCGCGTTACGGCGCGGTTCGGTGCCGGGTCCGGGGTCAGCCAGGACGGCCCGGCCGCGCTGCCTCGGCCGCGGCGCCCGCTCGAACCGGTGGAACACCAGCCACAAGACGGCCAGCACGGCGGCGAAGGCCGGCAGCCAGGCAATCCGCTCGGCGATCCATATCGCCGAGGTGGGCGCGGTGTGCAGGCCGGGCAGCCGGCCGATGAGCAGGCCGGCCATGGTGACGATGAGGAACGCGGTCTGGCTCCAGAGGAACAGGGTCATCGCCGACAGGTTGGCCGTGGCGACCGCCGCCCACGCCAGCGGGCGGCGCATCCACCGGGCCAGCTGATCCCGCAGCAGCAGCGCGAGCCCGACCTGGGCGATGCCGAAGGTCACGACCGCGAGCGTGGGCGGGTTCAGGTTCGAGATCTTGGCGCCGTTCACGCCGACCATGCTCGCCGGGTACCCGGCCCAGAGCACCAGCGCGGCGGTGGCCGCGATCCCGCCGGCCAGCATCAGGGCCGGGGTCTTCCAGCCGCCGAACGCGCCCCGCGCCCAGGCGATCCCGAGCAGGTAGGGGACCAGCCAGCCCGCCGCCACGTTGACCCAGCCGACCCACGCGGGGCCGCCGAGGCCGAAGCGCACCGCGTCGACGACGGCGACCACGGCGAACGGGACCAGCGCCGCCCAGGCGCCGAGGCGCCGCACCAGCGCCACGGCCGGCGGGGTCAGCGCGGTCAGCACCGCGTACACGCCCAGGAACCACAGCGGGTCGAGCACCAGCACCAGCACGGTGTGCAGGGTCGAGGTCGAGACGCCGCCCAGGTACAGGCCCGTGGCGAGCACCGCCCACACCGCCACCAGGGCCATGACCGGGCGCGACAGCCGGGTCAGGCGCCGGCCCAGCCAGGCGCGGTAGCCGCCGCGGTAGCTGCGCGCCGACGAGTAGCCGCCGACGAAGAAGAAGATCGCCAGGGTCTGGAAGATCCAGGACAGCGGGGTGAGCCAGGGCATGCTGGCCAGCGGGCTCGCGTCGTATAGCACGTGAGTTTTTGCGCCCTGGCTCAGCACCAGCGCGGTGACCAGCCAGTGGCCGAGGATGACGCCCATGATGGCCAGGGCGCGCAGCGCGTCGACCGTGCGGTCACGGGTCGCGGGCGTGGCCGCGTCGATCCGGACGGCGAGATCGCGGGCCCGGGAGGGGGCGAGCCGGGTCATCGCGCCCCTCCGATCGTCCGGGTCGCCGCGGCGGTCCCGGCCGCCACGATCACCCTGGTCGCCGTCGTCGCGGCGGTCGCCGTGGCCGTCGCGGTCACCTCGGCGACCCGGCCCGGGTCGCCGAGCGCGATGTAGGCGAGGTTGCGCAGCGAGATGCTGCCCGGCAGGAAGTAGCCGCTGTGGCCGCCGCTGCCGGCGTCGAAGATCCGGGCGCCGAACGCGGGGCTCACCGGGTCCGCGCCGAAGCCGAGCCCGAGGAACTGGACGTGCGGCGCGTAACGGATCCAGTCGCTGGTGCCGCGGCCCGCCCACACGCGGGCGGTGGTGTCCAGCACGGCCGCGGAGGGGGCGTCCATGCCCGGGCTCCCGACCACCGCGATGTCGGTGACCGGCAGGCGCGGCGCGGCCAGGCCGCACACCACCGAGCCGTAGCTGTGGCAGATCAGCGCGACCTGGCGGCCGTCGCGGGCCAGGTCGTCCACGAACGGCCGGAGCGCGGCCGCGCCCTGCCCGGCGTCGCCCGACGTCATCACGCCCGGGCTGAGCGTGGCCGGCGCGGCGTAGCCGAGCCAGGCGATGATCGCGAGGTGTGCGCCGGGGTCCAGCTCGCGGACCTCCTTCGCCAGGGCCGCGGCCCCGCCGCCCGGCGAGGCCGTGCCCCGGGAGTCGAACGTGGCCAGGGTGGTGTCGGAGCCGGGCACGAGAATCGCCACCCGCCTGGCCTGGGCCAGGTTGCCGATGACCTCGACGGCCAGGCCCTGCCCGGCGGGATTGAAGTCGATGAAGTGCTCGCCGCGCATGGCGTCCAGCGACCGGGCCAGGCCCTGGTTGCCCGCGCGCGAGGCCGCGCGCGCGTCCTGGGCGATCATGCGGGAGTCTTCCGCGTACCGCGCGGCCAGGGCCGGGGCGGTGAGCGCGGGAAACGGCTGGGGCCGGTCGACCGGAACGGCGGGGAACGCGGCGGCCGTGGTCCCGATCATCGCGGCGGCGGCGGCTGCCACGATGGCGATCTTGCCGCGGAGTCTCATGGGACGTCCTTTCTGCCCAGCTAGATGCGCTACTGGGCAGGAAGCTATGGACGCGCCCCTTTCGTCGGCGTCACCCTGCGGAACCCACTTCGCGCGTGCCCCGCAGGTACTCCGGGGACGAGCCGGCCGCCACGGCCGCCCGGCGGCCGTAGCCCACCCCCTACTTAGGTACGACCGTGCAGATCGGCCTTCAGGGTCACGAAATGCCCGCGCGACCGCCCTACGCTGAGGGCATGAGCACTGATCTCCGGAGACGGGGCACGACTCTCCGGAGCCGGATCACCACGACGATCACGGCCGGGGTCACCGCGCCGCCGACGCCGCGTTCCCCGCGGCTGCGCCGTGGCCGCCTGGACCTGGTCTTTGCCGCCGACGTGCTGACCGCGATCATCTGCTGGGCCGTCACCTGGGGCGTGCTGATGCACGAGAACACCCAGCACCACGCCTCGCACAACCCGGGCCTGCTGTTCCTGCTCTCGGTCCTGGCCTGTGCCCCGCTGGCCTTGCGCACGTACTATCCGCTCACCGCGTGGTCGACGTCCTTCCTGGCCCTGCTCTGGGCCAGCGTGGTCGTCCAGTCCTCCGTCGTCTCCGGTCTCGCGTACCTCCCGGCCGCGGTGATCGTCTACGTCCTGTGCCTGTACGCGGTTGCGGTCCGCTGCAGGCCCTGGGTGGTGACCGTTGCGGCCCTGATCACGGTGTTCGGCGCCACCTCCGTCGGAGGCCAGCCCGCCGCTACCGCCGTGATCGTCGCCGTGATCCCGGTATCGGTCGGGGTCATCGTCCGCATCCGGCGCGGCAACCGCGAGGAACTCCAGGTCGCCGAGCGCCGCCACGAGGACGAGCGCGCCCTGCTCGAAGAGCGCCAGCGCATCGCCCGCGAACTGCACGACGTGGTCGCCCACCACATGTCGGTGATCGCGATCCAGGCCGAGGCCGGCCCGTACAAGGCCGCCGATCCGCCGCCGGAACTGGTCGAGAGCTTCGCCGAGATCCGGGCCAGCGCGCTGAGCGGCCTGAGCGAACTGCGGCGCGTGCTGGGCGTGCTCCGCCGCGACCAGCCGGACACCACGCCGCAGCCCGGCCTGGAGGACCTGCCCAGCCTGCTCGACTCGGCCCGGGCCGGCGGGGTGACGGTCACGACCGAGGTCACCGGCACCCCCCGGCCGCTCCCGGAGGGCGTGAACCTGTCCGCCTACCGGATCGTGCAGGAGGCGCTGAGCAACGCCATGCGGCACGCGCCGGGGTCGGCGGTCCAGGTCAAGCTGTTCTACGGCGAGGCCGCGCTGGTCATCGAGATCCGCAACGACGGTCTCGCGAACGGCGCTCCAGCCGACCGGGCCGCGGCGGGGAAGGGGCTGTGGGCCGGTCTCGACGGCGGCGGGCATGGCATCATCGGCATGCGCGAGCGCGCCACCATGCTCGGCGGGCACCTGCAGGCCGGCCCGACCGCGAACGACGCGTTCCTGGTGACCGCCGCGCTTCCGCTGGGCGACGACGCCAAGGAGACGGCATGACGATCCGGGTGGTGGTGGCCGACGACCAGGGGATGGTCCGGTCCGGCTTCTCGGTCCTGCTGAACGCCCAGCCCGACATCGAGGTCATCGGCGAGGCCATCAACGGCCAGGAGGCCATCACGCAGGCCGCGGATCTGCGCCCGGACGTGATCCTCATGGACGTCCGCATGCCGGTGCTCGACGGCCTGCAGGCCACCCGGCAGATCACGGCCATGACCGACCCGCCCAAGATCCTCGTGCTGACCACCTTCGACCTCGACGATTACGTCTACGAGGCGCTGCGCTCCGGCGCCAGCGGCTTCCTGCTCAAGGACGCGTCCGCCACCGAGCTGGCCAACGCGGTGCGCCTGGTGGCGGCCGGCGACGCGCTGCTCGCCCCGGGCGTGACCCGGCGCCTCATCGCCGAGTTCGCCCGGATGGGCGCGCCGCGCAGTCCCACCCGCAAGCAGATCGACGGCCTCACCGAGCGGGAATCGGAGGTGCTCGCGCTGGTGGCCCGCGGCATGTCGAACGCGGAGATCGCCGACCACCTCGTCGTCGCCGAGCAGACCATCAAGACCCACGTGGGCCGCATCCTGATGAAGCTCGGGCTGCGGGACCGCACTCAGGCCGTCGTGCTTGCCTACGAGAGCGGCCTCGTGCATCCCGGCAGCTGACCGGTGCGCCCCGGTGCGGACCGCGCGGCCGGAGCCGCCCCGGCGCGACAGTATTCGCCCTAGGGCGGGCGACCCCCCTTCAACCCCCCGCCGCGGAGCAAGCTCCGCGGACAAGGGGCTCGCGGTCGCCTGGTGCGCGGTGCTGGCCGCCTACAACAACGTGATCGGCGCGCAGGCCTGGCATCGCCGCTGGTACGCGCCCGCCAACGCGTGCGCCGCCGCGGCGGCGCTGGCGGCGGCGCGGGCGAGCGGCCTGACCGCGGGGGAGCTGGGCCTCGGCCGAGGCGCGTGGCGGCCCGGGCGGCTCGGCTCCGCGCTCGCGGCGGCCACGGTGGCCGGGTACCTGGCCGCCGCGGCGATGCCGGCCACGCGCCCCCTCCTCAACGATCAGCGGGTCACGACCCTGGACGGCCCCGGGCTCGCCTACCAGGTCGCGTTCCGCATCCCGGTGGGCACCGTGCTGTGGGAAGAGATCGCGTTCCGCGGCGTGCTGCAGGCCGCGCTGTGCCGGGTGATGCCCGAGCCCGCGGCGATCGGCGTGGCCGGCGGCGTGTTCGGCGTCTGGCACATCCGCCCGACCGCCGCCGCGCTGCGGGTCAACGGGCTGGCCGGCGACCCCGGGCAGGCCGCGGCGCGGGTCGCCGCCGGGGTCGCCGCGACCGCCGCGGGCGGCGCGCTGTTCTCCTGGCTGCGGGCCCGCTCGGGCGGCCTCGCCGCGCCCGTGCTGCTGCACCTGGCCACCAACTGCGCCGGCCCCGTGGTCGCCTGGACGGTCGCCCGCCGCTCAGCCGGGCCGCGCGCCGCGGTCACCGGGGAATGAAGCGGCGGACCTTGCCGGTCTGGGGGTGGCGGCCGATCCCGGTGACTTCGCGCACGCGCACGCGGGGGCGGGACAGGCCCGCGGCGCGCAGGCTGTGCTCAAGCCAGGCCACGAGCGCGGCGTGATCGAGCGCGCCGTCGGCGACGACCGCGGCGTCGATGCCGTGCTCGGTCTGGCGTACCTGGTACTCGACGACGTTCGGCGTCTTGACCATGACCGTGCGGATCATCAGCGGGTCGATGGTGACCGTCCCGTACCGGAACGCGTCGTCGGCGCGTCCTCCCACGGTGGCGTGCAGGTACGGATCCCCGGCGGCGGGATGGCGGACGAAGCTGTCGGTGAGCTCATAGCGGATGAGCGGCTGGGTGTGATTGTGCAGGTTGGTCACGAGCACCTTGGCGGATGCCGTGCCGTCGGCCACGGGCTCGTTGCCGGCGTCGACGAGCTCGACCAGGCACATATCGGTGGCGAAGCGCAGCTCCGCGCCTCCCGGCCGGCTGTGTCCGACCAGTCCTTCGGTGGAGACGAACTGGTTCACCGGCGGCACCCCGAACGCCTCGCCGATCGCGAGCCGGTGGTCCTCGGTCAGCAGCTCGCTTATCGCGGTGATCGCGCGCGGCGAGATCCGCACGGCCGGCTCGCTGCTCGCCGGCGAGCAGCAGCAGCGTCGAGGCGTGCACGAGCAGCGCCGCCGGCTGTGCGTCGTTCAGCCGCCGGACCATCTCGCCGGTCGGCAGCGTCGCGGGGACGGAGGTCATCCGCACCGGGTAGCCGCGGGAGATGGCGGCGGCCAGGCCGCTGGAGTGGACCGGCGACGCGGCGGCCACCATCGTGACCGGCAGGCCGCCGGGTGGCGGGCCGCCGGCCGCGTACACCGCGGCCAGGGCCGGCCCCAGCACGGACGCGGCGAACTCGGCATACTCCTCGACGGTCTGGACGAACAGGCCGCGCAGTCCCGAGCTGCCGCCCGAGGCCAGGCAGACGTACCGCCCGTCCAGCAGGCCCGGATCCCGCGCGCAGGCCGCCAGCTGCTGCTCGGCCCGGGCGCGGGTCACCCGCCGGTCGGTCAGCAGCTCGTCAAAGCTGGCCATCATCTGCTGCTTGGTCATCACCGGCAGCTCGGCCAGCTGACCGGGTTCGAAGCGCCCGGGATCGATCCCGGCCAGGCGCCGCGCGTGGAACGGGGAACGCTCGAGCGCACAGGCCAGCAGCGCCCGCAGCCGCTCGCGCTGATGCCGGGCCAGCTGCTGGGCATCCCAGCCCAGCCGGTCGATGTGGCGGGGCAGCCGGCTGGCTACCGCCTGGCCGAAGCGTTCCTGCAGCGCGGTCACGGCGTTATCGGTGATCGCGGTCATGTAGTTCCCTCCGCCGGCGTGCCTGCGCCAGGGTGGCCGGACCGCCGCTCGATCAGCCGGGCCGGCAGCTCCGGCAGCCGCGTGGCCGAGGATGAGCCCGGCTCGGCCGCCTGCTCGAGCCGGATGCCGGCGCCGATCGCGACCAGCAGGCGCGCCAGGTCGGCCGGCGGCAGCGGCGGCGGCTCTCCCGCGCGCTGGTAAAGGCCGGCCACCGCCCGCTCCATGCCGGCCACGGTGCGCTGGTGGGCGGCCGCGTAGCGGCGCCCCAGCTCCGCGTCGCGCGCGGCGTGGACCCGGAACTCGATGACCAGCAGGCCCCACTCGGGCTCGGCGCGGTCCACGCTGGCGGCGTGCTCGATCAGGCGCGCCAGGCCCTGATCGCCGGCCAGGTCCGCGACCGCCTGCAGGTTGCCGGCCGCGCGCTCGGCGATTCTCGCCTCCAGCAACGCCAGGAACAGGTCGGCCTTGCCGCCGAACTGCGAGTACACCACGCCCGTGGAGAATCCCGCCGCGTCCGCGATCTGCTCGACCGAGGCGCCGTGATAGCCCCGCTCCAGGAACACCTTGCGCGCCGCGGCGAGCAGCAGCGCGCGGTTGCGCTCCGTCTGCTCGGCGCGGGTCAGCCTAGGTGACATAACATCGTTATTTTAATAACGATGCTATTTGAGTGTCAACGTTACCGTCCGTTGCGTGGCGCTACGATCAACGGATCATCGTGTCCACCCAGGGAGGCGGCCGTGGCCGAGTCCGGCGCGCCGCCTGCCGTCGCTGGCTACCACCACTTCGCGCCGACCGTCTCCGATATGGAGGCCAGCGCGCGGTGGTACGAGCGGGTCTTCGGGATGACACGCCCAGATGACCGGGAGCCGGCCCGTTATGGATGATGAAGCGAGATCGGTGCTGATCACCGGCGCGTCGGCGGGCATCGGCCGGGCGTGCGCCGAGGCGTTGCAGGCGGCCGGCTGGGCCGTGACCGGGGCCAGCCGGCGGGGCACGGCCCCGGCCGGGTGCACCGGGCTGGTCATGGACGTCGACGACGACGAGTCGGCCCGCGCGGGCGTGGTCGGGGTGCTGGCTCAGCGCGGCCGGATCGACGCGCTGGTCGCCGCGGCCGGGTGGGGCCTGGCCGGCGCCGTGGAGCAGAGCCCGGTGGCGGAGGCCCGGGCCCAGCTGGAGACCAATTTCTGGGGCTGCGTCCGGGTGGTACAGCAGGTCCTGCCGGCCATGCGGGCCCGCGGCGGCGGCCGCATCGTGCTGGTGAGCTCCATCGGCGGCCTGATCGCCATCCCGTTCCAGGCCTTCTACAGCGCCAGCAAGTTCGCGCTGGAAGGTTACGGCGAAGCGCTCGGCTACGAGGTCGCGCCGTTCGGCGTCCAGGTGACGCTCGTCGAGCCGGGCAACATCAAGACCGACTTCACCGCCAGCCGCCGGAAGACCGCAGCGGCCGACGACCCGCCCTACGGTCCCGCGTTCGCCAAGGCGCTGCGCGTTATGGAACGCGATGAGGCCAACGGCGCGCCCGCTGCCGCGGTGGCCGCCGTGGTGCGGCGGGTGCTCGAAGCCCCGCGCCCGCCGCGGCGGGTGTCGGCAGGCAAGCCGGTCGAGCGGGCGGGCCTGGTGGCCAAGCGGCTGCTGCCGTTCCGGCTCTTCCAGTCCGCGGCCAAAGGCCCGCTCGGGGTCTGATCGAGTTGCTAGGGGGAGGCCGGCTGCAGTGATCTTCGTGCCCTACGACCGTCCGGTGCGGGCCGCGTTCATCGGCCTGGGCCGGATCTACGACCTGAACGTCCGCGCCTACACCGGCAACCCCGACGTCGAGGTCGTGGCGCTGGTCGACCCGAGCGAGGAGCGACGCGCGCAGCGCCAGGCGGACTGGCCGGGGGCGCGCACGTTCGCGTCAGCGGCCGAGCTGGCGGCCAGCGGCCTCGAGGTGGACGCGGCCGAGGTCCTGCTGCCGATCCCGCTACACGCCGACGGCGTGGCGGAGATGCTCGGCTTCGGCTGGCACGTCAACCTGCAGAAGCCGATGTGCAACGACCTGCTCGAGGCGCAGCGAATGCTGGACGCGGCGAGGGCGGGCGACCGGATCCTGCGGGTGATGGACAACTACCTGTTCTACGAGCCGCTGCACAAGCTCAAGGCCGCCGTCGAGTCCGGAGAGATCGGCGGGGTGGTCGGCTACCACATGAAGATGGTCGGCAGCGGCAACGGCGGCTGGCACGTGCCGTGGAGCAGCTTCGAGTGGCAGATGGAGCAGATGAGGCGCGGCCGCGGCATCAACGTGTTCGACGACGGCTGGCACAAGCTCACGACCGCGCTGTGGCTGTTCGGCCCGGTCCGGGAGGTCCGCGCCTGGATCGGGAACCTCGCGGTCGGTCCCGGCGTGGACCTCGACGCGCCGGCCACGATCGTGTGGGAGCACGACAACGGCGTGCGCGGCGTGTGGGACATCACCCTCGCGATGGACATGTACCTGCGGTCCGATTACTACCCCAGCGACGAGCGCTGGGAGATAACCGGCAGCAAGGGGTTCGCGCGGGTCAACCGGTGCACGGCCCGCGCCGTCCAGCAGCCCAGCCTCGAGGTCTACGCCGACGGCGAGATGCGCGGTTACCACGCGCTCGACGACGACTGGGCGAGCAGCTTCCGCGACTCGGGCCGGCATTGGCTGCGCTGGCTGCACACCGGCGACGGCCCGCTGCTCTGGAGCGGCGATGAGGCCGTCAACGTGCTGAGGTTCGCGCTCGCGGCGTACGAGAGCAGTGCGTCCGGCGGCGTTGGCGTGAGCCCGGCGCGGCTTACGGAGACCGACCCGGCTCAGCTCACGGAGGCCGACCCGGCACGGTTCACGGAGGCCGACCCGGCACGGCTCACGGAGGCCGACCCGGCACGGCTCACGGAGGCCGACCCGGCACGGCTCACGGAGGCCGACCCGGCTCAGCTGTAGCTGCGCAGCTGCGGCCACATCTGGCCCCACGGGCGGCGGGGGCCGGTGCAGAGGTAGACGTGGCCGCCGAACTCCTGGTTGTGGATGCCGTAGGGGTTGGACAGCGTGGCCACGGCCCGCACGCTGGTGAAGAACTGCCGCAGGTAGGCGCTGCCCCCGCCGTCGTCGTCGACGGGCCCGGGCAGGACGGCCACCACGGTGGTGGCGCGCGGGTTGCCCGGCCCCCACCACCAGTAGGTGTTGTGCCCGCTGACGGCCTCGGGCAGGCCAGTCCCCCGGCCCAGCACGTTGATCGCGCTGGCCTCGCCGTAGTTCGAGGCGAAGATCACCGCGTGGGCCCGCTGCCGGGCCGGCAGGGACGTCCATACCGTGCGGACAGTGCTCACGAGCTGGGGCCAGCCGATGGACTCGGCCGAGACCGTGTTCACCTTCGCGGTCGATCCGGCGTCGGCGGCGGGCAGCACCGGCAAGACAAACGGCAGCGTCACCGCGGCGGTCAGCCCGGTGGCCAGCAGCAGGCCCCAGAGCCGGGCCGCCCGGGCCGCCAGCCATCCGTCGATCGCCACCGCGCCGGCGGCGAGCAGGTAGACGTAGGCTCCCGCCAGGTAGTAGATCTTCGCGCCGGTGGTGAGGGCGAAGAACACGAACAGCAGCCCGTACGCCCACACCAGCCCGCGCCAGAGCGGCCGCCCGGACCGCCACAAGAACCGCAGCCCGGCGACCCAGACCCACAGCAGGGCCAGCGCCGTCATGAGCAGCTGGCTGATCACCCACGTGGCAATGTTGCCCAGGCCGCCGTTTTCCTGGTTGAGCGCCCGGGTCATGGCGATGGTCGCCCACTGGTGCTGCGCCTGCCACCAGATGTCGGGGATGGTGAACGTGGCCGCGATCACCGCGCCGACCGCGAACCAGCGGTTCAATACCAGCCGCCGCCCGCCGGACAGCAGGGTGCCGATGAGCAGCGCGATGGCGAAGAAGCCGATGCTGTGCTTGTTGGCCAGGCCGAGGCCGAGGATGACCCCGCCGGCCAGCCACCAGCGGGCGTCGCCGGTCCGCCCGATCCTGGCCGCGACGAAGGCCAGCCCGGCCCAGGCGAGGATGTCGAAGGGCGTGGTGCCGAGCGTGTGACCCGCCGCGAGCACGACTGGCATCGTCGCCACTCCGATCGCGGCCAGCAGCTGCGCGCGGCGGCCACCGCCGAACTCGCGCGCGGTCAGCCCGGCGACCACCACCGTCGCCCACGCCGCCAGCGCGGGCCACACCCGCAGCCCGGGCAGGGACACGCCGAAGAGCTTCAGCGATACCCACGCCAGCAGCGGCGTCAGCACCGGCTGGTCAACATAGCTGGCCTGCAGGTGCTGGGCGCAGACGATGAAGTACAGCTCGTCGCGGTGAAAGCCGTACAACCCCGACACCGCCATCAGCACCGCGAAAACGACCCCGCCGACCACGATCACCCACCGGTTGACCGGGCCGGCGTCGGGTAGCGGGCCGGCCGCGCTGGCGGCCGTCCCGGATTCGAGCACGCCGATGTCAGGCACCGGCCACGACCGCGAGATGGGAGCCTGCCGGCCCAGTCATAGGCCCACCCCACCAGGACGCGCCCCGCCGGGTCAATGCCGGCCGCGGGTTGCGCCCGGGCGGCCAACAGGGTAGTGATGCCGTGTGACTTACCTCGCGCCATCGGCGGACGCGGTCCGCCGCGCATACCACGAGGAGCTCGGCCCCGGACAGCGGTCCGCCTTGCTCAGCTGGCTGGCCTTCACCGGCACCTTCGCCGGGCTGCGGGCGCTCACCTACAGCATCCGGGCTGGCAAGGGACCGTTCCGGAACATCAGCGTCGGCGGCGAGCACCTGCATCACTACATGTGGGGGATCGGCCTGCTGTCCGGCGTCGGCGCGGTCGCCGTCCGCGGCGAGGAGCGGCACCGCCGCCACCCGGCCGTCGCCGTCACCTACGGCACCGGGCTGGCGCTGATCGTCGATGAGTTCGCGCTACTGCTCGACCTGAGGGACGTCTACTGGGCCCGGCAGGGCCGGATCTCGATCGACATCGGGGTCGGCGGCATCGCCGCGGCCGGCTCGTACTTCGCGGCCCTGCCGGTGCTGCGCAGGCTGCAACGGGACCGCCGGGAGAGCGCGGCCGCCGCCCAGTCGCCCGAGGCACCCGCGCCTGAGGCGGAGCCCGTGCCCGGGGCCGGTGACGGCGGCGCCTGAGCCACGGCGCTCGGGTCGGTCATATACTCCCATACTGGGTCGTATGCGCAGTGATTCCTGACGCGCAGCGCGGCGGCTAGCCATTTGGAGCTCTGCTGCCAGGTGTCTGAAGAAGGAGTCACCCGGGCCGCGGCCCGCCGCGCTGGGCGAGTTCCTGGCATACCTGGGCCACTGGCGCACCGGCCCGGTTGGCGGCGGCACGGATGTAGGCGATGGCTGCGTAGAGGGCGTACTCCCAGAAGTCGTCGGTCTGCCACCAGGCCACCTCCTCCAACAGGTCCGGCTCGGTCCCGCCACGCAGCGCTGCCGCGGCAAGCACGGCGTACTGGAGCTTCTTGTTTTCCCGGCCGCGGAACCGGCATTCGGAAAGGAACCGCTCCCGCATTCCTTCGAGGGCAAGCGGCTCGGTGCAGCTAGCCCCGCACCAGTCCAGCGCCTCAGCGGCGACGCTGAGGAAGACCTCACCGGGGAAGGTGTCGTTGCGTGGATGCAACGGCTCCAGTTCACCCAGCAGCTCGAACACCTGGGTATCTCGAGCCAGCCCGTGGAGCAGGATCTGGCGAGCGGCGGCCGCGTCCTTGGGTATGGGCCTCCTCTTGGCCATACTCAGACGGTAGGGCAGAACCGTGTTGGCCGCTTTCGTCTTACCTCTCTTATCTGTTGCTGACGGCGGTGCGCTACATGTGCCTGCGCACCCAGGCGATGGCCGCGCTGCGGTTGTCCTGCTCGACGTTGGTGTGGTCTTGGTCGGCGGGGAAATGCGCGGTGGCCTGCGGGATGTGGTCGGCGAGCCAGCGAGAATGGCCCGGCGGGGCTGCGGTGTCACGCAGCCCGTGCCATAGGGCTACCGGTGCCTGGATGGAGGCCACGTCGAAACCCCACGGCAGGAACGATGCGCTCCAGTCTTCCCACCAGCCTTCGTCGCCGGCCGCGTACCCGTCGCTGTTCACCAGGGCCAGGTAGTCGGCCCACTCCTGGCTGTGGGCGGCGTCCGTGCCGGCGCGGTCACCCCACCGGTCCATCCACCAGGCGGGCGAGGACGACAGCCGCGCGAACTCCACCGACTCGGCCTGGAAGTCGGCCCGTGCCCGGCTGGGATCGTCGAGAAAGACGCGGATCTGCTCGCGGAAGCCGTCTGACATGCCTTCGGTGAAGTCCAGGCCGGGCGCCCCGTAGGGGGCCAGCGAGGCGAACACGCATACCGAGGTGATCGCCTCGGGCAGCAACGCGGCGGTCGCCAGGGCGTACGGGCCCCCGACCGATGATCCCCAGGCCGCTGCCCGGGAGATACCCAAGACCGCGAGGATTGCCCGCACGTCCTCGGCGCAGTCGGCGACCACCCGGCCTGGCCGCGGGGCCGACATCCCCTGGCCGGGGCGGTCGTAGCTGATCAGCCGCAGGCCGCTCGCCTGGGCGTCACGCACTGCGCCGGAGAACAGGTGCCGGGTTCCCCCGTGATGCACGATGACGGGGAACCCCGATGCCGGTCCCGCGTCCTCGACCGCGACCTGGCGGCCGGCGACCCGGATGAGCTGTGGCGGGGGGCGCACAGCCAGACCCTACCGGCACCGGGCTTTCGCGGGTCCGTCGGCTTCGTCCGAGAACAGTGGCCGCAGCTACACTGACGGATTGCCGTCACCTCCCGGGTGGCGCTCCAGGCACGGCCTTTGCGTAGTCGGTTGATGGCGCTCTGATCAGGCAGGTTTGGCTCAACATGCCGGGATGGTGGCGTCCCCGGGACGATGCCGCAGGCTAGGACCGGGCGGTGTCGGAAAGCGGGCTGATCATCACCAGTCCGCCCATGATGATGAAGACTGCACTGGCGGCGAAGATCGTGTCGACGGGCCCGAACTTTACTCCCGCGACCACCAGGTGCATGCCGCGCAGGACGGTGCCTGCAAGAAGTCCGGCTACTGCGATCGAGATGATATTGGCCACCTGCTGGAGGGGGCTGAAGACCGACATCACCCGCCCCATCAAGGGCTGGGGAATGGCCGCCAGGAACAATGGCGGTGCGGCGGCGTTCAGCGCCCCGAACATCAGGCCCACCAGGCTCCCCACCGCGAGCGCTGCCGGGAACTGGGTGAGGCGGGAGTAGGCGAGCAGTAGCACGCCGCCCAGCACCATCGCGAGCCAGAACACCCTCGCCGGGCCGATCCGGCGCCCGGCCCAGCCGCCTGCCAGCGCACCGCCGACTGCGCCGATGCCGATAGCGGCGTAGAGCGTGCCGAGCCAGCTCGCGCTGGTGTGCAGGTTGTCCCGAAGGAAAAACACCTCCAGGGCGTTCAGGGCCCCGGTTCCGAGCGTGCAGATGACCACACCGGCGCTCAGCGCCACCAGGACGCGGCTGGTCGCGAAGAACCGGAGTCCGGCCCGGAACTCGGTGAGGAAGCCCGACCGTTGCGAAGGCTGTTCGCCTGCGGGCGGCGAGCGGAGCGACCGGATGGCGGCGAAGGAGATCACGAAGGAAAGGGCGTCTACGACCAGCGCCCATTGCACGCCCAGCGCGAAAAGTACGGGCGCTGCGAGCGGAGGCCCGATGATGGAGGCGGTGCTGGAAGTGGCTTGTAGCATGCCGCTGGCGTGCGGCCTGTCGACGGGCGCCACGATGAGACCCAGTACTGCCAGGCGCGACGGGTTAAAGAACTGGGAGAAGGCACTCTCGGCCGCGACTGCCGCGTAAACGGCGCCGAGTTCTGCGGCGAGCGGAAGCCGATGGCCGAGCGCGGGCACCACCAGTAGCGACGCGATCAGTACTGCCCGGCACGCATCAGCCGTCAGCATGATCCGGCGCCGGTCCCACCGGTCGACCCACACCCCGGCCAGCGGACCCACGACCAGAACCGGAACCGCCGCCGCGATCAGGACACCACTAGCCGCCGCCGGGGCCCACGGCTGGCCTTTCGCGAGGACCGTCGCGACCCACAGCATGATCGTGATGTCGAAGACGCTGTCACCTGTCAGCGAGACTGCCTGCGCGAGCCATAGCCGGTGCCAGCCGCGGTTGTGCCGCAAGCCCGGAACTAGTTCGGAGGCCAGCGCCTGGCCGGCGACAGCTCCGCTAGCCATCAGGCTGAGTCGGCCATGCGCTAACCGCTAGGGCGGCAAACAACCGCACGGCACGTGCTCCTTCGCGGCTCTTCTGCCTGCCGGGCCCGCAGTACTTGTCCAGGATCTGCTGTATCTCTGCGGCGGCCTCCTGGCACTCCTCAGCGGTGACCCACGCCGTCGCACCCATGATCTTGTTCGCGTGCCGCCACGGCGGCGGCTCCTGGTCACTGCGGTGCAGGCTTTCCTTCAGCACGGTCATCTCATGGTCGAGGAAGGATGACGCCGCCGCGCGTGAAGCCGCAGTTCCTTCCGGATCGAGGCCAGGCGAGGACAGGCTCAGATCCGGGCTGACGAGCCGCCATGGCTTGTCCCGCCACCCGCGGCCGGCGACGCGCGTGATGTAGCCGTACTTGGCCAGGATGCCCAGGTGATAAGAGCAGGTCGCGGTGCTCTCGCCCAGCAGCTCCGAGCAGCGTGTCGCCGTGGCCGTGCCTTCGCTGGCGAGAACATCGATCAGCTTCCACCGCACCGGATGCGCCAGGGCTCGTAGCGCCGTTGGATCCGCCTGCACCGCCGGCCGCGCTGGATCATTCATGACTCAAGGTTAGTCGGCCAACAGTTGTCGGTCAAGAAACCTTGTTTGACGTGACCCGGGCCCGTTATGAGCCCGATCGGGCAGTCGGCCGGGGTGTGCCGCGGTAACTCAGGGTGTCAGCGATCAAGTTATTGAGCAGGGCAGGGGTCAGTGGGTTGTCCGGTTACTGACCGTTACTTGCCTTTGTGAGCAGGCGGAACGCGCGTGCGGGGTTCCGCGCGGTGTGCCGGAGGGCACCGGCGATGTTGGTGTGCCCGGCCAGGCGCAGGATGCTGATGACCAGGTTCGTGATGCTGGCCGTGACGTGGGGTCCGGTGCCGGTGCGCGCGGCGGAGAGGTCTTCGCCGAAGGTGACGTCGCGCACCCAGTGCAGCTGGTCTTCGATCTTCCAGTGGCCGCGGATCCAGTCCGCGAGCTGGGCTGGCTGGGCCTGGCGGGCGGGAAAGTGAGGTGATCGCGTAGCTGGTTTCGGTGCGTCATTTCCGGGACCGCCCCGGGTAACCCCAGCCCCGCCCGCAACTCCGCCGGGGCGTCCCCGGCCCACTCCGCGATCGCCGCGTAGGACCGCGCCCCGGCCAGCGTCGCGTACACCGCCACCGCCAGGACCGCGACAAACTCATACCGCACCCCGCGCGGATCCCGCGGATCGGGGACCTGCGCCAGCGCCTCCAGCAACCCGGCAGGTACCCCGCCCGCCGACCCAAGATCACTACGGCCAACCACATCAAGGTGGCCACCGGCCAGGACACTAGGCGAAGATGACACGGCAGGCACGGCTCCCAGCGATGATCACGAAGTTTGGCAACCTCATGATCACCGCGTACCGCCACGATCCGGCGTGTCGGGCCAATCCTGCCTGACCAGAGCCCCATCAACCGACCACGCAAAGGCCGTGGCGCTCCAGGGGGTTCGGGGGTGACGGGCATGAGAGTCGGCATTATCGGGGGATCGATCGCCGGATGCGCGGCAGCGGCGCTCCTGGATCGGGCCGGACACGACGTAATCGTCTTCGAGCGGTCCGAGTCCGAACTGGTGAGCCGGGGTGCCGGGATCGTAGCGGCCACGGCCGCGTGGCAGGACATTATGGCGCACGGTCTGATCGACGGGACCCTTCCCGCCTGCCGGGCCTGGCTACTCCCGGTTCGTCACCCGTGCACCCGGGACCGGCCAGCAGCGATGGCTGGGCGACGTCCAGATGAGCTTCACGCTGCTCAACTGGGCTCATCTCTACCAGCGACTTCGGCGGCGCGTCCGTGGCGATCTATACCGCAGTGACGCGGCCGTCGAGCGGATCGAAGCGACGCCTCACGGCACGACGCTGCATCTTCTCCCGGGCGGTTCATTGGACTTCGACCTCGTCGTGTGCGCCGACGGGTATCGCTCGCTGGGACGCGGGCTCATTGACCCCGGCGCCCCGCCTGTCTACCGGGGAATGGTGCTGTGGCGCGGGCTCCTCCCCGAGCGCGACATCCGCGTCGATGCCCTCGAAGGCTGCGATCTTCTGCGACCCGTATACCAGGGGGGCCACGGGGTCGTGTACTACATCCCCGGATCCGGGCAGAGCACCGAACGGGGAAAACGCCTTCTCATGTGGGGCTACTACCTCCAGGTTCCGGAGAGCACCCTGGCCTCGGTGCTCGTCGACGATCAAGAGCGGCAGCAGTCCGGCTCGGTACCGTTCGGGAAGGTGCATCCGGAGGTCAGGGTGGGCTTGGAGTCCCGCCTCGCGAGCCTGCTGCCCCCGTTGCTGTTCGAGCTGGCGCAACAGAGCGGCAACTCGTCGATCCAGGCCATTTACTCCTTTGTGCCCCGCAGCTACGCACGCGATCGCCTCTGCCTGGTCGGCGATGCCGGTACGGTATTCCCCCCGTTCACGGGCAGTGGCGTCCTCAGGGCGCTGGCCAATGCCACCTCACTGACGGACGCCCTAGCCGACGCGCCGCCCGTGGATGATGCTCTCCGCCGATGGAGTGAGGCCCAGCTCCAGGTCGCTGCTCAGGTCATTCCGATCGCTGAAGGCATCGAGCGGAGCTACGTGTTCGGCATGCCAGGCCTCACCACCATGCCAACCACGGCGACCAACGACTGGATGTCCGCAGCCTTTCCCGGGCTCGTGGTCACCCTCCCCGGCGTGTGACTGGAAAACGGCCAGACGCCAAAGTCCTTCACCAAGTAATTCTGGTAGACGGGGTGGCGCAGGACGCTCTTCTCGCGCGATACCCCGGGTGGACAGTAATCCGGACACTCACCGCAGGTGTCTGCCGGCCGAGCATGACCTGGCGGGCAACGGCCGGAGGATTCCGTAGATGGTTACGCCCATGGCTCCGCTGGGCAGCACCTGGTCATGGTCGTCACGATGCGCAGGGCACGTTGTTGTCCGTGCTGGCGTAAGTGAGGGTGGCATGCCATCTCGGCCCCGTGCGGCTAGCGAGCCGGTACCGGCCGCCCGGGGTGACCGGGGTACCAGGTCACGGTCGGCCCGGCCGCGCGCCCAGCCGGTCACGATCACCGTTAACCCGAAAGCTCCGGGTCCGGTCGTCCCGGAGGAGTTCGCCGGGCTCAGCTTCGAGCGGGGGGCGCTCAGTCCCGGCAACGCCGGCGTGGCCGGTTACTTGTTCAGCCCGGCGAACACCTCGCTGGTCACCCTGTTTCGCAATCTAGGGCTGCGCAGCTTGCGGATCGGCGGAGGTTCAGTAGATGAGCTCATCCCCGCAGGCACCGGCAGCGACGGCTTCACCGGAATCGACAACCTGTTTGCCTTCGCTGCCACGGCCGGGGTGCGGGTGATCTATACGCTGCGCCTGCTGAGCCCCGCTGCCGGGCCCGTCGAGGACCTGCAGTCGATTAATGCCCACATCGCCGGGTACATCTGGGGCCGCTACCGGGAGAATGTCGCCAGCTTCGCCATCGGCAACGAGCCGGACTGGCACACCCTTCATACCTATGCGGAGCACCCGGTCGACCCGGCGATCTATGAACAGGCCTCCGGGGTACCGGGCACCGCTTATCCCTCCTATCTAGCCCGCTGGCGCAACCTTGCCGAGGCGGTCGGCGCCGCGGCACCAGGGGCGCCGCTGTGCGGGCCAGACACCGGCGACTACACCACGCTGACCTACACCCCCGATCCATCCACCGGCATGTCGTGGACCGAGCGATTCGCTACCGACCTGCCGTGCCCGCAGATAACAGAGATCACCCAGCACCACTACGCCGGCGGGGCGCCGGGGACGACCACCGCCCGGCAGGCCATCGGCAACATGCTTTCTTCCGAATGGGTGAGCGGCACTGCCATCGGGACCCAGCCAGCGGGCACCACCTATATCCCCTATCCCTGGCTGTACGTGAATAATCTCGCTGCGGTACTCGCTGCGGGGCTGCGCTACCGGATGACCGAAGCCAACGAATACCTCGGCGGCGTGCCCGGGGCAAGCAATGCTTTCGCCTCGGCGTTGTGGTCGCTGGATTACCTGCACTGGTGGGCGGCCCACGGCGCCGCGGGCGTGAACTTCCACAACAAACAGTGGCTGCTCACCGACACAGTCGTCCCAGATCCCGCCGTCCCCGGCGGTTACGCGGTCACCCCCAAGGGGTACGGCATCAAGGCGTTCACCCTCGGCTCGGCGGGGCGGGTCAAGCCCACCCAGACCGCTAAGCCCGACGGGCTCAACCTGACCGCCTACTGCATCGGCACAGCCGGGGACGATTACGTCACGATCATCAACAAGACACACGGAGAGGATGCCGCAGACGCAGCCGTAACTATCCTTCCGCCCAGCCCGGCGCCGCACCGTGCGCAGGTGATGACCCTGGCTAGCGGAGAACGGGAGGATGCCACCGGCACCGACGCCACGCTCGGCGGGGCGGTCATCACTGGCGACACCGGCTGGCAGGGGACATGGAACGCCCTGCCGGCTGCCCCCCGTGCCGGCATCCGCCTGACCGTCAACGCCGCCACCGCCGCCATCGTCAAGATTCACAGTCGACGCTAGCCCCGCGAGCTACAGCGATGACCATGGCTCCTGGCAGCTTCCTCCTGCTCGCTGGAGCGTGCGCGCGCCCGTAGACCCTGTTCGCCAGCGCCAGCAGTACTGTCGGGGCGTGCGGTTCGAGCAGCGGCTGCGGGACGGGATCCACTCCGGTGCGATTGTCCTGGCCTTCCGGCGCTGGAAGCGCAGCCAGGTTGCACCCGGCCGGCGCTACCGCACCGGGATCGACGTGGTCGAAGTCGAGTCGGTCGACGTGGTCGAGCCGTCATCGGTGGACGCCGCCCAGGCACGCGAGGCCGGGTATGCGAGCGTCGGCGAATTGCTGGCCGACCTGCCCGGTGACCCGGCTTTGCCGGTTTACCGGATCCGCCTGCGGCGAATCGACGAGCCAGACCCTAGGGACGAGCTGGCCCGCACCGCCAGCCTGACCGAGGCGGACGTCGCCGCGATCACAGCCAGGCTGGCCCGGATGGACAAGTCAAGCAGCCGCGGATCCTGGACCGCCGCGGTGCTCGCGCTGATCGCTGACCGGCCCGGCATCGTGTCCACGGTCCTGGCCGAAGTCATGGGCTGGGAGCGCCAGGACTTCAAGCTGCATGTCAGGCGGCTGAAGGAACTCGGGCTGACCCTCAGCCTCGACGTGGGCTACCGGCTGTCACCACGCGGCGAGTCGTACCTGAACCACCTGGGGACCCGTGAGCGGCATAGCGCTGACAGGTAGCTCGCCGGGCGTAGGCAGCGGCCTCAAGGCCGGGCCTGATCACGGTCGCCATTAGTCGGCGGGGCGGTGCTTGTTGCGCGGGCGGGCGCGGACGTGCATGCGTTCACCTTGGGGGCCGAACAGGACGAGCAGTTCGGCGGGTTGTGGCCCGGCGCTGCCGAACCAGTGCGGGGTGCGGGTGTCGAACTCGGCGGCCTCGCCGGCCTTCATGACGAGGTCAAGATCGGGCGCGACCAGCGCGCGCGGGGTGTGGGCGGCCGGCAACCTCGCCAACATCGCCGCGCAAGTCATCACCTCCGCTGCCGCCGGGCTGACCGCAGGCGCGGCGATCAGCGCCGACCTCGCCGCCGAGGACGCCAAGCATGTGGCCGGCGCGATACCCAGGACACCGGCAGCCGCAAGTCACTGAGGCCAGATGCGCAATGCCGCCTGGGCGGGCATGGCCTCGAAGCCGTGGGAGCTCAGCCCGGCCAGACCCATTCCGGCGCCGTCAGCGTCGGAATGGGCCGCACGGCCATTACGCTGCGTGCTCAGCACCAGGAGCTGGGCGGGGTATGGCCTGCTTGATGCTCGTAGCCCGCAGCGAGGCGTACGCCACCTGCCCGTGGTCGGTCGCGTGCGGGGTGGCCGTCAGGCCCTCGAACTCCACCGGCTCGTGCTGAGCGTGGGTCGGCGGGACCGGCATCTGGTCGGCCACGATCTTGACCACCGTCCCCCGCGACCGGCCCTTCAGCTCCGGGTCCATGTCCACCACCCGGCCCTGGTAGACCTGCTTGCCGGTGATCTTGTCGATGGACGGGCGGCGGGTCTTGGTCTTTTCGTCGTAGTCAAACGTTTCGCTGATCGAGTCCGGCACCATCTCGGCTGAACACCCGGCGACCAGCCAGCCACCGGCCAGTTCGCGGTCCGCGTGTACCGACCAAATGGCCTGGGAACTACCGTAAGCGCGGTACCGCGCATCCGTGGGAACTACCGGTCGGCAACAGGCCGACTGGGCACCGGAGAATCGCATGATGTCCCCTTCGTCCACTGACGGCATGCAAGACCCGGCCAGGCGCCGCGGCTACGTGCTGGCTGCTGGAGTGCTGCTGGTCATGATGCTGGGCGGGACGTTGCCGATCCCGCTGTATGTGCTGTACGAGAAGCAGATGGGCTTCGGCCCGCTCGGGGTCACTGTGGTCTTCGTCGCCTATGTGCTCGGCTCCCTGTTCGTGCTGGTGACCCTGGGCGACCTCAGCGACCACGTCGGCCGCCGCAAGGTGCTCGCCCTCGCCGCGCTCTGCGCGATGACCAGCAGCGCGCTGTTCCTGGCCGCCTCCGGTATCGGGCTGCTCATCGTGGCCCGGATCGTGAGCGGGATGGCACCGGGATTCGCGACCGGAACCGCCACCGCCGCGCTCGCCGAGCTGCAACCCAGGGGCGATCGCGCGGCCGCCACGGTGGTGGCGTCGGGCAGCAACCTGACGGGTCTGGGCCTTGGGTCGCTGGTCGCCGGGCTTTTCGCCGAGTATGTGGCGATGCCGACCCACAGCGTGTTCTGGGCTTATCTCGGGGCGTGCGCGCTGGCCCTGGCCGCGCTGGCCGCGATCCCGGAGACGGTCCGGCATCCAGATCGCGTGATCAGCCTGCGGCCCAAGCTGGCCGTCCCGCCCGGCATGCGCACCGTCATGCTCGGCGCATGCCTCGGCGTGTTCGCCGCGTTCAGCGTGCTCGGGCTGTTCAGCAGCCTCGTGCCGACGTTCCTGCACGGCGTGCTCGGCGTGCACAACCTGGCGTTGGTCGGGGGAGCCTCGTTCCTGATCTTCGTTACCGCCGCGATCAGCCAGGCCGTGTCCGCGCGGCTGCCCGCGCGCCGCAGCGTGAGCGCGGGCGTGCCGCTGCTGCTGGTCTGCCTGGGCACCGTGGAAGCAGCACTATTCACCAAGGCGCTATGGCTGTTCCTGGTGGGCACGATCGCCGGCGGAGTCGCCATCGGCTTCATCTTTCGCGGCGGCCTCAGCGAGCTGAACCGGATCGCCCCTCCTGGGAACCGGGCGGCGGTCGTGTCCACCTTCTTCACCGCCACCTACCTCGGCCTGGGCCTGCCCGTGGTCCTGACCGGCCTGATTTCGGTCGCGATCGGGCCAATCGACGCCAGCGTCTACATCTCTGCTGTGGTGGCGGCCATCGTCGTGCTGGCCTTCTTCATCGTCCGGCGCGCTTTCGGGGCGGTTCCCGCGCCCAGCCCGGCCTGCACGCCATCAGACAGCTGGTGCAACCCTGAGGAGGCGGCGACGGCCGGATCGACTGGCCGGGCCGTACGCTAGCCGACGTTGGGGCGGTGTTAGCTGGGGGTGGAGAGCGGTCCTGCCTGCTGTTCGATGGTGCGCGTCACGACGGTCAGGTCCTGGTCGCCGAGTCCTTGGTCAACGGCCTGCTGCCATTCGTCGGCCAGGCAGGCAAGAACGGGCAGCCGGGCGTCACCGGCCGCCTGGAGGGCCAGGTACACGTCTTTGAGCGCGAGCGACAGCGCGAACTGCGCTGAGAACTCGCCGTCGGCGATCCGCTGCAGCTTGGCCGCCTGCCACGGCGACACCAGCGGGGCACTGCCCAGCGCGTCCAGCACCGTCTCGGTCGTCAGGCCCAGCCGGTGGGCAAGAGCCACCGGCGCAGCTACCGCTTCATTCGCGAACGCGAGCCAGGTATTGTTTGCCAGCTTCAGCCGCGTTCCGGCTCCGGTCTCACCGACCCAGATCGTGCGCTGGCCGAGCGCGGCGAAGAGCGCGGCGACCCGCGGGCGAGCCTCGCCGGGCCCAGACGCGCCATCCCATGGCCCATAGCGCCAATGCCGAGCACCGCAACGGGCTCATACGTCGTTGCCATCGGTCTCTCCCTTGCCAGGTGCACGGGTTGCGGGGCAGGACGAGCCGGAGCCGATGCCGGCGGTCAGGCACTGGCGCGTCTGACCGTGGCGGATCGGCCGAGCTGCCGCCCACTGCCGTCCTGCGCTGTCACCGCGAAGTACGGCCCCTCGCTGTTCACGGAGATCATCGTCTCGAAGCCGGCTCGCGGCTGTGATCCGGCCACGGCCAGGCTGGACGGGTTCCGGCCCGCGAGAACTGTCCACGTTTCCACGTCGGTCGCCCCGTTCCAGCTCACGTACACCGCTGAGCCGCGCGCTGGGTTGGGGCGAACGACGACGGCCGGATCGCCGGGCGGGTGCCCGGACCAGCCGAAGGTGAACGCTCGGTACGACTGATCGTTGACCGGAAGCTCGCCGTCCAGCAGCAGCTCGCCGTTGCCCGCGAACTCGGAGAAGTACGGCTGGGCGCCCCAGCCGACAAACACCCGCCCGTCTGGCAGCAGCTGCACGCTTCCCTGGTTGTCGACGAGCAGGCCAGCCGGATGGGTGTAGGCGTGCCGCAGCGTGACGCGCATGGCTGCGGTGTCCACGTCCAGGAGCAGAGCCCGTGACTGCGTTTCCTCCGGGGGCGAGGATGCGTTATCGAAGACGGTGAGCAGGCCCGGCTCGGGCATGCGCGCGTCGTGCTGCCAGGAGAAGGCGGCGCCCGGCCCGGTTTCGAAATCGGACTTCTTCCCGCCGAGCCGCCACTGGATGGCGCCGCCCGAGCGGGCCACCTTGTAGACGGTCCAGGTGTTGCGGGACGAGATGAGCAGGTCCCCGTCGGGTGCCAGCGCGACGGAGTTGATGTGGAAGTAGTCGTACGGCGCTTTAGCCGTCCCGCCGACCACAGGCTGGTGCGACTCGGTCAGCTCGACATGGTCGAGGCTGTTCCAATCGAAAAGCACCCGGCCCGTAGCGACGTCGACCTCCTGGGCAATGCTGGCCATGACCGACCCCTTGGCCGGCCCGCCGAGCGGCGAAAGGTCGGCCGGCACCTGGCGGTGCGCGGTGATCAGGGCGGCGCCCTGCGGGGTGAGATTGAACTCGTGCAGGTCCGTCTCGGCCCCGTTGCCTGCCTTGACGGTGGCGATGACGCGATAGGAACTGTCGGCGATGTAAGACGTCCCGTAGGTGATGCCGGCGGCGTTCACGTAGCCCGCCGACCAGGTGAGCACCGGCTGGCCACGGTATTCCTGCACCGCGAAGTTCAACGGCGTCCCGCCGATAGGGGACCCGAACCAGACCAGGCGGCCCTGCCGGTCCACGATCATCAGTCCAGGCTGCCCCACTGATGAGGCCAGGTAACCCCTGGGCCCGATGAAGATGTACGGAGGCTGGCTGACCGGGACCGCGCCGGCCCCCTGTGTCACCGTTACGACCGGGGGATGAAGATCGCTCCTGGTCACGAAGTCATCGACGTCACCGGCGGCATCGGCGGCCGGCTGGCCGGCGGCCGGCCGCGGGCTGTCCGGGGACTTCGGATGCGGCCACGCATAGCCGGCGAAACCAGCCAGTCCTAGCCCGGCGACCCCGGCCGCCGCGACTCCGCCCCCGAGGAGTACCTGCCTGCGCGTCCAGGTATGCCCCATGACTTCCGCCTCCTCACCCCCCGCGCACCGGTCGATTGCCTACAGCGGCGCCCAGCCGCCGCTCCGCCAAGGCGATTGAAGCATGACTATCCCTTTGCCTAGCTAAGGATATTCCGATACCTTCGGTCCCGCACCAGGCAAGCGCCGAATCGCAATCCGGTTCGATGGGGGAGCGCCGACGTTGATGTGAGCGTCAGGGCGTGCCTGGGGCGTGGGCCCATTCGTCGAGTCCCAGCAGGCGCCGGCCCAGCGGGCCGAGCGACGCCGGCTCACCCCGCTGCTCCTCGATGCGGCGCGGGTCACCGGGAAAGGCGATCGCCCTCTGGGGGCGCGCAGGTGGACCACGACATGATGCGGCTTTCGCCGCTCCGTCTCGCGCTGCTCTCCGGCCGGGGGCAGCGGGTTCATGGTGAGGTACTGGGCCAGCCGGGGGCGCTGCGAGGAGTTCCTGCCGTTTCCGTGCAAGAGCGTCGTCTTCCAGATAACCAGGTCACCAGCGGCCAGGGGAACCTTCACGATCGGATGGTCGCCGATGTCGGGGGCGCGGCGGACCGGACCAGCCTTGGACTGCTCGTCGAGGAAGTGCTGCTGGTCGCGGTAGATGGAGGGGACGCACTGGAAGCCACCCATGTCGGCGGACGTGTCCTCAAGAGCGAGGACCCCTTGCAGCCGGAATGGGATGTCCGGGTACCTGTTGATGTCGGTGTCCCAGTGGATGAAGCCAGGCTGGTCGTAGGCGGGCTGGTCGGGCCGGACCGGCGGCTTGAGCGCGACCCGGTCGATGGAGACCCACAATTCGTCCGTGCCGTGCAGGTCGCGGAAGATCCGGTAGACCGCCGGGTGCTGCCGGACGTCCCACATCGACTGGTAGTGGTACATCTCGACCATTCCCGGCCGGGGCCGGATGATGGCCGGCTGGTACCACGTGGCGGGGTCGCCGGGTGTGGCACCGGCATGGCGCCAGATGTCGTCCGCAACGGCTTCGAGCATCGAGGAGGGCAGGCCGCTCGGCACGACGATGTACCCGTCCGCGTCCAGGGCGCTGCGACCAGGCTCCGGTGCCGCTGGCACGGCTGCGCTCTCTGCCAACTACCTGCTCCCTCCTTCAATGCGTGTTGCGGTAGAGCCCACCTCCCGCCCTTCCTACTTGGGCGGGCGGCCGGGTCGGGGGCGTTTGGGCGGGATCGGCGTCGCCGGGTGCCGGCGCGGGCCTGACCACAGGGCCGGCACGGCGTAGACGGCGGCGGCCACCGCGTAGGCCGCTTGCTCGTAGTTGACCCGCCACCCGACGAAGTCCGGCCAGGCCTCGGCCGGGTCGCGCTCGATCGGGAAGCCGACCTCGCGCATCCGGGCCACCGCGGCCAGGAAGTCGTCGTAGGTCAGGCTGATCCCGGCGCCCGGGTCGGGCTCGTCGGGGACCTCGAAGCCCAGCGCCCGGGCGATCCGGTTGAAGCACCGGAACCCGCCGCGCAGGCACAGCCGGGCCGGGACCACCGGCGCGGCCTTGGGGGACAGGGCCAAGAACAGCGCGGCGGAATCCAGCACGGCCAGCAGCGAGATCACCCAGGACGACAGCGGTCCCGGCGAGCGGAACCGGACCAGCACCGGGTAGGTGGTATGGCTCTCGGAAACGTCGGCGGCCCAGGCTTCCCACCGCCGGTACAGATCCGGCATGGTGTCCAGGGTCGAGACCCCGGTGCCCAGCGCGTAGTGGGTACGCGCCAGCAGTTCCGGGCCCCACGACGGGATCCCGGACCGCTCGTTGAGCAGGGCCACTTCGGTCTCGCGGCGGTTGAACGCCGAGTACAGGGTCGGCAGGTAGGCGATCTGCAACGTCAGGATCAGCAGCCCGGTCGCCGCGGCCAGGAAGACGATCACCGCCGGTACCGCCCCGTGGGGCACGGCGAAACCGAGGGTGAACAGCGAGGACCCGGCGTCGACGAAGGCAGACACCACGCCGCTGGGGGCGAACGGCCACAACAGCAGGGCGAACCCGACGTACGCCACGAGCAGCCACGCCGCCAGCTGGCCCAGCAGCACCGCCGCCGCCTGGGTAGCGCGCAGCTGATCCCGCCGGTGGGCATCGGCGAAGCGCCCCACCACTTCCTCATAGACCCAGTCGACCGCCCGGTCCACCCACCGGGTCAGCAGGCTGTTGACCTGCCGTGACACGATCAGCGTCACGGTGACGCTGGACACCGCCAGGAGCACCAGCAAGCCGCCGGCCACCGCAGCCACCACCCGGCCGGCCAACGGCATCACCATCGCATCTACCTCCGCGTCACCAGGCTGCCCCGAACCTACCCGGGACGGTAGGACCCAGGTGCCGGAGGTGGGTCAGGCGCGCAGGAATGCCTCGAACTCCGGAAACGCGGCCGGGTCCTGGAACGCGAACCCGTGCCCTCCTTCGTAGCCGCGCAGCTCGGCCCCGCGGATGCGCGATGCGATCGCCACGCTGTTCTGGGCCGGCGCGATCCCGTCGTACCGGCCGTAGCCGACCAGGGTCGGACAGGTGATCGCGCCGAGGCGGTCCCACACGTCATGGCCCGCGCGCGCCTCGAGCTGGGCCTGGTACGCGGCCGCGACGGCGGGATCCTGCCGATCCTGGCCACCCGCGGCCAAGCGCTCGACCAGCGCGCGATCGGCCGGGTGCGTGTCGAGCCAGTGCTGGTCCCAGCGGCTGTCAGCCAGCTTGAGCTGCACGGCAGCCCTTTCCTCGGGCGGGAGCTCCAGCAGCTTCTGCAGCGGATACGAGGACCCGCCGTCGCCGCCCGCCGAGGTGCAGGCCAGGGCCAGGCGCTCGACCCGCTCCGGATAGGTGACCGCAAACTCCTGCGCCACCATCCCGCCGAAGCTGACCCCGAGCACCCGGCAGGTGGCCCAGCCGGCCACCTCCAGCAGGCCAGCGGCGTCCGCCGCGAGATCGGCCATGGTGTACGGGCTGGTCAGCGGCGCGCTCTGGCCCAAGCCGCGGTAGTCCCAGGCCAGCAGGTCGAACTCGGCCGCGAGCACATCCAGCACCGGCCGGGCAGCCTCCAAGGTCGTGCCGGAGCCGTTGCAGTACAGCAACCGCGGACCGCTGCCGGTTCGCTCCCAGTACAGGCCGACCCCGTTGACCTGATCAGCCGGCACGCACCGTCACCACTCCCCGTACAGGACCGACGTGTCAAAGCGGTTGTTCCCCGCGTACTGCACTCCCCACATCCCCGGCAAGAACGACGGGCTCAGCTTGTCGCCGTCCAGCGTCCCGATCCACCACAGCCACGACAGGCCCGAGAGCTCCTGCTGGACCAGGGGGATGTTCGACCGGTCGCAGTACACCCGGGCCCGCGCGCCCATGTTCGCCCGCCCCTGCACCCACTGCCGGAGCTTCCCCGACTGCCCGAAGACCGGGTTCCCGGCCTCGAAGTCCGCGATCCCGCACTCCTGCCAGTTCCCCAAGCACGGTGATCCACCGCACCGCCTTGAACCGCTTGGCCTGCGACGCGCTGGCCGCGAACTCGCCGTCGTAGTACAGGCACGCGTTCGGCCCGGGGATCAGGCCCGGCGTCACCGAGTCGTAGAAGATCGTGTCTGCCATGTGCTCTCCCGATTCAAGACCGGTGCCCCTGCCGGCGTGTGATCAGACCCCGTTCGACCCGCACCTTAGTGGAGCGTGATGACCAGCACGTCGGATACGAGCGAGCCAGGATCAGGGTCGCGGGTCCGGGCGACCTTGCGCCAGCCCCATTTTTGCAAAGCGCTCTGCGCCGCGGTCGCCGCGGGCAGCACGGTCAGCGTCGCCCGTTCCTCGCGCCGGCTGCCGAGGATGAGGTCGTGCAGGGTCTGGCCGATGCCCTGCCGCCGCCAGGACGCGCGCACCAGCAGCTCGGTCAGCGCGAAGGTGCGGCCAGGATGCTCGGCGGTGATCTCGTCCGGCAGCGGGGTGGTCAGGTTCTTCCACCAGGACGTGGACGGCCGCAGCGGCATCCCGGCCGCGTAGCCGACCAGGTAGCCGCCGTGACGGGCCTCGGCCAGGACAAAGCCGGGCTGGCGGCGCTGGACCCGGAACCGGCCGGCGAACCGGGCGGCGTCGTCCTCGCGCTGGTACGGCGGGTCGGCGCAGACCTCGGCGTGCAGAGCCCCCAGTTCGGCCGCGTGCGCCGCGGCCTGCGCGCCGTCGAGCAACTCGAACGTGATCTCGGGTGCGGGCACGGCTTACCATAACGGGCCGGCGGGCGCGATCGGCGAGCAACCGGACGCGGCCGGGGGAGAGGCCGACGGGCGGGGTGATCAGCGTGGGCGGTCCGGCTGGCCCAGCGCCGCGCGCAACTCGGCCGGGTCCGCGGTGACCACGGTGTGCGGGTTCAGGCCCGCGCGCTGGCTGCGGGCGACGAACCGGACCCCGCTCCCGGTGTTCTCGCGCCAGATCCAGAACTCCGGGAAGTCGGCCCGCAACCGGTCCAGCTCGGCGGCCAGGGCCTCCACGGCCTGGGACGCCGTGGTGTTCTTCGGGGCGGGGTGATGAGCCGCTGGGGGCTGGGCCGACATGGTGACGTTCCGTTCTGGGTCATCGGAGGGGCTAGCGCCCCTCCAGGCTGCCGTGGCCGGGCTACCCTCTGGAAGGAGTAGCGGCCTGCCACCGGCACTGTCAGATGACGCGTGACCCGTGACGAACGTTGTCAGATAGCCGGTGATCTTGTCGGAATCGCGGAAACTCCTGTCGGATCGCAGGGGAGGCAGGGATGGCTTCGGCGCGAGAGCTTGACCCGGGGGCGAGCACGCTGGCGTTCTTCGGCGCGGAGTTACGGCGGCACCGGATCGCGGCGGGCCTGTCGCAGGACGACCTCGGCCGGGCGATCAACTTCTCCGGCGCCCTGGTGGGCCGGGTCGAGATGGCCGAGCGGATGCCGTCGCAAGACTTCGCGGAGCGCTGCGACGAGGCGCTGGACACTGGCGGGTTCTTCGGCCGGTTCCGCGACCTGGTCAAGCGCGAGGCGTTCCCGAGCTGGTTCGGCCCGTTCGTCGAGTACGAGAAGAAGGCGACCAAGATCTGCAACTGGGATAATCGGGCCATTGCCGGTCTGCTACAGATCGAGGACTATACGCGCGCGGTCATGCGGGCGGGTCGGCCACGGGACGCGTCCGACGTCATCGAGCGCGATGTAGCCGCCCGGATGGAACGGCAGACGATCCTGGCCCGGGAGAACCCTCCGCTGCTCTGGTGCGTGCTCGACGAGTCGGTGCTGCGCCGCCCGTTTGGCGGCCCGGCGACGATGCGGGAGCAATTGAAGCGGCTGATCGAGGTGGCGGACTCGACCAACGTGGTGCTGCAGGTGATGCCGCTCGCCGTCACTGAGCATCCCGGCGTCGACGGGCCGCTGGCCATCATGGAGTCTGACAATCTGCCGCCTGTCGCTCACTCAGAGGGCTGGCACAACGAGCGTCTGATCGAGGTCCCCACGGATGTCGCGGACGCAATCACGATCTTCGACTTGATCCGGGCCGCGGCGCTGTCACGTGGGGCGTCGCTCGATCTGATCCGCTCGATAGACTTCGGCCCGTGACCAGGCACTACGAGTGGCGAAAGTCGAGCCACACGGTTTCATCGGGCAACTGCGTGGAAGTCGCCGCCAACGTGCCGGGCGTGGTCGCGGTCCGGGACAGCAAGGACCCGGACGGGGCGAAGCTGATCTTCAGCCCGGCCGAGTGGGACGCGTTCACCGCCGGGGTGCGAGCCGGCGACTTCGAGCTCGACTAGCGCAAGGCTTCCCGCCGCCGGAGCAGATTCTGGACTACCGGGACAGTCAGTCCTCAAGGGCCTGGGCCTCCGCGGGGATGGCCGCAGCGTCTGTATGACGCCAACGCCTGCGTACGCACACCGCCGCGGCCGTGGCTGCTGGAGTAGCGGGCGGGGCTGGTCACCCGAGATCGGCGAGGAATTGGTCCAGCAGCCCGGTCCGCTCTGGCGCCGTTTGCGCGCTTAAAGACGGCTGCAGCGGGGAATGGGATTGCGGTTGAAACCGGCCAGCCGATCTCACAGGTGCCGCCCATGCCAGATGCTCCAGTCCTGCTGATCGTTGATGACGACCCGCAGGCACGAGGCGTCGTCGAGAGGGAGCTGCGCAAGCGGTACGGGGGCGATTACGAGATCATCTGCGTCGGGTCGGCCGATGATCCCCTTGGTCTGCTCGCCGAGCTCCGCGACGGCCGGCGCCGGGTCAGCATCGTGCTGGCCGGCCAGTCCATGTCGCAGCTGACCGGGACGGAGCTGCTGGCCCGGGTCCGTGAGTTCGATGGCACGGCCAAGCGTCTCCTCCTGCGGGATTGGGGATACGGACCGCCTCCGGAGCCGATCCTGCAGGCCATCGCGCTTGACCACATCGACGCCTATGCCCGCAGGCCTGCGACGGTGCCGGACGAGGAGTTCCACCTGTCGGTCACCGGGCTGCTTGAGGAGTGGGCCAGGGCGAACCTTCCCCGGCCCGAGGTCATGCGGGTGGTGGGCGAGGAGTGGTCGGCCCGTTCGCACGAGGTCCGGGACCTGCTGAGCCGCAACGTGGTCCCGTTCGGTTTCCACCCGGCCGACGCTAGGCCGGGAAAGGCGCTGCTGGAACAGGCCGGTGCCGCCGCGGCGGCGCTGCCGGTGGTCATCATGTTCGACGGGCGGGTGCTGGAGGATCCGTCGAACGCTCAGCTGGCCGAGGCCATCGGGATGCGGACCAGCCCGGGGCCCGGCGTGTACGACGTGGCGGTGATCGGCGCCGCGGCCGGCCTGGCGGCCGCGGTTTACGGGGCGTCCGAGGGCCTGTCCACGGTGGTGCTGGAGCCAGAGGCCATCGGCGGGCAGGCCGGCACGAGCTCGCGCATCCGCAATTACCTGGGCTTCCCGACCGGGGTGAGCGGTGAGGATCTCGCGGTGCGCGCCTACACCCAGGCCTGGAACTTCGGGGCCGACTATGTGTACGGGAACCCGGCGACCGGCCTGCGGGTCAACGGGCCGGAGCGCGTGGTGACGGTCGCCGGCGGGGGCGAGGTTCGGAGCCGGGCCGTCGTCATCGCCACCGGCGTTTCGTACCGGCGGCTCGGCATTCCCTCGCTCGACGCGCTGACCGGGGCCGGCGTGTTCTACGGCGCCGCTACCTCCGAGGCCAAGGCGATGAAGGACCGGGAGGTGTTCGTGGTGGGCGGCGCGAACTCCGCGGGGCAGGCCGCCGTCCACCTCGCCAGGTACGCCGCCAAGGTGACCATGCTGGTCCGGGGCCAGTCGCTGGCTGAGAGCATGTCCGAATACCTGGTCAAGGAGATCACCGGCACGCCCAACATCGCCGTACGGCGTGGCGCCGTCGTGACGGGCGGCGCCGGGACGGGCCGCCTGGAAAGCCTGACCATCCAGGACCAGAGGTCCGGGGTGACCGAGACCGTTCCGGCCGCGGCGGTTTTCGTGCTGATCGGAGCCGAGCCCCGCACCCAGTGGCTGCCCGACGACATCAAGCGCGACCGGTGGGGTTTCGTGGTCACCGGGACCGACCTCATGACCGGCGGGCGCCCTCCGGGGAGCTGGCCGCTGCAGCGTCCCCCGATGCTGCTGGAGTCCAGCCTGCCCGGGGTCTTCGCGGTCGGCGACGTCCGCTGCGGGTCGGTGAAACGGGTAGCGTCCGCGGTCGGCGAGGGCTCGGTCGCGATCCGCCTGATCCACGACTACCTGAGCGGCAACCGCGACTGACTCGATGTGGTCACTGCCGTGCCGTTGACCCTGTCCGCCCTGTCGGCTCGTCGCGGTGAAAGACCAGCTCGTCGCCCCGCCGGTCATGACGCCGGCGGCCCACCTGAGTGAAGCCCAGCTTGCCGATCAGGTTCAGCGACGCGATGTTGCCCGGGCTGATGCTGGCCCGGACCCGGATAATGCCGTGTTCGGCTGATGCCCAAGACATCAGTGCCCGGGCGGCCTCCTCGGCATAGCCACAGCGGCGGTGCGCAGAGACCACCATGTAACCGATTTCCACCCGGCCATCCTCGCCGGGCGGGCCGTGGAAACCAGCCTCACCCACCACGACCGCCTCCGCGCGCTCGCCGGTCCCCCGGATCAGCAGCACCCGGGGCAGCCACGGGATGACCGACGGGTCGGCCTCGGCCTGATCTGGCCGCTGGCCCAGCCACTGCCAGTCCTCGCCGTGCCACTCGGCGGGAATGGCTGCACCGAGCAGTCGGCTGGCCTTGTCCCAGTCGGCGGCTAACAACGCCCGCATCAGCCCGGGCGACATCGGAACCAGATCCAGCCGCCGGGTGCGGATCACCACGCAGTCTTCTGGCATGGTCACTCACGCTACCGCCCGGTGGTCCTGAGGCGCCTCTCGCGTCTGGCAGCTTTCGTTTGCAGCCTCGGCAGCCTGGGGTGGTGGGTTGCCGTGCCTGTTTCAAGGTCTGGCGTCGAGCACCATGTTGAACTGGTTCTGCGCTACCGGGCGTATGTGGCCGTATCCGGCTTCGGCGAGCACGGCGCGCAGTTCTGCTTGGCCGGCCTGGGAGCCGAGGGCGAGGCCGACGGGCTGGGCGAGCGATGCGGGCAGGCACAAGAACGTCGACGCCGCGTAGTTGAGCGCTGCGACGGGGCTGGCAAGGTTGGCGTCCAGGCTGTCACCGGCGGTGAGCGGTTCGATGAGCATGAGCACGCCGCCGGGTGCCAGCGCGGCGCGGGCGTGGGCGGCTGCGCCGACGGGGTCGCCCAGGTCGTGGAGGGTGTCGAAGAAGCAGATGAGGTCGTAGCCGTCGGCGGGGTAGCGGCTGGCGTCGGCGATGTCGAACCGGACCCGGTCGGCGACGTTGGCGCCGGCGGCGCGCTGGCGCGCGACGTCGACGGAGTCGGGGTGGGAGTCGTAGCCGGTGAACCTCGAGCGCGGGTACTCGCGTGCCATGAGGATGAGGGCTGCCCCGTGGCCGCAGCCGATGTCGGCGACGCTGGCGCCGGCCTTGAGCCGGGCCTGCAGCCCGTCGATGGCGGGGATCCACTCGCTGATGAGGCTGGCACGGTAGCTGACCTGCCAGAAGCGCTCGGTGCTAGCGAAGATCGCCGGGTCCTGGTCGGCCCATTCGATGCCGTGGCCGGTGCGGAACGCCTCGGCCACCTTCCCGATGTTGCGGAACATTCCGGCGGGCAGCAGCGCCGCCCCGGCCATGGCGGCTGGTGAGTCGTCGGTGGCCAGCACGGCGGCGTGCTCGGGCGGCAGGCTGAAGGTCCCGGTAGCGGCGTGGTAGCTGACGTATCCGGCGGCGGCCTGCTGGGCGAGCCATTCGCGGACGTATCGTTCGTGGGTGCCGGTCGCCGTGGCGAGCTCCGCGGGTGTGGCGGGGCCGGTGGCGGCGAGTGACCGGTACAGTCCCAGCTCGTCACCCAGCACGACCATCGCGGTGGTGGCCGCGCCGGTCAGCGCGCCGGCAACCTGCTGCGCGAATGCGCCGATCTTGGCGGTGTCCAGTTCCATCGGAAGCTCCTCTGCCCGGCGGTGGTTGGCCATCGGCGTGAGCCTGGCAGGCCAGGCTTTCAGGGAACTGTCACTGTTCGTGCACGGCGTGCTTCGGCCACAATCGGTGAGGTGAGCGAGTCCGCGCCGAGTTTCGGCGTGCTCGGTGCCCTGGAGGTCTGCCGCGACGGCGAGCCGGTCCGCCTGCCCCGCGGACGCCGCCGCGCGGTGCTGGCCGCGCTGCTGGCCCGCGCCGGCCAGCCCGTCCCCGCGGACACGCTCATCGACGCCGCGTGGCGCGATGAGCTGCCAGCTGACCCCGGATCGGCGCTGTACACCGTGGTGTCCCGGCTGCGCGCCGTCCTCGGCGGCGACGTCCTGCGGACCGGGCCGGCCGGTTACGTGATCGTGCCGCAGCCAGGCGCGCTCGACGCGGACCGGTTCGAGGCGCTGCGGGCCCGGGCAGCCGCGGCGGGTGGTGCCCGGGCGGTGGCGCTGCTCGACGAGGCGCTCGGGCTGTGGCGCGGTCCCGCGTATGCCGAATTCGCCGACCGCGACTTCGCCCGGCCCGAGGCGGTCCGGCTGGACGAGCTGCGGCTGGTCACCATCGAGGATGTCGCCGAGCGGTGCCTGCAACTCGGCGCAGTGGACCGGGCGGCCGCCAGCCTGGAAGAACTCATCGCCGGGCATCCGCTCCGGGAACGAGCCCGCGGGCTGCTCATGACCGCGCTGTACCACGCGGGCCAGCCCACCCGGGCGCTGCAGCAGTACCGTGACTACCGCGAGCTGCTCGTCAGCGAGCTCGGCCTCGACCCGTCACCGGCACTGCAGGATCTGCAGCGCCGGATCCTCGGTCATCGGATGGCTGCCGTGCCGCGCCCCCCGCTTGCGGCGCCCGCCTGGCTGACGACATCCACGGCATACGTCGGCCGCGAGGACGACACCGGCGCGCTGCTGGAGTCGGTGACCGCGCACCGGCTGGTCACCGTGACCGGCCCCGGCGGCGTCGGCAAGACGCGGCTGGTCGCCGAGGCTCTCGGCAGCCTCAGCGAACGGCTCGGCCTGCCGGTGACCGTGATCGAGCTGGCAGCCATCGGCGCCGGGCAGGCCGACACCAAGGTCGCGGCCGCGCTCGGCCTGGGCGCCGCGGCAGCGGTCCGCGCCGCCGTCACCGAGTACCTCAGCATCTCCGCCGGCCTGCTGGTCCTCGACAACTGCGAGCACGTGCTCGACGACGTCTGCCCGCTGGTGGAGGAAATCCTGCGCCGCTGTCCCGGCATCCGGGTCCTGGCCACCAGCCGCCGCCGGCTCGGCCTCGCGGGCGAGCAGGCGCTGCCGCTCGGGCCGCTGCCCGTTCCCGACCCGGACCTGCCTGAGCGGGCGGCGATGACCGCGGCGGTGCGGCTATTCACCGACCGGGTACGGAGGGCACGGCCGTCGTTCGTGCTCACCGAGGAGGCCCTCGGCGCCGTGGCAGATATTTCCCGCCAGCTCGATGGCCTGCCCCTCGCCCTGGAGCTGGCGGCGACGCGGGCCGCCACCCTAGGCCTGGCCGCCGTGCTCGACCGGCTCGACCGGCTCGACCTGCTCGGCGAGGATGGCCAGCTGCGCGCAGTCATTGACTGGTCCTACCGGCTGCTCCCCCCCGCCGAGCGTCAGCTGCTCAGTGTGCTGTCGGTCTTCGGCGCCGGCTTCGACCTCGAAACCGCCGAGCAGGTGGCCGGCCCCCTCGTGAAGGGATCGGTCCCGCTCGCGCTGGCCCGGCTGACCGACTCCTCGCTGGTCGCAATGAGCCAAGACGGCAGCCGCACGGGGTACCGGCTGCTGATGATCGTCCGGGCGTTCGCCGCCGAGCAGCTGGCCGGCGCCGGGCACGAGCCGATGGCACGGCTCGCGCACGCCCGCTGGGTCGCCTCGGTAGTCGAGCACGCTGCCCAGCAGGCCACCGGTCCCCGCTGCGCCGCGGCAGTGGCAGAGGTGATCCGCATCAGGGGTGATGTGGCCGCGGCCGTGCGCTGGTCGCTTGACTGCGGGCACCCGGACCTGGCGGCGCGGATCACCGGCAATCTGCGGTTGTGCACGCACTGGCGCCCGGACGCCAGCCTCCTCGAGCTGAGTGTCGAGGTAGCCCGCCACGCTGCAGTCCGGGAATCCCCCGCCGCCGCGCTCGCCATGGCGGCCGGCGGCATGGCCGCCTGCGACACCGGGGCGCTCGACGAAGCCGTGCGCCTCGGCGCCGAAGCGCTGGAGCGGGCCGTCGGCGCAGACGAGCGCTTCCTGGCACTCCTTTGCCTGGGCATTGCGACGCTGTACCGAGGCGAACACAGCCGCTCAGCGAGCCTGTGGCAGCAGATCGCGGCAGACACCAGGCTCCCGGCAGCACGCCGGGCCGACGGCTATGCCTCGCTCGCCCTGCTCTGCTGCTACGCCGGCGATCTGCCCACCGCGCGCGAACACGCCGCCAGCGCACGCACCGCCGTCGACGTCACCGGCGCAAGCGGCTGCCAGGCGTTCACCACCTACGCAGCCGCCGAGGTCACGCTGCCGGACCACCCGGAGGAAGGCGTCCAGCTGCTGCGCGCCGCAACCGGCGAAGCTGAGGCCACCCACGCCAACCAGGTGATCACCGTGGCACGCATCGCGCTGGCGTCGGCACTGACCCGGCTCGGCCGCAAAACCGAGGCCGTGGCCCTGTTCCCGCCGCTGCTGGATCAGGCATACCGAGACGGCAACTGGCCCCAGCTGTGGACCGCTCTCCGCATCCTCGCCGAGCTTCTCGTCAGCCTTGACCGGCACGAAGCAGCAGCAGTGCTGCTCGCCGCCGCGCGCGAGTCACCCTCGGCACCCGCTCTATCCGGCTCCGACATAGACCGCTACCGGCAACTCGACGAGCTGATCAGCCAGCGCACCGGCACCAGAGTCCTCGGCCAGATCACCGAGCTGGCCCGCGCCCTGCCACGTGCCCAGGTTGTCGACCGTGCCCGCGCCACCCTCGACCTCCTAAGCCGCCCGCCAGCACCCGCCGACGGGTGATCCAGCGGGCCATCGCGTTCCGGGCCGGCCAAACATGGTGATGGTGGCGCCTGAGATCAGCGGCGCGCCGCGCCGAATGCTTGACACATGCCGATAGCGGAATATATTGGAGGGGTGGCTCGCGCTTCCACGACGTCGGACGTCTTCAACGCCATCGCGGACGCACACCGCCGCGAGATCCTGGACACGCTGATCGACGGAGAGAAGCCGGTCGGGGCGATCGTGGACGACCTGTCGATGTCGCAGCCTCAGGTCTCGAAGCACCTCCGGGTCCTCAGCGAAGTGGGACTCGTCAGGTGCCGGGCGGAGGGGCGTCGCCGGCTGTATCGGCTGGAGCCGGCGCACCTGCGACCGTTTCGCGATTGGTTGGCCAAGTACGAGCGGGCGTTGAACGAGCGGCTGGATCGGATGGATTCCTACCTCAAAGAGCTTCAGCAACAAGGAGACCTCAGTGACACCTAACCGGCATGGGTCCGCAGTCGTCGAATACCCGAGCGAGCTCGTGATCGTCACCACTCGCGAGTTCGACGCGCCGATCGAGCTCGTCTTCGACGTGCTGACGAGGCCCGAGCATGTGCGCCACTGGTTCGCTCCCTTCGAGGACAAGATGACGGTGTGCTCGATGGACCTGCGCGTCGGGGGGGACTACCACATGGTCTTCGTGACGCCGGACGGGAAAGAGTGCTCGTTCCGTGGGACCTACCTGGAGGTCGAGCCGCCGACTCGGATCGTCCAGACGTGGCTGTTCGAAGGCTGGCCCGACGCGTGGGCCGACGAGACGGATGAGCTGAGGGAGGCTGACGGAGTAACCACGCTGACGGTGACGATGGCGTTCCGCGACAAGGTCGGCCGTGACCACATGACCAAGCACGACGGCCAGGAATCCAGCTTCGACAAGCTGGAGGATTACCTGACGTCACTGCTCGACAAAGAGGGGACGGCGTGAAACTTCTCCTTACTTCGTCTGGCATTGCGAACACGACCATCCACGAAGCGCTCGTCGGCCTGCTCGGTAAGCCGATCGAGGAGTCCAGCGCCCTCGTCATCCCGACGGCGATATACCCCTTCCCCGGCGGTGCCGACCACGCATGGGAGGCTATCTGCGGAAGGAGCAAGAGTCCTTTCGCCGGATTGGGCTGGAAGTCTTTGGGAGTACTGGAGCTCTCCGTGCTGCCCAGCATCGACGAAGAATGCTGGGTCCCGGCGGTCCGGGAGACCGACGCCCTGCTGGTTTGGGGCGGCGATCCGGTGTTCTTGGCCTACTGGATGCGGCGGTCCGGGCTTGCAGACGTCTTGCCGTCGCTGCCTAGCGAGACGGTCTACCTGGGGGTGAGCGCCGGGAGCATCGCAGCGGCGTCCACCTTTGCCGAGACTTACCGTGAACCGCGTCGCGGCAGCGGTGAAGCGCTCTCGACGGAAGACATCGTGTTCGATACACCCGATGGCGAACTCCGCATGATCCTGGTCAAGGCCCAGGGAGTCGGACTGGTTGATTTTGCGATTATTCCGCACGTGGACAACGCCGATCACCAAGACATGGCCATCGCAGAACAATGGGCCGCGAGGATACCGGCGCCGACGTACGCGATCGACGACCAGACCGCCATCAAGGTGACCGACGGCAACGTCGAAGTCGTCTCCGAGGGGCACTGGAAGC
>CAWIDQ010000029.1:0-21420 GCA_963834695.1 uncultured Actinomycetota bacterium
CAAATTAGCGTCGCCGTTGATCTTCGATCCATGACCAAATAATCATGCCGATAACACCTGGCGGAGGCAATGAGGTGGGACGAGAGCGACGGGATGCTCATGGTGCCCCCCTCCATCGGCGTAGCTGACGCCTCAGCATACGAGCCTTGCGCGGGCTGGGTGCTGACCCGAGTCCGCGTGGCGTAAGCCCTGGTTGTAGAGATCTCCGGTCCCAACACACAACCAACACAAGTCCGGGTCCGGGAGGCGTCCAACACGCCGGTAACACGAACAAAACGGCATTCTCCGGCACACTATGGCGCCAGTGTTAAAATCGGTGCGTCAGCCTGACTACCAGGATGGATGCGCTCTAGCTGGGCTGACTGATTAATACTCACCCGGTGGCGTCGGAAACGACAGACCTTCTGAAAAGCGGAAGGTCGACAGTTCGATCCTGTCCCTGACCACCCACACAGAGCAGCGGAAACGCTCTCTGACCTGCGGCAACTCGCCTCGGCGCAACCTGTTCAGGTTGCCCACTCATGTCCGTTAAATCGGCTTCATGACCGCTGGTGCCCGTTCACTGCTGCACGTAGGCTGCACGGCGCGAAGCGGACTCGCCCACTCCTCCCCCTTACCCGATAGCCAGCCAAACCCAGAGTCGGGCAGGTTCTGTCAAGTGGGGCCGTAGGCCATCCCGGAGGGACGCGAAGCGCTCTTGACAGGTTCTGTTCGGCTCGAACAATCCAACGGCGGGTAAGGGGGAGGCCACCCGCTCACCTGGTTTGGCCATTTCGCCGGTTCAGCCTGGCTCGGCCTCGTCGCCCTGGTGCTCGTGCCCGCTGGCGTTCGCGTGCCGCCAGCTTGCGGGGTTGTTGCGGCGGGTTCCCCGTGCGGGCCTGTCCGGGGTGCGGACCTGGCGGCGGGCAGCCGCGCCGGGCCGAAGGCAGGAGGCGGCGGCGAAGCCCGTCCGCCCCAGGTGGCCAGCTCTCCCCGGCAACGGGTGCCTGCTCTCGGCGCTTCCCATGCCTGGCATGCTCCCCGCGCTACCCCTGGCACTTTCGCGTTCTCACGTCACATCGGTCACGTCCGCCTATGGGCGGCGGCGGGCGAAGCCCGCCCTTGAAACCGTAGAGAAAGTTGTCACAGCCCTAGACACTGGTCACTTGATGCTGGTCACTTGATGCGAATCCCGTCGTGTTGCCTGATCGCAGGGTGCGGCTGATCGCTCAGTGCATCCAAGACCCGCACGGCGAAGGCCTCGTCCGCCATCTCCTTAACTTCTGCTGGCGTGGCCCATTGGAAACCGGATACTTCGTCATTGAGCGCCAACTGACCGCCGAGGATTTCGCATCTGAACACGAGGGCGATGATCCCTCGGACCATGTTCTTGTAGACGCCAGTCAGCGCGACAGGCCGGACGGTGAGACCGGTCTCTTCGTGGACCTCGCGGCATAGCCCGGCCTCGATATCTTCATCGAGTTCGAGCACGCCACCAGGTGCCTCCCAATGCAGGGTGTCACGACGCCTGATCAGCAACGCCCTGCCTTGATCGTCTGTGGCTACACCAGCGACACTGACCGAATGCCGGGCTGACATGGGTTTTTCCCCTTCCCCTTGGTATCCTGAAGGATAGACGTCCGCACGAGTGGAGGAGTAAGCCGTGAGCGGCGAAGATGTCCTCACAGATCAGGTGGACTCCACCAGCGACCGTCCCGTGTATAAGCAGATCGCAGACTTCCTGCGAGTGTCTATTGCTCATGGCCGACTGCACGAGGGTGACCAGCTCCCCTCTGAAGCGCAACTCATGCAGCACTACGGCGTTGCGCGAATGACGATCCGGAACGCGATACGACTGCTCCAGGATGAGGGCCTGGTGGTCGCGGAGCACGGGCGCGGCGTCTACGTCCGCAACCGGCCACCGGTTAAGCGCCTCGCCTCGGATCGTTTCGCGCGGCGTCACCGCAAAGAGGGCAAGGCGGCGTTCATCACCGAGGCCGAGCAAGTCGGTGGATCTCCGCAGGTCGACATGATCGAGGTACGGGAAGGCCGTGCTCCTGCGGAGGTAGCGGACCGGCTGAAGCTGCCAGATGAGGCCATCACCGTCATCCGGTCCCGGCGTTACTCGCTCGACGGCCGCCCGGTCGAGACTGCGATCTCGTACATACCAGGCGACATCGCGAGCGGTACTCCCATCGGGGTTCCCAATCCTGGCCCGGGCGGCATCTACGCGCGCCTTGAAGAGCTGGGGCACACCCTGGAGCGCTTCACCGAGGACGTGACAGCCAGGATGCCCAGCCCAGAAGAGACGCGCGTGCTCAACCTGCCTCCAGGCGTGCCCGTGTTCAGGCTGGTACGTACCGCGTACGACGTGGACGGTCGGGCGGTAGAGGTCTGTGACACGATCATGGCCGCCGACGCTTACCAGCTTTCGTACGAACTGCCTGCTCACTAGCGCTTGACACTGCCTCATAACTCCTCTATACATGTAGTAGCTCCTCTAGACAAGTAGTCGTCTAGATAAGATGGAGTTAAGACAAGCGAAGCGCAGGAAGGACAGACGGAGATGCGTCTGAGGATCGACACGAACAATGTCCGGTTCCGGGTGGCGGGGGTGGCCCGTCCGCGCCAGGTCTCGAAGGACGACAGGACTCAGAAGACAACCCCTGAAAGCGACGGCCGCCGCCCGATCTGGACGGTCCGACTGATCGCGTTCGACTCGGAGATCGGGTCGATGGAGACGATCTGGGTGGAGGTCGCGGGGGACCAGCCGCAGCTCGCGGTGGACGAGGTGGCCATGGTTCGGAACCTGACCTACCAGCCGTGGGTCAACAACAAGAAGGAGATCGTCCGCTCGTTCCGCGCGGAGTCCATCACCCTCGACGGCGCTGCCCGCCGTCCCGCCGCTTAGTCCCTCATCCCGTGATCAAGGAAACCGCCGTCATGGACACGCTTACGACCGTCAGCCCGGTTGCCGCCGTGCTGGCCCTGGCCGAAGTGCTCGGCTTCGACCTGCCCGTCCCGTGCAATATCTCGTTCAGCCCGTGGGTCCTGGACCGTCCGTCCGCCGCCTTCGCCTTGCAGTTCCGTGGGCCGGACCAGCTCGACTCGCTGCACGCCTGGGCCGCCCGGTACGGCGTCACCGTCGAGATGCCCGGGCCTGGCCAGAGCTTTGCCCACGTCTACTTCACTCACTCCGGCGTCCGCTTCCAGTGCTACGCCGAACTCAGGCCCGACGAGTCCTGATCTCCTGACCCGGGGCGGGTGGTTGCCGCTGCCCGTCCCGGTCCTTCCCTCAAATCCCGTGATCAGCAGCACCAGGGAACCACTGTGAGCACGTTCGTCCGCGATACCTGGACCTTCGCCGTCCGCACCTGCGGCACCGTGATCGTCATCTGCTACGGCTGCGCCGGTTCCCGCAAGGAGCCTGATGGCCGTACCCCCTGCCGCCGCTGCGGCGGTTCCGGCGTTGATCCCAACCCTTAAAGCCCGGTGCCGGGGGCGTGGTTGCCGCCTCGCCCCCGGCGTGTCACCCGTGATCCCTCATCCCGTGATCAGCAGCACAAAGGAACAAGCGACAATGCCTCAATCTACCCCCGGTCGTTCCCCGTACGCGCTGGAAGCACTCACCGTCAAACTCCACCGCTCCGCGCTGGGCGCGTGCTGGCGCTGGCGCACCGAACTGCTCATCGTCCTGGTGTTCGCCGCCGCGTTCGGCTGGCTCTGGCTGGTGCTCGGCTCATGGCAGTGGCCGCTGGCCGTCCTCGGCGGCATCGCCCTGGTGCTCGCCGCCGTCCCGTGGTCGCGCTGGTTCGTGGTGGGCTGGTTCTGGGGGCTGTTCACCCGGCACCGCCTCCAGCGCGCGTTCTGGGAACTGCGCCTGCATACCCGGGCCGGGCGGCTCCCGCTCATCGCCTGGATCACCGCTACCCCGGTCGGCTCCCGCGCTCTGGTGATCTGCCGCGCGGGCCTGTGCTTCGAGGACTTCGAGGCCAACGCCCCTGAGTTCGCCTCGGCCTGCGGCGCGCGGGAAGCCCGCGTCACCTGCTCGGCGCGCTGGTCCTGGCTGATCTGGATCGACGTCATCCGCCGCGATGTGCTCGGCCCTGACCGCGTGATCCGCTCCCCGCTCGCAGACCTGCCCGCCATCGACCACGCCGACCTGCCCGCCATCGACGCTGACCCCCGCTAGCCGTGGCCGGAACCGGCCTGGGCTGAGGACTAGCCATGACCACCCGCACCCGGCCTCTCGCCTCGTACCTGCCTGGCGCTGCGCTGTCCATGTTCGATCCCGTCTTCGCCGGGCTTGACGAGACCGGCCAGCCGGTCTACCTGGACTTCGCCGACCACATGGGCATCGTCCTGGCAGGGGAGCCGGGCGCGGGCAAGTGGGTAGGCCTGACCAACATCGTCGCGCACGCCGCGCTGTCCTGGTCGGACTGCCGCCTGGTCCTCATCGACGGCGCGCTCGTCGAGCTCGGCGCGTGGCGTTCCTGCGCTGACGAATTCGTCGGCCCCGACATCAACCGGGCCACTGCGGTCCTGGAAGCACAGCAGCAGGTCATCAACGACCGCTGCGAGATGCTGCTGGACACCGGACGTCGCAAGATCGTCAAGGGCGACGGCGTGCCCATGACCCTGACCGCTATTGATGAGCTGGCCTACTTCTCCGCCACCGTCGGCACCAAGGCCGAACGGGAGAAGTTCACCACCATCCTGCGGGACTGCGCCGCACGGGGCCGGAAGGCCGCTCACCGGTACGTGATCGCCACCCAGCGGCCGTCCTATGACATCGTCCCGGCCTCGCTGCGGGACCTGTTCGGCTACCGGTGGGCGTTCCGCTGCTCCACTGATGACAGCTCCGATGTGGTGCTCGGCAAGGGCTGGGCCTCACGCGGCTACACCGCCGCCGCCATCGACGTGGAAGCACGCGGCGTCGGCCTGCTCCTGGCTGAGGGCAAGCGCGTCCCCCGCCGCGTTAAGGCCGCCTACCTCGATGACTTCGACATCCGCCGCCTCGCCGCGCGGGCCGCCGCCCTCCGGGGCAGCGCATGACCGAGGCCGACTTCCGCGACTGGGAACGCCAGCTCGCCACCGCCAATGCCTGCTCGCACCCCATCCGGCTACGCGGCCGCATCACCGCCATCGACCTGGCCACCGGCGAGACCGCCACCGCCTATACCACTGACACCGAGCCGGGCCGCGTGCTGCATGTCGCGTGCGGCAACCGCCGCGAGTCCGCCTGCCCGGCCTGCTCGGCCGTCTACAAGCGCGATGCCCGCCAGCTCGTCCGCTCCGGCCTGACCGGCGGCAAAGGCATCCCCGAGACCGTCGCTGAGCACCCGTGCGTGTTCGCCACCTTCACCGCCCCGTCCTTCGGTCCCGTCCACGCCCGCCGCGAGCGCGGCGGCCAGGTGCTGCCCTGCCGCCCCCGCCGCGACGCCCGCAAACGCACCTGTCCGCACGGCCGCGACATCTCCTGCCCGGCCCGCCACCACGAAGACGATGCGCGGCTCGGCCGCCCGATGTGTCCCGACTGCTACGACTACCAATCCGCCGTGGTGTTCAACGCCAGCGCGGGGGAGCTGTGGCGCCGCTTCACCACTTACCTGCCCCGCCACCTTGCCCGCATGATGGCCGTCACCCAGAAGGAGCTACGCGCCCTGGTCCGCCTGCGGTTCGTCAAGGTCGCTGAGTACCAGGCACGTGGCGTCGTCCACTTCCACGCCATCATCCGCCTCGACGCCAATACCGGTGACGACACCTACGCCCCGCCCCCCGCCCACTGGACTGCCGCCGTGCTCGCGGACGCCATCCAAGCCGCAGCTTCGGCCGCCTCGGTCACCGCCGACGTCGGCAATACGGGCCGTACGCTGCTGGTCCGCTTCGGCGCTGAGTCCAACTACGCCGACGTGCGGGTTATCCGCTCCGGTACCTCCGGCGCGCTGACTCGCACGGCGGTCGCGAACTACATCGCCAAGTACGCCACCAAGACCGCTGGTGCCCCGGGCTTGCCCGCCTACCGGCTCCGCACCGCGCTCGAGGTCCAGGCGCTGCGCTGCCCGCCGCATCACCGCAGGCTCATCGAAACGGCCTGGGCGCTCGGCTATGGCCAGTGGGCGCACTGCCTCGGCTACGGCGGTCACTTCCTCACCAAGTCCCGCCGTTTCTCCGTCACCTTCGGCCAGCTCCGCGCCGCACGCGCCGAACACCGCCGCGCGCAGCGCCACCCAGATGGCCAGCTCGACCCCTGGGGCCGAGAGATAGACGAAACCACTGTGTTGTTCCTCGGTGACTGGCACTATGCCGGTTCCGGCTACCAGGCATCCGACGCTCACGCCCTGGCCCTCATGGCCGCCGATAATGCCCGGAAAAGCTGATTGTTGCACTCATCTAAATTCCTGAAATGCTACCTGGGGAAAGGACGTGATGCCAATGTGCAGTGTTTCACGGGAAACATTGCTCACCCGTGATGAGGCTGCAATTGCGCTCCGGTCAACGCCCCGGTTTATCCGTCGTCTGATCGCTGAGCGGCGTATCCGGTTCGTATATGTGGGCCGTACTCCGCATATCCCGGAAAGCGCCATCACGGAATATATCGAGGGGCACATGGTCTATCCGGTCACTGTGACCTGGCGCGCTGGCAAGGTGGCCTGATGGCTGCCAGCCGTCGCCGGTTCGGTCTAATCCGCAAGCTGCCATCCGGGAGGTTCCAGGCCTCATTCGTCCCGCCGAACGGCGGCAAGCGGCAGAATGCCCCGAGCACCTTCGTCACCAAGACTGACGCGCGGGCCTGGCTCACCAAGGTGGAAGCCGACCTATCACGGGGCACCTGGCTCAATGACGAACTCGGGCAGCAGCCGTTTGGCGCTTACGCTCGGGCCTGGCTCCGCGATAACACTAAGATCGGGCCACGCTACCGGGAAACCTGCATGCGAAATCAGCGGCTTCACATGGCCGCTCTTGAAGAAATCCCGCTCCGCGCACTCACGCCACTGGTTATCCGGGAATGGTACGCCGCCGCCATGCGCGGCAAGGGCGGGCGCACGTCCATACAGCAGTCGTACCGCTTTCTGCATGCCGTCTTGGCCACCGCCGTACGCGACGGCGCGATAGCCGCTAACCCAGCCAATATCCCCGGCGCTGGCACCGATCGGGCTAAGGAACGTCCGGTCGCTTCCGTCGCCCAGGTGGTCACGCTCATCGAGGCGATCACGCCCCGGTACCGCGCTGCTGTCCTGCTCGGTGCATGGTGCGGCCTTCGCCGTGGTGAGATCATCGCCCTGACTCCGCACGACATCGACCTAGACGCCGGAACCGTCACCGTCCGAACGAACCGCGTCGAGCTGCTCGAAACCCGTCAAGCCTTCGACGCGCCACCCAAGACTGACGCTGGCAAGCGCACCGTCGCCGTACCGCCTCACGTGCTGCCGATCCTCGTAGCCCATATGCACGAGTGGTCCGGGCCTGACCGTGTATTCATCGGCCGCGACGGTAAGCCCATGCGCGGCGACGCTGTTCGGCAGGCCTTCACCCGTGCACGCCGCACGGCCGACATGCCAGGCTTCCGCTTCCACGATCTTCGCCACACCGGCCAGACCCTTGCCGCCTCGGCCGGCGCGACGCTCAAGGACCTGATGAGGCGGCTCGGCCACTCGTCACCTGCTGCCGCTCAGCGCTACCTGCATGCCGTAGACGGCCGCGACGCTGAGATAGCCTCGGCACTGTCGGAGCTGGCGGCGCACGGCAACGCCGCACGGCTCCCCAAGTCCATCGTGGTCAAGCACTGATGCTGCACGCGGGCTGCACGCGGCCACGTCGCACGCGCTCTGACCTGCGGTTTTCCGCATCCCTGAAAAGAAAGAGATGGGCCACTGCGTGGCGCGATGCCCGGGATGAAATTGGGGGCGGGGCTGGGGTCGGCGCGTGGTTTGCAGTGGTTTCGGCGGGTGGCGGCGGGGTGGAAGGTGCATGCTGGGGCTGGCGTGCCGTCCGTCGTCACCGGTTCGCTTTGGACCGTTCGAGGCCGCTGAAAAGTTTGGTGCTGGGGTCCCCGTTGCGGGTCATGCCCGTTGCTGCTGCGAGCGCGTGTGTCAGTCTCCTGATTGATGTGAGGGGTCCCGTCGGGCGGCGCGCCTTCCGTTCCCGGTTAGTTCTGAGTGCCGCTTCAGGAGGTGGCGAGTGAAAGTCATGCATGACCGGGTGGCCGCGATCGATGTCCATAAGGACATGGTGAAGGTCGCGGTCCGGGTGCCGGGTGCTAAGCGCGGTTCCCGCAAGACCGATGTGCTGGAGTTCCGCACGTTTTACGGGGTGCTCCAGGAGATGGGCCGCGAGCTGCGCCGGCGGGGCGTCACGCATGTGGTGATGGAGGCGTCGGGCGTGTACACCGAGCCGGTGTACTACGCCCTGGCCGGGCTGGACTTCACCGAGGTGATGGTGATCAACCCGGCGCACGCCAAGGCGCTGAAGGGCCACAAGACCGACGCCAGGGACGCGCTGCGGCTGCTGGACCTGTATGAGTGCGGGCTGCTGTCCGGCTCTTACATCCCGGCGCCGGACCTGAAGGAGGTGCGGGACCTGGCACGGTACCGGATGAAAACAGTCCAGGCCCGCACCTCAGAGATCCAGCGGCTGCAGAAAACGCTGGAATCGGCCGGGATCAAGCTTGATTCCGTGGTCAGTGATATTACCGGCATGTCGTCGACGGCGATGATCGAGGCGCTCATCGACGGCGAGCGGCGCGGGGAGGTGCTCGCGGACCTGGCGCGGGGCCGGCTGCGGACCGCGGGCAAGATGGCGGACCTGTCCATGGCCCTGGCCGGCCGGTTCACTGGCCACCATGCCATGATGTGCCGGCTGCACCGGGACCGGATCAAGATGTTCGATGACGCGGTCGCGGACCTGGACGCCAGGATCGCGCCGCTGGTGGCCCGCTACGCCCGCGAGGCGGCGCTGCTCAAGACGCTGCCCGGGTTCGGCGACGTAGTCGTAGCCGGGTGGCTGGGCGCGATCGGCCCCGCCCCGCACGAGTACTTCGCCACCGCCCAGCGGCTCGCCTCCTGGGCCACCGTCTGCCCGGGCAACTACATGAGCGCGAAAAAGAGCAAGGGCGGGCGGACCGGCGACGGCGGCAACTACATCAAGCCGCTGCTGGTCCAGGCCGCCTGGGCCGCGGTCCGGGTACCGGCCGGCTGCAGGCCCGGTTCAACCGGCTGGTCCGCCGGTTCGGCGGCGCCAGGAACAAAGGCGCGGTCAAGCGCGCGATCATGGCGATCGCCCGCACCCTGCTGAAGATCGCCTACCAGGTCCTCAAGACCGGCAAGCCCTATGAGGACCTTGGCGCCGGCTTCTACGCCAGCCGTGAAACCCCCCAGGCCAGGCAGGACTACCTGATCCGCCAGCTCCAGAAACTCAACCCCGGCTGCGTCATCACCGTCACCCCAGCGGAGGCTGCCTGACGGCCCAGGCCTAATCCCAGACCGCGCGCCCGGGGCGCCGCCCCGCCCCCCAGCCGACGGCACAAACCGCCGCCGGCTGCTGACGCGCGCCCGCAAAGCACCCAATTTCGTGTCAGCCCCAGATACCGCTCGCGCGGCGCCGTACCGGCGTGAAAATAGCGGTGGTACCGCCCGTGACGTCGTTGCTTCCTTGGTGCGGTTGAGGCCGCGTGTCAGCCTGACGCCGGGAGCCGGCTTTTCAAGGGGCCGTTCATTGTCGCTTCGAGCACGCGGGTCAGTTTCTTCCGCTCGCCCCCGGCTCCCCGGGCGGTACCACCTCGCAGGCTAGCAGTCCAGGAAGAAGGGAGAGGTGAGGTGAGGGACGCATGGAAGAGGTGACCGATGAGCCGCTGTACCGGGACCGGGTGTGCGGCATCGACATCGGCAAGGCCGGGATGGTCGCGACGATCCGGGTGCCGTCAGATAAGGACCCGGCGCGGCGGGCGGCCGAGACCCGCAGCTTCGGCACCACCAAGAAGGAGGTGCTGGCGCTGGCGGACTGGCTGCGGTCCTGGCAGGTGCCCGCGGTGGTGATGGAAGCCACCGGCGACTACTGGAAAGGGCCGTTCTACCGGCTGGAGGCCGAGGGGTTCGACTGCGTGCTGGCCGACGCCCGGCAGGTCAAGAACCTCCCGGGGCGCCCGAAGCGGGACCCGTCGGACTCGCGGTGGCTGGCGGCGTGCTTCGAGCGCGGCGCGGTCACCTCCTGCTTCGTTGCCACCCCGGAGTTCCGCCTGATCCGGCTGCACACCCGCTACCGGCGGGACCTGATAACCGAGCGGACCCGGGAAAAGCAGCGCGCGGAGAAGCTGCTGGAATCAGCGGCGATCAAGGTGTCGTCGGTCGTCACCGACCTGCACGGCAGGACGGGCCGGGACATCATGGACCACCTGATCGCCGGGGAACGCAACCCCAAGGTGCTGGCCCAGCTGGCCCGGGCCCGCGCCCGCCGCAAGATCACCGAGCTGGAAGAAGCGCTGGAAGGCGCCGAGTTCTTCACCGCCGAGCACGCCGCCCTGCTGGCCACCATGCTCGCCCGCATCGACCGGCTCAACGCCGACATCGACCAGCTCACCGGGGTGATCGAACAGCTGCTGGCCCCGTATGAGGAACAGCTGCAGCAGGCCGAGTCGATGCCCGGCTGGGGACGCCGCGCCGCCCAGGACGCCCTGGCCGAGACCGGCGTCGATATGACCCGGTTCCCCACCGGGGCGCACCTGGCCTCCTGGGCCGGGCGCACCCCCCTGGACAACCAGTCCGGCAAGCGCGCCGGACGCGCAAAATCCAAGAAGGGCAACCGGTACCTGGCCGGCATCACCGGCGAGACCGCCGTCGCGGCCGGCCGCACCCAGACCCGCGAAGGCGCCCGCTACCGGCGGCTGGCCCGCCGCCGCGGCAAACCCAAAGCCCAGGTCGCCGTCGGCAACACCCAGCTGAAGGTCTACCACAAGCTGCTATCCAACCCCGGCATGCGCTACCAGGACCTCGGCGCCGACTACTACGACCGTCAGGCAAATGTCCGCCGCCAGATCGCCCACCACGTCGGCAAGCTCGGCGCCCTCGGCTTCGAAGTCACCCTCGCCCGCATCCCCGACCCCGAACCCGGCGGACCAGGGGACAGCCAGGCCGCCTGACCCATACCGCCCTCGCAGACCCTGGCCCGCCGGTAACGGCCAAGGTCCGCTGCCGCGTGCCCAGATTAGGTCTTATTTTCGGGTCAGCGGAAGGTCGACAGTTCGATCCTGTCCCTGACCACCACCGATCGGCACGGCTGACAGCCTGCAGAACCTGCGTTTCGCCTGTTCAGGGTACGTTTTCAGCTCCATTTTAACAGGAATGCCGGAGAGTGCCGCATAATGCCGCCGTGTCCGTGGGATGTCTGTGGGGGCGGCCCGGATCGCGGCTTGTGGGATTTTTGTGGGGAACGCCGAAGGTCTTCGACGGCTCACGTAGCTGGCATTCAGAGTCTTGGGACTCCAGCTTCCCGGGACACGTCCGCGGCTGTTGGCCAGCGGTTGACTGCCCGGGCTCCCGTCCTGGCTTGATCTGCTAGGGCGACGGCGATCCCTCACGTCGCGAGGCGGTGCCCGAGGCCCGTGCTGGTGTGGTCGCGCCTGGTGGTGTCAGGTGTCGGTCATGATGCGGTCGTAGGTGCGGCGGGCGCGGGCGCTGCGGGCGCTGACGCCGTAGCGGCGGAGCATCTGCGGGGAGGCCCAGCCGTTAAGCTCCATCAGGTCTCCCTCAGGCCCGCCGCGGTCCAGCCAGGTGTGGCTGAAGGTGCCGGAACCAGTGCGGGTAGGCGTCCACGCCGCACTGGGCGCCGCGGCGGGTGATCATCTGGTAGATACCGGCGGCCGTCAGCGGCTCCCGGTTGTTCACGCCGAGCCATAGCTGCGGCTGCCGGGCCTGGCCGTGCCGGGAGCGGGAGCGTTGGTACCGGTCCAGGCTCCGGGCGGCCTGGTGGCCGATCTTGACGATCCAGTCTTTGCCGCCCTTGCCGCGGATGGTGATCTCCCGCTGCCATAGGTCGACGTCGCTGCACCGTAGGTCGGCCAGCTCGGACAGCCGGATGCCGGTCGCGGTGAACACCGCGATGATCGCGGTATCGCGGCGCTGCGTGAAGCTGCGGCCCGCGCAGGCCTGTTCCAGCCGGGCCAGCTCCGCGCCGGTGAAGATGGGGACGAGCTTGTCGGTGACGCGCGGTGGCTGCAGTCCGGCCATCGGGTCAGGCAGCTGGTCTTCGGCGGCGAGCCATTTGAAGAACTGCTGCAGGGCGCGGTACTGGTTACTGGCGTAGGCGGTGCTATAGCGGTCTAGCAGCCATGCCATCCACCGCTGGATGTCCTGGCTGCTGACCTGCTCCCAGCTAGCGTGCCCGGGCAGGCTGGCGGCGGCGAACCACCGCACCGCTTCGGTGTAGGTCCGGATTGTCTTGGCGGCCTTGCCCTCGGCGGCCAGGCGCAGGGCGAACGAGCTGATCTCGGCCTGGAGTATCCCGGCGTCCAGCTGTTTGGGCTGCCGGGAACGCGGTGGCGGTGTGGTCATGGGCATAGCTCTCCCCGTGGCGTACCATCCGTACCCGGCGTTACCGGAGGTAAGAGCGCCAGTCTCAGCAGGACAGAACCCGGCCGGGGTCGGCCACGGAGCGCGATAGGGGCACAAGCCCTGCGTGCCGACGTGCCTGCTGCGGGTAGCCGCCTTACGCTGCTGCCACGCTCGCCGACCGCGTGCTCCGCACCATACGGACGGGATTCCTCGCCGACCGCCTCTGGCTGATGCGCGTTCCCGGCTTCCGCCCACCCGCCGGCTGTTTACCGCACATCCCGAAATGAGGGCGCCGCCTCCCGCACAAATTTTATGCTGACATGAAGCTATCGGTCGCCGCAAAATAGGTTGCCGTGGGATCGGCAGCGTCAATTTCTGTAAGTGTTCTTCGTAATCGTGAGATGAAGTTCACGCAGCCGGAGCCGTGGTGCTTCAGGATAGGGTGCATGATCGATCACGCGAAGTGTCTCATTCTGAGCGGCGGTCTTCAAGATGAGATTAGCATGCCGGAAAATCCGTCCTGCAAAGGAGCGATGGAGCCTCATGCCTGTCACGGCCCGGACCTGGGCTTGGACGCGCCCACCGCGGCCTTCCTGGGCGGGGTGGCCCGCAAGCCCTGACGCAGCTAAGCCGTGATGCAGCCGGCCCTAGTGCGGTGGATGGACCTGGGTGAACCCGGGCGGGATCCGCACCGTGAGCAGGGCCAGGTTGGCACTGGTGGGCGGGAGCCACCGGATGTCGAAGCGCGTTGGCACGGAGACAAAGGGACGGGCCGATTGGGTGATCACGCGGACCTGGGTGGTCAAGCGGACCGGCAGGTAGGTGGCGGGATCCACCCATATGATCGTGGCCAGGGTGGACAGGGTTTTCCCTCGGCGCTGATGCTGCACGGAGACGAGCTTGAGCGCGTTGACCCCGTCGACATACTGCATGCCCTCGTAGCTGAGCGTGCCGCAGGCCAGATACTCCCGCAGCCCCGCAACTATCTCCGGAAACGAGATCAGGCTCGTCGGCACCGGCGTACCGCAGCCCGTCCCGCTGGGCTTAGGTCCCTGGTACGACTGCCTGGACCATGTCCCTTGGATGGGGTCGACGTTGATCCAGGTCTGGTAGTTGGCCGGTGTCGCCGTCGTCCCGACCTCCAATATAGGCTGGCCGTCGTTCGGGTCAAAGTATTCGGCCCGGTACGCCTGGCCCCGCGGCCCGTCGTAGACCCACAGATCCATGGGCGCCACGCCAGGGGGCGACGCGAAGTGCATGTAGGCGATCTCGTTCACCGCGTCCAGCGCCGATGTGACGTGCTTGACCACGTACGCGGTGGTGTAGGTCCCGGAGTCCCGGGACGCCCCTGTGGTCCCGTTGCTCACGATCACCGCCGCAGCCACCACCGCGGCCGCCGCGGAAGCAGCGCTCGCGCGGCACGCGATCCGCCGCCGCCGGCCCCGGCGGGCCTTGCGGACCAGGCCGGACGGCACCGATACCCCGGTGGTGGCGTGCCGCATCTCCTCCCGGAGCCGCTCCTCGAATTCGGTGCTGATCACTGTGCCCTTCCTCCCTGATCGGCGGCGAGCTGGCCGGCGGCCACAGCCGCATCGGCCCCGCTGAGCTCACGCAGACGGTGCAGGCCCCGCGCGACCGAGGACCTGACCGTGCTGGCCGAGCAGCCCAGCACGTCGGCGGCCTCGGCGTCGCTCAGGTCTTCCCAGTAGCGCAGCACGATCGCGGCCCGCTGCCCCGGCGGCAGCCGCACCAGCAGCCGGACCAGTTCGTCCCGCTGCTCGACCTGCGCGCTGCGGTCCGGCGCGACCCCCTCGCCGGCACCGCGCAGCAACGCCAGCCGGGCCCGCCACCGGCCCCCGCGGCGCCAGCCGTCGGCGGCCAGGTGGTAGATGATCCGCCGCAGGTACGCCTCCGGGTCCCCGTGCACGGCTGGCCCGCGCCGCAGCAGCCGCTCCAAGGCGGCCTGGACCAGATCCTCGCCCGCCTCCTTGCTGTCGGCCAGAAGCACCGCCGACCGCAGCAGATGCCCGCCCCGTTCGGCCAGGAACCGCTCCAGCTCCCCGTCGCACGGATCCTCCGCCATCCACCGCCTCCGTCCTGTCACCACCAAGTACGAACCACGAGCCGCAAACGCTGACGTTCCCTAGCGGATCTTTCCGCTGGCGGGAGCTGTGCCGTGCCACCGTTCCTCACCAGATGGGCCGCTGCCTCCCCAGCCCCCGGCCACGGGCCGGCGAATCGGTGATGTGTGACCGGGTGCTGTCGTCTGCGCGCGGGTGCCCTGCTTGACCGGGGAAAGGCGGCCGCCCAGGGATCCAGGCCTGTGGCTGGCGGGAACGGCCTCCCGTCCGCGATGATCACGCTGGCTGATGCCAGATCCCCGGGACGAAAGGCCACCGATGCCAGTGTCGCATGCCTATGCTGCCGCTGTGACCAGCCCAGATGAAAAGGCCCGTGATGAGATCCCCGGCCTGCTGGAGGTGCTGGCGCTGGTCCCGGACTCACGCAGGAGGCGGGGACGCCGGTTCACCATGGTGTTCATGCTGGCGGTGGCGGTCGCAAGCGTGCCGGCCGGGGCAGAGAGCTTCCGGGAGATCGGGGACCATGCGGCGGACCTGCCGCAGGGCGTGCCGGCCCGGCTGGGCGGGAAGCCGCACCCGCTGCGCCGGAAGGTCACCGCGCCGGGCGAGGAGCGATCTGTCAAGGGCCATTAGGAATTCCGGTTGGGTGGCCTTGTCTTCTGCGGGCTGGCGGCCACCAGTTTTCCAGGCTGGTGGCCGCGTGTTCTCCCGGCGGGCGGGGGTTAGGTGGCGAGCGGGATCACCCCCTTGCCGGCGAGGGCTTCGGCGAGCCGGTGCGAGTCGCCCTTGGTGATGATCAGGCGGGCGTGGTGGAGAAGCCGGTCGACGGTGGCGGTGGCGAGGGTCCTGGGCATGATCGAATCGAAGCCTGAGGGGTGGATGTTGCTGGTCACCGCGACGGAGCGCCTCTCGTAGGCGGCGTCGGTGATGCGGTAGAACGCCTCGGCGGCGTCCTGCCCGGCCGGGAGCATGCCGATGTCGTCGACGACGATGAGGTCGCTGCGGCAGATCCGGGTGACGGTCCGGGCGGTGGACCCGCCGGCCTTGGCTCTGCCGAGGGCGGCGGTGAGGGTCTCCAGGGTGAACCAGGCGACGCGCAGGTCTTTCTCGATCGCGGCGTGGGCCAGGGCCTCGGCCAGGTGCGACTTCCCGGTCCCGGGCGGGCCGGCGATCACGGGGTTCTCTGCCCGGCCGGTCCGCTCCAGGGTGACCAGGGCGTCCTGGGCGGGGCCGGGGATGGAGGATTCCTGGTTGCGCCAGGAGGAGAACGTCTTGCCGGCGGGGAACCCGGCGGTCTTGCGGCGCATCCGGCGGGTGGCGGCGTCGCGTCCGGTGACCTCCCCGGCGAGCAGGACGCGGAGCACCTCGGCGGGTTCCCGCCGCTGGGCGCGGGCGGTGGCCAGCACGCCGGGTGCTGCTTTGCGCAGGCAGGGCAGGCGCATCCGGCGCATGAGCGCGTCGGGCCCGGCGGGCAGCGGCGGCGCTGCGGGGCCGGTCACCGGGCGTTCCTTGCCGCATCGGCGAAGTCCGGCGTGTCGATGGCCAGGTTCACCTCGCAGGCCAGGGCGCCGGGGGCGCGGCTGAACCCGGCGGCCTCAGCTGCGTCCTGCGCCGCCGCGGCGAACTGCGGGCCGCAGTTCGCTTCCGCCCAGGACAGGAGCTGTGAGCAGGTAACGAGGACCTGGCGCGTGCGGGCCGCGCCGGCGGCGGGCACGATGGCATCCTGGTCAGGCTGGCGCAGTCCCGTCATCGTCTCGCCCCCTGCGTCCCGAGCCGGGCCCAGCCGGCGGTGCCGGGCTGGACCGGGCGGGCCTGGCCGGCAATGACGACCCCGCCGGGGGCGCGCTCGGCGGCCAGGTGGCCGGTGATCGAGGCCAGGTCGCCGTCGGCGAACCGGCCGGCGATCGCCGCCAGGCCGGGCGCCGCGTCCACCCGGGCCGCGCCGGCCACGGCGGCGAGCCCGGCCGCGCGGGCCATCTTGGACCGGATCCGGGATGCGCCGGCCGCGGCGGCCCCGGCCGGCCACCGCTGCGCGCCGTCGCCGATCGCCAGGAACGCGGCCCCGGCTTCGGTCCGCGGCCGTGGCCGGGGCTGGCGCGGCCCGTTCCCTCCCGGGTGGTGCGGGTAGTGCTCGTCCAGGATCTGCGGGCTGCCCGGGACCGGCAGCCGGTGCCGGGTGATCCCGGCCGCGCCGCGGCCGGTCCGGGCGGTGATCACCAGTTCGGTCCCGGCGACCCGGCACCGCACCCGGGTGCCCGCGTGGCCGGGCGGGGCGGAGTAGCGGACCGACCCGAACCGGACCGTCTGGCCGTCCCCGGCCAGACGCTCCTCGCCCAGCGCCAGCGCGTACGGCCCGGCCGGCAGCGGATGCAGCATCTCCCGCCCGGCGGCCAGCCGGCCCGCCGGGACCGCGGCGCTCTCCCGGTGCACCCGGCCGCTGACCCGCCCGCAGAACCCGGCGCAGGCCCCCTCGAGTTCCGCGCAGCTACCGCAGGCCGGCAGCAGGCTCGCATCCGACGGCACCAGGTCCGCCCTGGCGATCTTCACCGTCGCCTCGGCCCCGCCCTCGGACTCGGGGCCGGACGGCACGCACGTCTCCACCTTGCAGCCGTAGTGCCTGCCCAGCGCGACCATCTCCGGGTGCCGGACCGGGATGCCCGCGACGCGGTCCATGGTGACGGTCCGCGCGTTGCCGGTCAGCAGGCAGGCCTGCGCCGCCCACGGCGCGCAGCGCCTGGCCGGCGCACCAGGTCAAGGTGCCCACCTGCCGGTCCCAGACCGGGATCACCACCCGGAACCGGGACCAGGCCAGCCACGCGCAGAACAGCTGCGTCTTCCGCCCCGTGATCAGCGGCCCGCCGCCCCAGTCCCACTGCAGCCACATCCCCGGCTCGGGCACCCACGGCCGGCAGCGCCTGCGATGGCCCGCGCGCCAGGCCACCTTCACCTCCGCGACCGCCCGCCGGGCCGGCCGCTCCGAGCCCCGGTAGCCCATCGCGGTGATCTTCCGGTGCGCGACATCAGCCCGGATCTTCCCCCTGGACCGGCCGGCCAGCTCCCCGGCCTCCGGCATGAACACATCGATCAGCCGCGGCCTGCCCGTCTTCGCCAGCGGGTCCCCGCCGGCCTCCCCGGACCGCCACGTAACGGGCGACCGTCTTCGCGTCGCACCCGGTCAGCTGCGCCGCCGGCCAGGCCGTCCCCGTGAGGTCAAACGCCCCGGAAATCTCCATGATCTCCCTGCCAGACCTGGTCACAGGTCCCTCCGGACACCGATGGGTAAGGCGAACCACCCCAAACCCATCCACACCCGAGGGACCGCCTGCATCACGACACGCCGTGAGCCGGCAAAGAACAAGACCAGCCACCCAGGCCATCAATGGCCGCAGGACTGGAGAAACGATGGCCGCGAACCAGGAGCTAACTGACCGCACACCCGTATTTTCTCGTGGCCGCTAGCACGATCCGCACTGTGCTGCAGGATCTGGACGAGCAGAAGCTCGATGAACTGACGCTCGGCAGCACCCATCGCCCTCATCGCTCCCATTGCACTGCGAGAGCCCGTTGCAGGTTTACCGAGGGCAGCCGCCGGAGGCTATTCCACGGCGCCCCCGATCAGCACCACACCAGCCGGGACCCCCAGCGGCACAGACAGCGCTCCGGTACCCGCCTGACGGAGCCGTCCGCGGATCCGAAGCAGCCTCGCACGACGATCGCTCTATCCGTCAGCGCCCGGCAGGATGTTCACCAGCTGATCAGGCTGCGGACACTGCTCGGCGCTTTACGGTCATGCCGAATTGAGTGCGTGATGCGGCGTAATGCTCATCTTGTGTGCTAATTGGGCCGGGCCTGGCCCGGGCCTGGCCCCAGGCCAAGGCCATTACTCCACCGTTTATTGTGGCGTTCATTAACGGTTCTTCTTGGAGACTAATTACTCAGACGCCATCGCGGCTGCTATCCGCTTGGCAGCCTTTTCGCCGGCCCTCTGTTTGAGCAGGCCTTCCTTGGCCGCGCCACGTCGCGCGCGGGCGGGACCAAAGCACCAAAGTGGCAGGGCCGCATCCCTGGGGCATGAGGGGCAGGGCAGCCTCGCGAGCTCACGGTGCCGGGCCGTCCCGGATCTGACGGCCCCGTCCACGGCGAGTCATGAGGTACCAAGCGGAGGTGCGCAGCCGAGAAGCTGGCCGCGCTGCAGCGCGCCGTGATCAGCCGGTCCGTGCCCAGTCCAGAAGGATTCCCGGTATCCAGTTCTCCGCAGCGGCCCCGCCTATCACTCAGCGTCATCGTCGGCACGGAACAAGGGTGCGATATCCGCCTTCTGCGCGGCAGGCCGGTCACCAGCATGACCGTCGTTGCCGGACCCGAACCGGGTGATATGCGCCAGCCGATCCGTTCACGGCTACGATGCCGGGTCCTCACGCGGCCCGAGGCGGTCAGCGTGGCGATGCACGATCCGCCACCCTGCGCCGCCAGCATGCTGGCAGATGTGCGTCACCCTGAGCGCGGTCTCACGGCGGGCCGCGCCGTCGACCAGGCCCACGTTCGTTTCTATGTCGATCGAGTAGGCCAGGTCACCGCCCGAGCCGGCCGCGAGGTTGCCGATGTCGATGTGCCCCTCCCCGAAACGGCTGGCCGCCCAGTCCAGACGCCTGCTGACGGCGTCCCAGCCTTGCTCGTACCCTCCCCATCCGCCGAAGATCGTCACGTCATCCGCGTGGGACCACAACTGCTTGTAGGGGCCAGCGTCGCCGTTGACGAACCGCTCGAGAGCCCCGTGACGCTGATGGCAGAACTCATCCCAGCTAGACATCTTCCGTCACCCCTCTCCGCTCGTTACCTGTCTGAGAACCCATAGTGCCCCGGTGCACGCTCACAGGTGGACGCGCCGGGCTTGCCTGGGTCCCAGAGCGCGGCCAGGCCGGACCGGCCGTCCGGCGCGGTTGCCGCATCCGTTGAGTGTGTCGCTCCGCACCGCACAGACCGGCGGCCATTCTGCCGCGCGCCGCCGGCCCGGTGCGCGCGCTCGACTTCGCCGGCCTGCTGCCCGGTTTACCGCTCATGCCGAACAGCAGGCGTTGCGTTCTTGCATACTTATGAGCTGGCCTGTATGTCGCCCATGATTGCAGCGACGTCAATTCAGCCTGCGTCGTCCCCGGCGATGGGCAAGGCGCTGCGGTCGGTGGCACCGTGCGGTCGGCCCAAGGTTGCCGGGTGCTTGAAGAAGATGGTGTTGAACGCTTTGACTACGTGGAGGCGGGCAGGTGGGCGATGTGTCCATCGCGGTCGGGGAGGTAGTCGGTCGTGTCGATGACGACCTTTCCGGTGAGCGGCTCAACTGGAACCTGCCGGTAGGACTTGAGCGGGACCGTCACCGCGACGATGTCCGCGGCCGCGGCCGCTTCGGCCGGCGTCGCGGCCTGGGCGGGCGGGCCGAGCTGCCCGGCCAGGCCGCTGAGGGTTTCGGGTCCGCGGCTGTTGCTCACCACGACGTTGTAGGCGGCGTCGACCGCCAGCCGGCCGGCGCGCGAGATGTGATCGCCGTGAGCCGGCAGGCACCCCGTGCTGCTAGGCGAGGCCGATCTGCTGCCGCTGCCGAGCGGCGTCCCAGAAGGCGGAAATGACGATGAGCTGGTCGCCAACCCACTTGGTGGTCTGGCCGAACTCGACGTCGAACGCCTTTGCGGTCGGGGGGATCACCGTGCCGTCGGGCAGCGTCATCTCCCCGGTGAAGGTCCCGGTGGCGTTGGTGATCACGGTGATCCAGTCGCCGCTGCCGAACTGGATCGGGTACGGGTCGCTGTACACGTGCATGTCGGGAAAGATGCGCAGCATCTGCTGCATCGCCGCGGCGTGCGCTTCCTTTCCGTAGACCGGTTCGGCGAGCCCGGTGATGTACGCGACCATGTCGGGGTGGTGGACCTCATCCACCGCGGCGAAGTCGCGGGCGTTGAACGCGTCGTCGCCCTTCTTCATCAGCGCGAGCAGGTGCGCGGTCCGGCTTGTGCCGTGGGTGGTGGTTGTCATGAGGGCTCCTTACCTGTGCGGTTCGGTCAGTTCAACGCTTGCAGTTCCCCTCCATCCCGGCCGATGGCTGCCCGGATCGGGTGGCCGCCTGCGGCCAGCACCCGCCCGGCGTCGGCGCATGCCAGTCCGGTGGCGGAACGGAAGCGTGCTCATCACCGGCCCGGAGCTGGCGCCGCGAACGGGCCGCGCCCGGGGCACCAGCCGGAGCCAGTCGGCGGGCACCTGGCCCGCCGGGCCTCTCCGAGAGCGCTGCCCGCCCGTATGCCTATGCGCTGGCCTGCATGTCGCTTACGATGACGGCGATAGCGAATTCAGCCTCGTCGTTTGCATCATGGGCACGCCGAACGCCAAATCTGTAATCAGCCGGGCCACCTTCGGTGTGGGCATGATGGCAGTACCGAACTACTGGTTCTGGGCAGGCTGGTGCGCAATCTGCCCACTCCCCTCGAGTGATCCTGATCGGCTCGGACCGTGGGATGAGAGAGTTGCCGCAGGCACGGCGCCGACGGGCTCGGCTCCCTGACGGCCAGGGAACGTGATGTGCTGGCGCTGATAGCCGAAGGCCGGTCCAACGGCGCGATCGCGGGGATTCTCGTGGTCTCCGAGCGGGGCGTGGAAAAGCACGTCGGGAACATCTTCAGCAAGCTCGGCCTGGCCCCGTCGGACGCCGACCACCGCAGGGCGCTGGCCGGTTCTCCGCTACCTGGAGCCCTGACCGGCGACACCGCCGGTACCGATCTCACTCACCATGCCCGCTCGCCTGCGCTGGGCTACGGCACTACGGCGGCGGG
>CAWIDQ010000030.1:0-34038 GCA_963834695.1 uncultured Actinomycetota bacterium
TCAGAGAGCGGGCGTCCGAGAGGACCACGCCCAGTAGGGGGAGTCGGGGTGGGCGCCGCAGCATGGCCAATCTTGGTCGGAGTGGCCATGGATCGTTCTGACGATCTCGGGTAAGCATTTGGGCACAGACAACCGCCGTCGGCCGGTGCTCGCCGGTGCCAGCCGGACAATCTGGGACTGGGCCGCGCACTCCCGGTGCTGTCTGGGAGTACGAGAATCCGCAGGTCAGCAGGAGATTTTCAAGGGAGGCGGACAAGCTACCATGCTCGGAGTCTCCCGCCGGTATAGCTCAGTTGGCAGAGCAGCCGTTTTGTAAACGACCAGCCGCTGCCACGTGTCGGCCTCCTGGCGTGGGACGACGTTATTGCCCACCCATGGCCGCAATCTGCTTCGGTACGTATTCGGCACGAGCAGGCCAGAAGTGATCCAGCTCGCCGGCACGCTGCGTCAGCAGGCACGGGGTCGGCTCCAGAGCCTGCACGAGGCACTGGACCACGCTCCCGGCGGCCGGCTGGAATTCCACGTCTTCGCCGTGCCGGCGGTGTTCATCTGCGAACTCACCGGCTACAAGCCTGGCAAGTTATGGTGCCCGACGTGCTCACCTCGGCGTGCTACCTCTGAGGGAAGCGCCGAGCGAGCGGACGCGGATTGTGACCAGGAGTTTGGTCACAAGTAGCAGAAAAACGGCCCCGGAAACGATGCTTCCGAGGCCGTTTTGCCTGGTAGCGGGGGGCGGGATTTGAACCCGCGACCTCTGGGTTATGAGCAAGCCGCGCGTCGTCTTAGCCCGTCTCCGTCGTAGCTCTCCGGCCCCGGCTGGCCTCGGTATGCCTCCTCGCGCAGTCTCGCCTTGTCTCACCACGTCCAGCTAGTTGTGAGTCGTCTTGGTCACAACCACGGTCACATCCATGCCGGCCCCAGTAGAGGTGTCACCAAGCGCTTCACCACGTCGGTAGAGGACCTGTGAGAGGTCGGAGCGCAGCTGGACTAGCGCGTCAGGTCGACGGTTTTCAAGACCTGCACGTCAACTGCTGCTGACCTGGGGTATTTTAGCGGCCGGTCGATACGTCTGGGCACGTATTCGGCGACTAGATTCTGGCCGACCCGGCCGAGGCCGACCCGGCCTATGGCACGCCTCGATGAAGGGCCGCCCGCTCAGGGGCGGCGGCGCGCGCTCGCGGTCAGCGCCGCGCCTTCCTCGGTCCAGCCTCGATGAAGGGCCGCCCGCTCAAGGGGCGGCGACAGGATGCCAATTCTACGGCGTCTGACCTGGCCCTTTTGGCGCTGGCCGCGAAGGCTGCCAGGTAGGGCTGCTGACTTTGCGTCCCAGCCTGGCCTGGCTTCCTGGGCATGTCATCTACCTGTGGTTTCTCGCGCGATGGGTCGCGGGTTCCTGGCGGGCCGATGGAGTGTTCGCGGCATCCTCCATAGGAGCAGCGGCTCGCCGCTGACTCGCTCGGCGGTCACTTGCCGGCCTGAAGCGGGACTGGCTGGCCGGTCAGGGCTCGCCGTTCTGGAGCGTTATCACTTCCGAACCTGTGGACGGGAAAACGGATCACGCCGTCGGTTCCGCGCTCGGCGAGCCAGTGGCTCCGGCGGTAATCTCGCTTCCCGTGTGCATCGGGACGGTGGCTCCCGGCGGCGGGTTCCCCATGGGCCGGCCGCTGTGGTCTAGGCCGCTGCTGGCGGCGACCCGCAGCTGGGTGCTGGCGAGCATGGCCCGGAGCCGCGCGGGTCGCCAGGGAGACTGCCAGACGGGGAAGTAGAAGAATTCCTGCCGCCCGCGGCCCAGATACCCGGTGGTGACGGCCGTGCCCCTGATCCGCATCGCGAGCGGGAGCTGGGAGATCCCCCACAGCGCGCACCACGCCAGGGCGTTGTCGGTCGGCCCGGGCCCGGCCAGGCCAGTCGCGGTGCGGCTGTCGGCAGCGTCACCGCCGGCCTCGTCTGCTGATCATGGTTCAGGGACAGCCGCCGGTGTCCGTGGCCTGGGCTAGGCGTGATCCGACGTGATCCGGCGCACAGTCACGGACGTTGATGAATGACGGAAACTGAGACGGGTCCGCGGCTGAGAGAACTCGTCCCATGTAGGTGACCGGCTCGTGCCCGAGGAGCGGGTTGAACCGCTCGCCTCTCTGCTCGCTCCTGGATGGACCCGTGGCCGAGTGTTGACCAGTCGGCGGAGTCAGGCCGTGCTGTCGTCGGTCTTGTCCAGCTGGTCGAGCAGGGATGTGATCGTCTCAGCCAGATCGGTGTCGCCGGCAGCCTGGGTCAGCAGGCTGGTGAACGGCTCGGCGCCAAGCTCACGGCGGTAAGCGGCGACGCGGCGCAGATCGTTCACAGCCTGGGGGATGCCAAGGCGGAGCCTGATCACGAGCGCCTTTACGTGCCATGTGACGGCTGCAGTCATTGAACCGCCGCGTTCCGTTTCCAGGTTGCCAAGCTGGCTATAGGTGGTGGCCATGCCGGCCTGGTTGCCGAGCCGTTCGTTGACGTCGAGGGAGCGCTGGTACTGGCGGGCGGCTTCGCCGTAGTCCCCGCGGACGTGGGCGAGGATGCCGAGCTGGTGGTAGCTGCTGGCCATGCCGGCCTGGTCGCCGAGCCGTTCTTTGATGTCGAGGGAGCGCTGGTAGTGGCGGGCGGCTTCGTCGTAGTCCCCGCGGTTCTGGGCCAGGATGCCGAGATTGTGGTAGCTGTTGGCTATGCCGGCCTGGTCGCTGAGCCGCTCTTTGATGTCGAGGGAGCGCTGGTAGTGGCGGGCGGCTTCGCCGTAGTCCCCGCGGGCGTGGGCCAGGATGCCGAGCTGGTGGTAGCCGGCGGCTATGCTGGCCTGGTCGCTGAGCCGCTCTTTGATGTCGAGGGAGCGCTGGTACTGGCGGGCGGCTTCGCCGTAGTCCCCGCGGGCGTGGGCCAGGATGCCGAGCTCGTGGTAGCCGGCGGCCATGCTGGCCTGGTCGCCGAGCTGTTCGCTGATGTCGAGGGAGCGCTGGTATTGGCGGTCGGCTTCGTCGTAGTCCCCGCGGTTCTGGGCCAGGATGCCGAGCTGGTGGTAGCTGTCGGCCATGCTGGCCTGGTCGCCGAGCTGTTCGCTGATGTCGAGGGCGCGCTGGTAGTGGCGGGCGGCTTCGTCGTAGTCCCCGCGGTTCTGGGCCAGGACGCCGAGATTGTGGTACGTGCCGGCGATGCCCGGCCTGGTCGCCGAGCCGCTCTTTGATGTCGAGGGCGCGCTGGTACTGGCGGTCGGCTTCGTCGTAGTCCCCGCGGTTCTGGGCCAGGATGCCGAGCTGGTGGTAGCTGTCGGCCATGCTGGCCTGGTCGCCGAGCTGTTCGCTGATGTCGAGGGCGCGCTGGTAGTGGCGGGCGGCTTCGTCGTAGTCCCCGCGGTTCTGGGCCAGGACGCCGAGATTGTGGTAGCTGCTGGCCATGCCGGCCTGGTCGCCGAGCCGCTCTTTGATGTCGAGGGAGCGCTGGTAGTGGCGGGCGGCTTCGCCATAGTCCCCGCGGGCGTGGGCAAGAACGCCGAGCTGGCCGGTCCACGCGGCCTGGCGCGGAGAATCCGCAGGCAGCCGGGCGAGGGTGTCATAGATCAGCGAGGCTTCCTGGTCCCAGGCGCCCCAGGTGTGCAGCTGGCTGCAGGTCCACTCGGTGACCTGGGCGGCGTCTTCGGTGTCTCCGGAATGCAGCAGGTGGTGACGGGCCTCCAGCCAGTCATGCACATCGGCTGCCTCGTCCGGCGGCCACACCCGGACCAGCCACCGCCAGTACGCGGCCGCCTGCCGGTGCGCCCCGGTCAGCCGCAAGCCGGGCTCGCGGGCGGCCCGCTCGGCCAGCTCAGTGGCAGTCCAACGGTGCACGAAAAACCGCGGCTCCTCACCTTCGTCGTTGACGGTAAGGAGGCTTGTTGCCTGGCAGGCGGCGATTTGCTCCTGCAGGCCGGGAGCCGACCGGAACGGCGGAATTGGTGCGCGGTTCAGCTCGGCGATGTGCGGCGCCAGCTGAGCCTGGATATGGCCGGGGACGGTCGCCAGGTCGAAGGACTCGTCCATGGTGATCCCGGCGGCGGCCAGGATGCCGGTGATCTGCTGGTAAGCGGCCGCCCGGCCGGGGATGTTCTCGGCGTCCGGGTCGGGTTGCCCGGCCTGGAACAGCACCGCGTTGCGGTCGACCGGTTCCCGGTACACCGAGACACCGAGCAGCAGGTCCGCCGCGCCGGGAACCTGGGCCAGGCGGGTCAGCAGGTCATCGAGCAGGACATCATCGGCAGCCAGGGCAACGGTCTTGGCCAGGGCAGCAGTCAGCTCGGTGCGGGCGGACAGCCACTGGCCGCGATCGGCCCCGCTCAGGTGGCGGGTGACCGCCGCGTTGAGCCGGGCGGTCACGTCCGGGTAGCGGGCCTGGCCGCCGGACAGCAGGGCATCGAGGTATTCCAGCGACCGCGGATGGCCGCCCGCAAGCCGCCACACCTGCTCCAGCTGGCCCTCGTCGAGCCGGTCCAGGGCCGGCAGAGACCAGGCCAGCTTCATCGTCTCCGCCCGCGACAGTGCCCCCAGCTGCCGGAACGACAAGGCCCGCTCCGCGCCGCCGGGCAGCGCGAACCGGTACCGGGAGGTGACCAGCAGTCGGCTCCTCCCCGGGTCACTCACCCACGCGGCCAGCAGCCCGGCCAGCACCTCATCACCGACCGCGTACCCCGTATCGCTGTCCGGGTGGAGGTTGTCTTCGAAGTTGTCCAGCAGCAGCAAGACCGGCACGTGGTCCAGGACATGGCCGCGGAGGATGGCGAGCCGGTCCGGCCAGCCCAGGTCCGCCCGGGCCGCGACGTCGAGGGCCCGGATCGGCGCGGCGGTGTCCTGGCCGCTGATCAGCAGCTCGCGGCGGATGGCGGAGATAACCGCGCCGAGCAGGCTTTCCAGGGTCAGCGGGCCGGTCAGGCTGACCAGGACCCGGCCGGGCTCCGGGTCCCGGACCCGGGCGACGATCTCGGCGGCCAGCGTGGTCTTGCCGGTCCCGCCGATCCCGTAGATGACGATGCCCGCCAGCAAGGACCCGGTCAGGTCGGCGGGCCAGCGCCGCTGCTCGGCCCGCCGCCCGACGAAATACCAGTCCTCCCGCCCGGCCAGCCCCGCGATCCGCGGCCGGGACGGCTGCCGCGCCGTCGGCGCGGTGTGGTCCGGATCGAGCACCGGCACCGATCCGGTGGCGGCCAGGACGGTCACGGCTGCCCATTCCCCCAGGCCGGCCAGCTCGTTGTCTCGCTGGCTGGGGGAGGTTTGCAGTTCAGCCTGGACCTGGCGGCGTGCCTCCGCCAGAGCGCCGACCACGTCCGGGTCGCTGGCCTGGGCGAGGGTGCCGTAGACCCGGGCCAGCAGCCTTGTGGCATAGGTGTCGGTGATGGAGGTTTCGGTGGCGATTACTGCGGCGGCGCCGCGGTGGCATAGCCGGGCCGCGAAGGAGGTGCCGTCTTGGCTGGCGGCGGCGTCGGTGTAGCAGGCCGACAAGGTGATCACCGCAGGCATCCGTCCCGGCGGAATTGCCTGGTCCACGAACTCATCGGCGGTGACCGGCCGGGCCGAGCCGTCGTCGTTCTCGAGGTTCAGGGTGCCGGGGGAGCCGTGCCCGGAGATGTGCAGCACGTGGGCCGGGCCGCGGTCCAGTTCGGCCCGGATCGCCGCCGGGGTGGCGAACGGCACCACCCGGACGTCGGCGGCGTCCTGGCGGGCGGCGCGGACCGCGGCCAGCACGTTCCGCAGTTCCCGCTCATAATCCAGCACCGGCCCGCTGCTGTCGGGGGCGGCGATCGCCACCACGATCCGCAGCGGCCCAGGCAGCACGCGCCCCGCTGCCGTATCGGTCTTCCGGTAGAGGCTGACCAGCGGGTGCAACGCCAGCGGGCCGCGGCCATCGGGGCCAGGCAGAGCCTCCCACGGCAGCCCGCCCAGCTCCGGCGGCACGGACAGGCCGAGCCGCACCGGCTGATGCGCCCGCTCCGCCGCCGCCAGCACCCTCCCCAGCTCGCCGAGAACCGGCACGGGCAAGAAGGACTCCCCCAGCAGCCGGGCGGCCCGGCCCAGCGACAGCTCACCGGCGGGCACCTGGATCTCTGCCTGGGCGCGGACCGGCACGCTGACCCGGGCCCGGGAACGGCGCGTCTCGTTGACCGCCTCGGCCAGGCCTGAGCGCACCCCGCCGTGATCCGCGGCCACATCCATGCCGGACCCCGTCAGCCGCACCCGGTCGGCGGTCACCCCCAGCAGCACATCCACCGGGCCTGCCAGCGGCGGCTGCCTCATCGTGACCTCGGCGATCCCGTCCAGCAGCGCGGCCAGGTCTTCGGTCCGGGCCACCCACACCGTGCCGGCCAGCCACCCGTCCGCGCTGTTGTACCGGCCCGACACCACCCCGGCTACCACGCCGTCGCCGTCGCGGATCACCGGCGCGCCGCTCATCCCCGGCAGCAGCGCCTCAGCGGTCATCCGGCCCGACCGGCACCGCGTCTTCCCACATCGCCGGCCCCGTCCACTGGCCGATCGTGGTCAGCGAACCGGGCAGTACGACCGGGATCCGCCGACAACGCATGCCCCGTCACCGCCACCCCCGCCCGCGCCGCCATCTGGTCCGTCGCGGCCAGCTGCCCCGGCCGTGGCCGGCAGGTGAATATCGCAGACCAGCACCGCCAGGTCATGGACCCGATCCAAGCGGGCCACCGTCGCCTCGAACGCCTCACCGCCAGCCAGCGGATCCACCCCCACCCGGGCGTCCTCATCGGCAGCGCCGATGTCCTCCAGGACATGCCAGGCGGTCACCAGCACACCCGGCACCACCTGGAAACACGTCCCCACCGGGTCACCGCCACCATCCAGCACCCGCCCCAGATACCCCGGCACTCGCCCATCCGGGACGCGGCCCGCGGCTGTCATGATGACCCGGCCGACGGCCCTTGGAGCGGCTCGCTCGGTGCCCGCACCGTCACCGCCGCGGCGGGCGGCCGGCTGCTGGCCTGGCGGCGATGTCGTAGCCGAGGGTGACCTTCAGGCTGGCTTCTCCGGCGACCCCGGCCATGATCACCGTGCCGGAGGCGGAGAACTTCAGCCCGAACTCCACCTCCACCCGGTCCGGCCGCGCCGCCGCCCCCGCCTTCTCGATCATCTCCGAGGTCGACTTGGCCACCTCGATGATCGCGTCCTGCGCCCGGCCGAACGCCTCCAGCACGTTCCCGGCCGCCCGCGCCGCCCGGCCCGACGTGGCCTCGGTCCCGGCCACCGGGACCGCCTCCACCTCGATCTCGATATCCCCGACCCTGACCGGGATCAGCCGACTAGCCGCCACCACGCCCAACCCCATGTCCGCTCCGGGACGGCAGCGCCGCCCCGGCAGGCCATTTCATGTCAAGCATGACCATAGCCCCGCCAATCCCGCCGCGTCACCGCATAGCTACAACCACCACGTGCCCGAGGGCTATGGAGCCATGCTCTGGCGCGGCGAGTCGGCAACGGCGGCGGACCACCTCGGCGCTAAGAGGCACGAAGAGTGAGCTTTTGATCTAGCGAGAATCGCCATCAACACACTTTCAAATCTGCTGCTCCCCGCCGCTATGCTGCTGTAGCGAGCTAACGGGCCACAGCAGCTGGAAGATCGCCGAGGCGGCAGGGACCGCGACGATCGTCGCCGCGATCGCCTCAAGCCAACCTGACTCAAAACTGATCTCCCCCTCTGCACGAGACAGACCCACATGGGCATGCATCACCCCGTCGTAGCTCGTTCCCGTTCCCAGCAGGCAACGTAGCCACTGCGCTTGCGCGACTTTTTATCGGTCGCGCCGGGCTGCCGGCCGACCCGCAGGCCTTCGCGCTTACCACGGTCGAGCCTGGCCCTGGTCCGCTCGGAGCGACGGCGGGGACTCCTCGGCGGCCATCCACGGCTCTTTGAGCGACCACACCGCGACGCCGTGGCCGGCGAACCGGCGCAGGATGGCCAGAGTGGCCTCCACGCCCTCGCGGCTCACCCGGTCCAGGGCCCAGACGAGCATGACCTTGAAGCGGCTGAGCCGGGCGTCGGCCAGCACCTGGCCGAGCATCTCGCGGTGCTTCGCGCTGCCGTTGCTCGCGCCTACTCGAACACGTACTCGCGCGTGACCTCCAAGCCCTTACGCTGCGCCCACTGCCGCAGCTCCTCGAGCTGGATGGCCGTCTCCTGCTCGGTCTTGGAGACCCGGCACCAGATCGCGCACGTGGTCATCGAGCCAGCGTAAACATGCGGTCGCATATTTACCTGAGGAACCACCGGGCGGCCGCCTTCGTGACCACGGCCAACGAAACCGGAGATGCCCGTCGAGCGGCGGAACGTTTATTTACGCCATAGGCGCCAACACCACCACGAGAGGCGGGTGACAGAGGTCCAGTGGACTGCAGGCAGCGGGGCCTCGACGGACGGCCGCGCGTGCCTAACCAGCGAGGGTCAATAACGTGCGGCCCACCGATCGGGTTCCTAGAACGCCATGGGCTTGGGCAGCGGGCGGCGTTCCCCGTCGAGCGCCTCGAGCACCAGGTACGGCACCGCGGTGAGCGCCTCCTCCAGCGCGCACTGCAGCAGCGCCGCCGCGGGCTTGTCGAGATCCAGCAGCTTCGCCCATCGGCCAGGCTCGTAACGGGCGAGTATCGAAAAGCCGTGGAGGAGGAGCCACCAGGTCATCAGCGGAGACGGCGGCGCGCTTCTGGCCTTGCCGATGGCCGGCCGCAAGAACCGGTCGGCACGGCACCGGTACTCAGGGGCGATCGCCCACCGGACACTCCGCCGGCCGCTATCGGAAAGACCGCCGGTGTAGCTCGCGGCGTCTCAGTTAGGGTGTACGGTGAATGTGTAACGGACAGGCACCATAAACGGACAGTGAGGCGACCGGATGGCGAACATCGGCTACGCCAGGTGCTCCACCCTGGCCCAGGACCTCACCGCCCAGCGCCAGGCCCTGGCCGCGCTCGGCGTCCCGGCGGACCGGGTCTACCTCGACAAGGGGCTCACCGGCACCAGCCGCGCCCGGCCCGGCCTCGACCAGGCCCTGGCCGCCGTCCGCGAGGGCGACACCCTGACCGTCACCAAGCTCGACCGGCTCGCCCGCTCGGTGCCCGACGCGCTGGACATCCTCGGCCAGCTGTCCGCCCGCGGCGTCCGGTTCGCGCTCGGCGGCTCGGTGTACGACTGGAACGACCCGTTCGCCCGGATGTTCCTGCAGATCCTCGCCGTCATCGCCGAGTTCGAGGCCAACCTGATCCGCCAGCGCACCCGCGAGGGCATGGACATCGCCCGCCAGAACGGGAAGCTCCGCGGCAAGCAGCCCGTCCTCAAGCCCGCCCAGGACCGCGAGATCCGCCGCATGCACGACAGCGGCGACTACAACGTCGCCGAGATCGCCGCCCTGTTCAGCGTCAGCAGGCCCACCGTGTACCGGTCCCTGGAACGCACGACTGAGCTTCCCCCGCTCCCCGCCGACACCCGGCCCGTGCCCGACGTCGCCAAGTACGACCAGCTGCTCACCCGCCCCCGCTGACCAGAAGGACCGGCATGGAAGTCGTCCGGCCGCTCGATGGTGATGCCGTAACGCTGCGCCCCTGCCCACCATGGTGCACCGAGGGCCGGCACTTCGCCGATGATGAGGTGATCTACGCCGACCACGGCTACCACCACTACGGCACCGAGATCGAGGTGCCGACCTTGTACAAGTTCCTGGGCATGGCAGACGGGCCCGAGACCATCGTCCGGGCGGTCCTGAAGTCCTGGACGCACCCGCTGGACGCCGAGCCCGGCCCGGCCCTCATCGAGCTCAACCTCGGGACCACCGCGGATCGCACCGACATGTGCGCGGAGGTCACCCCCGCCGAGGCCCGGGCCATCGCCCGGGCACTGCTTGACCTCGCGGACACAGCCGAACGGGACAGGCCGCGGCAAGTGCACTGAAGCCGGCCGAACGGTCCCTGCCGAGCGGCCGGACCCAGCCGGCTCCAACTGGCGGCAAGGCCGGGCGTTTCTCACTAACCCGTATGCGAGCAGGAAGGAAGCCCTGCCGTGGCCAGGAGGGCAAGTGACGATGAACTGCTCGCCGGCGCGCTGCATGCGCGGATCGAGCGGTGGCTGGAGCTGGAGGGCGTCTTCACCATCCTCGGGTTCGGCGACGTGGAGCTGGCCGGCGAGCTGGACTGGGAGCCGGGCGCCGGCCCGGTGTACCTGCGGCGGCTGGACGACGGCCAGGTATGGCGCGCTAACATCACGGTGACCGCCCGCCCGGCCGCGCCCGGGGAGGCAGGCACACGGCAGCGGTGAGCCGGCCATGCCTATCTAGCGCAAATCCGCGCGGCGGAACCGCATCGAAAACGCCTAGTCAGCCGCTCGTTACCTGGCCGTGATCCTAATCGTTGTTTTTTTCGCTGGATGATACGGCGACCCCGTTACCGGCACCCCGTACCCCCGGTCGTGAGAGCTCGCGGACCTGAGCCAGGATCGGCGTCCAGTACTCAGCCTGCGACTGGCGGCCGATGAACAGGCCAATGTGCCCGGTGCAGGATCAGGCATCCACGTCTCGTTTGAGCCTGACCCATCACTTCAAGTGCTAGCCCGGCCGGAGGATGGCCCGCGGCGGCGAAAGTCCTCAGGGGTGAAGGCGAAGGCCCCGCGCCTGCGTTTGCCGGTCAGCCTCGCAGGCAGCAGCCGATGCGGCCGTGGCGCGGGGTGAGCCCGGGGGAGTCTGCCCGCTGGCGCGGCCGCGGACCCGGGCGAGTCCGCCGCCACCTTGGCCAGCCGGGGATCGAGCTGCACGAGCTGCTCATGGCCGAGACAACAGCGTTCGGCGCCGGCGTGGACCCGGCGAGGATGACCCTGGCCGCCGGACGGCTACTATCGGGCGCCAGCTGCGACCGCGACGAACACGTCACCGTACCGCAACCTTGGAAGTGGGACGCCCCCACCTGGAGCCGTCCGGAGCGGCGAAACAGGCCGAGGGGCCGTTCCGGAACCCGTTCCACAAATACTGTTCCAGAACAACCGTACGGCGATGAATTTCGGTACGATCTGCGGCATGGGGAACAGCGCCACGCCCGCAGCGTCCGGACTCGAGCTCGGATATGCCCGCGTCTCGACCACCAAGCAGTCACTTGAGCGCCAGCTCGACGCGCTCGGCGCGCAGGGCATCCCGGACGACCGGATCTTCGTCGACAAGAAGACCGGCGCGACCACCGACCGCGAGGGCCTGCAGAAGATGCTCGCCTACGCCCGGCCCGGCGACACGATCGTCGTGCACACCCTGGACCGGATCGGCCGCAACCTCCGCGAGGTCCTCAACCTCGTCCACGACCTCGCCGGGCGGGGCGTCGGCATCCGCTCCCTCGCCGACCCGCTGCCGATCAACACCGCCGACGAGGGCATGGGCCGGATCGCGTTCCTGCTCCTGGCGCTGTTCGCCGAGATGGAGCGCACCTTCACCGCCGAGCGGGCCGCGCACGCCCGCACTGTCGCCGAGGCCAACGGGCGCCAGCCCGGCCGGCCCATCGCCCACCCGGCCGACAAGATCGAGTACGCCCGCCTGCTCCACGGCCAGGGCAAGAGCTACGGCGAGATCAGCGCCAAGACCGGCATCCCGAAGGCCTCCCTGCACCGCTACCTCAGCCAGTCGGCCGCAGAGAAGGCGTGACTCCCGGATGCTCACTACTCCAGCATGCGCACCCTGGCGCGCTTGCGGTTACTCCGGGTGGACTTCGAGCGGCACGAGCCACGACTTGTGCCCTTCGCAGCGGCAAGTGACCAGCAGCCGGATGGACTGTTCCCGCCGGTCCTTTCTCCACTTGTCCGTGCTGGTTCCCGTCATCCAGGAGCCGGGCCGGGTCGCTGCGAGGGTCAGGACGTCCCAGTTCTTCCCGCTGAGGAGGGAGGTAGGCGCGGGGTCTGGTCTGCCTGCTGCGGACCACCTGCGCGCTGGCGTTAGTGTCGAACTCCCACGGGGGCAGACCAAGTAAGCCTGAAAGGGGCAATGGGCTGGTGAGGGACATCGCCGCTGGTCGGCGCGGGACGGTTTGCACGGTTTGGTTTCGGTTTGGTGAACTGTGGGGTGCGGATTGACCGCCTGCGGTTACGGTGTGCGCGTCCTGGGTCGAGCCGACTGGAGAGGCCTCGCGGGTGACGTCGATCGAGCGCACTGCTTACCCGCAGTTCAAGCAGCCCCCCGGCATCGGTGACCACGCTCGTCCACTGCCGGATGATCTCCTCCGTCACCGAGCTGCCCGGGCAGGACTTCACCGCCCAGAAGGAAAACGACCCGGCCCTCTTCCCAAGCCCATTGCCCCTTTCAGGCTTACTTGGTCTGCCCCCGCGGGACGGTCGCCCGGGTGCTGAGGCTGCTCGCGTCCGAGGATGACCCCCTGGTCGACTTGGTGAGCCCGCGTCGGCTGGCCCGGGCCGACCGCTATGCGCTCCGGATCCCGGGCCGCTATGCGGGTAGCGTCCGGTGGCGTCGTCGGCGAGCGGGCCGAGTTGAGGCGATCCATCCCGCGTTCCTGGTCCTCGGCGGCACGGCCGGGATCGTCTATCAGTCGCTCGGCCCGGAGCCTGCCCGCGGCGCTGAGGTCGCGAGGACGGCCCGGCTGTCCGCGTCGGCGGCTGCGGCCGCGTTGCGGGTGCTCGCCGAGCACGGATTGGCTGAGCGAGGTCCTGGCGGGTGGCGCCGCGGTGCCGTCGCCCTGACCGACGTCGCCGAGTCGACCGGGGCGGCCGACCTGCACCGCGAGCGAGCGGAGCGGTACCGGCAGGACCGGGAAAGCTGGCGGGTGCGGCTCCGGCAGTACCAGGGAGCGAAGCGCCTGCCCGTGACGTCGCGGGACGGCTGGTGGCCGCTCGATGACGAGGACGAATACGACGAGATGTGCCGGTGGCCGGTGCTCTCGGACGATTTCGTGCGCGGGCCGCCTCGGGACGAGGCGCGGGCCAGCGCGTAAGGAGTCCTAGGCCAGGCCCAGCGTGGTCTCCGCCGTAGTGTCACGCCCCGAAATAGTAATAGTACGGAAAGCGAACTCAGCTATCCGCTGGGGGTGCGGAGCATACCGCGTAAGTAGGCCTTGCGCACATCTTGCTCCGATGTCCCTCCGATGTCCAGCCGCCCCCTGATGTCAGGCATACCGCGCGGGGCCGGCGCCGAGAATCCCGCCCCAGCAGGCCGCCGGCCCGGCCCGGCCGCCGCGGCCGGCCCCGCGACGGCCGCGGGGACCCAGCCCGTAGCAGGCCTGGCGTTCAGCCCTGTTCCGGTCCTCCCGGCCCCGGCAGCTACAGAAGCTCCGGGATGTCGCGGTCGCGCTGGCCGCTCTCGGGCCACTGGCCGAGCCTGAGGAGGCCCGGCACCCCGCGAGCTTATCCGGCAGCTGAAGTCTGACCCGGAACTGTCGGCCCGGGTCACGGCCGAACTCGCGCGGCGGCGGGAGGCGCTGGCCGAGGCGATGCGCGCGGCCAGGGAGTAGTCCCGGCCGCACGCCAGCGGCGTGCGATGCTAGAACACGCGATCGACAAGCGCCCGCAGGCTGACAGCATCCTCGTTGCCGAGCTGTTCGGCGAGGCGCGCCATCATGCGAAGTGGCGCGATCTCACCGCCACCGAGCAGGGCGCCGCGGTGGCCGGGCTGCGCGAGCTCGCCGGGGGGCGAGCCGACCTGCTGGCCAAGGTGGCCGGGCTCCTCGAGGGCGCCCGCGAGGGTGAGCCGGATGAGCCGCTCGCACGCCAGGCCGCAGGCTTGTGCCGCAAGGCCGGGGCCGACCTGGAGGCGATCCCGGCCTGGATCGCCGAGGGGCGGCGCCGGAGGGCCGCCGCGAGGCAGCCGCCGTTCTCCGGTGGCCTGCACGGCGGGGGAGCGGCTTGACATAAATGCACGTTAACGGCACCCGGCTAGCAAAACGCTAGCTCCCGCAAGCGGTAAATCTTTACCGGCCCGGTGTCCTGCCCTGCGCCGTACCAGGCCTGATAGACCTACTAGACCTGCTAGGCCCGCTGAGCGGGCGGCAACTGAGCAGCCCGCAGCTGCGGCCGAGATGACCATGAGGTCGTGGTACATGCCGAAGGCCTCGGCCGACCGGCTCGCCGCGCTGGTCGATGACGTTCATTTCGCCACGCGCCTGCCCAAGCACCTCATCATGGGCGCCGTCGTGAACGTGATTGACCGGCACCGGGCCGAGGTGGAAGCCGAGGCCCGATCCGCCGCTGGCCAGAGAATGGCTGACCGCGGCCGCCGAGGCCACCGGCAACCCGGAGCTGGCCCGGGCCGCCGAGGCCTTCACCCGGGGCCGCCCGGGCCGGAGCGTTGAGAGACTCGCACCCCATACTGAGAGCGCGAGGGTGATGGCTTTGAGCATCGATTAATGATGCCTGTGCCACGATGAGGTCGCAGCTGCTAGGTGCGAGCCGGTGGCCGGCCAGTGCTGCGCGGTACTTCGGCAGGTCGTTACCGTCACTAGACCGAACGTCACGGCGCATCGACTGTGCCGACCCCTGTGTGTCGCCTTGATCGTCGGTGGCGGCGCCGAGGCAAGGGCTACAAACCCAGGCGTGCTACGGCGTTGTCGCTCCGGAGGCCGACATTCCTCGACGTAACATCGCATCCTTGAGAACGGCCTTTCTCAGGAGCAGGTTCTCGGCATCACTCCTGAGAACGTGGTCGGCCCGGTAGCCGCAGCCGCAGGGCTGACGCCCGAGAACAAGGAGTTGCCCACGAGCTATTTCGACTAGGGCCCCTGCCGTCTCCGCGGCGGCTGAGTGCTGGGCGCAGTACAGTGCTCGGATACTTCCGAACCAGGTCCGCCCAGGCCGGAATCTCAGGCAGACATGTCTAAGCTCCTTGCCGCATCGCGCAGCTTCCGGTCAAGCGCAAGTTGCATAGCGGGAGATGAGGAACGATGGTTATGGTCAACCTGACGATGGATGAAGCCCAGGCGGTGGCGGGCGCGATGCGGGAACTGATCGAGCGCAGTGACCTCAACGAACTTGTTCTCGGGCCCATCGACTGGGATGATCTCCGCACAGCGAGCAGCAAGCTGGCCGCTGCGATCGATAACGGCGAAGCGTAACCGGCAACAGGATCGATTCCCGGACAGCCATACGTTCCCGGCGGGGGGTGCCGCACGCGCGGAATCTGCCCGCGGTGCAGCGGGGCGGGTGACGGGCGGCCGCTCCCGGCGTCAAGATCATCCCGTGGCGGCTTCCAGGTCACCGTGGCCGGGCCCCTGGCACGTTCACCGGATCCGCTCGTACTCCTCGTCCGCGTCCCATCCGGCGTCCCGCTCGTCGCCGGGCAGGTCGTTGACCTCGTCCTGGGTGAGTTCGGTCTCGTCCATGGCCCCTCATGATGCCGGCCGCCGGCGGCCGCTTCAAGCGGCCTCGCCGAGCCGGGCGCGGCCGGTCTTGCTCACGCAACGGGGTGAAGCCGACGTCCAGCTTCGGGCCGGCCCTGTTAGATCCGTACAGCCGTTGACGTCAGCGATGATCTTGGCCGGCCCGCCGGTCGTCCCGACAGTAGGGGAAACAGCCGTTTCACCTACTGTCGATATCCGCAGTCGCCTGCACGGATGTCAGAAGTCCTCTGCACCGCGGCGGCCAGCGCGGGATGGTTGTACCCCCAGCGCGAGCACCCCGGCCGCGGCCAGGAAGTCGATCTATACCCGGCCGTCCGTCATGACCGTCACTTTCAGCCTCCGGTCCGCTGACCGGGTTTTCCATTCGGTTACCCGCGGGCCGCGGGCCGGTGCACCAGCCTCATGCGGCGGCCTTCATGGCAGGGGCGTGGTACTCGATGTCGACGTCGGCGGCTGACACGGCCCGGTGGCAGGCCTGGCAGCGGTACAGGACGGGTCCGCCGTCCAGCGGGGTGCCGCAGCCCGGGCACTGCGCCAGCGGGCCAAACAGCGGCACTCTCTTATGCACGTGGCTCATGCACATTCGGAGGCCCGCCCAAGTGACCTGATACGGCCCATCGGTAAGGGAGCTGCCACCAGCCGCCATCTAACGGGTGCGGCCGCTGATCAGCCCCGCACCCAAGGCCTGATGGCGGGTTCTGGGCTTACCTTGGCTGTATCCCATGACAGGGCTCCGGCGGTGAGCGGCGGGAAGGCGCGGCGGATCTCGCCCACGCTCATCAGGAGCGGGATCTCGTAGGCGGCGGCCATGTCCTGCAGGAGCTTGAGGTCGATCGGGAACATGGGCGACAGGGCCAGCGGGCGCATGTAGAGGGCGCGGAAGCCCTTGTCGTGCTCGGCGACGCGGCCCCAGCCCTCCACGACTCCCCAGCACTGGATGCGCTTGCCCGGCAGTGTGTCCCGGCGCTCGACGGATTCGGGGGCATTCCAGGCGTACAGGCCGCAGCCCTCGCCCGCGAAGTGGCCGTGCCTGGTCCCGGACGGAATGGGCAGGCCCGCGCGGGAGCAGTGGGTGCAGGCAGCCCGGGCCGGGGCGCGAAGCGGCCAGGCCTGGTGGTAGTGGCTCACCAGGCGGCCGTCGCGGACGTGCCACTTGCGGTAGCCGCGCATGGGCGTGATACCGAACTCGGCCTTAGCCTCGATTCTCGGTACAGAAAATCGGTTGAGGTCCTGGGTTGGCTCATCCGTGCTGGTCGTGGTGTGTCGTGTCGCTGGCTGGTGTCAGCGGGGCGGGAAGCGGAAGCGCAGGGGCCGGCCGTGCCACCAGGGGATGGGGATCTCCAGGTCGGCGAAGCCGGCGTCGATCAGGACGGGGTGGTGGTTGCGCAGGTTCAGCGCACAGGTGACGCCGGTTTCGGTGATGTGCAGGGTGCCGGTGGCGTCCAGGAAGTGCCGCCAGATGGTGTCGGGGGTGGCGTTTTCGTAGCGCGGCAGCTTGCGTGCGAACAGGCGGTACAGGTTGCCGGCGACGACGGTGAGGGTGGTGTCGAGGTCGACGTTGAGCGAGACGGCGGATGGTAGCGCGTTGAGGCCGAACCCGGAGATGTAGGCGTCCAGCTCGTTCTCGATGAGCATCCGCTCGGCGTACCGGGCGAATAGGTCTCTGGCCGGCGTGGCGTGGCCGTTGGTGATCAGCAGGGTGGGCTGGTCGCGGCCGATGTTGCGGATGGCGACCTGGCGGACCGGCGCGCTGATGCCCTTGAGCGTGACGGTGTCTTCGTGCAGGTGGGGGTGGCGGTAGCGGCCGGCGCGCTTGATGGTGGCGCGGGTCCACGCGCTGGCGGGCAGCGCGGCGAGGCGGGCGAGTTCGGCCTTGCCGCGCTGGCGCAGGGTGAGCCAGGTGATGTTGCGGCCGGACAGCTCGTCGAGGATCTTGTAGGTGGTGAGCTGGGAGTCGAAGACCAGCAGGCCGGGGTCGGTGCCGGTGGCGGCCTTCCAGTAGTCAGCGAAGGCGATGATCTCGGCGGCCTGCCCGGCCTTGGTGATATCGGCGTTGGCGTAGACCATCTCGCTGGTGGCGTGGTCGCTGGCGAAGAAGGTGAGCACCGAGCGGGTCCGCTGGGAGCGGGCGGGCACGTAGTGCTCTTCCAGCACCGGGTCGTTGCCGTGGTGGCGGATGGCGTGGAAGTCGCAGTCGAAGCCGTCCCCGCCGCCGGCCAGGCCGAGGGGCCGCAGCTGGCGGACGAGCTCGGTGAGCAGCGCGAGGCTGGACTGGCGGCGGGCCCGGTAGGAGTAGGTGGACAGGTGGGTGGCCTTGGGCAGGGCGGTGAGGCCGAGGAAGAACGCCAGCCCCTCATCGTCGGTGATCTTGTCGATGTGGTGGGCGCGGGGCACCCGGTTGGCCGCGGCCAGCAGCAGCGTGCCGATCGAGTGCCAGGCCGACAGCTTGCTGGTGGCCGGGTAACCGCTCTCGGCGATCAGCTCGTGCAGGCGCAACTCGGTCATGGCCGGGGCCAGCAGCAGCAGCCCGGCGTGATCGCACGGCAGCGCCGTGTCTTCGGCCGGCCAGCCGCCCAGGGCGGCGGCCCGGACCGGCGCCAGGCCGGCCGGGCCGCGGGTGGCGGTGTCGTCGCCACGCAGCCGGGGCATGCCCTCGGCGTCGCAGATCTTCCAGACGGTTTGCGCGGAGACCGGGGTGCCCTCCTCGGTGAGGATGGCCGCGATCTGAGTGACCGCCAGGTGCCGGGCGCGCAGGCTGATGACCCTGTCCCGGACCGGCCCGGTGGCCTTGACCGGGCCCTTGGGCCCGGGGCGGGTGTCGGCGAACAGGCGCATCCGGCCCGACCGCAGCAGCGTTGCCATCTGGTGCACGCTGGCGGTGGAGTAGCCGAACTGGTCGGCGACCCGCGCGGCCGGCTGCTCGTCCACGAAGTAGGCGCGCATCGCCTCATACCGGCGCTGGGCGGCGCCGGATGGCTCGGTGAAGAACTCCGCGCCTGCCCGCATCGCCCGCCTGCCTCAACTGATCCTGCTGAAGACTATGATCTTATCTTAATTCTGTAACATCCGATGTCCCAGGTGCGACACACGGTGAGTAGCGTGCGAGCAGGGATATGTTGCCCGCTGACACGGGCCTTGTGCGTCGATGTCCGGATCCAGCGCTGCAACTCAGTTGAGATTTCTTCACCATATGGTGTTGAGTTAAGGGCGGTCATGGGACCGGGAACGCCCCTGAGCAGGGCGGATGCTGCCCGTCACCAGCCAGGCAGCGCAAGAGGCGGGCCAACGCCCGCCTCCCGAGAATCGAGGTTAGACACGTTCGGGGACCTTGACGGGCTCGGGCACCTTGACCGGCTCGGCGGCTGGTTCCTCGATCGGCTCGATCTCGATGATGCGCTTGGGCGTTCCGATCTTGCTCACAGGTAGGTCCATTCCTTTCCTGAGGAGTGGGGGCGTTAGAGCTCGCGCGGATTGGTGTGATCTGCGGGGCTTCGGCGTGTCGTGAGGTGAAACAGGCACAGGTCCCGTGATCATCGGAGTTCTCTACGCTCTGTGATCACGGGAGTCCCTGTGCCTGCCATCCCATCATGGCTGCTGGAGCCCCTCTGGGACCAGTTTGCCGCGCTGCTGCCCGACCGCCCGGTCTATGACCCCTCGCACCCGCTGGGCTGCCACAAGCCGCGGATAGGCGACCGGATCATCTTCGGGAAACTCATCCAGGTCCTGCGGTTCGGCTGCTCCTATGCGTCGATCGCCGACTGCACCTGCGGAGCCACCACGATCCGGGAACGCCGCAACGAGTGGATCAAGGCCGGGATCTTCGCGGAACTGAAGAAGATCGCCCGGGAGTCCTGCGACCGCATGGTCGGCCTTGCCCTGGGGGAAGTCGCCGTTGACGGCTGCATCACCAAAGCTCCCGGCGGCGGGCAGTGCGCCGGGCCCAGCCCTGTCGACCGCCGCAAGCTGGGCATGAAGCGGTCCCTGCTGGTGGAGGGCTACGGCATCCCGCTGGGCCGGGTGCTGGCCCCGGCGAACCGGCACGACTCCCCGCTCCTGGCACCCACGCTGGACAAACTCGGTGAGATCGGCCCGCTGCCGGATGACATCACCGTCCACCTGGACGCCGGGTACGACTCGCAGAAGACCCGCGATGAACTCGCCGGCCGCGACATGACCGGCGAAATCGCCCATAAAGGCGACAAGGCCCCCATCCAGGCCGGGCAGCGCTGGCACGTCGAGCGCACCAACTCCTGGCACAACGGCTTCAACCGCCTGCAGCGCTGCTACGAGCGCAAGGAAGACGTCATCGACGCCTTCTTCGATCTCGCCGACGCCATCATCACCGTACGTAGCATGATCCGCCAGTCATGGACCCTGTACCGGTGGCACAGCCGCCCAGCGAAACGACCCTGATCGACTACCTATCCGCGCGGCCTCTAAGTAAGAACCGTGCGGCCAGGGGCCAAATAGTTGATCTTGCAGGGTTTGCATGCTTGGGGTTGGCCCGTACGATTGCGCCAGTCTCTTGGGGCGGTCCGCCCGCTGTTTCGCGTTGCACGATCGCTACGGCACCCGAAGCAAACCGTCTGAGCAGCCGCCGGATGGGTGAGAAACGTGTCACCAGCCGCAAACGAGCGATCGTCAAAGCTGCGTAGGCAGAGGGGCGCGGAGGTAGGGGCGTTAGTAAGGAGCGTGCGCCCAGCCGCCAGACTTGCCGATGTTGCATGGCATGGCCTGTTCCGTATGCCTGGGGGCGTGTCCGCGGGTGTGACACAGAATTAAATATTCTGTGTCACATAGACGTCTTGCTGGTCACCGTGACCTGCGGCTCGGCCGTTTGGTCACGAGGGCGACCCGCTAACGTTCTGTGTCACATCGACTGAAGGGCGCCCGCCGATGACCGTCGTCTTGCTCCCCGGCTCAGCAACATCACTGACGTTGGCCGAGGCAGTCGCGAGATTCCTGGACCGCTACCGCGACCAGAAACACACCGCCACCACCTATGCCGAGACCCTCACCCACCTGCGCACAGTCGCCGGCGACGCGAGTGCGGCCGGCGCCCTGACGCCGGAGGTGTTCGCCGCGGCGATGACCCGGTGGGACGGCAGTGCCCCGGCCACGTGGAACAGGCATCTGGCGGCGTTGCGGTCATTCGCCGGCTATGCGCTGCGGCAGGAGTGGCTGACCGTGGACCCGGCCCGGCTGCTGGAACGCCGCAAGGACACCGCGCGCGGTGACAAGGCGATCCCCGCCGCGCGGCTGGAGGGGCTGCTCACCGATGAGCGCAACGCGCTGCGTGAACGGGTGCTGTGGCGAATGCTGTATGAGACCGCGGCCCGCGCTGAGGAGGTTCTTACCCTTGACGTGGCCGACCTGGATCTTCAGTTCCGCCGGGCCCGCACCGTCAGCAAGGGCGGCGATGCGGAGTACCTGCATTGGGCCACCGCGACCGCGCGGCTGCTGCCCCGGCTGCTGAAGGGCCGCAGCAGCGGCCCGGTGTTCCTGGCCGATCGCCGCTCACCGGCTGCTGGGTCCCGTGTCCGGGCACTGTCCGACACCAACCCGGTCAGCGGCCGTGGCCGGTTGTCGTATGCGCGGGCCGAGTACCTGTTCAAGCAGGCCTCCAAACGTCATGACCCGCACCGCGGAGGGTGGACACTGCACCAGCTGCGGCACAGTGCCCTGAAACATCTGGCCGCCGCCGGGCGGACCGCGCCGGAGCTGCAGGCCAAGAGCCGGCACAAGCATCTGGCCACCCTGGGCCGCTATGTCCGGCTCGGCGAGGAGACCTCGGCCCGGATCACGGCCGAGCACGACCCGCTGGCCCGCGGCCGGCGCGGGGGCCCGAAGTGATCCCGCACGCGTGGCGGCGCAAGGGCGGCGGCCTGCCGCCCGGGGTACCCGCCGCAGAGCGGGGCGCATCCGGCTCCGCATATCTGGCTGGCGAGAAGCTGTTAGCGACCTCGTATTTGGTGATGTAGCGGCAGCGCTCCGTGAGCACGGTTCGGCACGCTTGATGAGCACTGTTACTTTCGCCGTCCTGCACGGACTCGGGTCTTGGGACTATGCGGCCGGAAATTAGCGCTAAGGAGCCGTGAGCAGCGGGTTGGCTAGCGGGGCTGGTCCCGGGTTGTCAGGCCGTGCTTGATGATGAGTGCGTCGAGGGCGCGGCGGAGCTGGCCGATGCGTTCTTGGGCGTCGTAGCCCCGGATGCCGATGGTGATGGTGGAGCCGGTGGCGTGGTAGGTGGTCTGGCGTCCTTCGGCGGCGGTCCGGATGGCTGCGTGGATCCGGCCGCGGAGCTGGGTGGCGGTGCGGGGGTCGGGTTCGCGGCCGAGGCCGTCGATGGTCAGGTAGCACAGGAACGGGCCGGGGCGGGTCAGCGCGCTGCCGGGTAGCCCTGCGTCGAGTGCGTGGCGGATCTTCGCGCGGTCGCCGCTGCTCATGGGCCGTCGGCCGAGCAGGTCCGGCCAGCCGTCCGGGCGCAGGGGAACGGTGGGGGACGGCTTGGCCGGGGCGGCCTGGCCGCCGGCTGGTTCCGGGTCCTGGGTCATGCCCAGATCATCGGTCGACAGTGAGGTGGCGGAGCGCGTTGTGCTTGTCGTCGTCGGTGGGGCGGCTGTAGATCCGCAGGGTGTCGAGGCGGGAGTGGCAGGCTATCTCGGCGACGGTAACGAGGTCTTCGCCGCCGCGGATGAGCTGGGTGACGAAGGTGTGCCGGCCGGTGTGGGCGGTGATGTGGTCGTCCAGCCCGGCCGCGCTGCCGATCGCGGTGAACACGGCGGAGGCGGCCCGGGCCGACAGCCGGCCGCCGCGGTGGTTGAGGAACAGCGCCCGCTCGGCGGCGGCGTTCTTCCAGGCTGGCCGTTCGTCGAGCCAGCCTGTGAGGGGGGTGCGGAGCTGCGGGTGGATGGGCACCTGGCGGACTTTGCCGCCCTTGCCGTAGACGATCAGGTGGCCCTTGCGGGCGGACATCCGGATGTCGGCGACGTCGAGGGCGACGGCGTCGCCGATGCGCAGGCCCGCGTAGAAGGGCAGCAGCGCGAGCAGCCGGTCACGCGGGCTGGGCCAGTCCTCGACGGCGCGCAGCCACCGGAGCTGGGCGTTGCGGCCGAGGGCTCTGGGGGCGGTCTGGGGCAGGTCGTCGCGGGCGACGCCGGCCTTGCCCAGGCCGAGCCGGGTGTAGAAGTCGTCCAGGGCGGCCAGGGTGTTGTTGGCATAACGGGCCGAGCGTTTGGGGTCAGCCTCGCGCAGCAGCCAGTGCCGGTAGTCGCGGACCGCCCAGTCGCGGGCCCGGGGATCGGCCAGCGGGTCGCCCCCGGGCCGCCGCGCGGCGGCCGGGGAGGCCAGCCAGGCCAGGTACATCCGGACCCGGGACAGGTAGGTCCGCTTGGTCTCCTCAGCCAGGGGCACGCCGGCGAGCGCGGCAGCGTACCGCTCGAGGACGCTGGCGGGCCCGGCCGGCAGCGCCGTCGGCCGGGCACCCCGGCGCCCGGTCCCGGACGGTCCCGTGTTCTCGGAAGCTGGCTGGCGGGGCCGTGATCTGCCTGTGCCCGTGTTCTCGGAAGCCACGCGGGGAGTTTACTTCCGGGAACGAGTCATTCTCGGAAGTTTCTCAGGATGCCTATGGCGAGCCGTTAAGGCGAGGCCGGCGTGGCGGCTCGCATCCCTGAAAAGCATGTCCACGACCGGCTGGCACCGGCCAGGGATAGAAGGAGGCCAGGCGATGGCGATGAGGAACTCGCCGCCATCAAGGAGACGCTGGCCGGCCCGGCGGGATTTGCGGCCCTATCTGGTGGCCTTGCTGTGGCGTGTCTCGATGTCGCGGGCGCGGTCCAGGTTCTGCCGGGCTTCGCGGTGCAGGCCATTTCGCTGCTGCAGTCCAGCGAGGCTGCGGAGGTCATTGACGGCTTCGGCGGTTTCCGCGCCGTAGCGGTCATTGATGGTGATGGCTCTGGTGAGCGTTTCCATAGCCTGAACGTCCCGGTCCGCCGCCGCCAGGATGCCAGCTGCGCGGCGCAGGTATCCGGTCAGCCGGATGTCCCGGGGCCCGAACGCCTCTTCCGCCGTCGCCACCATCTGTTCGCAATAGGAGACCGCGGCTGCCGTGTCACCCGCCGCCACGGCTTCATCGGCGAGCCTGCCCAGCTCAGCTAGCAGCGGCTGATCAGGTTCATCGCGTGACCCGTGCCGGATCTGCGCGGTCCAGGACGCGATGTTGCCCCGGGTGGTCAGGGTGCCGGGGTGGTCGGGGCCGAGGACCCGTTCCTGGTCGGGCAGCAGCGCGGTGAACAGGCGCAGCGCCCCGGCCGCATCCCCGCACTCGCCAGTCCAGTGCGCGATGTTGTTCCGGGTGGCCAGGGTGTCGGGGTGGTCGCGGCCCAGGACCCGCTTCAGGTCGGGCAGCAGCGCGTTCGCGAGGCGCAGCGCCCCGGCCGCATCCCCGCACTGGCCAGTCCAGGACGCGATGTTGCCCCTGATGCCCAGGGTGTCGGGGTGGTCGGGCCGCTGAAGGCGCTGACGGAGAGCGAGTTCATGGTGCCCGTGGCCGAGTGCCTGCGGGTAGATTCCTAGGTTGCCGTAGGCGGCGGCGAGGGCGGCGTGGATGCGGAGCTGGTCGTCGTCAGCGGGGGCGGCGGTGGCTTCGAGCTCGGCCTGGAGCACGATGATCTGCAGCCGGATATCGGCGTGCGGCCCGTCCACCGCGCGCAGGACGGCCTGGGCGGGTTTCTCGCGGCTGGCGGTGCTGCTGCTGAGCATGGGGGCCAGCAGCCGCTGGGTGATGGCGGGGCGCCCGGCCCGCCCGGCGGCGAAGGCGAGCAGGAGCCGCCACTGGTCACCCGCCTCGCCCAGGCCGGGGCGGGTCTCCAGCTCGCCGGTGACCTGACCGGCCAGGGCCAGGGCCTGCTCACGGTCGCGGTCCCGGCCCAGCAGGTCGGCCGCGGCCCAGACCCGTGCCTCCAGCCCGATCGCCGCCCCCGCGGCCAGGGCCGCGCTGATGGCTTCCTCGGCCAGCGGGTCCCTGGTGTCGGCCGTGGGCCGGGTCCGGGCCAGGCGCAGGTAGGCCATCAGCAGTTTCTGCCGCCCGGCGTCTCCGGTCGGCGTCTCGGTCAGCGCTTCCCTGGCGACCTGCCAGGCGGCGTCGTGGTCGCTTAGGTTCTCCAGACCGCGGATCAGTGTGCACTGGATCTGCGGGAGCTGGTCCCGCAGGGCGGGATCCAGGTCGGCGCGGACGCGGTGCACGGCCTGCCGGGCTACCACCCGGTCCTCTAGCACGGCCCCGGGATCGGCCGCGACCTGCCCGGCAGCGGCCAGGACCGCCCCGGCCAGCCCGGCGCGCTGGCGGGCCGAGAACGCGGCGGCCTGCTCGGCGCAGCGCGGGGACGCCGGGTCGGCCAGGCAGGCCAGCGGCCCGGCCCGCCGCACGTGAACGTCCCCCTCCACCCGCTCAGCACCCAGGACCCGCAAGCACGCGTCCGTCTGCTTTTCGTGCAGCGCCCCGCCCGCCCAGGCCAGGACCGCCGCTTCCCGCGACGGCACCGCCCGGTCCAGCACCGCGCCGATCACCGCGTCCGCCGCCATGACCGCGTCCCCGGCCCGGGTGCCGTACCCCAGCCCGGCCACCATGTCCGCGGCCGCGACCGCGAACACCTCCCCGAACGTGGCCGTCCGCCGGGCGATCCGCTCAGCGGCCTGGGCAGGCAGGCCCGGCAGCCGCTCACGCGCCAGCTCCACCCGGGCGGCGTAGTCCATCTCCGGTTCCGCGCTGGCCTTGCGGACACGCCCGGCCAGGTCATACCCGGCATCCTTGATCAGGCCGGTCACCAGCTCGCTTTCCGGGCTGGCGGCGACTGCCACCAGGACCCGCCCGTCATACCGCCCGGCCAGGCCGCTGATCACGGCCCGGGCCAGGCCGGCATCCAGCAGGTCGGCATCATCGATGACGACCACCACCGGGACCTTCACCGAGACCGCCGCCACCGCTCTGGCCGCCCGGGCCACCGCGCCCGCCTCGCCGGCCGGGCTGTCATCCCGCACCCGGCCCGCCGCGCCCAGCAACCGCGACAGCACCGTGACTGACACCGCGACCGCAAGCCCCGGCACGAACCACCCGCCGGCTTCCAGGCCCAGTGCGGCCTTGCCCGCGGCCGTGTCCAGGTCCAGCAGCTCAGCAGCCCGCGACGGCGGCGCGACCTCCGCCAGGACCTCCCGCAGCGCGGCCGCCTGCACCGCCCGGCCCCCCAGCAGGTTCCCGTTAATCCCGGCGACCACCGTCACCGGCCCGGCCGCGTCGCCGGCCAGGTCCCGGAACCGGGCCAGGACCGCCGAACGCCCCCACCCTTTTGGCACGGCGAGCAGCACCACGCGGGACCCGATCCCGCGCTCGCGGACGTCCTCGCGCCACTCCTCAAGCTCCTCCAGGACCTCCGCCTGCCGCCGCGACATTGAGGTTTTCTCAGCAGGGCTGATCTGGTCATACGGCGCATAACGGGACGTTCGGGCAGACACGCGGATATAGCGCTGGATCTGCGGGCAGGGCCGGAGCCCCCGGTAGAAGGGATCTCGCCAAAGGTCCCCTATCCACCGGGAAGGCTCCGTGCTGTCCTATCGTGTCACCCTTGACGTCCCGTTCCAACTGGTCCTCTTCGTGTCCCGGCTGCTGGCAGAGCGCCGCCGGGAGATCGGCACGAGGAACGGGACCCGTGCCCTGACCTGCTGGAAGCAGGCGGTGTTCACCCTGGCCTGGTTCCGGGACCGGCCTGATATCCGTCGGCTGGGCCAGGGCTCGGGGATCTCGCAGGCTACCGCGTACCGGTACCTGAACGAGGCCATCGAGGTGCTCGCCGCGAAGGCGCCGTCCCTGCACGAGGCCCTGGACAGGGCTGTTGAGCTGGGCCTTCCGTATCTCATCCTGGACGGCACGCTCGTTTCCTCCGACCGGTGCGCGGACAAGAAGACCAGCAGGAAGGGAAAGGAGATCGATAAGTGGTACTCCGGCAAGGCGCACCATGCCGCCGGGAACGTGCAGGCGCTGGCCGCGCCGCGCGGTGTCCCGCTGTGGGTCAGCGACGCGCTGCCCGGCAGCACCCATGACCTGACCGCCGCCCGCGAGCTCGTCCTCCCGGAAGCCCGGCCCTACCTGAAAGACCTGCCTATCCTGGCCGACTCCGGTTATGAGGGCGCTGGCGCGGGCGTGCACGTCCCGGTGAAGAAGCCGGCCCGCGGCGAGCTTGATATCGACACGAAAACCCGTAACGCGCTGCTGCGCTCCCTGCGCTACCAGGGCGAACGCGGCTTCGCGCTGATGTCCCAGCGGTGGCGGGCCATGCAGCGGGTAATGCTCAGCCCGACCACGATCGGCGACATCGCCAAATCCGTGCTTGTCCTGGTCCAATTCGAGCACAAAATGATCAGCTGAAAGTCGCTGAGAAAACCTCATTAAGACCATGGCCTAACCCTACGATTCACACCCTTCAACCGCCTCCGCTCATCACCCGCGCATGCGCCGGTAAGCTGCTGCATTCCCGGTCCGCAGCCCGGCAGCAGGCAACCGCTGCCGGGCAGACCACATCCGGTACTGCTGCGGCAGATCCGAAGCTCGCGGCGAACGGCAACCACACACCCGCAGAGCAGGCCGCGCCAGGCAACCACCCGATTGCCGGCACCCATCGGGTAGTTGGCCCGCGACGCCGGCCCGGCGGTGCGGAGCGGCGCTCTCGGCGGCGGTGAAGCCGCGTTGCAGCAGCCCGGGCGCCGTCATCGCCGCGACCAGTTCGGCCGGGTCGGCCATCGTGCCCAGGCCCTGGCGTACCTCGCCCGCAGTCACTCCTCTTCGTTGGTGGTGTCAGGATCGCGGAGATCCCGCAGGCCGCCGTCCAGGTCGGGACGGTGGAACGGGTAAAAGCCATGGAAATTGATGTGCTCGAACCCTAGCGGGCTCAGGCGGGCGCGGATCTCGGGGCTGATGCCCAGCCCGCCAGCCTCCAGCTTCGTCACCGCCGCGTCGATGTACAAGGAGTTCCACCAGGTGATCGCGTTAAGCCCCAGGCCCAGCGCCCCGAGCTGGTCCTCCATCCCCCGCTCATAACCCCTGGTCAGGCGGCCGAGGTTACCGAAGTACACACGGCGGGCCAGGCCCTGGCGGGACTCGCCGGTGTTGAGCTGGGCCCCGATCATCCGGCGGTATTCCTCGACATGGACGACCTGCAGCAGGTGCAGCGTCTTGAAGATCCGCCCGTAGTGCGCGAACGCGCTGCCCAGGCCGGTGCTGCGGCCGCCGGCGGTCATCATGCGGATCAGGTCGTAGGCGCGGACCTGGCCGGTGGCCAGCGACCCGGCCACCCGCACCATGTCATCCCACTGGGACACGATGGCCGGCAGCGACACCCGGCGCAACTGCAGCGTGCTGAAGTCACCCCACCCGCTGGCCTCCCGGCTGCCCCGGGACAGGCCGCCGTCCAGCACGGCGGTGTCGATCCACCACAGCTGGGTGTCGGAAATGTCGGCATGCCGCGGCGCGAACTGGTAGCCGCAGATCGCGAACAGCCCGTACACGATGTCGCTGTAGCTGCCCTGATCGGTGATGATCACCTCGGGGTGCTCGGCGGCGTGAAGGCGGTGAATGACGTCCAGGATATACAGCGCATCGCGCAGCGTGCCGGGCACCACCAGCCCGCCGAGCCCCATCACCTTGTCCGAGACCACGTTCAGCCAGGTCGCCCCCCGCGGGCGCTTGCCGCGGCCGAAATACAGCGGTGACGGCCGGGCGTACAAGGAGCGGACCGGCACCACGAACCGCATCCCGTCGGCGGAGGCGACCAGGCCGCCGCCCCAGTCGGCGGTGATGCCGATCCGGGCCTGGGTGGCCACCAGCCGCGCCGAGGCCGCCGCGATGCCCTCGCCATGGAAGTAGCCCTTCTCCACCCCGGTCAGCCGCTGGTAGGTAAGCGCCGGGGTGCCCGCCTTGGTGACCGGGACCAGGCCGACATTGCACGACCGTGCCACCGTCAGCGCGGCCAGCGTGATGTCCAGGTCCTCGCGGCGCACGTGCGAGCCCGAGATATGCCCGAAGACGTCGAACATGCCCGTGTGGCCGTGCACCTCCAGCAGCAGCTCGGGGTAGTCGATCCGCGGCAGCATCCTGGCCACGGCGTCGTGCACCGCCCCGAAGCCCGCCGGCTCGGCCGCCGCCTCCAGCCGGGACATCACCAGCTTGCCGTTCTTGATGCTCACCGCAGGGTTAGCGGCCAGCCCCGCCCCGACCTGCCGGTAGGCATCATCCAGATCTGCGGCCAGGTCCCTCAGGTGCCGGCCCGGGTCGGCGTCCAGGCCCAGCGCGGTCAGCACGGTGCCCCGTTCCCGTACCCACAGCCGCGCCTCGATCAGCCTGGCTCGCGGGTCACCCCACTTGTCCGCGCCGACCGCGTACACATCCCGCCGCCGCAACGCCGCGTGCAGCGCCTCCAGGACGCAGAACACATAGGCTGGCCGGTCGATCAGCGGCGGCCCGGGTTCCGGGTTGCCGAACACCAGCCGCCGCCAAGACCCGGCCACCAGGTCCTCGAATCCCTTGATGTGCTCCAGCCCCGGCTTGCGCGCCGCCATCAGCTTCGGCAGCGCCCTCAGCGCGGCGACGGCCGGCGCGCCGGCCGCGGTCGCGCCCCATGGGATCACCGCGGCCAGCATCTCGGCGAACGCCCGCACCGTGCCGTACCGGCCGGCCAGCTCCACCCGCCAGTCCAGGTCATCGTCATCCCCGGCCGACGGCAGCGGCAACAGCTCCAGCACCGTCTCCACCGCGGCCGCGAGCTGCTCCCGGGAGACCACCTGCTCGACCTGGTCGAGCACCTCCGGAACCGTGGTCACCTTCTCGGTCACCTGCCCGCCGGCACCGGTCACCTCCACCGGCGGGGTGTCCATGACGATCGTCCACGCGGCCGCCAGGCGGGCGGCCGCGGCCCGCAGCCGCGGCAGGGTCTTCAGCTTCTCCTTGTCCGCGGCCCGGGTGGCCCGCGACAACAGCACCGTCGACATCAGCAGGTCGAACAGCAGCAGCGCATCATCAACCGCGCTGCCCTCCAGTTCCCGCACCGTCGCCAGCAGCGTGGCTGTCTGCCGGCCTGGCTCCAGCTGCCCGATCTTCGGGGCCTTGGCGGTCATCCCGAACCGGGCCAGCTCGGCTAGCTTCACCGGCGCCACCGCCGAGCAGTCCACCGCCCCGGTGCCCAGCCCCAGCACGAACGCGGCCCGGTCCAGAGCCTGCACCATGCCCTTGCCCGACAGCCTGGTCACCGGCGTGCGCATCCACTCCAGCGTCGAGACCTTCTTGCCGTCCGGCACCGCCAGCGTGCCCGCCAGCTCCTGCCGCATGTGTGCCGGCGCGGCCCCGGCCAGTGCCTGGTTGATCTCCTCCAGCCCGGCCCGCCGTACCTCGGTCACCAGCCGCGACAACGTCGTGATCCCCGGCAGCAGCACCCGGCCCTCGATCAGCCACAGCACCGCCCGGTCGAACAGATCCCGCCGGCTATCCCGGGTCTTGGCCACCCGGGATGCGACGAAGGCGGCCACCTCGGCCTCAGCGCCGGGGAATTCCCGGTACCCCAGCAGATCCCGGATCTCCCATGCGTGCTCGTACGGGGTCTGCTGCCGGTCCCCGTACAGCTTCACCGACGTCCAGTTGCCGATGCCCAGCTGATCGGCCACATACCGGATCACGACTTCCGGCACTCCGGCCAGGCCGGAGTCGGTGAGGAACGTCCCCAGCATCCGCACCGTGCCCCACTGGATCGACCAGCCCAGCCGGTTGTGCGGCCGCCGCTTGCCCTGGGCCCGCTCCAGCGCCGCGCCGTCCAGGAAGAAGAACTTCTCCAGCTCCTCGGCCGTCGGGTCCGCTACGAACCGGCCGTACCGGGACACCTGCTCATCCGACAAGTACTCATGCGGCACGACCCGTTACCGTAGGCGATCACCTGCCGGTTACCCGGCAGTACGCCCAAATCGAGGCCGACTTATACACCTATCTCCCGCACGCCACTTCCCGGCGCCACCGAGGCGCAGGCCTTAGCGCTAATTTCCGGCCGCATAGTCCCAAGACCCGGGACTGCCCGGTGACGGCTGTCACGGTCACGCGTTGTGACGGACGGCATAGTAGCGACGCGCGATATCCGCCGTTCTGATCGGCTGGTGGCACCTCGACGATTATCAGCCGAGCGGCGCATATCTGATGGTTCTGCGCGGCGGATGCTCCACTGACCCGGCCACTCATCAGCCGTTCATAGTCGGCAGGAACCCGGCAACCCGGCGTTCCGATCACGGTCAGCGACTGGAGCCGGTCTGCGGCGAGTGCACAAGTAGCCGCCAGGTTGAGACTTCTGGGTACAGGGTGCGGCCTCGCTTTAAAATGCTGCCGTTTGCTGCCTACGGTGAGTGGGTGACGATGCCATCTTCCGCGCCGGCGGATTCGGCTGTGTCTGCTCGTCACAACATTCCGGCGGAGGTGACCGGGCTGATCGGCCGCGAGCGGGACATCGCCGACATCAAGCAGCTTGCCGCGCGGACGCGATTGCTCACCTTGACCGGTGCGGGAGGGATCGGCAAGACCCGTCTAGCCGTCCGCGTGGCGGCGGAGCTGCTGCCGGGCTTTCCTGACGGTGCCTGGCTCGTCCAGCTCGCGCCCGTCACTGACTCGGGCCTGGTCCCCCGGGTCGTCGCCGCCGCCGTGGGGGTTCGCGATGTGGGAGAGCAGCCGCAGCTGACGACGCTGGTCACCGCGCTGGCCTCGCGGCGGCTGCTGCTCGTGCTTGACAACTGTGAGCACGTGGTCGCAGCGTGCGCCGGGCTGATCGAAACCTTCCTTCGCGCCTGCCCCGATCTTCAGGTCATGGCGACCAGCCGCGAGCCGGTGCGAGTCCCCGGCGAAGTCGTGTGGCGGGTGCGGCCGCTGGCCCTTCCGCCGGACCGACGTGCGGACCCGGAGCGGATCACGCAGGTCGAGTCGGTGGCCTTGTTCGTGGAACGCGCCTGCGCACGCTTGCCCGGCTTCACCGTGAATGCGGGTAACGCCGATGCCGTCGCCGCGATATGCCGGCGTCTCGGCGGGCTTCCCCTGGCACTCGAACTCGCGGCCGCTCAGGTGGCAGCATTGAGCCCCGAGCAGATCGCCGAACGACTTGACAGTGCGCTGCGCCTGCTCACGGGCGGGGACCGGATGCTCCCGCGGCAGGAGACGTTGCGCGCAGCCCTGGGGTGGAGTCATGCCCTGCTCGCCGCGAGCGAACGGCTAGTCTTCCGGCGGCTGGGGGTCTTTGCCGGGGAGTTCACGGTCGATGCGGCCGAATGCGCCTGCGGCGGGGAGGGCATTCAGCCTGACGACGTACTGCCTGTCCTTACAGGCCTGGTCGGGAAATCACTTGTTGAGCCCCGGCCAGGCGGGCAGCAGACGCGCTACGTCCTGCTGGAGCCGGTCCGCCAGTACGCGCGAGAGCAGCTCGCAGCGGCCGACGAGATGGTGAGGCTGGAACGCCATCATGCCCGGTACTACATGGGGCTGGCGGAAACGCTGGAGCCGAGCCTGATGAGCGGTGAGCGGGCGGCGAGCATGCAGCAGCTCGCCACAGAGCAGGACAACCTGCGCGCCGCACTGGCCTGGAGCCTTCGCGCGCCCGATCCCGGCGACGTCGTGGTGGGGCTGCGCCTGGCGGGGGCGCTCGGGTTTTTCTGGAACTTCCGGGGGGAGGCCGCCGAGGGCCTGGACTGGCTCGAGGCCCTGCTGGCCCGCGGCCAGGACAGCGCGGCGGCGGTGCGCGCAAAGGCGCTCTACGCCGCCGCTGAACTGGGCTGGCTGGCGGGACGGGTCACCGTGGCCCGGGCCCGGGCCGAGGAAAGCGAGGCACTGTGGCGGGCCGTGGGCGACAAGCGGTGGCTTGGGTACACCCTGCAATCCCTGCCGATGACCATCGGCCACCCGCGCGCGCACGAGTGTGCCGCAGAGAGCCTGCGCCTGTTCCGGGAGGCCGGTGACGCGTGGGGAGCAGCGATGGCACTGGGTGCCTCGGCTGCGCTCGACCTGTTCACCTCGCTGGATGGCCACTATGGGGGAGCCGGGCAAGAAGCGCGCCTGGAGCAAGCGCTGCTACGGTGCCGCGAACTGGGGGACGCGTGGGGCACCGCCCAGCTGCTCAACATACTGGGAGACCTTGCGCGGAGCAGGAACGACGACGCGACCGCTGCGGCCCGGTACTCCGAAGCGCTGGCGTTGCTGCGTCGCGAGGGCCTGGGCGGGACCGTGCCCAGCCTGCTGCACAACCTCGGCTACCTGTCGCTTCACCAGGGTGATGCCGGGTCGGCCCGGCGCCTGTTCCGGGAGAGTCTGGCGCTGTTCCGCAATCAGGGGGACCGGCGCGGGATAGCGGACTGCATCACCGGGCTGGCCTGCGTGCTGGTGTCCATGGGGCATCAGGCCCGAGCGGCACGGCTGTTCGGGCTGGCGGAGGCGCTGCGCGACCTGGCGGGTGCGACCATCTGGCCCGCCAACGCCGCCGACTACGAGCGCAGCCTCACCGTGCTCCGCAGCCAGCCGGGCCAGGCCGGGCTGGACCAGGCGTGGGCGGCAGGCCGGGCCCTGCCTGCGGACCGGACCATAGCCGAGCTGCTGGCCGAAGAACCCCCGGCCGTCCCAGCCGACCTCTGCCGGCCACCCCGGCCTGGCCATTGACCTGCACCTTGGCCTGACCAGGCGGAGCGAGAGATCGCCGTCCTGGTCGCCCAGGGACTGACCAACCGCCAGATCGGCGCTCGGCTGTTCATCACCGAGGGCACGGCCGGGCTGCACGTCAAGCACATCCTGCGCAAGCTCGGGTTCACCTGACGGGCACAGGTCGCCGCGTGGGCGGCCGGGCGCCAGCTGACCGGGACCCCGCCAGCACGGTAAGTCCCTGGCTTGCGGCCAGCGGCGCCCTAAAACAATCCCCGAAGCCGCGGATCTATCCCGTTCGGGGAATTGGCCCCCCCGCCGCGCCCGCCTACGGTGAGAGGCCGGACCGCCACGACAAGGGAGGAGGCCATCATGGCCACGAAGACGAGCCAGCTGCGGGTGCAGAGTTTCGATGTCCCCGACGAGGTATTTCCGGTCGCCGCGGTGGCCCGCCTGGACATCATCCGTCTCGGCGAGGTCACCGCGAACCGGGTCATCTCCAGCCGGGCTTCCGCCTGACCGACCACATCCGGTCCATCACCGGGACCGATCTGTGCCCGATGCGCCACACCGGCTACGTGGTGCTCCGGACGCGCCGGGTTGCGGATGGCCGACGGGACCGAACGCGAACTGCGCGCCGGGGATGCATTCGACATCCCGCCGGGCCATGACATGTGGACCATCGGCGATGAGCCATGGGTCGCCGTCGACTTCGACCAGCCGCAGACGCAGTGACCACGGCCTTCCCGGCGATGCCGCAGACACAACCCCGGCAGCACCAGAAGGGATGACACTGATGAGCACGACATTTGCCGAACTCAAGGCCAGGCAGGCGGCGGTCTCGGGGATCGGCTCCCGGGGAACGGCTGGCCGCCGACGCCGCCGACATCCACGACGACCTGATCGCCCGGCTCGGGGTCACACCCGGCGGAGTGGTGGCTGGACCTGGCCACCGGGACCGGGGCGATCGCGCTGCGC
>CAWIDQ010000031.1:0-25305 GCA_963834695.1 uncultured Actinomycetota bacterium
GCCGACCTGCTCGAAGTCACCGCCACCTGCATCGGTGACCTGGTCGGGGAAACCCGGGAAGTCCTCGAGGACCACGGCCACGCCACCGGCACCGCGGCCGTCCGCTTCCCGACCGCACAGACGCTTCGCACCTTCCTCGACAGCGACGCCCGCCCCCAGCGCGCCCAGATCACCGAACAGCTCTCCCATCCGGCGCTGACCGGGCTCAGCCGCCCCCGCCTGCACGACCTCACCAGGCAACTCGCACCGCTGCAAGCCGCCCAGGCCGAACGCCTCAGCTATCAGCGGCGCGGCGGCCTGCGCCAGCCCACCGCCCGCGGCGGCGTCTTCCACCAAAAGATCAGCAACGCAGAACGCGTCCTGCTGGCCATCCTCCACCAGCGGCACCTGTGCACCATGGACGTGCTGGCCAGCCTCCTCGGCGTCTGCCGGTCCTCGGTCGGCAACGCCATCCGCGAAACCCTCCCGCTCCTCCACCAGGCCGGGCATGTCCCCACGCCAGCAACAGCCCGCTACCGCACCGGCAGCGACCTGCTCGCCGCCGTGGCATCCACGCCAGACTCCATGTCCCATGACACAGCAAGTTGAATCTTTACAGCTGCACCGGGCGCGGAATGTCCTGGCGAAGGTTCCGGCCGGGATGCAGGCTGAGGTCAAGGACGCCTACTGGGCGATCTTCGGCACCGAGGATCTGAAGACGCCGCCCGGCCCGCGCCTCGCGGAGATCATCGATCACCGGATCGACGAGTTCGCCGCCAGGTACCGGGCGCTCTACCCGGCCGCGGTCAAGATCTTGCTCACCGACCGGGAGGGCCCGACCGCCTACCTGCGGTTCCCCGCCGAGCATCACAAGCGGATCCGGCACTCCAACTTCATCGAGCGCACCTTCGGCGAGACCCGCCGCCGGGTCAAGGTCACCGGCCGGCTCCCCGGCGAGACCAGCTGCCTCACCCTGGTCTGGGCCGTGCTGGACCGGGCCTCCCGCGGCTGGCGCGGCTTCACCATGACCGCCTCCGGCCTGCGCCAGCTCCAGGACCTGCGCCGCTCGCTGCTCGAGCCGCCCGCCCAGCTGCGGCCACGCACCGTGACCGCCGCCCAGCCCGAAGATCACCCCGAAACTGTCAGAGCAACCGCCTAACATCACCATGAAGCCGGAACCTCGCCCCGCCGATTTACACCGGATTCCGGACGCCACCGGCTGCCACACGCCAGAGATCAGAGCCGCTTCTGGAAGACGATCGAGCGCCTCTCATAGCCCATGCGATCCTCGTAAAACGGTACCGACACAGGACTGTGTGCATAGGTGTCCAGGCGCGCAACCTGAGCGCCCCGGGTGCGTCCCCAGGCCTCAGCCGCTTCCAGCAGTGCCGTCCCAGCTCCCCGACACCATTGGCCTTGGTGCACGATCAGCGCGTCCACCACCAGCCGGGTCCAGCCATGTTCCCGGACCAGCTGCACGGCGGCGTCCGGCGCGGGATGCTCGATCCTGGCCGCCAGCCAGCCGATGACATGGCCGTCGAGTTCGGCGACGAGGTAGAGCGAGTCGTTGCCCTGACCGGTCTGGTTGTCCCAGCTATCGGCCAGGTCCTCCGCGCGGGGTATCTGGAAGTACTCGTGATCCAGATCGGCGTAATAGGCAGCTGCGCTCAGCCATGCACCGCTAATCCCGGCACCATCGCCGGAACGAGCAGCGCGAACCGTGACTCCCATCGCTGACGATCATAGGTATCCAGGCGAACAGACGCAGCCAATCCGATCGGTAGGCACCCTCCAGACCCGTCAACGCGGGCCACGTACAGGCCACATCCCAGGGATACTCGCGGCTACCAGCGGTCATTCAGGAGCACTCGACCCGGCGAAGTCAGCAGGAACATCGCTCCTGGTCGGCCGTCTCCCTCACCCCGACCCTCCAAGCTGGTCATGAAGGTCCGATTCCCTTCGCCCGCTCCTATTTCTGTCGGCCCCATGCCGACACCAGCATGGGCAGGCTGACCATTGACGCGGGGGGTGGTGAGGAAGACGATGGCCTCGTCCAGGGCCGGGCGATCGACCAGTCCTGCCGCGATCATCTGATCACCGACTCGGCACAAACCAGCCTCGATCACCCGCGCGGCGGGCGAGCCGCCCTGGGCCGGCGCCAGCGCCCGGGCTCAGCCTTGGCGAGGCCCGCCCGGGCGCACGCCGGGCAAGAGGCTAAGCTCCAGATCGCCGAACTGGAATGGCCAGCCGACACCGGCCAGGATGTCACCGGCCAGCCGCCCGGTAGGCCCAAGAGGAGGAGAAACAGTCATGAGTCTCATCGATGATGCGCTGAGCGCGAATGCGACCAACGCCAACGGCTACGACCCCAGCCGTGGGGGACCGCCGGCGCCCAAGATCGCGATCGTCACCTGCGCGGATCCGCGGCTAACCAGCATCGAGCAGCTGCTGGGTCTGGCCGCTGGCGATGTCGACATGATCAGGAATTTCGGCACCGTGATCGATGACGACGCGGTCCGGTCGCTTGTTCTGTCGACCAGGTTGCTGGGCACCCGGGAGATAATGATCATCAATCACACCGACTGCGGGATGCTCAGGTTCACCGACAGCGAACTGGAGGCCCGGCTCCGCAAGGAGACAGGGCGGGCGCCGATTGCGCCGGCCAAGTTCTACAGCTTCACCGATCCCGAGGCAAACACCAGGGAGCAGGTCCAGAAGGCCAGGTCACATCCATGGATTTCGCCGGACGTCCCAGTCAGGGGGTTCGTTTTTGACGTCAGGACCGGGCGGCTCAGCGAAGTGTTGCCGGACGGGGAGACGGCTACTAATTAACGAGAGTCGCCGGTCTATGCAGCTATCGAGGGATGAGACAGGTGCGGCGCGAGTCATTGACCCTACCTGCCCATGAAGCAGATGTCGTGGCCGGAACCTCCTTCGCACCAGTACACGGGCTGGTTATCTGCGGGCCGGGGGTGCGTGCCTAGCTGGCGCCTGGGGTGGGTATAGCAGGGCTTTTGCCGCCGCCCGCGGTCCGGATCGTCACGCGGCAGCCGAAGGAGATCGAATGCTTACTCGTGCTAGCGTCGGCTGCGGACTCCGTTGTAAGCGGGTGCGAGACCTAACCAGTGGAGGTACCGGATGGCCGAGCTCCCACCGCCCCCAGAGGGAATTGTGCTGACCCACTTCATCGTCTCGGACGATGTCGAGCGCTCCCGGCGCTTCTACACTGAAGTGCTCGGCGGCAGGGTGGAACGTCCCGGAGACCCGGTCAATGTTGCGCTAGCCAACAGCTGGATCGTCATCAATGGCGGCGGGGGCCCGACCGACGACAAGCCGACGGTCATCCTGGAGACGCCGCGTGATCCCGACCGGGTCAGCAGCTTCCTTAATATCCGGGTTAAAGACATCGACGCCGTGTACGCCGAATGGAGCGCCCGGGGTGCGCAATTCCTGACGCCGCCGAAACAGCACCAGTACGAGAAGCGCTGCTACATCCGCGATCCCGACGGTCATCTGATCGAAGTGGGGCAAACCACCGACCCAGAGGGGGACTGGTCGCCCGCGCACTGGCCGTCGAGTACGCCCGCCGAGAAGTCCGAATGAAGGCCGAGATCACCGGCGAAATCCCTCACATCGACGGCGGCCAGTCCCCCGGACACTAGCCTCGATCCACCGCGTGACGCTGAGGAGTTGAGGCCGGCGGGAGTGGTGGCCCGGGCCTGCTGCCCCAGGCCGCCAAGCACCCTGGCGACAGCCCGGTCACGGTCCCTGGTCGCGTGCTGGTAGATCATCGCAGCGCGCGTGCTCGAATGCCCCAGCCTGGCCATCAGCTCCTTCAGGCTCGCCCCGGTAGCCGCGTCCCCCCGGGCTAACACAGCTCGAAGTCCCAGAAGATCAGCATCGGGTCGCCGTTGTAGGCGGCGTAAGCCGCAGCCGGGTACCAGGCGCGCAATGTCCGGATGTCTGACGGATGCCCGGGCAGCACCCGCTCGGGCGGCGGCGCGCCGGCCGGGTCCCGGTGCGGGACGCGCAGCTCTTCGCAGTGGCGGACCTCGAAGCCGAGCGGCAGCGCGGCGGTGAGGTACTCGCTGGTCATCCGGCTGTGGTGCGGCATGTAGCCGTAGCTGCCGTCGGGCATCGCCTGGACCATCGGATAGTCCATCCGCGAGTCGGCGATCACCAGGTGCCCGCCCGGCCGCAGCACCCGCGCGAATTCGGCCAGCACCGGCGCCAGTTCGGGTACGTGGGTCAGGGCCAGCGAGATCGTCACGAGGTCGACCTCTTGGTCCGCGACCGGCAGCGCCCGCAGGTCACCCTGGCAGAAGTCCGCGCCGGGAACCTTGGCCTTGGCGACGGCGAGCATCTTCGCCGAGCCGTCCACGCCGATCACCGAGTGGCCCTTGGCGGCCAGGTAGGCCGCGTGGCGGCCGCTGCCGCAGGCAGCGTCGAGGGCCGGCCCGATCGGCAGGCGGTCGATGATCGGCTGGATGATCGGCTCCTCAAGGTCAATCAGGTCGTTCGGCCCGTCGTAGTACTCGGCCCAGACGTCGTAGCCCTCGATCGCCGTGATCGGGCACACCGTGGCGCCGTCGCCGAACTCGCTGGCGCAGTCGAGCATCGCGCGGATCTCGGCGATCCTGGCCTCGGTGAACCCGCGGTCGTACTCGCCGTTGTAGGCGCGAAGGAGGGCGACGCCTTGCAGGCCGAGCAGGTAAGCCAGCGGGTGCTGGTAGATCACCTGTCGATGCTAAGAGCCGCCGCACCAGGCGGGCCACTGGATATCAGGGCGGACGACGAGGACCGAGTCGGTCATAGGCGGCAACTCACGGTCACCTGCGGACACCCGAAATGGCAGGTCAGGTGGTATCAAGCCGCGAACCGCTCAGATTCCCAAGCTGACAGTCCGCTCTTCACGGCGTGCCTGTCACGTGCCCGATCGAGCGGCCTGACACGGGTACTCACGGACTCATCTGAGGTCTTTGGCGTCTTCGGCTAGGAGTGGGAAGAAGTGACCGGCGATCTGCCTGAGGACGCTGACGATGAGCCGGGGCGGAAGGTCAGCGGCCGGGTCGTTGAGTTCGGCCGGGAGCTGCACTCCCATCTGCTGGGCCCTGGCGATGAGGGCAGGTCCGATGCCCATGCCCAAGGTGCTCAGGCCCTGGCCCACCACCTCGGGGTCCATCGTCCATCCGGGCACCGGATGGGCTTGGGGGGCCGCCCAGGTCTGCGGGTCGCGGGGCGTGGCGCGAGAGAAGACGTGGTCGAAGGTGCGGGCCGAGGCGTCCCGCTGCGTGAACGCCTCACCCAGTCCCCAGGTCTTCCGCAGCGTGGCGATCAAGGAGGTGTGGCGGTGCTCCCCGTTGTACACCGACCCCGGCTCGACCCACGGCGACACGATGACGGCCGGTACCCGGTACCCAGAGCGGTCAAAGGTAAAGCCGAGCTCACCGGGCGGCGCGGACGGGTCCGGCGGCGGGACCGGCCCCGGGGGCACGTGGTCGTAGGTGCCTCCGGGCTCATCCCACCCGATCAGCAACGGGGTGTTCCACACGTTGGCACCGGTCGCCGGAGGTGGCGGACCGGTAGGCATTGAACACCCGCGCCAAGAAGTCCTCACCCGACAGCATCGCGGACGGGCTGTCCATCGCCAGGTCCACAGTGTCGGAGAACGAGCGGCCGAAGGCGGGATGGTAGTCGCCGTGGCCCGATAGCATGTTCGGCTCGATCAGCGAGAAATCAGGCAGGGTGCCCGCGGCGGCGTCGGTCTCGAACTCGGCGAAGGGCACGAAGTGGGTGGCCAGCCGGTCTTTCAGCCGGGGGAAGTGGATCAGCCCGGTGAACGAGAGCGGCATCGGCTCCATAACGTAGACCTTCCAGGTCCTGCCGTGCGCCTCCAGCCGCTCGAAGATCGTCTCGGCGTCGTTCTTCGTGAACCACTTTCGCATCGGACTGTTCACGACCAGCCCCGACGAGGTGGCCGCCGTCCAGAACGACCGGTTCATGAACGTCTGCGACGGCACCTCACAGAACCAGTGGTCGAAGACCCCGAAGTCCCGGGCTATCCCGTTGAGTACCGGCAACTGCTCTGGGGTGCAGCCGGTCATGATGTGGGCGTACTCGTCGTAGGTGGGCTGGCGGCCCATCTCCCCGGTGAAGGTCGAGATGTAGTCGGTGACGAACCCGTTCATCGCCGGCACCGCCCCCGGCGGCGGCGCATTCCACGGAGCCGCCGCCCCATCACCGATCTTGAACCGGTTGTGGTCGTCGAGAATGTTGAACAGCTGGGTGTTGGTGTGGAAGTACTCCTCACCCGAGTCCGGGTTCGGCGAATCCATATCGGTGGCCACGGTGTAGGGAACCACCTTGCGGTCAGCGCCGTGCTCGGCCCACGCCGGAATCGGGTTGCTCAGGTCCTTGCCGATCACCCCTTCGAAGTTCTTGCCATCCCCCGGTCCGTACAGGTGGCCCAGCACATTGTCCAGCGACCGGTTCTCGAACAGCACCACCACGATGTGATCCAGGGCGTGGGACCTATCCGGTGCCGACATCAGCCATCCATCTCTCCTTACCCCACCGACCGTGACCGCGGCCCGTTCCCGGCGCCAGCAGCGTTCATAAGCTGGCGGTCCATCAGCGGCCACCAGTTAGGGATCATGCCGCCGTCCAAGGTCTCTCATCATCGCCCCCCAGGGGCGATCTCGTCCCGTCTGCGTAGTGCGTTCACGAGCTTGCGCCAGCCTTTTGCGATCTGCTGCCCCTTCCAGGCTTGCGCTTCCGCTATCCCCGCCGCCGCCTGTCGGAGACGTGTTGGCGTCTCGGCCGCAGGGTCGGGCGCCTCAGCCTGACCCTCGTGCTCCCGATCAGGGTCATCCTCGGCCGTGGTCAACGGGTCCATGACTTCCTCCTCGGCGGCGGGTCTCCTTCTGTACCCGCCACCCTTGAGGTTCACCGTAAGGCACACCCCACCGCATCGGCCGAATGCCTTATCTGCGGCCCCCATGGCCTCAGGCGCGTTATGTAGGTTGATGTTCCTGTTCACATCGGGTTGCTGAGTTTGGTCAGCAGCTGGGTGCGGGCGGCGAGGACGGCAACGGTCTTCCTCAGCAATGGGTCGCGCGATTTGGATGCAACCACAGGCGGCGGACCGGGACCAGCGCGGGCCGCTACAGAGTTCGCCCGGCCAGTATGGCGACGTGGACCTCCTCGCTGAAATGCTCGTCCGGGGCCACGGCCCGGCGGATCTGGTCGGCGAAGGCTGGCCGCTGGTCTGGGGCTGGCAGCTGGGTCACCGCGAGGGCAGAGTAGATGCCGCCGACAAGCTGGTCGAGGTCTAGGTCGGCGACGTAATCGACGGCGGCGGCGAGCACGTCAAATCCAGCCAAGGCCAGGTCCTCCTGATACCGTTGCTGGCTTTGTTCGTCGGTGCCGCAGGCGAAAGTCAGCTCACGGCCTAGCCAGCGTTCGAGGCATGCGCGCAGGGCGCGGGACCAGCCGGTGTCCTGGAGCCACAGCGGCGTTCCGTTGGTCACTACCGCGACACCGCCGCCAGGGCGTACCAGCGGGATGATCGCCGGGAACAGCTCTTGGCGGTTCATCCAGTGCAACGCCTGGCCGATCGTCACCGCGGCGACCGAGTTGTCGCCCAGGAGCGCCCGCAGCGCTGGGATGTCGCTGTCCGCGCCGATCACCCAGCTCACGTTCCGCACATCCTGTTCACCGGCGGCCTGCCGGGCGCGCTGCAGCATGTCCGGCTCGGGATCCACGCCGATCACCGCACGCACCCGCGCCGCCATGGGTAGTGCCAGCTGGCCAGTTCCGCAACCCAGATCCACCACCACATCCTGGCCGGTCAGCCCGAACGCGCTCGCCAGCGCATCCAGGACGGCGGCGGGGTATCCGTGCCGGTAGCGGTGGTAGAGATCGGCCACTTCGCCGCTGAAGCCCAGCTCCATACCCGCCACAATCCCACCCGCCAAACGCGGCCAAGAGCCGATTCAGCTCCCGGCGTGAGGACAGTCTCGAACCAAATGGCAGCCGTGGCCGGGCCGTCCAGCAGACGAATCTCGCTTTCGTGCGCTCGGCGCCTAGGGCACCATCCTGATTGTGCCGTTGGAGGATCTGCCGGACTGGTTGCCGGCGTGGTGTCTGGATCATCTGGGTGGCGAACCCGCCGGCGTGCTGTTCCAGCTGCAACAGGTCTCAACGGTGTTCGGTCTGCGGTTGCCCGGCGGTACGGACGTGGTCGTCAAGGCGCGCGCCGATGACGGCCGGGCCGTGTCGTGTGTCGCGGTGCAGGCCCGGCTGGCTGAGCGCGGGTTTCCGTGTGCCCGGCCGCTTACGCCGGTGGTCGGTGTCGGTCCGCTGGCTGTGCACGCCGAGGAATTCCGGCCCGGCGGCGAGGTGTTGCACGGGGACTCGCCGGACGTGGCCGCGCGCTACGCGGAGGTGTTCGCCCGGCTGATGGCCGAACTGGCTGACGTGACCGCCGCGCCGCCGCTGCCGAATCCGCCTTGGGTGCGCTGGGACCACACCGACTCCGGGGCGTGGCCGGCGGTCGGCTGCCTCGATAGCCGGGACCAGATCGCCGTGCCCGCGTTCGTCGTTGACACGGCCGTGCGGGCCCGGGGGCGGCTACTGGCCGCCGGCCTGCCGTGCGTGCTGGGCCACGCCGACTTCGAGGCGCAGAACCTCCGGTGGCACGGCCGGGAGGTATGGGCGGTGCACGACTGGGACAGCCTGGCCTGGCAACCGGAGGCGGCGCTGGCGGGAGCGGCGAGTGGGGCGTTCGCCAGTGCCGGGCCGCCCGCGCTGGCGCCGATCGAAAGCTCCGAGGCGTTCCTCGTGATTTATCAGGACGTTCGGAGGCGCTTGTTCACGGCCGTGGAGCAGGAGATCGCGTGGGCGGCCAGCTTGTGGATGGCGGCGTACAACGTATGGGAGGCACTGCACGGTGACACCCCGTTGTCCGGCGATGCGCTCCGGGCACAAGCAGCCGAACGCCTCCGCCGGGCTCATGCCTAGCACCAGCACGCGAGTTCAGCGAACGCCTCCCTGGGCCGGAACGTCTGGGCCCTGGCCGAACTGAGGTCATCGCCCCTGCCGTTGCATGTACCGGGACAGCGCATCTCGCAGAGCAGTTGCCGCATCAACCCGCGGTAAGTATCAAGGCGGCGGCGCACGCGGCGACGCCGCGCCGGGCGGGAGCTGGCCACCGCAAGGGCCGAAACGATCTTCTAGGCTACTAGTCGTCCATCGGGAACGCTTATCGCCACAAGGCCACCAGGAAGCACGTGGATCATGGCTAATCGCCATTTCGGGAAGATCGCCGACGTCTGGAAGCATGCCGCGCTGGTTGAGGCACTGGAGCGGGAACCTCCAGGCTGGTATGCGGAGACTCACGCGGGCTCGGGCGCGTACGCAGTCGTGCACGATAGCGAGCGGGAATTCGGCATTCTGCGCTTCCTGGAGGTCGCTCCGCGCTTTACCGCGCTGGCCCGGTCGCGGTACCGCGAGATCGCCGCTTCCTACGTCCAGAGCGACCGCGGCGTGTATCCGGGCTCTGCATTACTGGCGATGACCGTGCTCGGCGACGCCAGCTCGTACCTGCTGTGCGATCTCGACCGGGAGAGCATCGCCGACCTTCGCCGCTGGTCACGCGAACTTGGCCTGCACAACTGCGAGGTGGCCGAGACCGATGGCATGACGGCCGTGGCCGCATGGCTGGATGGCCAAGCCCGCGGGCCCGGGTTGGTGCACATCGACCCGTTCGATCCCGATGCCCGGGGCCCGGGCGGGTACTCCGCGCTCGAACTCGCTGCCCGCGTCGCCGACAGCGGCACCCGGCTCGTGTACTGGTACGGCTACGACGAGCCCGGCGAGCAAGCCTGGGCCTACAAGAAGCTGGCCACTCAGACCAGTACACCGCTGTGGTGCGGCGATGTGCTGGTGACCGGCGCGACCCACGCTCCGGGTGATCTTGGCCGCGCCACGACACCAGGCACAGGCTTCGGCGTCATCCTGGCCAACCTGCAAACGGGCACGACCGGTGCCTGCGCAGCATTGGGCAACGCCCTCTCCGACGCATACGCGGGCGCCATATTTCCGGACGGGTACCCGGGGAACCTCGCCTTCACCAGCAGCTCAAGCGGCGGAGAGCGGTGAACAGCAGCCCAGAGGGAAGGAAGTGGCCGACCGGCAGCGCGTTGCCGCGGAGGTCGCGGCCACCCGCCGGGATCGCCCGATCCTTGCGGGCAGGCCGGGTTGCTGGAAGCTCGTCCACCGGCACGCCGACTTTTGCCCTCCCGATCAGCGAAAGCCGGGCGCTTAGGCAGCCGGGAAGGACCAGTCAGCGGAGCACGAACCCGGTGCCGAGCGGGTCGGCGGGATCAAGAACGAACCGGTGCTCTCCGGTCCGGTAGGCCATGCCCTCGACCTCGGGGATCACGGCGCCATGGTCTGCCTGTCCGAGCCGCTCGACGGCGCGTGCGCGAAAGCTGGTCCCGATGATGGACTCGTGCAGGAGTTCGTCGCCGATCCCGAGCCGTCCCTCGGCCACCAGTTCCGCGATCCGGGCGCAGGTACCTGACCCGCATGGGGAGCGGTCCACCTCCCCGTCGGCGAAGACGGTCACGTTCCGTTGCCGGAGGTGGTCCCCGTCTTCTTCCAGGTCGTCGTAGAAGATGGTTCCGTACAGACCCGAAAGCCGGGCGTCACCGGGGTGCGCGGCCAGCCCGGCCTCGTCAACCTGGCGCTTGATCTCGCGGCCGACGGCGATGAGAGCGTTCAGGTCGTCATTCACAACGGACAGGCCCAGGGCCTCCGCGGCGACCGTGGCGTAGATTGCTCCCCCGTACGTGAGCGCGACGGCCACGGTCCCGCGGGACGTGGTCACGGTGATGCCCCGCGCGATAACGAACGATGGGACGTTCCGGAACGCCACCGACCGCACCACGCCGTGCGTGCAGTGCACACGGGCGACCACGCGACCCGACGGAACGTCGACGATCACGTCGGTGCTCCCGTCCGGGTCGGCCGGGACGAGCCCGCTGTCCACCGCCCAGACGCCCAACGCGATCGTGCCGTGCCCGCAGGCCGTGGAATAGCCATCCTTGTGCCAGAAGAGCACGCCCAGGTCCGCCTCTTCATCGTCGGGCTGGACCTGGAAGCACCCGTACATGTCCGCGTGGCCGCGCGGTTCGTGGCAGAGCAGCTTGCGGATCGCGTCCAGGCCAGCATGATGCTGGGCGCGCACGCGGCGCTCGGCCACCGTGTCGCCGGCCAGCTCGGGGATGGCGGACGTCACGATGCGGAAGGGCTCGCCCGCGGTGTGGTAGTCGACGCACATGGTGAGACCCGGCGGGTCGCCGGGCAGAGGAAGATCGTTCATCGCGTGCGATGGTAGCCGCTGCCTTCAATCGCCAGCCGGCTTGTGGATGGTCACCTTACGGACCATTACGTCACGGTCTTGACGCGCCTGGCCGCGCGCTGCACGATATGAGCGCGACGCGGTAGCGCGCGAGCAGTCCCCGACGGGCACGATGAAGTCCCGTACCGGCCTTCCGGCGCGGGCACCATTAAGCCCCGCACTAGGCCCCGGGTGCGGGAGCCGGCGCCTTGCGCGCAATCTTCACGGGGGGCGGGTCACAACTGCATTGGTGGTCACCATGCACCCGGTCAGGAAGAGCCTCGCACGTAAAATCATCACCCTGCTGTCGCTGTTGTCGCTGCCGATCGCGTTCGTCGCGTTCTCGGCCGGGGCGTCCGCAGCACCTGCCGCCAAGGCGGCCAAGACAACCAGCCACGTCACGTCGTCAAGCCTGGGAACCGGGGCGCCCACCTTCACGGGCCCGGCCGCCACCGGCTGCTCCGCTCCCGGCTGCTCCCTGCTCCTGGGCCCCTACCCGTCGCCGTCGACGGCGTCCCTCGCCACCGCGTCGCCTTCGGCGGCGGCTGCGAAGGGCGCGCCGTCCGCGAAGGCGCTGGCCGCCGCGGCGAAGGCCGATGAACCGCGCGCCCTGCCGTCGCCGGTGTTCAAGCGCGACGGCGCTGATCCCACGCCGCCCACGGTCAGCTGCCAGCCGCTGGGTCCGGGCTGCGATCCCATCAGTATGTCCTCGGGTGGCGCCAGGGGCGTGAAGGGTCTCAACGCGGTCGACAGCGGCACGCTGAGCACCAACGTGCTCGTACCGCCTGACATCGAACCCGCCGACCAGGGCCTGTGCGCCGGCCGGGGGTACGTGGTCGAGGCCAACAACATCGGCGAGGCCCTGGTGTTCAACCAGCGCCTGCAGCGCCTGTCCTCGCCGATTCCGTTCGACACCATCATGGGACTCACCGGTCTGGGATACAGCAGCGGCGGAGACATCTCGTGCCTGTATGACGCCAACAACGGCGGGCACTGGTTCTTCACCCAGATCGTGTCGACCAACTCCGAAGCCAGCGGCGGGGCCTTCGCCGGCTGCTTCACCGGCACGATACCGAGCGACTGCTACGAGGGCATAGCGGTGACGAAGGGCTCGAACCCGTTCGGCCCCTACAACGTCTACTTCGTCAACGCGAACTACAACCCGAACGAGCCCGGCTACCCCTACCTGTTCAATGACTTCGCGAAGATCTCGACGACCCGGGACGCCTTTCTCCTGTTCTACGACGAGTTCCCGGACAACCCGGCGGCGCCCGGCATCGGCGGCGGCGGCTTCAACGGGTCACAGGAATTCGCGTTCGACAAGAACGCGCTCGAGCGCGGCCTGCCCGTCACCAAGCCCAACGGAAAGCCGAATCCCAAGTTCAACGTGGCCATCGAGAACCTGGGCTACTTCCCGACGCCAGACGGGACATGCGCGGCCGACAATGCAACCGGCGCGCCCGGGGTCACCTGCTGGTACCAGACGATCCCGGCGCAGGCTGCCGACCCGAGCCAGTTCGACAACGCCCACGGCGGCTCCGGGTTCATGCTGAGCTCGCTCGATTTCTTCGGCAACGGTGACAACCGGTTCGCCGTCTTCGACTGGACCGGCCTCCGCAGCCTGAACAGCTTCAACTGCTCGGCCTGCTCCGCCGTCCAGTTCGGCGGCCAGCTGTTCTCCGGCACGGCGTTCTACTACGGCGAGGGATTCCTGGCCCCGCAGAAGAAGGGGCCGATACCGCTGGGCAAGGAGTGCGGGGCCGCGGGCCTCAGCGTGGGCACTCCGCCGCCCGCCTCCTGTCCCGAGGGCGGGATCGCCACCAACGGCGACGGCTTCACCCAGGTCGCTCAGGCCCAGAACCAGATCTGGGGTGCGGTGTCGACCGAGATCGACCAGACGTACACGTCGGAGTCGGCCCCGGAGGTGCACCAGGGCGCCGCGTACTGGGTCGTCGGCACCCGCAGCTTCGACAAGCGCGGGGTCTTCAGCCTCACCAGCCAGGGCTACGTGTCGCCCAAGCATGAGGACCTGGCGTTCCCGGCCATGGCCGCGGAAGGCTACCCGTGGCAGGACGGCGGGAACGGCGGGGCCATCATGACCTTCACGCTGACCGGCAACGGCGGGCCCACCAAGGCCAACCACGGCGGCTTCTACCCGAGCACCGCGTTCGGCCGGGTGTCCAGCTGGTCGGGTGGCCTGCTGGGGCCTGTCCACGTGGTCGACCTGGGTCGGTCGCCGCAGGACGGCTTCACCGAGTACCAGGGCTATCCCGGTCCTACCCGGCCGCGCTGGGGGGACTACAGCTGGGCGGTCTTCGCGCCGTGGACCGGCGGCAGGATCGACTTCGCTACCAACTACATCCAGTATCCGAGTTGCGTGCCCCCCAAGTTCACGCTGACGCTCGCCACCTGCGGCGGAACCAGGGACGGCTTCGCCAACTGGGGAACCTCCGTCAACTACGTAGTGCCGTAGAAATCACGGAACGCTGAGGCGGCCGGGTCCCCGGCCGGCCTCAGCTCCGGAGGCCGGGCGTAGGGTGGGCCGTGTGCCGCAGATAGGGAGATAGAGGACGTGGTCTATGTCCGGCGAACCTTCTGCCCTGCCGAAAGCCGCCCAGTCCGGCTGGCGTGACACCCTCAAGCGCACCTTAACGAACTTCCGCACCGACCGCTGCAGCATGATGGCCGGGAGCCTGGCCTACCACTGGTTCCTCGCGCTGTTCCCGGCGCTGATCGCGCTGCTCGGCCTGACCAGCCTGCTTCACCTGGGGACGAGCGAGGTGCAACGCCTGGTCAAGGGCCTGAGCACGGCGCTGCCGCCCGGCGCGTCGTCGGTCTTTACCGAGGCCATCCACTCCGCGACCAGCAAGTCGGCCCGGGGCTCGCTCACGGCCGTGATCATCGGCGTGGTCATCGCGATCTGGAGCGCCTCGGGCGGGGTGTCGGTGCTGGAATCGGGGCTGAACGTGGCCTACGGCGTGGAAGATCCCAAGTTTCTGGCCAAACGGCTGCGGACGATCCCGCTCATGCTGGCGACCGTCGTGCTGGGCGGGATCGCCGCGGCCCTGATCGTGTTCGGCTCGTCGATCGGGCACGGGCTGGAAGGTCACCTGCCCTTCGGGCACGCCGCCTTCCTGGTCCTCTGGGACATAGTCCGCTGGTTGCTGACGATCATCATGATCACGCTGCTGTTCTCGTTCTACGACTACTACGCACCGAACCGCGAGACGCCGCGATGGCAGTGGGTCAGCCTGGGCGGCCTGGCCAGCACCGGCATCTTCCTGCTCGCGTCGCTCGGCTTCTCGTTCTACGTGGCCAAGTTCGGCTCGTACGGCAAGACCTACGGGGCGCTGGCCGGGGTGGTCATCCTGCTGTTCTGGTTCTACCTGGTCGGGCTGGCGTTCCTGGTGGGCGGTGAGCTGAACGCCCAGACACATGACCGCGACGCCTTGACCGTCGGCCATCACGAGCCGCAGGCCAGAGCGCAGAGCTGAGCGGCCGGGGCGCGACCGCCGACCTTTCCCGGCGCCCGGTTCCGGCCGTAAGGTAAAGAAAGCTTATAGATACAGTAAAGAGCCTCGCACTCGCAGCACGTGAGCTGACCGCACCGGCGGCGGCGGTGACCGGGCCGCCGCCGCCGGTGCCGGTCACCGCCCGGTGACGCCGGTCAGGGCATCGTGGTCGTCTCCTCGTCGTCATCGTCATCGTCATCGTCGTCGTCGAGCTCGTCGAGCTCGTCGAGCTCGGCTTCGAGCTCCGCCTCGGCCAGCGCGATCACCAGGCCCAGGCCCTCGGCGATGCCTGCCGCTGCCGAGACCACGCGGGCCGTGCCGACGATGGGCGCCACCGCCACGAGGATGTCCTGGACGTCGTCGAGGGTGATACCGGAATCGGCCGCTGCCCCGACGTTGAGCGCGTAGGACGCGGGGGGCGCGGCTACCGCGGCCAGGGCCGCGATCCGGGCGATCATGAATTCGCGCGGGGACAGGTCGCTGTTCTCCAGCGAGGCTGCGGTCATCACCGCGAGAGTGTCCATAACGGGCGTGTCGCTGTCGGGCATGGCGGGTTCCTTTCAGAACGTCAGAACGGGGCAGCAGCCATTTAATCGTGTCCGTGCCGCGCTGGTTTCGCCAGCCCCACCGGCATCGCTGCGGCCGCCTCGCCGCGTTGGCTTCGGCCGGCCTCCCAGCGGAAAGTGTCCGTCGCTGGTCGCTATCACGACTATCACGACCACCGATGGACACGTGGGGTGCCGTCTGCGCTCATCCCCGGGCGTCAGGCCCGTGATTTGCTTACCCGGAGGGCACAGGAGAGAGGAGCCGCCGCGATGATCAAGGAACTCACCGACATGCCCGCGGGGGTCATCGGGTTCGAGGCCACGGGCACGCTGCACGCCGAGGACTACCGCGACGTCGTGCTCCCGGCCCTGGAGCGCGCCGCAGCCGGAGGCGTGGTCCGGTTCGTGGTCGTCATCCCCGAGTTCCGCGGGATGTCGGGCGGTGCCGCGTGGCAGGACCTCAAAGTCGGCGTCGGGCACCTCCGGGCCTGGAAGCGCATCGCCATGGTCACCGACATCGACTGGATGAGGCACCTGACCACGGTCTTCGGCTTGATGGCCCCCGGAGAGATCAGGCAATTCCCGCTCGCGCAGCGCGCCGAGGGGATGGCCTGGGCCGCCGCCTGACGTTGTCATTCACCCGGTTTTAACCAGTAACGGGGCTTTTGCCCGAGACTAAAGACCCTTGATACCTGGCGCGAACGGTGCGCATTATGGAAGGTCCGTGGCAACTCATCGCGTAGGGGCAGGCATGAGCACTCGTGTTGAGCCCGGGCAGGACTGGACTGTGGTCCTGCGGCGCCAGGCCACCCGCATCGTGGCGGGCCAGGCGGAGGGCGGCTACACCGATGCGTTCGAGATCATCTGCTGCGACTGTGGTGACCATCCCGACCTGGATTATGACGAGGTCTCATCTGAGCTTCAGCGGATCCGCGGCCCGTACCCGATCGCGCTCGGCGTGACCGCCTACTACCAGCACCTCGGTCAGCACCACCAGCGGCAGGCCATCCCGGAACCACGTCGGCCCGCACGCGGCGCCGGCTGACCGGCCCGGCCGGCGCGGCCGGGCCGGGCTCAGGACCGGCCGTCCCCGGGTGAGGCTGCACTCGCGGTCGGCTCGGGGCCGGGGTGCCAGTGCACGCCGAGCGTGCCCTGCGCCGCCGATACCCCGCTTTGGCCGCCGCCATGCCCGCGCAGGATGAAGGCGAAGCCGACCGCGATGGCCCCGCCGGCCACCGGCCCGGCCAGGTACGCCCACCACGCGGTCCAGTCACCGAGGACCAGGGCGGGCCCGAGCGAGCGGGCCGGGTTCATCGACGCGCCGCTGACCGGAGACCCCCACAGCCCGGCCAGCGCGATGTAGCTGCCCACGGCGATGGCGGCCAGCGCCCCGATCTGCTGGGCCCCGGACGCGGTGCCCAGGATCACGCTCACCAGCCCCGTGGTCAGCACCAGTTCCCACAGCATCGCGGTGGTCGTGGAGATGCCGGGCCCGGGCAGGGTCAGGCCCGCGCTGCCCTGCTTGCCGATCAGCGCCCACAGCAGCAGGGTGGCCAGGATCGCGCCGACGAACTGGGCCACGATATACGCGGGCACGCGCCTCCACGGGAAGTCGCCCCGCAGCGCGAACGCGAAGCTCACCGCGGGATTCAGGTGCGCACCCGAGACCGTCCCCATGAACAGGATGATCGCCGCCACCATCAGCGCCGGCGCCACCACCTTCGCGGTGTACGGGACCGCGCTGCCCCCGAACCGGGCGCTGACCATGCCGCCGCCCACCGCGACCAGCACCAGGAAGAACGTCCCCAGCAGTTCCGAGAACAGCCGCCGCATCTCGTACCGGTTGTCCCAGAAGTTGAACTCACCGGACACCGAGTTCGGCTGCCCGAGCGACCGCAGCGCAACTTCTGCGTGACGGACTTCTTGCTGCCCCTTCTCGCTCAACTTTGGGGTCTGCCCGCCCGGCTGACTGGTCACCTACCACCTCTTCTGGTTTCCGCGGGACTCCGGCAGTCGGCGACTCTGGCGCACCCGCGGCGCCTCACTCCCCCAGGGTCACCGGGCCGCGTCGGCCCGGCGTCACCCCGGGTGGGTGAACACCCGGAGAACAACCTTAGGGCCGAGAATGGGCAGCGGCGTGCCGGGCCACCGCCTCGGCGTATCTCTCCAGGGTCTCGCCGGGACCGGGAGCCGCGATCGCGGACCGGATGATCCCGGCCATCTCGCCGTGCCGGTACAGTTGCGTGTAGGTCAGCACCACGTCGGTGGCATCCGGCCCAGCGGCGGCGAACTCGGCCTCGCTGCGGCTCGCCTTCTCGTCGTCGAACACGGGCCGCCAGCCCGGGCCGATCCGCCAGGTCACCACGAGCCGGTTCGGCGGCGCCCACTCCACGATCGTGCCCCGGGTGACCTCCGTTCCGTCCGCGCCGCGCTCGTAGAACCGGCCGCCCGCCCGCGGCTCCATCGTGATGGACCCCGGGTTCGTAATGAACGTGTGCCCGGCCGGCAACCACTCGATCGGCCTCTGCGTAAAGACCGTGAATGCCTCGTCGACCGAGGCCGGGAGCCTGATGGACTTGCGCACGTCGGTGGCCGGCGGCTCGGTCATGCTGGACCTCCTCGGTACCGGGCGCGCAGCCCGTTATGGATAAATGGCGCGGGTCGCATGTCGGAACAGACACGTTACTGTTGACAGGTGAAACGAGCCTGGCACGTTGCTCTGAACATGTCAATATTGACATGTTGTATTCGACTCGTTCGTGAGGCGGGGTCATGTCACTGCGGCACGCCCTGATCGGGCTGCTCGCCGGGGAACCGGCCAGCGGGTGGGACCTGAGCCGACGGTTTCAGGAAATCCTCGGATCAGTCTGGCCCGCCGGGCATCCCCAGATCTACGGCGAGCTGCGCAAGCTGCAGGACGACGGGCTGATCGAGGTCGACTCGCAGGGGCCGCGCGGACGCAAGGCGTACCGGGCGACCGAGGCCGGGGTGGCGGAGGTGCGGCGCTGGCTCACGTCCGCCGAGGTCGATCACACGCTCCGGCTGGAGCCCCTGCTGCGGTCCGCTTTCTTCTGGCTGATGACTCCTGCCGAACTCGCCGACCACCTCGACCGCGAGGCGGCCTACTTCCACGCCCTGGCCCGGAAGTACCGGGACCTCGCCGAGGCCAAGGACCGGGGCGACTACGGGGACAGCCCGCAGACGCAGTCGCTGCGCGTGGCCGTCGAGGCCAGCGCCCGGATCAACGAAGCGCTCGGCGGCTGGGCCGACTGGGCCAAGCGGTCGACCGCACCGCAGGGAGCGCAGCGGTGACCACGATTCCGCCGCCGATGTTCAGCTTCCCGCTGTCCGGCGACGAGGCCCTGGTGCTGAGGACACCCTCGATCACCGACGCCTACCATGCTCTGCTGGTCGCCAACCGCGAGCGACTGGGCCGGTGGGAGCCGTGGGCCATCGCCCCCCCGGCGCTGGAAGAGACGCGCTCGTTCCTGGAGGCCAGCGCGCGGAACTGGCTGGCGGGCCTGGAACTGCCGGTGGCGATCGCGGTGCGCGACCGGGGCCAGTGGCGTCTCACCGGGGCGGTGAGCCTGCACATCACCCCGTACTCGCGCAGCGCGGAGATCGGCTACTGGATCGACGGCGGGCACGAGGGCCGCGGGCTGGCGTCGAGAGCCGTGGCCGCAGTTCTCGATCACGGGTTCGGTGCGCTCGGCATCGAGCGGGTCTCGCTGCACACCGAGCCTGCGAACGAGCGCAGCCGCGCCCTGGCCCGCCGCCTGGGCTTCGTCGAGGAAGGGGTGCTGCGCCAGGGGCTCGCTTTCCCGGGCGAGCGCCGCGACGAGATCGTCTACGGGCTGCTGGCCAGCGAGTGGAGCACGCCCCGCGCCTGACCGCCGGCGGCGGCAACCGCCCGGTCAGGACGCGGCCCGGGAGGTGCCGGGCCGCCGGGCGCTCGGCGGCGCGGGCGGTGCGCTCGGCGGCGCGGGCGGTCGGCGGCCGCGCCGCGCCGCCGCTCAGCAGCGGGAGGCTGCTGAGGGCGATGCCCGCGACGATGGCCGTGCCGCCGACGGCCTGGACCGGCCCGGCCGGGTCGCCGAACGCGACGACGCCGATCACGGCGCCCACCAGCGGCTCGATGTTGTAAAAGGCCCCGGCCACCTCGGCGGATACCCGGCTCTGCCCGTAAGCGAAGAGGGTGAACGGCAGCACCGTGCCGCCGGCCGCGAGGGCGACGGTGGCCAGCACCGCGCCCGGGGCGGGCGGGGCGGGCGGCGCGCCCTCCGTGATCACCGAGAACGGCAGTACCGCCAGGGCGGCGCCGAGAAACTGCACGGCGGTGACCGCGACCGGGTCGCGGCCGCGCAGCAGGCCGCCCTGGGCCACGGTGAACGTGGCCGACAGCAGCAGCGACGCGAGCACCAGGCCGTCGCCCGCGGCCGTGGCGCCACCACCCCGGCCGCCGGTGACCAGGCCCACGCCGACCAGCGACACCGCGAACCCGGCCCAGGCCACCGGGCGGGCCACGGTCCGCTGCCAGAGCGCCGCGGTGACCGCGACCATCACCGGCACGGTGCCGATCAGCAGCGCCGCGTGAATGACGCTGGTCCGGGTGATGCCGGCGTTCTGCACGACGACCGATCCGCCGTACCCGAGCGCGCCGGAGGCCAGGACCCGCGGAGTGCAGGCGGCGCGGACCCCGCGACGCCAGGCGACGGCGAGCAATACCGCGGCGGCCAGGCCGAACCGCGCGAACGTCAGCCAGCCTGGCGGCAGCCACTCCAGGGCCAGCTTGGACAGCGGCACGGTGGTGCCCCAGAGCAGCCCGGCAGCGGTGAGGGCGGCGACTGCGTGGCCACGGTTGGTGTTCATACCGCCATGGTCGCCGCCCGATGGCTCGTAATTTGCTCTTAGGGCGCTTAGGCGAAATGATGTATCACAAGATGGCTGTTGAACTTGACGAAGTTGACGTTAAGTTGCTCACCGCGTTGCAGGTCGATGCGGACCGCACGAACGTGGAGCTGGCCGGTCTCGTCGGCCTGTCCCCGGCGGCGACGCTGCACCGGGTCCGCTGGCTGAAGGAGTCCGGGGTCATCCGCATCATCAGCGCCCAGCTGGACCCCGCGGCGGCCGGGTTCCCGCTGCAGCTGTATGTGACGGCCACGCTCGCGCGTCACGATCCGCATTCCAGCCGGGTCTTCGACGACCAGATCCGGGCGCTGCCGCAGATCATCGCGGCGGACAATGTCGCCGGCGAGACGGACTACCTGCTCACCGTCGTGGCTCGCGACGTCACCGAGCTCCAGCAGGTGCTGGCCAACCTGGCCGCCCGGGGCGGGCAGCGGCTGGTGACCTACCTCCGGCTGGCCGAGATCAAGCCTCCCTCCCGGCTGCCGCTGGCCGCGACCACGGCGGACCCCGGGCGCCCGGCGCGCAAGCGGCGCCGGACCTCCCCCGCGCCCGGCTCAGCGTCCGCCGGGACCTAGCCTGGGCCGGCGGCCAGGCCGGGCTGGCATCATGAGGGCATGGGCATGGTCAGCGTGGCGACGTGCCAATTCCCGGTCAGCGCCGACATCCGGGCCAACCTCGGCTACGTCAAGCGGCAAACGCAGGCCGCGAAGCGGCAGGGCGCGGACGTGGCCCATTTTCCCGAGGCCGCGCTGTCCGGTTATGCCGGGACGGATTTCGAGAGCTTCGCGGGCTTCGACTGGGACGGGCTGAGCCGGGCGACGTCCGAGGTGCTCGACTGCGCCCGCCGGGCCGGATCTGGCTGGTCCTCGGCTCCGCGCACCGTCTGGGCAGCGGGCATAAGCCGCACAACAGCTTGTACATCATCGACAACTCAGGGCAGGTCGTCGACCGCTACGACAAGATGTTCTGCGCGGGCGGCCCGGACGGGCGCACGGGCGATCTGGCGCACTACAGCCCCGGCGGCCATTTCAGCGCCTGGACCATCAACGGGGTCCGCTGCGGGGCCCTGATCTGCTACGACTACCGCTTTCCCGAGCTGTACCGCTGGTACAAGAAGCAGGGCGTGGACCTCGTATTCCATTCCTTCCACGCGGCCCGTGTCTCGGCGGAGCAGATCGCCGAGTCGGAAAAGGTCATCGGTCCCGAATTCTTGCCGCTCAGCAACGCGGCCACTTACACGTATCCCGGCATCACCATGCCCGCGGCCATGACGGCCGAGGCTGCCTTCAACCACGTGTGGATCAGCTGCCCGAACTCGTCGGCGCCGCAGAGCTGCTGGCCGGCCTTTTCGGTCCGGGCGGACGGCATCACGGTCGGCCGCCTGCGCCGCAACCGGCCGGGCGTCCTGCTGACGACGGTGGACACGGGCCAGGAACTGTACGACTCCACGGCCGCCTGGCGGCACCGGGCCATGGCCGGGGTCTTCCACAGCGGCTCCCTGGCCAGCGATCCGCGCTCCAAGGCCCGCACGGCGCTCTAGCTATAACGGTCCCCAGAGGTGGGCCACGGAAGCGATCTTGATCACATCCAGGTCGTGGACCGTGGTGATGGCGCACGCTGGCACGCCCTCGCTGACCAGGCCGCGGGGCAGCGCGCGGTCGCCGAGCAGCGTACGGAGCAGGTCCACGGTGACCCCGCCGTGGGTGGCGGCGGCGACCGGCCCGGGCTCGGCGGCCACGTCGAGCAGGAACGCGCGCAGCCGCTCGCCCGCCCGGCGCGAGGAGTCCCCGCAGCTGGGCACGTAGTCCCGTTCCCGGGACGAGCGGGCCCACTCGGCCATGAACGTCTCCGAGGCCTGGCCGTCGTCCCAGTTCATGCGCTCGCGCAACCGGACGTCGCGCCGCAGGCGCAGTCCGCTCACCAAGGCGATCATCTGCCCGGTCTCCCAGGCGCGCCGCTGCGGGCTGCTGTACACCGCCGTCAGGCCTAACGGGTGCAGCCACCGCGCGGTGCGGGCCGCCTGCTCGCGCCCGGTGTCCGTCAGCCCGGGGTCGCCCGGCCCGGGCTCCTTCTCGCCGTGCTGCACCAGGTAGATCAGCGTCATGCCCGCGCACACCTCCTGTGCCTGCCGACCTCGCCGCGACCTCCGTTGGTTTCCCGCTCCCGGTGCTGCCACGCCAAGCATGACCGCCCGCGGAGGCGCGGGCATTGCCTCTGGCCGAGAAAGGCGGAGATGTCACAGATTTCGTGGCCATCGACGCGGTGCGCAATCCGGACAAGCTCACCGCCGTACGGGAACCTTAACGCCAGGGGAATGCCCGTCGCCGACGGCCTTGGCGGCCGGCTCGCTCGGGTAGGGTGGCGCTGGAACTGGGCCCGCGGGGGACATCCTGGCGCCCCTGTCACGGCCTCGATCCGGAGCCCGATCCGGCCGAAGCCTGCGGAGGGGTTGCCACCGGTGAGCGCAGCGAAGGTGTCGTCGGCTGCCGGGTCGCAGGACACTTCCCCGGCCCGCGGGGGGCTGCGCATCTTCCCCCGCACGCCGGTCGGCGCCGTCATCGCCGCGGCCACGCTACTGGCCCTGGGCCTGCGGATCTACCAGATCACGCGGCCCGGCGTGCTGCTCGGCGTCGCCTGGTACGACGACGGAGTGTATTTCGCCAGCGCGCTGCGCCTGGTGCAGGGCGCGATTCCGTACCGCGACTTCGTGTTCGCGCAGCCGCCGGGGCTCACGCTACTGCTGACTCCGGCCGCGCTGGCGGCCAAGGTGATCGGCACCGCCCGGGGCATGGCGATCGCCCGGATCCTGACCCTCTTGGTCAGTACGGCCGCGGTGGTCCTGGGCGGCCTGCTGGTGCGCCACCGCGGGCTGCTGGCGGTGACCGTGACCTGCGGGCTGCTCGCGGTCTTCCCCGCCAGCGTGGGGGACGCCCGCACGATCTTCATCGAGCCGTGGGTCGCGCTGTTCTGCCTGGCCGGCGCGCTCGTGGTGTTTGACGGTGACCGGCTGGCGGGCGGCGGCAGGCGCCTGCTGGCGGGCGGGGTCGTGTTCGGGTTCGCGGGCGCGATCGAGTCCTGGGCGATCATCCCGGTGCTGGTCGTGATGGCGCTCGCCCTGCCCCGGCCGAGGAGGGCAGCGATCTACGCTGGCGGGCTGGCGGTCGGCTTCCTGGTTCCGGTCGTGCCGTTCGTGATCCTGTCCCCGCGCGGGTTCTACCAGAGCGTGTTCGTCGCTCAGTTGGTCAGGCACGGGCAGATCTGGGTGCCGTACTGGTTCCGGCTGCAGCAGATGACCGGGCTCAACTATCTGGTGAATCCCGGGCACCTGACCCTGCTGCTCGTGTCGCTGGCCGTGCTGGGCTTCGTGGCCGCGACCCTGGCCGGCGCCTGGGTCATCACCCGCCGCCCGCCGCCGCCGCTGGACTGGTTCGCGGTGGCGACCGCCGCGCTGATCGTGATCGCGTTCATGTGGCCGCCGGGCTTCCTCTTTCACTTTCCCGGTTTCCTGGAGCCGTTCGCCGCCCTGGCGATAGCCCTGTCCGCGTCCCGGCTGCTGGATGCGGTCCGCTCGCCCGCGGCAAGGCCTGAAGCTCGACGCTGGCTGACGTGGACCGCCGCTGGCCTCGCCGGCCTGGTGATCGTGGTATTCGCGGTCATCCAGGGCCATGCGGAGTCCACCATCACGCCCAGGGTCGGCTCCAGGAACGTCGCCGCGGCCCGGCGGACGATCCCGCCCGGGGCGTGCGTGCTGACCGACCAGGCGTCCTTCACCATCGCCGCCAACCGGTTCTACTCCGACGTGCCCGGCTGCTCGCAGATGATCGACCCCCTGGCCGTCGACTATGCCCTCAGCTCGGGACGGGACGCGCTCAACGGCGCCGGCAACTTCCCGGCCGTGGCGGCGGTCATGCGGCAGGCGTTCGTGCACGCCCAGTACGTCTGGCTGTCCGGCATCTACAACCGCCGCCGGATCGCCTGGACGCCTGCGCTGAGGGCCTACTTCCACCGCAACTTCGTCCTGGTACTGATGGACAACAAGGGCGATGCGCTCTACGTGCGCCGGGGACTGCTCCGGACCTGACCCGCGCCCGGCCGCCCCGCGCCCGCTACCACCCGGCCGGCGAGCCTCCGGCCCGGCCGGGGGCGGTGGCTGCGGTGCGCCGCGTGCTGGCCGCGCTGCGGCGCCCTGGGGTCGCGCGCTGCCTGGTCCTGCTTCAGGTCCGCGACCTGCTGCTGGACGTCCTGACCGGGTTCGTGGCCCTGTACCTGGTGGACGTGGTGCACGCCACGCCCGACCAGGCGGCGTTCGGCGTGGCGATCCGGCTGGGTGCCGGGCTGGCCGGGGACGCCGCGGTCGTCTGGGCTCTGCGCTGCCTGGGCCGGGGGGCTGAGCCTGCTGCGGGTCAGCGCCGCCGCGGCCGCGCTGCTGTACCCGGGCTTCCTGCTCGCCCCGGGGATCGGGCTCAAGCTGCTGCTGCTCGGCGGCCTGGGCTTCGCGACCGCGCCGTGGTACCCGCTGCTGCAGGCCCGGCTGTACGGCAGCCTGCCGGACTCCAGCGGGATCGCGGTGTCGCTGTCCAGCGCCGCGGGCCTGCTCGGCGGCGTGGTGCCCGCTCGCTGTCGGGCTGCTGGCCCAGCGCTTCGGCCTGGCCTGGGCACTCGCCGGTCTGGCCGTCGTCCCGCTGTGCGTGCTCGGCGGGCTGTGGCGGTCGCCTCGGGTCACCCGTGACGACGCCGTACCCGCCAGCAGGCGGTGAAGTGCGGCGTCGCCCGGCTTAGCCCAGCGGGCGCGTGGTCCAGCCCGCCGGATCCGGGCCAAGCAGTCGCGTGTCGTGACCGAACACGCCGGCGACGTTCGGCACCGCCGCAGCCGTCGATCGGCGATGTCCACCGGAAAGCCCGTCCGCATGGGCGCAAAGCTGCTGGCCGGGCGGGTTACCCCGGGCGGCCGGGTAGC
>CAWIDQ010000032.1:0-10722 GCA_963834695.1 uncultured Actinomycetota bacterium
CGAGCTCAGCACCCAGCAGGTGTTCGCCGAGGTGATGGCATGATCGCCGCCGGCGGTGGAGGTCACTGGAAGATCACGCTCTGCATGGACCAGCAGGTGTCGGAGCAGTCAGGAGGGGACTGCTCCGGCATCTCGCGAGCCCGCCACGCGGATCCGGGCACGTTCCGCATCCGCTCGCGATCGCCGAGCACGACGCGGCTCCGGCTACGCCGACCTCGACCTGCCCGTACAGGGGCCGGGCAGGTCGACAACATCGGCGTAGCCGGAGCTGTCCGCGGGCCTGCTCTCCGGGCGCCGGCGCTGCTGGCGGTCACGGCTCCCGCCCAACGCGCTGAGAGCAACGTAAGACTGGGCCGCGCCTAGTCGGTCGGGCTGGCTTCGCGGACGCCCAGCATGAGCCGGGCGTCCAGGCTCGATCATTCAGCGACAGCCTGGGGGGAGTAGAGCTCTTCAGGGATCAGGAGGGCAGGTTCCCGATGAGGGCGTGCCGGGTGGAACGGAGCAAGCCGCCGGAGGTCCGGTACAGGCTGAGGCCGCGCAGCTCCGCGCCGCTGGGCAGGGTGCCGGTCCAGGCGACCGCCACCATGTCGCCGTCGGGTACCAGCGCGTCAATCTGGTAGCGGATCACGCCGCCGGCCAGCCTGATCGCGTTCTCGTAGTCGTCGCGCGCTCCTTGCGGCCCGAGCCCGGGCGGCGTGTGACCGTAGTCGACATAGTCGGGCGCGACGACCGCGTCGAAATCCTCCGGGCGGCCGTCGGTGTAGCAGTCGAAGAACTTACGCACGATCTCTTCGGGATCCATCACACCGACCTCCTGTTGCGCGGCTCGACGCCGAGGACGACCTGCCAGACACCGTAGACGAGAGGGAACCAGCCGAACAGCAGGACTACGGTGAGCGCACTGGCACTCGTATCCTGCCCGGCGCGCCTTCGGCACGCCTGCTGGCGCGGCTCAATGGACCTAGGCTGCGAAGCCATGACGGACTGGATCTTTCAGGGCAACCCCCGGCACTACGACCTGGACGCCGCGGTGGCGGCGTCCCGAGAGCAGTGGTGGGGCACGCCGCGGTACCGGGATCGGATGGCGATCGGTGACCGGGTCTGGTTGCAGGTGGTGGGACCGAAGGATCCCGGCATCTACTACGTCGCGACGATCGTGTCGGAGACGTACGAGCACCCCGTTCAGCCATCTGATCCCGCACACTTCCGGTGGCGGACCGACATCCGGTTCGACGGCCGCATCCGCCCGCCGCTGCTGAGGTCGGAGCTGCTGGAGGACGTCCAGCTCGGATCGTTCCGCCCGTTCCGCGGCTTCCAGGGCTCGAACGTGCCAGTGCCGCCGGACGTCGCGGCGGCACTGGCCGCTCGAGCCGCGCCGCGCCTCGAGCTCCTGCCACCCGAGAAGGGGTGAGGCCCCCTCAGGTGCTGCCCAGCAGAGGCGGCAGCACGCGGCGCGGTTGGTCGCGATCACCAGGGAGGGGCCTCGCCTGCTGCATATCCCGGGTGCTGGCGGAGAAGGCCTCCTCCAGCTGCGCCAGGCCGCGCGAGCCGGCCGTGGCGCGGCAGTGGAATCCGCGCCGAAGCCATGCTCCTGGCCCACGCATGGCCGACCGCGGCGAGGGCGACCGGCCATGCGACGGCCGCACGGGCTCAGAACAGCTGGTACGAGCCGATGACCGTCATCTGCTCCACTGTCGGCGGCTCTGCGTACCAGCCCTTGAGGTTTTCCAGCATCTCCGCGTACTCGGGAAACGGGAGCAGCGGGTGCTCCTGGCCGGGCTCGATCTCCAGGAATGCGAGAACGGTGACGCCGTCGCTGAGCCTGGTCACGGCGTAGTGGACGTCAGGCTGCGCCTGCTCAAGCGCCTGGATGACCTTTTCGGTGGCTGCCTGCGTGTCGGGCACGTTCTCTTCCTTGATCTTGGCGCGAATCATCATCACGTTCATCGACTGACTTCCTTCCGTGCGGGAGTGGACCCTCACATCCAGGCGACGAACGAGCGGCCGCCCGGGGGACAGCCGGGTTAGAGCTGTTCGAGTCGCCGGGTCAGGAACCGCCGCTCGGGGATCGAGGTGGCCAGCTCCAGCGCCCGGCGGTAGGCCGCCCGGGCCTCGACGTCGCGGCCGAGACGCCGCAGCAGCTCGCCGCGGGTCGAGTGGAAGTACAGGTAGCCGTCCAGGTCGAGGCGGTCGACGGCGCGCAGCGCGACGGCGGGGTCGCCGGCCTGGGCGAGGGCCACGGCGTGGTTGAGCTCGACCACCGCGGAGCCGGTGAGCTCGGCCAGTCGCCGGTACAGCTCGGCGACCTGCGGCCAGTCGATCGGCTCGGCGGTCTGCAGCGACGCGATCGCGGCCTGGATGACGTAGGCGCCGCGGCCGCCCAGCGCGACCGCCCGGTCCAGCACCGCCCGTCCCGCCGCGATCTGGCGCGTGTCCCACAGCGAACGGTCCTGGTCCTCCAGCAGTACGAGATCCTCGCCGGAGAACCGGGCCCGCCGCCGGGCGTGGTGGATCATCATCAGCGCCAGCAGCCCGTGTGCCTCCGGCTCGTCCGGCATGAGCGTGGCGAGCACTCGCCCCAACCGGATGGCTTCGGCGGCGAGGTCGACCCGGCCGCTGTAGCCCTCGTTGTAGATCAGGTAGACGACGGCCAGCACCGCGTCGAGGCGCTCGGGCAGCAGGTGCGCTGCGGGAACCGCGAACGGGATCCCGGTCGCCTTGATCTTGGCCTTGGCGCGGGACAGGCGCCGCTTCATGGTCTCCTCGGAGACCAGGAATGCCCGGGCGATCTCGGCGGTCTCCAGGCCACCCAGGGCCCGCAGCGTGAGCGCCACCTGCCCGTCCAGCGGCAGCGCCGGATGGCAGCAGGTAAAGATCAGCTCGAGCCGTTCGTCCTTGATCACGGTGTCGTCGAACTCGTCCATCACGGTCTCCGGTACCGGCAGCAGGCGGATCTTCTCGGCCAGGGTGCGCTCCCGGCGGATCCGGTCGATCGCCCGGTTGCGGGCCGTCGTCAGTCAGCCACGCACCCGGGTTGGCTGGCCACCCACCCGCCTCCCCTTCCCCCTTCTCCGGCCAGCGTTCCGCCGCGATCGCGAACGCCTCCTGCGCCGCATCCTCGGCCTTGTCGAAGTCACCGAGGAACCCGACCAGCGAGGCCAGCACCCGGCCCCACTCGTCCCGGAAGACCTCCTCCAGCTCCCTCAGCGCGCCACCACCGGCCTGACCTCGACGGTGCCGCCGAACCGGGTGACCGGGATGCGCGCCGCCACCTCGATCAGCCTCGTCCAGGTTGGCCGCCTCGACCAGGCATGAAGCCGCCGAGCACCTCCTTGGTGTCGGCGAACGGGCCATCGGTCATCAGCGTCCGGCCACCGGCGACCCGCACGCAGGTCGCCGTCTCGGCGGGCTGCAACTGCGCAGCCGTGACGCAGCGGGCGTCATCAAGCAGCGCCGCAAACTCGGCCTGCACCGCCTCACGTTCCGCATCCGGCAGCGCCTCCGCGTAGCCGGGCTCCGCGTAGATCATCATGGCGTACTGCATCGCAACCTCCGCAGTCAGTGGCTCTCACCGGTACGACGAACGAACAGCAGCGCAGGGGACACCAACGGGGCCCACAATTCCAGCACAGCCCAGACGCTAACCCCGAGCCCCCGGACGGCGGTTGCTGACCCGGCGGCCGGCACTTCTGATCCGGGCTGTCCCCTGAGCGGCGGCCGGTTCGTCGCCTGGGTATGAGCGACAACCAAGGTCAATAGCCCAGGCAACAACCAGCACAGCGGCGTTCAGGCGTTTCAGTGGCGTCGTCAGCGCCGGCGATGTCGACCCACGGCGGTGGCTGATCCTCGCCACCATCTGCACCGCCGCGCTCATGATCGTCCTCGACGTGACCGTGATGAACCTCGCGCTGCCGTCGGCGCAGCACGCGCTGGGGTTCACCAACGCTGACCGGCAGTGGGTCGTGACCGCGTACGCGCTGTCGTTCGGGAGCCTGCTGCTGTTCTGCGGCCGGCTGGCCGACCTGATCGGCCGCAAGGCGACCTTCCTGACCGGGCTGGCCGGGTTCGCGGCCGCCTCCGCCGTCGGCGGGGCCTCGGACAGTTTCGCGATGCTGATCACGGCGCGCGCCTGCCAGGGGGTCTTCGCCGCGCTGCTGGCGCCGTCCGCCCTGTCGCTGCTGACCACGACGTTCACCGACGCGAAGGAACGGGCCAAGGCCTTCGGCGTCTACGGCGCGGTCGCGGCCAGCGGCTCAGGCCTCGGACTGCTGCTCGGCGGCGCCCTGACCTCCTACCTGTCGTGGCGGTGGTGCCTGTACGTCAACCTGCTCTTCGCGGCGATCGGGATCATCGGAGGCGCACTGCTGCTGGGCAGGCAGCCCAAGACGCCCGGTGCCCGGCTGGACATCCCGGGCGTGGCAGCGGTGTCGGGCGGGATGTTCTGCCTGGTCTACGGCTTCTCCAACGCCGCAACGCACGGCTGGCACGCCGCCCTCGACATGGGGCTTCCTCACCGTCGGCGTCGCGCTGCTCGTCGTGTTCGCCGCCTGGCAGTCGCGCGCCGCGCACCCGCTGCTGCCGCCCCGGGTCATCCTCGACCGCAACCGCGGCGGCGCTTACCTCACCATGCTGATCACCGGGGCCGGCATCTTCGGCATCTTCTTGTTCCTCATCTACTACATGCAGCTGACCCTGGGGTACTCGCCGGTCAAGTCGGGCGTGGCCCTGCTCCCGATGGTGGCGGTCATCGGCGTGATGGCCAACGTGGGCAACATCGTCCTGATGCCGCGGCTGGGCCCCAAGCCGCTGCTCATCGCCGGCATGCTGAGCAACGCGGCCGGCATGGCCTGGCTGACCAGGATCGGCGTGCATTCCGGCTACGCGTCGGCCCTGCTTGGGCCGATCATCGTAACCGGTGTCGGCATGGGCCTGATATTCTCCTTCGCGGCCAACACCGGTACCTTCGGCGTGGCACCGCGCGACGCGGGGATAGCCTCGGCGAGCGTCAACACTGGGCAGCAGCTTGGCGGCTCGATCGGCACCGCGCTGCTCAACACGATCGCGGCCAGCGCCACCGCCGGCTACCTGGCCAGTCACGCGCCCGGGCGGCCAGCACCGCAGCTGGCCCAGCTCGCGCTGATCCACGGCTACACCACGGTGTTCTGGTGGTGCGCCGGCGTCTTCGCGGTCGGCGCCATCATCTGCGGCGCGCTGCTGCGCCCCGGCCCGCTGACCGTCCCCGAGGACATCCCCCTGCGCAAGCCCTCCCGGCAGGCCGCGTCAGCACGATCGTGACGGGCACCGGGATCTGCACGCGAGGTCGCGGCGGCCGCCGGGGTGCGCGGTGTCGGCCCTGGCGTCCCGCCGTGACCGAGGCGGGACGGGCCCGCCTCCGCGCCGCGCTCCCGACCATCAGGTGCCCGGTCAGCCTCCACCCGATAGGGTTGATCGGTGACCGCGACCACGAAGGCGGCGGCCAGAGCCGGGGACCTGCCCGGGCCGGCCGGCGACTACGGGTTCGTGGTGGTCGCCAGCCGGCTGCCGGTGGACCGGGTCGAGGAACCGGACGGCACGAACGAGTGGCGGCGCAGCCCCGGCGGGCTGGTCACCGCGCTCGAGCCGGTCATGCGCGCCGCGAACGGCGTGTGGATCGGGTGGCCAGGCTCGGCCGGCCCGGCGCTGGGACCGTTCGAGGCCGACGGCATGCCCCTGGTCGGCGTGGGCCTGTCCGAGGACGAGGTCACTGACTTCTACGAAGGTTTCTGCAACGCCACGCTGTGGCCGCTGTACCACGACGTGATCGTGCCGCCGGTGTTCCACCGTCCCTGGTGGGAGTCCTACGTCGTGGTCAACCAGCGCTTCGCCTGGGCCGCGGCCGAGCAGGCCGCCGCCGGGGCCACGGTGTGGGTCAACGACTACCAGCTGCAGCTGGTCCCGGCGATGCTGCGCACGATACGCCCCGACGTGCGCATCGGCTTCTTCAACCACATCCCCTTCCCCGGCTACGAAATCTTCGCCCAGCTGCCGTGGCGCCGCCAGATCATCGACGGCCTGCTCGGCGCGGACCTGGTGGGATTCCAGCGCCACGGCGACACCGCGAACTTCCTGCGGGCCTGCCGCCGGGGCGCCGGCCGGACGACCAGGGGATCGCTGGTCCGGGTCCCGGGCCCGACCGGGGTCCGGGAGGTTCACGCGGCCGCGTTCCCCGTCTCCATCGACGCGGCGTCGTTCGGCGAGCTGGCCCGCCATGACGATGTCCGGGCCCGGTCACGAGAGATCCGGGAGGCGATCGGGAATCCCGACGTCGTCCTGCTGGGAGTCGATCGGCTCGACTACACGAAGGGCATCCGGCACCGTCTCGAGGCCTACAGCGAGCTGCTCGACGAGGGCCGTCTGCAGTCGCCCGGGACCGTGCTCATCCAGGTGGCCAGCCCCAGCCGGGAACGCGTCGAGCAGTACCGCCTGCTGCGCGACGAGGTCGAGGTCACGGTCGGCCGGATCAACGGGGAGCACGGGGAGCTGGGCAGCACCCCCGTGCTCTACCTGCACCAGTCCTACCCGCGGGAGGAGATGGCCGCGCTGTACCTGGCGGCGGACGTGATGCTGGTGACCTCGCTGCGCGACGGGATGAACCTGGTGGCAAAGGAGTACGTCGCCTGCCGGAACGACGAGAGCGGCGCCCTGGTGCTGAGCGAGTTCACCGGCGCGGCCGACGAGCTGGTCGGCGCGTTCCTGGTCAACCCGCACGACATCGAGGGGCTCAAGGACACCATCATGCGCGCGGCGACGGTGTCTCCCGCGGAGGCACGGCGCCGGATGCGCTCCATGCGCAGGCGGGTGTACGAGCACGACGTGGCCCACTGGGCCGCTAGCTTCCTCGATGCCCTGAAGGGCTCGTCCCCCCATCAACTGCAGGGAGTATCCCCATGACCGACCAGCCCGCCACTGCGACCGGCTTAGCCGCCCGGCCACAGGTACCGGAGGTCATGCGCGCCGCGGTGCTGTTCGGACCCCGCGACATCCGGGTGGTCGACCGTCCGGTGCCGCGGCCCGGGCCAGACGAGGTGCTGGTCAAGGTGGCGATGTGCGGCATGTGCGGGACCGACCTGAAGATCTTCGACGGCCACTTCCCGCTGACGCCGCCGTTCGGGGACTACACGCCCGGCCACGAGTGGACCGGCACGGTAGCGGCGCTCGGCAGCCGGGTAGACGAGTTCGCGGTCGGCGACCGCGTGTGCATCGAGGCGCACAGCGGCTGCGGCCGGTGCGACAACTGCCTGGCCGGCAAGTACACGGCGTGCCTCAACTACGGCAACCGGGCCAAGGGTCACCGCGCCACGGGCATGACGACCGATGGCGGCTTCGCCGGGTACGCCGTCCATGACGCAGGCTCGCTGTACGTCCTGCCGCCGTCGCTGTCCTTCGAGGACGGCGTGCTGATCACCACCGCGGGCACCGGCCTGTACGGACTCGACGTGGCGGGCGGCTACGTCGCCGGGCTGGACGTCGTGGTGTTCGGGCCCGGGCCGGTCGGGCTCATGACCGTGCAGGCGTGCCAGGCGCTCGGGGCCGGGCAGGTCATCCTGGTCGGCACCCGTCCCTCCCGGCTGGAACTCGGGCTTCGCCTGGGCGCCGACCACGTGATCAACGCGCGCGAGACCGATCCGGTGCCCGCGATCCTCGGCCTGACCGGCGGCGCGGGCGCCGACGTGACCATCGAGTGCTCCGGCGCGCTGGAGGCGCCGCAGCAGTGCGCCGAGGCCACCAAGCGCGCCGGCAAGATCATCATCGTGGCCTTCTACCCCGGCCCGGTGACCCTCGACCTGTCCGCTATCGTCCGCAGCGACATCAGCATCTACACCTCCCGGGGGGAGGGAGGCAACAACGTCAAGCGGGCGGTGGCCCTGGCCGCCCGGGGCAGGCTCCGCGGTGCCGAGATGGTGACCCATCACTTCCCGTTGGAGGAGATCGGCACCGCGCTGCGGGTGGTGCGGGACCGCGACGGCGATCCGGTCAAGGTGGTCGTCGAGCCGTAGCCGGCGGCGGCCGATCGCCCGCGCTACGCCGCGCCGTGGCCGAACGGCTGCTCGGCGTCGTATCCGTAGATCCACGCGTTGTGTGCGAGCGGGTCCTCGCTGGCGAACGCGGCGTCCCGGTCCTGCTGTTCCGGGCCGTCAGGCAGGTGATTGGCGCGGCGTCGCGCGTGGCTGAGCATCTGCACGCGGGTCGTGCGCGGCTTGCGCAGCGCTTCGTAGCGGCTCAGCGCGTCCGCGGGATCGGACTCCGCCGCGGCCAGGCAGCCGGCCAGCACGGCCGCGTCCTCGATGGCCTGGGCGGCGCCCTGGGCGAGGAACGGGAACATCGGGTGCGCAGCGTCCCCGGTCAGCGCGATCGGCCCGTTGGTCCAGCGGGGGAGCGGGTCGCGATCCAGCAGCGCCCACCGGCCGATCCGCTCGGCCGACCGCAGCAGGCTGGTGAGCCGCGGGTCCCAGCCGGCGAACTCGGCCCGCAGGTCCTCGATGCGGCCCTCGGCCGTCCACGACTCGACGTGGTAATCGTGCGCGGGCGTGAGCGCGACCAGGTTGACGTAACGCCCGGCCGAGATCGGGTAGTGCACAGATGCCGGCCCGGCCCGAGCCACAGCGTCTGGACCGGGCGCAGCGCGAACTCCGGGGCCCGGTCCGCCGGGACCAGGCAGCGGTAGGCGCAGGTCCCGGAGAACGTGGGCGGCCCGGTCCGCAACACGGCGTCGCGCACCACCGAGTGCAGGCCGTCGGCGCCGATCACGACGTCGGCCGTGGCTGGCGGCCCGTCGGCGAAGGCCAGTTCCACGTGCTCCGGGCGGCGGCGGACCGCGACGCACCGCGAGCCCAGGCGCAGGCCGGGCCGCGGCAGCGCGGTGGCGAGAATGCCCAGCAGGCCGGCCCGGTGCGCGGTGTAGGTGTGCTCCCCGTAGAGCCGCTCGCAGTCGGCCCCGAGCCGCTGCGAGAACAGCACGCGGCCGTCCTGCCAGCGGCGGAATTCCCAGCCCACCTGCAACGGCACGGCCACGGCCTGGAACTGTTCCATCAGGCCCAGCCTGCGCAGCAGCCGCGCGGCGTTCGGCGGCACCACGATGCCCGCGCCGACCTCGGTGAGCATGGCGGCCTGTTCGTAGACCGTCACGTCCAGGCCCGCCCGGTGCAGGAACCCGGCCGCGGCCAGGCCCCCGATCCCTCCGCCTATGACCGCAATGCGCGGGCTCACGCCGGATGCCTCATTTCGGGAGGCCATCTTCGTGCAGAGCCGCGCGGAGGTCAAGACACGCCTTGCCGCCGCCGCCCGGCCCGTACCGGATCGCGCGACCCATAACAGGACGAGCGCCGGGGCCACCACGGCCGGCCCGGAGCCCTCAGGGTCCTGGCCTGCTCGCGCCACAAGCTGGGCCGTGCCGCGGGGAACCTGGCGGAAGGCAAAGCGTCCCCCGTCATCAGCGTCCGTGATCAGGGTCTCGGCCACGGTCCGCAGCTCGATCGTGCGCGACTGCGGCGGGGCCAGCCAGCCGTCGATCCGCACCGTCCCGTCCAGGTTCGCGTCGACCCGGATCATGATCGTCAGGCTGTCGCTGTCGAACGTGATCGTCCGGCTCTGCTCCGCGCCACGGGCGGACAGCGCCGGCTCGCCCTCCTCGGCGCACAGCCGGGCCACCTCCACCTCGAGGTCGCGCAGAGCGAGCCAGAACCGGATCCGCTCCGGCAGGCTCGCGGGCATCGGGTCGGCGGCCTGGAACAGCTCGCGCAAGCCGTCGAGGAGCGCGAGGTCGCTGTCGTCCGGGGCGTCGTCATCGGCCGGCCTGCCGCTCAGGTCTGGATGCGTCATGGGGGTTTCCTTCCGCCGAACTAGCCAGGAGTGCGCGAAGCTTGGCCAGGCAACGGGCCCGGGTCGGGCCGATGCTCCCCCGTGGCTTGCAAAGCTGGGCCGCGACCACGTCGTAGTCGGGACGCGGCACGAAAGCCACGATCCGCAGCAGCTCCTGGCAGTGCGGGGGCAGTTGCCCCAGCGCGTCCCAGAGCTCGCGCCGCAGGTCGGCGGCGACGGCCAGGTCCTCCGCGCCCGGCCGCTGATCGGGAACCGCGGCCAGGCCGTCCTGGTCCACGGGAATCTGCCTGCGCCCGGTACCCCGTACCCGCCAAGCTTCCCGCCGCGTCGTGGTGACCAGCCAGGCGGTGAGCGCAGACGACGTGTGGATAGCGTCCAGGTGAGTGAGCAGCCGCAGCCAGACCGTCTGCAGCACGTCCTCGGCGTCACTCGTGCTGAGTCCGGCCGCGCGGGCCACCTGCCACAGCAGCGGGCTGAGCTCCGTCACGATCTGGCCGATCGCATCCTCGCGGCCGCCCCGGGCCGCGTCGACCAGGGCCTCGAGGCGCGCACCGCGTTCCGGCTGGGCCGGCGCGGTCGCGGAATCCCGGATCTCCACGTTCGTCGAGAGCCATCCGGACCGCGCTAGATACGTCCTGCAGATAACAGAGCCATAACGGTCCGCCGCGCCAAGCCGAGCAGCAGCGGTTGCCCCCTGCGCGCCCCAAGATCCGGCCGCGCCCGCCGGGCTAGGCCGAAGTTCCCCCTGATGAGGCTCTGATCAACCCGGCGATGGTGTCGTGACCAGGTGAACTGCGCTCCTCCACGAGAGATAGCGTAGTCATGTAGATCACGTCGTTGGCGGTGATATCGGCGTGTTGCACT
>CAWIDQ010000033.1:0-4017 GCA_963834695.1 uncultured Actinomycetota bacterium
ATGGCCGACATCAGGCTGGGCGGGCCGTCCCTGGTCCGTGACCTGCTCGCCGGCGTACAGGATGGGACCTGGGTCATCGTCAACACCACCGAGTACCCCGACCTGGAGACGGTGGCCTGCGGCGTGCTGCTGGCCGAGCGGGCCGACCGGTCGTTCCTGTTCCGTACCGGGCCCTCGTCCGTGCGGGCCCTGGCGGGCCTGGCGTCCATGGCGCCGCTTCGCGGCCGCGATGCCGCCGGAAGCCTGGCCATTGCCCGCACCTTTGCTGCCCTATCCCAGACCGTCTGGCACGCGCCCGCCGCCAGGTCGTAGCCATCCTCAACGGAGAACAGCAAGACCCCTGAGGCATGCAGCACCGCCGCCCTTCGACGGCCAGCTCCTATGAACACCTAGCCGTCCCCGGCCACCAGCAGCCGCCAGCCCACAGCAGGACGATACGCGGACGGCCGTCTGTAGCGTCGGCTCCGCCCCGAGCCGCACGGAATCGCCGGGCTATCCTCGGATGGGCCGACGCAGAGGAGAGTGCCGACATGACACAGCAGGCCGCGGGATACGAGGACTGCGACATCCCGCTCGCGTCCGGACGGCTTCGGGTGCGGCGGTGGGGCGCCGCGGATGCGCCAGCGGTGGTATGCGTGCCCGGCCTGTCGGCGAACCTGTGCGGCTTCGACCGCCTCGCCGAACAGCTCGCCGGCGACACACTGCAACTCGTGGCGATCGACCTGCGCGGCCGCGGCCGCAGCGAGGTGACCGGCGCGGGCACCTACGGCTGGCGCAACCACGCGCGCGACGTGCTCGGCATCGCCGACGCCGTTGGCGCACCGTCGTTTGCGGTCATCGGCCAGTCCAGCGGTGCGGCCATCGCCATGACCTGCGCGCAGCTCGAGCCCTCGCGCATCGAGCGGCTCGTCCTGGTCGATCTGGCGGGCAGTCCTGACCAGCGGGCGGCGGTGCCCGTGCTCGCCTCGGTCAGCCGGCTCGGCGCGGTGTACCCCTCGGCGCAGGCGGCCATCGCGCTGATCAAGCAGATCGGCATCATCCCCGAGTGGGACGAGTACTGGGATCGCTACTTCGCCTACGAGCTGCGCGACGTCACCGGCGGCGTAACGCCGGCCAGCGACCGCGGCGCGGTGCTCGAGGATCTCGGGTACGGGAATGCGATGTACTGGCCAGACCCGGATGCGCCGATCCACGCGCTGTGGAACGCGATCACCATGCCGGCGCTGGCGCTGCGCGCCCGGCAGGAGATCATGCCGGGGTTCGGGTTCATCCTGCCCGCCGCGGAGGCGCAGCGGTTCGCGGCCGCCATGCCCTCGGCACGCGTGGTAGACATCGACGCCAACCATTACACGATCACGACGCACGATGCTTCCATCGCCGCCATCGGCGCGTTCCTCCGCACCAGCTGACCGGATCCTCGCCATCGACGTCAAGGCGGTCTTCCTGGCCTTCCTGGCCTCCCAGACGGCCGCCCGGAACATGAGCGACGGCGGCCTACACCCGGCCGAAGCAGATCGTCCTGCCGCGCAGCACAACTGCCTTGGCTGCCAGTGCTCCAGGTGAGGGCGGAGGATCCTGTACTGCTCTTCCTCAGACCCTACTGCGCGCCTGCCGCTGCGGGGACCCGGGCATCGGGCCGGCGCCAGCGGCCCGGCTCGTATCCGGACAGCGTTGCGCGGGCGAGTGCGGTGATGAACGCGGGCGTGGATGCGGCGCTGGTGAACAGGGTCCGCTGGCGGTCGGCTCCGGTCCCCCGGTCATCGAGCCGGCGCAGCAGCCTGGTGACCGTCTCGGCGTCGCCGTGGTCGCTGAGCGCGGGGTGGACATGCTCGAGGAGGCGGGAGCGGAGCGCCGGCGCATCGACGGCCTGCCCGGTGACCGGGTTTACCCCGGCCTCGGCGAGCCCGTGGCGCGCCGCGGCGGCCAGGGCCGCGGCGACCTGCCGGGTCGGCGGCGCTGCCGCCGGCGTCCCGCGGCGGGCCTCGGCCAGGGCGGTGGCGACCAGGGCGCGGGTCAGCCCCGCCAGCAGCACCGCGGTGCCGGTGTCGAGGCAGACGTCGGCGACCCGGACCTCGACGGTGGGGTAGCGCGGGGACAGCCGGGCCAGGAAGTAGACGCTGCGCTCGTCCAGCGCCGCGCCGCGCCCGATGAGGCGGCGGACGGCCGTGTCGTAGGCGGCCGCGTCCGGCCACACCGCGGGCGGCACCGCGGTCGGCCAGCGTGACTGGATCGCATACCGCCAGCTGGCCCATCCGGTATCGTGCCCGCCGGCGATCGGGGAGTTGGCGGTGACGGCGAGCAGCAGCGCGAGCCAGGGCCGCAGCCGGGCCAGGACCTGGACGCCCAGCTCCCGGGAGGGAACCCCGACGTGGACGTGGCAGGCGCAGGTGCCGGCCTCGGCCACCACCGGGCCGTACCGGCGGGCCAGCTCCCGGTAACGGGGCTGGCCGGTGATGGCGGCCAGCCCGGGCGTGCGGTACGGCGCGACCCCTGAGGCCACCAGCCGGCAGCCCAGGCTCGCCGCGGCGTCAGCGGCGAGCCGCCGCAGCCGGATCAGCTCGCGGCCGACCTCGTCCAGGCTGGTGCACACCCTGGTTCCGGTCTCCACCTGGAACCGCATCAGCTCCTGCTGCACCCCAGGCTCCCCGCCGAGCATCCGCACCAGCTCGGGTCCGGCCAGCACGGTGGCGCCGGTGGACGGGTCCAGCAGCACGAACTCCTCCTCCACCCCCAGCGTGATCACGCCGGCCGCGCGAACCGTCCCCGGCGGGCCGCCGGGCACCGTCACGGGCCGTCCTGCGCCGCCCGATCCGGGCACTACCACGACCTGCTGTTCCGGGAGTAGGCGTAGCGGGAGCCGCTGGCCCAGTGCGCTGGCCAGGCCGGCGACTGCGTGGGCTGCGGGGATCAGCGGCCACAGCAGTGCGGCCAGCGTGATGGAGGCTGCCGCCTGCACGGCCACCGCCTGGGCGCCGGCCAGCGTGGCGACTTGCCCGGCTGCCTTCCAGGTTGCGTCCGGCGGCTGCCCGGCCGGGATCGGCGGGGTCCGGGCCATCGTCTGGTCCTTTCTGTCGTTAAGACACGCCGTGAGTCCCCGGCCGTACAACTGTCCCGGGGTGCCGGTAAGGAGGCGGTGAAGGGCTGAGCCTGGCGGCCGCGGCGCGCTGGTCAGCCTGCGGTGTCCCGGCCACGGCGGGCCGGGTGAGTCATTACGCGCGATGAGCACGGCGGCGGTCGTGCCGCCGAGACCGGGCCCGGGACCCGGCTGGGGTGACCGGCGTGATCGCCGGCGCAGGTTTTCAGTGTGCCACCCGCTGGGGGATACCCGAAGGCATGATTTCGTATAGAAATGATAACGGAACGTGGCTGGATGTGGCAGGGGAGCACGCCCCGGCTGTCGCTACGCCGGCCCATTCGCCTGGGATGGACGTTGCGGTGACGCCGCGCATGGCGGCTGGAGGACTTGTGGATCTGAAGCTGGGTCACTATAGCAAAGACGGCATCGAGGTCGTCAACGTCGAGGGCGAGATCGATATCTACACCGCGCCGCGGCTGCGTGAGCTGCTCATCGATCTGGTCGGCAAGAACAACTACCAGCTCATCGTCAACCTGGAGAAGGTCGGGTTCCTCGACTCCACCGGCCTGGGGGTGCTGGTCGGCGGCCTGAAGCGGGTGCGGCCGCATGACGGCTCGCTGGATCTGGTCTGCACGCAGGAGCGGATACTCAAGATCTTCAAGATCACCGGGCTCACGAAGGTCTTCGGCATCTACCAGACAGTGGACCAGGCCATCGCGGCCAGGAAGTAAGCAACAGCCGGGTTCGCGCTAGCCCTCAGGCCCTCCCGCAGGAAACGCCGGAGCAGCTGGCTGCCGCAAGCCAGGGCTACTGCCGCATGCCGCCGGCGCCCGCGCCCGGCAGCTGGGCCGCCACAGCGGTCGAACTGCCTGCGCTGGACGGCGCCAGGGTCGCCGTCCTCGGCCTGCACCACGGCTGCTCAGGCGGGGGCCAGGCCCCCC
>CAWIDQ010000034.1:0-202750 GCA_963834695.1 uncultured Actinomycetota bacterium
GCCGTGGCGGGCGATCCGGGCGGCGACGTTCGATGAGGTCGCGGCGCAGCGTGGCGCCGCGGGCTTTGGCGTGGGCCAGGCTGGCCAGGGACCCGGCGGCACGCAGCAGGTTGTGGCTGATCGCCGCGCCGCCAGCCAGGCCGCATTCGCCGGGAACGACCGAGGGCAGGTGAGCCAGGGGGCCGTCGGCCCGGTCGGCGAACAGCTGTTCCACGATGGCGTGGTCGCGGTGCTGCTCCTCGGCCTGGATCGTCTCGGACGGGGAGTCGGTGAAGATGGCGTGGTAGCGCCAGACGGGAAACACCTCGCCCTGCCCGGCGGCGGCCTTGCGGTTGAGGTCTTTGACCCGGCGCACGATCAGCCGGGCGGTGATGGCCTGCCCCTTCTTCGAGGTGAACGCGGTATAGGGCACCTCGGCGACCTCGGCGTCGCTCACCCAGCAGCCAAGCTGGTCATCCCAGATGGCCCGCGGGTAGCGGATGGCTGTCCAGGCGTCCTGGCTGATGGCCGCGATGGCCGCCTTGACCTTCGGGTCCATCCGCACCGTGACCGAGAAGAACGATCCGGCCGCGCGCACCGCCCCGGTGAACGCCGCGGAGTAAAACGCCGAGTCGGCCCGCGTCACCAGCGTCCCGGCGCATCCCGCAGCGCGGGCAGTGCCGATCGCCTCGGCAGCGAACCGGGCCGCACCGCGGGAAGAGCCAGCGTTGCCGCCGCGCAGCCTGGTCGCGGCGATCACCAGCGCGGCCAGCGGCGTGCTGATGGTGGCGGCCAGCGCGTTGAGCCCCCGCACCAGCAGGCCCTTGCCCTGGATCTTCGCGTGCCCGAAGGCCGCGCCCTGCTTGGCGTGCCCGTAGACGCGCTTTTGCATCGAGTCGATGTCAATGAAGGCCAGGGTGTCCTTGCCGGGCAGCAGCGGGGCCCGGCGGGCCAGCTCCGCCAGCAGCAGCCGGCCCGCCTTCCCCAGCTGCAGCACGTTCCCCCAGGTGAAGGCGCGAAGGAACGACCCCAGCGTGGACGGCGCCCGCACCCCGCCGAACAGCGCCGGCATCGCACCATGGCGCAGCACGCCCATGTCATCGATGCTGTCCGCCCCCGCCACCATCCCGGCCACCAGGCAGGGCACCTTCAGGCAGGCGTTCACCCCGCACCGGCCGGCGATGGCCACATGCTCACCGGCCAGCGCGGCCAGGCCCGCCCGCTGCGCCAGCGCCATCACCGGCACCAGGCCAGCCCGCGACACGAGATTCGGATCATCGAACGACGCGTGCGTCTTCGTCAGCTCATGCAACAATCACACTTGACAGGTGCTCCTTCGAGCCAGGTGATGGAAGCTTCAGCAACTCCCATCGTCCCTGGTCAAGGGGCACCTTTCGCGTCGACGCGCCGCGCACGTCCTCTATTCACGCGGTGGATCCAGGCTTAGATCCTGTTGGCCTCGGTACTCGGCGTCGGTCACATGCGGCCCCCAGTCGGGAGCGCCCTCGGTGATGGACAGATGCGTCATGAAGTGATCGGGCGTGGCGCCGTGCCAGTGTTCCTCGCCGTCGGGTGCGAAGATGACATCGCCGGGATTGGGGTTCGACGATCTGCTGGCCGCGCACCTGGACCAGGCCATGGCCCTCGGTGACATACAGGGTTTGCCCGCCGTCATGGGAATGCCACGCGCTGCGCGCTCCAGGTGTAAAACGGACCGCGGCGACGTTCAGCTGCGAGGGTGGCAAGCCCCGGGTGATGGGGTCGACCCACACGTCACCGGTAAAGGTTTCGGCAGGCCCCTTCGCCGTGGCTGCGTTGCGGGAAATTTCCATATACGCGTCTCCTACGAGTGGCCGGCGACCGGCGTCGCTGACATGGGTACGGGATCGGTCACTCGGGGGCGAGTTCGCCGAAGAAGTAGGAAGCTGTGACGCCACCGTCCATGAGGAAGTCACTTCCGGTGATGAAGGCCCCATCGGGGCCCATGAGGAGAGCGCCGACGGTGCCGACCTCGTCCGGCGTCCCGGCGCGCCTGACCGGAGATCGTTCGATCATCCGCCGGTATCCCTCGCCGCGGGGACCGGTCAGCTCATCCCTGGCGAGCGGGGTGATGATGATGCCCGGGCTGATGGTGTTCACCCGGGCGCCGCGCCTGCCCCAGCGGACCGCCTCGGCCATGACGCGAAGTGAGTTCCCGCGCTTGGCGAGCTGATAGGCATGGAGGGTATCGGTGACCTGGTCTGGCTGAAGCATGGGCAATGACAGCAGCTCGTCGGCTGGAGTCGTGGCAAGGGTGGCGTCCTGCTCGGCGGTCAGGGCACCAAGGCGATGACCGGACTCGAAGGTCGCGGTGACGGCCTGCGCGGCCGGCGGGCCGATGAACACAGCGTCCTCGCCGTAGCGGCCGCACAGGCGGGCCAGCCCGGCCTCGATCCCCCGGTACAGGTGGCCCACCGTCCGCCACCGCTCGGGGACCGCGACGGTCGGCCGGTCGATGCTGGCCAGGGGCTGAATGCCCCGCTCTGCGGCGCTGAAACTCCAGTCGGTACACCGCCGGCGGGGGCCCGATCGCCACGTGTCTGGCTGAAACCGGCCGGGCTCGCGAGACCCGGTCGCCGCGAGCCGGCCGGCGTCGTTCGCTGCTAGGCGAGGCCGAGCTGCCGCCTCTGCACAGCGGCGTCGTAGAAGGCGGAGATGACGATGAGCTGGTCGCCGTCCCACTTGGTGGTCTGGCCGAACTCGACGTCGAACGCCTTTCCGGTCGGAGCGATCACGGTGCCGTCGGGCAGGGTCATCTCCCCGGTGAAGGTCCCGGTGGAGTTGGTGATAACGGTGATCCAGTCCCGCTGCCGAACTGGATCGGGTGCGGGTCGCTGTAGACGTGCATGTCGGGGAAGATGCGCAGCATCTGCACCCGACGAGGATAACGCCGACCCCCCGGCAGCCACCATGCGCCCCGCTTGGTCACCAGACGTAGTGACAGACGATCCCATCCAGCTCCGCACGTCCCCGCCCCCTGGCGCTGGGCCGGGCCGGTCGGAATGGCGGGCAACGAGATCCCCGAGGGGTCGTTCTGGGTCCGCTGGCTGGCGGGTTCCCTGGGCGGCTGCCGGCAGCGGGGTTGCCGCAGTGCTGCGCGTGAGGGCAGCGGTCAAGACGGTGGCGTCCGGTGATCTCGGCGGCCCGCGGCCGGGTGGGATGACGGTGGCTGAACGCCCGGCCTGGCATCTGCCCGGACCGTGTGCCACATCGCGGCTGCGGAAGATGGCCGTCGCCGGATCCGGTCTCCGGTGATCGGGTGCGGTCAATTGGCGGTGACGGCCTGAGCGGCGTCAGGCCCGGCGCCCAGGAGATCCTATTCTTCGATGGCGCCGCCGATGCGTCGCAGATGCCGCCGGAAGGTGTACGACGGGTCAGCGGCGCGGCGGGCCAGGTAGTCATCGAAGGCGGTCTGCTGGCGCAGTGTCTGACCCTCCCGGATCCGGCGGGCCTGGTCCCGCTCGGTCTGCCAGATCTGCTGCGCGGTGACCAGCACCTGCTCGGCGCGCTGTGCCGCGACGAACAACACTCCGTCGTCATCGGCGAAGACGATGTCCCCGGCGCTGACCAGGTGCGGCCCGAACCGGGCGGTGACCAGCGCCCCGGGCTCCGGCTCGTCCAGCCGCACCGGCCCGCCCGGGTAGCTGCCGTAGCTGAAGACCGGAAGGCCGATCGCGGCGAGTTCCGGCGTGTCGCGGTGCAGGCCCCACACCACCAGGCCTGCCACTCCGGCGGCCTCAGCCTCCAGTACGGCCAGGTCGCCGACGCAGGCCTCGTCGAAGCGGCCGCCGTTGTCGATGACCAGCACGTCGCCGGCTTCGGCCCGGCCGAATGCCTCCAGGAACACGTCCACACTGCCGTAATGCCGCACCGGCAGGACCCGCCCAGCGACCCGCTGGCCGGCCACGACCGCCCGGATTCCCGAATCGGCGGCCCGCACCGGAACATCACAGCGCAAGCAGGCATCAGCCACCAGCGGTGTGGGCAGATCCGCGAACGCCTCCGGCACGGCGACCTCCCCCGGTCTAGTACCCGGTACCGCGAGCGGCGCGCGCGTCCGGGCAGGTCCCATGATCCTACTGGCGCCCGGACAGCGGCCATCTGTGCCAGCCGACGGCCACAAGCCACTCCATGTGAGCACCCGATCAGGAAGGCGTGACAAGCTATCCGCCGATCTGGCGCAACTCACTGTCGGTCGAGGCGGCTGATTGCGGTACGCAGATCTGGCTCTTCTGCGTGCGTGGCGCTTGGTCCGCTAGTGCACGGATGCGCGCAGTCTGTCGCTGAACGCCGGGCCGTTAGCGCGACCCCTCGAGGGTGATGATGACATTGCCGGTCTTCTGCCCTGCCTCGACGTACCTGTAAGCGTCGACGATCTGGTCCAGCGGATACGTTCTGTCGATGACCGGCCTGAACTCTCCGGACTCGATCAGCTTCCTGAGATACTCCACCATCAGCTGGTCATGCTTCGGAATAGGGAACAAGACCTTCTTGCCGCCATGCAGGGGGGCAAGGAGCGCACGGAACGGATTCTGGGCCAGAGGACCCAACTCCGAGGAGATGTAGATTCCGTCCGGTTTCAGAAGCCGTTTGCACTGGCTGAAGGAGCTCTTGCCAACCGAGTCGAGGACCGCGTCGTATCTCTGGTTGTCCTTGGTGAAGTCCTCGGCCGTGTAGTCGATGACTTTGTCGGCGCCCAAGCCTCTGACCAGCTCCACGTGGCCGGTGCCGCAGACCGCGGTGACGTTGGCGCCCAGGCTCTTCAGCAGCTGGACCGCCGCTGAGCCGATAGCGCCGGTTGCGCCGTAGACCAGGACGTCCTGCCCGCTGTGGATCTTGGCCGCCCTGATGTGCGCGAGAGCGTAATGCGAGCCCTCGGTACCGGGAGCGGCCTGCTGGCAGGTCACGTTGGCCGGCATCGTCGCGACCGAGCCGTCCTGGGGAACCGATAGGTACTCGGCATGAGCGCCGAACGGGCCCTCGTTGTATCCGAACACCTTGTCGCCGGCCCCGAACGACGTGACGCCGCTGCCGACCGCCTCGACCACGCCCGCAAACTCAGTGCCCAGGACCGTCGACCGTGGCCTGATAAGCCCGGTGAGGAATCTCATGAAGAAGGGCCTGGCCGCCCGGTAGGCGCAGTCCGTCCGATTCACCGTGGTCGCGTGGACCTTGACGAGCAGCCCGTTGTCCCCCGTAGCCGGCTTCTCCACTTCTGAGATCACAACTACTTCGGGCGGCCCGTACCTCGTGCAGACCGCTGCTTTCATAGCCGGAGTGTAGCCAGCCGACATGCGACCCAGAACGTCACTGACCTGGCCAACCTCAAGCCGGGCCGCCGATCTGTACGCCAGCTGCGGCGCGACGCTGCGCCAGCGGTGGCGCTCAGATGAGTTAATCTGTCGCGCCGGCCAACTGGCGGGTGCGCTCGGGACTGCCGGTTTGCTTCCCGGCGGATGCGGCAGGCTATCAAACTGGTGGTGACCGCGTCGGCCGCGGAATACCGGCGGGTGGTTCGAGGCCCGCCGCCGAGGTCATTCTGGGATCTGCTGTTGAGCAAGTACGACCCGGCCAGGCCCTCCAGCACGAACAGCTCGTTCCGGTGGCGAGGTTGAAGAAGGGCCGGAAGCCGGTCATCGTTTGGTCAGCCTGACCAGGCGTCCTGCTTCGTGGTGGTGATGTTCTCGGCGGTCGAGCTCTTCTGGCCTTCACCGGGGATGATTACCCACGCGACCAGGTAGGCCAGCACGCCCGCGCCTCCCGTGATTACAGAGACGATGGCCCAGATCACCCGGACCAGGGTCACATCGAGGCCGAAGTCAGCCGGCGAATGCCGCGCACACCCCGGCCAGCATCCGGCCGTTCCGTGGGCGCACCAAGACCTTGCTTCCGTTTCCATCTGTCATGTGAACCATCTCCTGCGGTGACCACGGGGGGATAGCTGGCCGCCGTCGGCGGCCGATCCCCGATGCCTCGCCTCAGCCTACAGCTGAATTATGAAACTAGCAATATATTTCGAGAATTGATGGTATGTTATAAGCATGGTGAGCTGGGGTTTCCTGACCAACCACGCCCGGGTGCTGCTGTGCATCGCCCGCGACCCGGGCGTGCGGCTGCGCGACATCGCTTCCAGCCTGGGCATCACCGAGCGCAGCGCCCACGGCTTCGTCACCGATCTCACCGCAGCCGGGTACGTGCTGAAGCAGAAAGACGGCCGCCGCAACCGCTACCAAATCCAGGCCCACATGCCGTTGCTGGAGCCAGCCAGCCAGGAACCTGCGATCGGCGAAGTCCTCGCTCTCCTCGCCGGCACGCGACCCGCTCGTCACCGGACAACGCGGGCGAGTGACCCTGACGCCCGCGTTGTCCGCCAGCCAGAACCGCGAGCTCCCTGAATCCGCCGGCCAGCGGGATGCGGCGGTCGGGCAGACTCGGAAGGCCTCTGGCGTTGGGCAGCCCGTCGCTGGGCTACCTGGGCTGGTGACCCTGACGTCGGTGGCATCCGCAGCGCGAGCCGGCCGATGCGGACGTTCCGCACGCAATCCGGCTGCTTCGATTCAGAGGCGGCGGCCTGATGATCGGGCATGGTTGGGTCGGGCCGGTCGCAGGGATATGGTGCGCAACGAGGAGGAGCGTGATCAAGCTGGGAGGCGCCTTGTGGCCGGCCCAGCCCGGATCAGGTCAGTCACGCTATGACGGTTCGGGTGGTTGATTGCCAGGCGGGATTATGAGGCGCAGCGGTGCGGCGCCGGTTGCCTTGCCCGCTGCATGACTGGGGCCGGAGATCGGGCTTCCTTGGAGGACCTGTCCGAGCGGGTGCTTCCCCACCTGTCCGGCTGGCGGCGCAGCGCCCCGGTCCGGGTCGGCAACGGGGCCTGGAACCAGCGCCAGGTCGATGTCTACGGCGAGCTGCTCGCGGCGGTCGGCCGACTGCGGGACCAGATCGGCGAGCTCGATCCGGCCACCCGGGCCTTCCTGGTCGCCGTCGCCGATACCGCCGCGCACCGCTGGACCGGCAAGGACCAGGGCATCTGGGAGATCCGCGGCGCCGAGCAGGATTTCGTGTACTCGAAGGTCATGTGCTGGGTGGCGCTGGACCGCGCCATCGCGCTGGCCGGAAAGCTCGGCGCCGAGGACCGGCTGGAGGGCTGGCAGCGGACCAGGGACGACATCCACGCCGCAGTGCTCCGGCACGGCTGGAGCCAGAGGGCCGGCGCTTTCACGCAGTACTTCGGCTCCGACGACCTCGACGCCTCCAGCCTCATGATGCCGATCGTCGGGTTTCTGCCCGCCGCCGACCCCCGCGTGCTGGCCACCATCGACGCCATCGCCGAGCGCCTCACCGACGAACGCGGCCTGGTCTACCGCTACGACACCCGCGGCGGAGCCGACGGCCTGGAAGGCCGGGAGGGCACCTTCGTGCTGTGCACCTTCTGGCTGGCCCAGGCCCTGGCCCTGGCCGGCCAGCCCGCGCGGGCACGGCACGTCTTCGAGCGTGCCGTCACCTACCTCAACGACGTCGACCTGCTCGCCGAGGAAGTCGACCCGGCCACCGGTGAACTGCTCGGCAACTTCCCCCAGGCCTTCAGCCACATCGGGCTCATCAACGCCGCCTGGGCCATCTCCGAAGCCGAGCGCCGGCAGGCAGCTAGTGGGGTGTCCACCAACGTCCACCGGGTTGATGGCGGCCACCAGCAGGGCGCAGACCCGGCGAAGGTATGTGGACACCGCACTAGCCTCGGCGGCTTACCGGCCCCGTCCCAGCCTTTCCGCCAGTGCGGTGGGCTTCCGGGCACGATCCTGCTGCCTGTCAGCCCGGCCTGCCAGGGGTCACGCGTGTTACGTGGCACCGGTTCGCCGCCGCCTTCGGCCACAGGTGGGAGGCCTACCTCACACTCGTGCTGCTGCTCGGATTGATCGGTGGCATTGCCATGGGTTCTATGGCCGCGGCCAGCGGCCTCCGTGTCGTTGACGACATCGCCGGCTGCGGGTGAGGCCGGTGACGATCCCAAGACGCTGCGCTCGGTGATGCCCAGCGTCGTGGCGATGTCACGTGGGCACACCCCCGGGGTCGCGGGCGATGCAGGCGAAGGCCTGGGCACGGAGTAGAAGGTCCACTCCGGCACGAAACAATTGTGTCCTTATTCCAGAAATTTATTGCTAGTTTTTGGAAACCAGCGTAGCGTCGGGTGACAGAGCGTCGAGGCTGGGCTGTCGCCGACCGCCAGGGTTCTCGGGGATTCAGCGAGAGGACCTGGTCATGGGTGAGGATCGGCTGCATGTGGTATTTGGGACGGGCCAGGTCGGGAACGCCCTCGCCGCGCACCTGGCCGGGCTGGGTCTTGCGGTCCGGGCGGTGTCCAGGCACCGGCCGCGCGACGCTGGCCGACGGCATCGACTGGCGGGCGGCGGATGTCAGTGACCCCGAAGCCGCGACCGACGCGGCCAAGGGCGCATCGGTGGTCTACCAGTGCGTCAACGCCCCGTATACGCAGTGGCCGGAGCTCTTCCCGCCGTTGCAGCGGGGCGTGCTGGCCGCTGCCGAGCGCACCGGTGCGCTGCTGGTGGCCCTGGAGAACCTGTACGGCTATGGCCCGACCGGGGGAAGGCCGATGACCGAGGATCTCCCGCTGGCCGCGACGACCGTCAAGGGCCGGACCCGGGCGGCGATGACCGCCGAGCTGCTGGCCGCCGCCGAGGCGGGCCGGGTCCGCCTGACGATTGGGCGGGCGTCGGACTTCTTCGGCCCGGGCGTCACTCAGGGGTCAACGCTCGGTGAGCGGGTCTTCGGCAACGCCCTGGCCGGCCGGCGAGCCGACTTCATCGGCAATCCTGACCTGCCGCACACCTACAGCTACGTTCCTGACATCGCCGCTGGCCTGGCCACCCTGGGCACCGATCCTCGCGCGGCCGGCCAGGTGTGGCACCTGCCCGGCCCGCAAACCGTCACCACCCGGGCGCTGCTCGACCTGGTCGCCGGCGAGGCCGGGCATCAGGTCGCCGTTCGCTCGCTGCCCAAGCTGGCCGTACGGGCCCTGGGCCTGGTCAACCCGATGCTGCGGGAGCTGGCCGAGATGGCCTACGAGTTCGATGAGCCCTTCGTCCTTGACACCAGTAAATACGAGTCCGCTTTCGGAGCGGCCGGCACGCCGCTGGCCGGCGCCATTGCCGCGACCGTCGCCTGGTACCGGACCCGGCCGGGCACGCCATGACCACCAAATCGGAGGCGGCAAACGCTATGACAACTCCATTGATCACTGTGACCGCCGAACCGGCGGCGATAAACGGCGCTGGCCCGGTCGCGGCGTGGTCTAGGCGGGTGCGGCGCATCGGCGGGTTCATCCAGGCCGCCTTCGCCGCCTTCTGGCTGGCGCGGGCGAGCCTGGCCATCGGCAGCCCCTTGGGAGACGTGCTGATCGCGGTGTCCGGCGTCGCGGTGATCGGCGTGTTCACCTACGCGATCCGGGTCACGGGCGGCACCGCCCCCCGGCCGACCGGGCCGGCGGCCAGGCGGATCGAGCGGCTGGTGACCCTCGCCACCATCATCGAGCTGGCCGCCGCGTTCGTGCTGCCGGTCATCGTTATCGCAGCGGGCCACTCTGACTGGGTGCTGCCGTCCATCGTGATCACGATCGGGCCGCTGCTGCTGTACCTCGACCACCTGGTCCACATCCCCCGCTACCGCATCGTCGGGTGGACGCTAACCGCCGGGCCAGTGATTCTCGTCGCCGCGCTGTCGGGGTCCACGCTCGCCGTCACCACGGGCCTTGCCGCCGGTATCCTCCTCCTGGCCACCGCCGCCGCCGGCTTCCACGACCTCGCGGGCATCCGGCCTGCCCGCCCGTCAAGCCCGGCCGGGCTCAGCGAGAAGGCCTGATGATCATGCCCCGGGCAGGCAGCCCCTCGACCGGCTTCCGGCCTTTCTTCAACCCAGCCACCGGCGAATGGATCGAATACACCGCCATCGCCGCCGACAACAACGGGCAGCTCGTCCGCTTCAACTGGCGCAGCGTGCCCGGCGGCGTCATCACCGAGCACATCCACCCCCGCCAGGAAGAACGATTCACCATCATCGCGGGCGAAGCCCACTTCACCCTTAACGGCGAGCCACGCGTAGCCGGAGCGGGCGAGACGATCGTCGTGCCCGCCGGCGTCCCGCACTCCGAGGGAAACCCCGGGCCGGGCGACATCGAGGGCGTCGTCGAGCTCCGCCCGGCCCTGCTGACCAAAGAATTCCATGAGGCCCTGGCCGGCCTGGTCGCCGACGGCAAGACCACGCCCCGGGGCGCGCCGAAGAACCCGCTCCAGCTCGGCGCCACGTTCTGGCACTTCCGCCACGAAAGCCGGATCAGCTCACCCCCCATCGCGGTGCAGAACCTCATGCTCCCGCCGCTGTGGGCGCTGGCCAGACTCTTCGGCATACGGCCCTACTACGACCGCTGGGACAGCCGGACCTAACTAACTAGCTGGCCTGGATACCGGAGGAACGCTGAGATGAACGTGACCGACCCGATTCGCCGGGTGTCGGTGGTGGGCACGGGCCAGGTGCAGATCCGCCCCGACCATGTGGCGTCAACCTGGCGGCCGACCATCTGGTGGCTGCTGGCCTCCCGGCGCTGGACCGGGCCGCGGCCCATCAACGCGTATGTGATCGAACACCGCGACGGGCTGGTGCTGTTCGACACCGGGCAGGACCGGGCCTCGGTCACCGATCCCGGCTATTTCCCCGGCGGAATGACCGGATTCCTGTACGGCCGGCTGGCCCGGTTCGAGATCGGCCCGCAGGAGACCCTCAGCGCCGGGCTGGACCGGCTCGGCTACGCCGCCGGCGACGTGACAACTGCGGTCATTTCTCACCTCCACCAGGACCACATCGGCGGCCTCGCCGAGCTGAGCCAGGCCGACATCGTCGTTAGCCAGGCCGAGTGGGACACGCTGTCAAGCCCGCTGCCGGAGATGCGTGGTCTGATGAGCCGCCACATTGACCTGCCCGGCCTGCGCTGGCGCCGGGTCGAGAGTGAGCCTACTGTGGATCCCGACCTTGACCCCTTCCGGTCGTGTCACGACCTGTTCGGGGACGGCAGCCTCGTCCTGCTGCCCACGCCCGGGCACACGCCAGGCTCGATGTCGCTGCTGGTACGCCGGCCGGGCCGGCCGCCGCTGATGATGGTCGGCGACGTGACCTACGACGCGCACCTGCTCGAGGCTGGCCACGTGCCCGGAGTCGGCAGCCGGCGTCACCTGCAGCAAGCCACCGCCATGATCAACGCCATGCGCCAGCGCTATCCGGGTCTGGTGATCCTGCCCGCTCATGACCCAGGAGCGGCTAGGCGCCTGGCCCAGGCCACCGGCCAGGCTCCGACGCTGGCGACAGCGTAGCTGACCTCACCGGCACGAACATCCACCCATCACATGACATTCACGTTGAGAGAACAGATGGCGATCGATTCGCTCGAGGAGATCCAGGCCGGCGACAGCACCCAGTGGATCCGTGTTCGCGGGGCGGACGCTTCCAACCCGGTGCTGCTGCTGATCCAGCAGGGTCCCGGCCTGCCGATGATCAACGAAGCGCGCCGCTTCGGGCGTCTCCTGGGCCTGGAACAGGCCTTCACGGTCGCCTACTGGGATCAGCGTGGCTGCGGCCGTTCGCTGCGCGGAAGCAAGGGCCGGGCCGGTATCAGCCTGGAGCGGATGGTGGGCGACACGGTGTCGCTCCTGGATTTTCTCCGGAACCGATTCGGCGGAAAGACATATGTCGCCGGGTTCTCTTTCGGAGCGACGCTCGCAGCGTCCGCCGCTGCACGGCGCCCGGACCTTGTCGCGACCCTGGTGGCGGTGGGAATGGACATCGACGGTGCCGCCGCCGGCCACGGCGCCTACGACTTCGCGCTCGCCGCAGCCCGCCAGCGCGGCAGCCGGCGCGCGACCCGGCAGCTCGAGGCCATCGGTCCGCCGCCGCACCTGAAGCCGAAACAGTTCGCCACCCGGGTCCGCTGGGCTACCAACTTCGGCGGCGTCACCACCGGCGAAACCTATGCCACCCTGGCGCGGGGACTGCTCGCCAGCCTGGTCCGCTCGCCCGACTATTCGCCCGCGGACGTCCTGCGGACCGTCCGCGGTATCAGCGCGACACAGGCCGCGCTGCTGCCCGAGCTCGCCAGCATGGACCTGGCCCGCACCCTGCCCCACCTGGAGATGCCCGTCGTCATGGTGCAAGGCCGCCACGACCAGGTAGCACCCGGCGCAGCGGCGCAGCGGTACGCCAGCACCCTGCAGGCGCCGAGCAAGCAGCTGGTGTGGTTCGAGAACTCAGCCCACACGCCACATCTGGAGGAACCCGCCAAGTTCCGGGACCTCCTCCTGGGAGTCCGGACCAGCCAGCTCGCCGACATCGCAAAGACCTGACTCGCCGACATCGCGAAGACCTGAACAGAAGGAGCTAGCCATGAGCGGGGCACAGTCCTGGATGCTGTACGGCGCCGCCGGGCACACCGGCGCCCTGATCGCACAGCACGCACGACAGCGCGGTCACCAGCCCCTGCTCGCAGGCCGCAGCGCGCCGGCCGTCGCCGCACTAGCCAGGCGCCTCGACCTGCCCTACCGGGCGCTGGCCCTGGACGACCCGGCCGCGCTGTCCGCCGCGCTGGCCGACGTGGACCTGGTTCTTAACGCCGCCGGCCCGTTCCTGCACACCGCGACCCCGCTCGCCGAAGCCTGCCTCGGCGCGGGAGTGCACTACCTCGACATCGGCAACGAGCTGCAAGTGTTCCGCACCCTCTACGACCTGCACCAGCGCGCCCAGCGAGCCGGGGTCGCGATCATTCCCGGCGCCGGATTCGGCGTGGTCGCCACCAACTGCCTGGCCCGTTATGTCAGCGACGCAGCCGGCGGCGCGCAGCACCTCGAAGTCGCCACCCGGGCCGCGGCCGCCCAGCCAGGCCCCGGCGGCGCCGCGTCCATGCGGGAGAACCTCCCCTACGGGGGCTGGATCCGCCAAGCAGGCTACCTGCACTCCCACCCGCTCGGCTCAGGAGCCACAACGATCACCTTCCCCGACGGGCCCTGCCGCATAAGGCCTGTCCCCACCGGTGATCTGGAAGCGGCTTTCCAAGCCACCGGCGCCGCCGACATCATCGCGTATTCCGCCGAACTCGACCCCGCCGCCGCCAAACCCCGAACCCCAGATCCACGGGGCGCCGGACCCCAGGCCTACCGGTCCTTCGGGTGGGCACGAGCCACCGGCCCGGACGGCGCCACCACCCAAGCATGGCTGCAAACCGGTGAAGCCTACGCCTTCACCGCCGCCGCCAGCATCCGCGCCGTCGAGGAAACCCTGACCCGGTCCCCGCGCGGAGCGCTCAGCCCCGCCGCGGCGTTCGGCGCCGACTTCGCCTTCACCGTCCCAGACACCACCCGGATCGACGCCATCCCAGCGGAAGCAGCGGCAGGCCGCCGATAGGACCCAGGAGGCAGACATGCCCGACAGGCAATTCCTCGCTCGCACCTGGTACGGAGCCCTTGCGCAAATACCCTCCGGGTTGAGCGTCTTCCTCCAGCATCAGCTCGGCGGGACGACCGGCCGCCTCGTCCCGGCTGGAGAAGTCAATGGATAACGCCGCCCGGACACGTCAGCGAGTGCTAGCCCTTTTCCTGCCCATCGCCGCCGCGCTCTACATAAGTGCCGAGGCATTAAGCCCCAAAGGCACCGACCAGGTGGTACAGACCATGGCCACCGCGTTCAAGGTGCTAGCCATTGCGGCGAAGCACCCGACTCAGCTCTACGTCGCAGGCTCGCTTGCACTTCTCGGGCTCGGGGCTCTGGCCGTCTCGTATGCGGCGATAGCCGCGCTGGTCCGAGACCGCGGTTCGGCGGTCGCCACCGTCGCCGCGCTGATCGGCGGAATCGGTGCCTTCTGCGGAGCCATCGTCAACGTCCTGGTCTTCCCCAACCTCGCGGCCGCTGCGACGGCACACCTGACACGAGACGAAGCCGCGCGGTTCCTGGTGACAACCTTCAATTCCGGGTTCGGCCACGTGTTCCTTTACGCCTATTTCATCGGCATCTACGTCGCGCCGGCCCTCATGGGATTCGCCCTCTGGCGAAGCCGAAGCGTTCCGCGCTGGCTGGCGGTCCTGTTCTTCATCGGCCTGGAAGTCGCTCAACAGCAGATATCCGCCGGGATCGTCGTCGTCTTGTACATGCTGCCATTCGCGGTAGCGATGGTCCTGCTGGCGGCCCGGATCTGGCAGGCGGCTGCCCTGCCAGCCAGCCACCACCAGGAGCCGGCCGTCGTACCCGTGAGCAGCATTTAGAGGCATCCCGACAGGCCATCATCGGCCGCAACGGCGTGAGCCACGGCCTGTCACGTTCCCGATCGGATGCCGATCCCCGGGTTCACCGCGGCGGTAGCCGGGAGGCCTGGAATGCTCGCGGCACGGTGGTTACGCTGCCAGAGGGGACCTTGGCCGGCAACGCCCAGACCAACGGAGGCAGCGCATGGGCACGATCACGACCACCGATGGCACGGAGATCTTCTACAAGGACTGGGGTTCGGGCCCGCCGATCGTGTTCAGCCACGGCTGGCCGCTGTCGGCTGATGACTGGGACACGCAGATGCTGTTCTTCTTGCAGCACGGCTACCGCGTCATCGCCGCTGACCGGCGCGGGCACGGACGCTCGGCGCAGGTCAGCGACGGTCACGACATGGACCACTACGCCGACGACCTGGCCGCGGTGACCGCCCATCTGGATCTGCGGGGCGCCGTCCATGTCGGGCACTCCACCGGCGGCGGCGAGGTCGTGCGCTACATCGCCCGGCACGGTGAAAGCCGCGTGGCCAAGGCGGTGCTGATCAGTTCGGTGCCGCCGCTGATGGTGCAGACCCCGGCCAACCCCGGCGGCCTGCCCAAGAGCGTCTTCGACGACCTGCAGGCCCAGCTGGCCGCCAACCGGTCGGTGTTTTACCGGGCGCTGCCATCGGGCCCCTTCTACGGCTTCAACCGGCCCGGCGTCCAGTCCTCCGAAGCGATCGTCGACAACTGGTGGCGCCAGGGCATGATGGGCGGAGCCAAGCCGCAATACGACGGCATCGTGGCCTTCTCTCAGACCGATTTCACCGAGGACCTCAAGAAGATCAGCGTGCCGGTCCTGGTGATGCACGGCGACGACGACCAGATCGTTCCCTACCCCGACTCCGGGCCGCTGTCCGCCAAGCTCGTGCAGCACGGGACGCTGAAGACCTACCACGGATTCCCGCACGGGATGATAACCACCCAGGCCCCGACGATCAACGCCGACCTGCTGGCCTGGTTGAATTCCTGACCGGCCCGGCGGCCTGGCGGCGGCCGTGGCTCTGCCTTTGTGCACTCAAGCAGGATGGGCTCATCCGAGGACGGAACATCCGGACATGCCCCGCGGGATACATCGGGACCGCTGAGTGCCCGCCGGTGGGAGTCCTCTGCGATGCGATCGCGGCCCTGTGGGGGGATCATGCTTGAGCGTGAGTGTGCCTCCATCACGGAGGGAGCTGGCGGGCGCCCGGGCCGGCAGTCCGGCACGGGCGCCCGACGCGGGTGCTCAGGCTGCCGTCCGCAACAAGGCCGCCCCGCCTGACCAGCCTGCCGTCGGCAAACCCGCCGTGCGCAAGATGCCGGGGGGTAGCCGGTCACGACTCTTGTGGGTACCGAGCGCGCGCCTATATCGTAACCCTGCCACGCGGGGTGGACGGTCGTGGCGGCAGAGTCGGCAAAGTGGGGGTTCGTGATGAGCGTGTTGATCAGTGGCAAGTTCTCCGGCGACACGGCCAAGTTCCGCCAGTCGCTTGTCGATCGGGCCAGCGAGTACGCCCAGATCGGTGAGCAGGCTCGTGCCGCGGGCGCCATCCACCATCGCTTCGGCGTCGGCGATGATTTCGTGCTACTCGTCGATGAGTGGGAGAGCGTCGAGAAGTTCCAGCAATTCTTCGCGAATCCGCAGCTGCAGGCCTTCATCGGCGAGGTCGGCGCCGCTGGAGCGCCCGACCTGACCGTCACCGAGGCGGTTTCGTCTCCCGACGAGTTCTGACCGGGACTGGGCGGTTGCGCCGCGCTTCGGGCCATGGTCGTGATCTCGGGCGCTATTCGCCAGCACAAGGGGGACCGTCATGACCGACATTGCGGAGCTGCATGCGCAGGCGCTGGACGCGACAGGCCGCATCGTGCGTGGCGTACCGGCAGGCCGCTGGCATGCCGCCACACCGTGCGCCGGCTGGGACGTGCGCGCCCTGGTCAGCCATCTGGTGTCCGGCAACCTGTGGGCGGCCGAGCTGGCTGCCGGCGGCACGATCGAGGGGGTCGGCACCCGGCTCGACGGTGACCTGCTCGGCGAGGACCCCGCCGGGGCGTACGAGGGATCGGCGGCGGCCGCGGCAGCGGTGTTCCGCCGCCCCGGCGCGCTCGACGCGCCGTGCGCGGTCTCTTACGGGCCCGTCCCGGGAGTGGTTTATGCCGGGCACCGCTTCCTCGATGTCCTGGTCCACGGCTGGGACCTTGCCGTGGCCAGCGGGCAGGACTACGCGCTCGACCCGCACCTGATGCAAGCCTGCCGGCAGGTCATCGAGCCGCAGCTGGACGCGTTCCGTGCCGCCGGTGCCATCGGTCCCGAGGTAGCGATCCCCGCAGACGCGGGCGCACAAAGCCGCTTCCTCGCGTTGCTGGGCAGGACAGGCTGAGCTCGCCGAGGGAACCTCGGCGCCCACGGCACACCAAACGCCGGGGCGGCGCTGGTAAGTTCGGTTCGTGCGGCCGACCAGCCGGCCGCACGCGGGGGGAGTAATGACGTTCATACAGATTATCGAGATGACCACCACCAAAGCTCCCGAGATCGAGGAGCTCATGAACGGGTGGATGGCAGCGACAGAAGGCCGCCGTAGCGCACGCCGTAGCCTGCTGACTAAGGACCGCGACCGCCCCGATACCTACGTGCAGGTGGTGGAGTTCCCTTCCTACGAGGAGGCGATGGCGAACTCTGCCCTGCCCGAGACGGCGGCGTTCGCCGAGAAGCTGTCGGCCCTGTGCGTGTCAGGGCCCATGTTCCGCAATCTCGACCTCGTTCGGGTCGACGAGCTGTAGCCAACCGAGCCCACCCGGTCCTGCGCGCATTCAGCAGAGGTACGGAACAACCCTGTCAGGCGCGGCACAAGCAGCCACATCGCCGACCCCATCGCCGCGCAGAACGGCGGCTCGGCACGCGTTCTCCTCGGCCTTCGCGATCACTCAGTGTGATGCCTTCGCCCGCTGTTCAGCGGCGTGGGCGCCCGGTCGAGCGGGAGGAACCGCTTGAGCTTGGCCACCCCGCCGGGCCGATCCAGCCGGTCGACAGTCTGGACCGTGACCTCGGGCCGGTCCAGCCCGGCACGGGTCAGGGCGGCGGCTACCCGGTCCCGGAGCCCGTCGAGGCTGACCGGTGCGCTGACCCGCACGGGCACGGCTCGGGCAGCACCGTCACCTCGTCGGTGATCTCGTAGCGGATCAGCGGCAGGACCGGGTTGTACAGGTTGGTGAGGTAGACCTTGGCCGACCGCTCGCCCGGCGGAACGGGCCGTCCGGCCAGGTCGACGGGCTCGACGATGAGCTGGTCGTCGCTGATGTGCGTGCCGCCGCGGTCGCAGCCCACCGCAGTGCCCCCGCCGTCCGACGTGCCGTAGATGTTGATCACCTTCCCGCCCCAGGCCTGCTCAGCAGCGGCCCGGATCTCGGGCAGCAGCGGCCCGGCTCCGGCCAGGACCCGGCGCGATCCGGAGCAGGCCAGGCCAGGGCCTCGCGGGCCAGGACGTACAAGACAGAGGGATAGGCGAGCATGAAGTCTGGCTGGGCATCGTTGAGGCCGGCCACGATCTCCTCGGTGCGCAGCGTGACCGGGAGCCGGACGGTGGTCATCCGCGGGCTGCCTGGCGGTGCAGGGCCCGTTTCCGCGCGCCGCTGATCTGCTGGTAGATCACATCCCTGACGAGCGGGTGGCGGATCTCATAGATCAGCTTGCCGGCCCGCTGGCCCTCGGCGACCGCCCGCCCGGTGATCAGGGTGGCCAGGACCGGATCGAGCCGCTCGGCGGGCAGCCCGGTCAGTGCCGCGAGATCGGCCAGCGGTAGCGGACGCTCGACCACGGCCAGCAGGTCGAGCACCGCCCGCATGGTCGCATCAGCCCCCCGGGTGCGGGCGGCCATCCGTTCGGTCAGGCCCTCGGGCAGCCGCCGTCACCCCAAGCGAGTGAGCGCGGGCGAACATGCCGGCCGCGTCGGGATGGCGCGCAAGCAGTTCCCGGCCCAGCCGGCTCTTGCCCACTCCAGCCTCGCCCGACAGCAGGACGACGCGGAACTCCCCAGCCGCGGCCCTGGCGAACTCATCCTCCAGCGCCGCCATCTCCTCGCGGCGGCCCACGAGTGGCATCCTGGCACCTGGCATCAGCCCGATTCTGGTCCCGCCCCAGGTCCGGAACAAGGTGTGGGCCGATGCGGCGAATGGCAGCGTCCCGGGCATGACCCGGCCGCGTGGCTGGGTGCACTGACCGGCCAGCGGCTGCCCGCCCTGATCAAGGACGTGCAGCTGACCGTCATCGAGGGCGGTCCGCACGCCATCCCCTGGACCCACGCCGCCCAGGTCAACACCGCCCTGCTCGACTTCATCCGCAGCTAACGCAGCCGAACTCTCCGCCCGAAAGGAAGAACAGCCATGTCGAACCACTTCAGCGCCGACAACCTCAAGTTCCCCGGCGACGACCGCCGCCTGGACCTCAGCGACGTGTTCGTCTTCCAGGCGCCCGCCAGCCCGGAACATCACTCACTGCTTCACCGTCACCACCCCGGCACCACCGTGCTGATCATGGACTCGAACCCGACCAGTGCCCCGCCGCCGATCGCCGCGCAGGACAAGGGCCCGGGGTTCTACCCCGGCGCGGTCTACCGGATCAACATCGACACCGACGGCGACAACCACGCCGACATCGCGTTCACGTTCACGTTCTCCGAGTACGAGAACGGCAAGCAGACCGGGACCGCCTGGCACGCCACCGGCGCCCAGGCCCGCCAGGCCGAACCCGGCGGCGAGGTACTCGCCGAGGCCATCCCGGTCAGCTCCGACAGCACCGCCCAGCCCGTCCAGGCCGGCCGGATCCGGCTGGCCGCCGGGCTGCGCAGCGACCCGTTCTTCGCCGACGTCGAAGGCGCGCTGCACGGATTCCAGTGGACCGGGCACGACGACTTCGCCGGCAACAACGTCGACTCGATCGTGCTGGAGGTACCCGACGACATGCTCGGCGGCTCGGTGATTGGCGTCTGGGCCTCGATCAGCCGCTACCGCGACGACGGCACCCTGGAGCAACTGGACCGCGGCGGCAACCCGACCATCAACCCGTTCATCAACCCCGACGGCGAGAAGAACCTCTACAACTCACGGCAGCCCGCCGACGACGTGGCCAACTACCTGGAGCCGTGGTCGAAGATCCTGGAAAACGCCGGCGGCTACTCGCCCGAGGAGGCCAAGGCCGCCGCCCTGCAGGTCCTGCCCGACATCCTGCACTACGACCGTACCAAGCCCGCCACCTACCCCAACGGCCGCGTCATGACCGACGACGTCTACAGCATGCGCTTCGCTTGGCTGACCAACGGCAAGGTCCCCCCGACCGGCCTCAAGCCCCACGACGACCTGCTGAATGAGTTCCCCTACACCGGTCGGCCGAACCCCTAGCCGCCCAGGGCCGATCTTCTCCGCGCCAGCTGCTAGGCCGTAGTTCCCCCCGGATGATCCGACACCCTGTTGACCTGGGAACGTGGACGAACATGACTTGCCGCAGGCATGGCAAGTCCGGTCCCTGGAACTCCCTGACCAGGGAAACAAGTCGGGCCTTGAGCCGGGGGGAACTTCGGGGTAGGGCACCGGAGTCCGGACAACCCCGCCGGCGACCGTGCAGGCGGCTCCAGATGAGGACGGCTGGCGGGGCGATGGCCGGTCAATGCCGAGGCCCAATGGCTGGGCTGCTGCCCAGGTCGGCGGCTACTCGCGCACGGCCATCCGGCTGGTTATCGTTCGTGACTGTGAACCGGTGCGTGGCTTGCGTCGGCCGCTTGTCACCGGGACCGGTATCGGGGATCGGCAAGACCTGCCTGGCCTGCAGCTTGAGCGCCAGTGACCTGGGGGATGTCTCGCAGGCCGGTAGTCTAAAGCCCTGAACTTCTCTCTCGATCGCGGCTCTATCAGCCGGACTGACTATGAGGAGAGGGCGCGATGACCGAGATGCCCGCCGCGGCGGGCTCAGGCCGCGCGCCGGGCAGGGCAGAGCCTGGCCTGATCCGCCGTCACGACCTGGTGGCCGCCTTGGACCGGGCAGCCCAGAAGCGGGTCACGATTATCTCGGCGCCTGCCGGCACCGGGAAGACGTCGCTGTTGCGCGCATGGGCGGACCGGCCGGGTCAGGATTGCCGTATCGCCTTCATGACCGTGCGGCCGGGCCAGCACGATACGCAGCTGTTCTGGCTCGCCATGCTGGGCGCGGTCCGGGCCGCGGCAGGCACCGGCGAAGGCGATGCGCAGCTGCCGTCGGTGACACCCGGCTCAAGCGGTAGCGCCATGGTGGGCAAGGTGCTATCCGAGCTCGAGGAGTCCCGCGATCGTTTGGTCCTGGTCATCGACGACCTGCACGAGCTCAGCTCACCCGAGGCTGCCGGGCAGCTCACAGCGCTGCTGACGCGCCTGCCTGCGGGGGTCCGCGCGGTCGTGGCCACCCGCCGTGACCTGCCGTTGCGCTTGCACAAGCTGCGGCTGGCCGGTGACCTGGCCGAGATCCGCGCCGCGCAACTGCGCTTCACCGAGCACGAGACCCGTCAGCTCCTCGCCGCCGCCGGAATCGCGCTGCCCGAGCACATGGCCGCGATGCTGCATCAGCGGACCGAGGGCTGGGCGGCCGGGCTGCGGCTCGCCGTGCTATCCCTGGCCGGGCACCCCAACCCCGAACGGTTCGTCGCCGAGTTCTCCGGCAGCGACCGCACGGTCGCCGAGTACCTGATGGCCGAGATGCTGGAGCGGCAGCCGGCGGAGGTCCAGGGCCTGCTGCTGCGCACCTCCGTGCTGGACCGGATCAACGGCGAGCTCGCCGACCTGCTTACCGGAGCCACGGGCTCGGAGCGGATCCTGCTGGACCTGGAGGACGCCAACGCGTTCGTCGTGTCCCTCGACCCCGGCCGTACCTGGTTCCGATACCACCGCATGTTCGGCGGCCTGCTCCGGCTGGAACTGCGCCGCACGATGCCCGCGGACGTCGCCGGACTGCACCAGCTCGCCGCGCGCTGGCTCGCCGCGCGCGGCCAGATCGCCGACGCCATCGGCCACCTGCAGGCGGCCGGCGACTGGGACGAGGCGGCCCGCATGCTCACCGACCACGCCCTCAGCCTCACCCTCGACGGGCAAGCGGGCACCGTGGCGGCTCTGCTGCGCGCTTTCCCGGCCCGGACCGGTGAGGACTCCCCCGACCTGACCCTGGTGCGGGCCATCGCCGACCAATACCAGCTCCGCCTCGACCAGACCGATGCGCACCTGCGCGAGGTCAGGGCGTACGCAGCCACCACGCCGCCGGCCAGCCGGCACCGGCTGCAGATGGCCATCGCCTCCGTGGACCTGCTGTCAGCGCGGCTGCGTGGCCACTTCGACAGCATCTTCGACCAGGCAGGAGCTCTTCTGTGCGCGGGTGACGGCCCGACGAGCGCCGACGCCGCGCTCAGCAGCGACCTGAAAGCCATCGCGCTCCTGAACCTGGGCGTCACCGAGGCATGGTCGCTGCGGCTGGCCGACAGCGAACGGCACCTCGTAGAAGGCGCCGCCCTCGCCCACCGCATCGGCCGGCCCTACCTGGAGGTGGCCTGCCTCGCCCACCTGGGGTTCGCCTCCACAAGCCACTCCTTCGCCATGGCCCGGCAGCGCTGCGAGGAAGCCATAACGGTGGCGGCCCGGCACGGCTGGGACGCCGAGGCGGTGACCGCCCCAGCGCTGGCGGCGCTCGCCAACGCGCTGATCTGGACGGGCCAGTTCGACCTCGCCGAACACTGGCTGGACCGCGCCAGGCGCGCCACACAGGCCGACGGCGAGCCCGGCATCCGGCTGCTGGTGTGCCTTACCTCCGCAATTCTGCAGGCGGCGCGCGGCCACGGCCACCGGGCGCTGGAGGAATTCGCCGGTGCCCGGCAGATGCAGGCGCTCATGGTCGCCGAGCACGGGCTGACCACCCGCGTCAACGCGTGGACGATCGCCATCCAGGCCCGGCTCGGGATGACCGCGCAGGCGCGGGCCGCTCTGGCCGCCCTCGACAGCCGGCAGGCCAGCGCCGGCGAGATCCGCAACGCGGCCGCGGTGATCCTGCTGGCCGAGCAGGACCCCGCCGCCGCCCGCCGCGAACTCCGCGCCGTCCTCGACGGCGACGTCCCGGTTCTTTCCTACCTCACCCGGGTCGAGGCGCACCTGCTGGACGCGCTCGCCTGCCGCGACCTTGGTGATGAGCGCGCCTCCCAAGAGGCAGCCGAGCAGGCGCTGAACCTCGCCGAGCCGGACCGGCTGATCCTGCCATTCGCGATGACCGGCGCATGGCAGCTCCTCGAAGCGCTGCCGCCGCACGGCACATCGCACGCGGCGCTGATCACCGACATTCTCGACGCCATCCGCAGCGCTGCGCGGGCGGGGCAAGGCCAGCCGGCCATGATGCCGGTCGAGGAACTCAGCAGAAGTGAGCTGCGCGTGCTGCGCTACCTGCCGACGAACCTCACCCGCCGCGAGATCGCCGGCGAGCTGTCGGTCTCGGTGCACACCGTCGACACCCACATCCGCCGCATCTACGCCAAGCTCGGCGCCGCCGACCGGACCGCGGCGGTGCAGCGAGGCCGCGAACTGCGGCTGCTGTCCGCCGGCCGCACCTGAACGCCCGGCGGTCACGGCACACGAGGGATCGCAGCTGGCATGCCGCCCCGCGCTCACCGGATCCACGTGATGCGGGTTCACCTGCCCGCCCGCGACCATGTGGTCATGGACTGGGCAGCCGCCCTGTATATGATCCGGGTCGACGGGCATCTCGGCGCCATGGTGCTGTCCGCGTTTCCGGGGATGACGCCACGGCAGAAGGGCACGTACACGGTGCTCACCGGCTGGCTGGACCAGTCAGCACTGTACGGCGTGCTCGCTGAGATGGAGGCCCTCGGCCTGGTCCTGCTTGAGGTCCGCCAGATGGAGCCGCACGGAACATCACTGGAATCCGGGGACATCCGCTCATCCTGATGACCGGCAGCGACACCGCTTCCCGTCACCGCGCGAGCAGGCGCAGCTGCCATCATCAGTGCCTCATCCGCGACCCGCACTCCGGACACCTGCTTGCCCTGCAGAACCCCGCGCCCCGGCTGGGCGGCCGCAACTGGCCGTCCGGGCGCGGGCGGCATGTTCAGGGCGCACCCGGGCATGGCCGACGTCAGCAGGGCGAATCACCAAAATCCAGTGACGATTTTCCCTCCTCCCGGCGCGATTCTTGGCGTGGTCGCGAGCTTGCGGACCCGCAGGGACGTGCCCCGAGAATCCAGGGAGAAAACAATGACATCACCAGCCACGGGTGCCACCGGTACCCCAGACCTGCCCGAGTACGCCCCCGTCCCGGCGATCGCGAAGGGGGCGGCCCTGAACGAACACGGCTACCACGTCTGGCAGGTCGAGCGGAACCTTTACGCGGTCACTGACAACGTCTACATGTCGGCGTTCTTGACCACCCCCGACGGCGTCGTGATTTTCGACGCGCCCCCGAACATCGGCCACAACATCCGGCGTGCCGTGGACGAGATCACCGCCGCCAACGGCCTGACCAACCAGGTCACCCACATGGTCTACTCGCACCACCACGCAGACCACCAGGGAGCGTCCTCGCTGTTCGGCGGGGACATCGTCCGCATCGGCCACGAGGAGACCCGGCGACTGCTGCTGCGCGACGATGACCCGGCCCGGCCCGGCCCGGACGTGACCTTCTCCGACAGCTACACCCTGGAAGTCGGCGGCGAGCGGGTCGAACTGGCCTGGCACGGGCCCAACCACTCGCCAGACAACATCTACATCCACTTCCCCGGCCACGACACCTTGATGTTCATCGACGTGGTCAACGCCGGCTGGATACCCATCTACAACCTCAACCTCAGCGACGACGTCATCGGGTACACCGGCGCCCCGGCCATCGCGCTGGACTACCCGTGGACGCACCTCATCAGCGGGCACCTGGGCCGGGTGGCAACCCGCGAGGACGTCGCGATGCACCAGCAGTACATCGCCGACATCGAAGCCAGCTCACGCGAGGCGCTGGCCTCGGTCAACCCGGGACCCATTTTCAAGCACTACGGAGAGAACGTGTGGGCCGCGGTCCGGGCCCACCTCGACGCCGTCACCGAGCACGCGGCCGCCCCCGTCATCGCGAAATACACCGGCGTGCTGGGCGGTGCCGACATCGATATTTTCACCTGGACCACGACGTTCGCGATCATGCAGTCGATTCGCCTCGACCGCGGCCCCAGCGGCCCGGTCCATCCCTGACCATAACGCACCAGCGGAAGGAACGACGCCCATGCCTAACGAGCCAGCAGGCGACCTCGGCAACCGAGCAAGCACGATCGCTGACCTCGCCGGGGCCGCAGGTCCCGGCTCAGTCGATGGCCGCCACCTGCTACTGGTCGGCGCGGGGCCCGGCCTTGGGATGGCCGTGGCACGCCGCTTCGCCGCGGGCGGCTACCAGGTAACGCTGGTGGCGCGCAGCCCGGACGGCCTCCGCGACCTCGCGGGCGCCTTGGCCGGTACCGGCGCCAAGATCAACACCATCGCGGCCGATGCCAGCGATCCCGATGGCCTGGGCGCCCGGATGAGGGAGCTTTATCTCGGAAATGGCGCACCGGGCGTCATCGTCTATAACGCCGTCATGGGAGCTCCGGACCGGCTGCTGAGCTCAAGCGTCGCCCACCTCCAGGCGGCGTATTCCGTAGATGTCATCAGCGCCATCGTCGTCGCGCAGGTGGCCGCCCCGGCCATGCGGGCCGCCGGCTCCGGGACCATCCTGGTCACCGGAGGCGGGTTCGCCGACCACCCGATCCCGGCCCTGGCGACCGTTTCCCTCGGCAAGGCAGCTCTGCGGTCGGCCGCGACAATGCTCGGCGCCGACCTGGAACCAGACGGCATCCGCGTGGCCACACTGACGATCGCAGGGCAGATAACTGCGGGTACTTCCTTTGACCCCGAGCGCATCGCCGAACGCTACTGGGAGGTTGTCCACGCGGACGGCCCATGGCAGGCAGAATTCCGATTCACCGGCGAGTAGGCGACGTGTTACGGATGGTCACCTAGGCGCCTCCGCGGGCTTCGCGGGCTTCGCGCGAGTTTTCGGCTTCTTGCTCCGCCCGCAGATGTGCCTCCTGTTCCTCTTCTGCCCGGCGGCGCGCTTCCTCCTCGTGCTGCCGCTCCGCCCGCTCCTCCACGTCGCGCACCCGCTCTGCTTCATGCTCGGCCCGTCGCTGTGCCTCGCCGTCTGTCCGGCGACGCGCCTCCTCCACGTAGTAGTCGTAGGAGTCGTGGGACATTTGCCTTCTCCCGCCAGGAGTACTATTCCTGCACGCTGAGCGCCCGCAAGCCGCGTTCTGTTGCCGCCCTCGCACGAGACTGCGGTGCTCGTGACCGTGCTGGGATGGCAATCCCGGCAGTGCGTTTCCGGTTGACCTCAGCGTGCCTTTGCGTCCTGGCCAGTGCAACACCGATCGCCGCTGTAGGCAACGTCCGGCTACCCATCAAGCCATGACTTGGCCCCTCTAGCCGCTTGGCAGCCAACCCGGACGTCGCCGGCGAGATCGAGCTGACCGCTGGGTCGGCACCTGGCCCGCTGGGCGCTGGGGCTGTGGGTCTTGTCCGGGATCGGGAGGGTCATCGTGGGGCTGGTGCCGGAGAACACTCACATCGGGCTGCACCTGCTCGGGGCGCTGGGCGATCCGCTGGCCGTCCTCATGATCTTGGCCAAGGCCGGCTTTAGAATGAACGCCGTGAAGATCGAGGGATCGGTGGCCCTGGTCACCGGTGCCGACCGCGGGCTCGGCCGGGCGTTCGCCCGGGAGCTGGTCAGCAGGGACGCGGCCAAGGTCTACGGGGCGGCGCGCCATCCTGCCGCCGTCACCGACCCCGGCGTGACGCCGATCGCGCTTGACATTACCGACCCGGAGCGCGTCACCCGGGTCGCGCACGAGTGCGCGGACGTCACCATGCTGGTGAACAACGCGGCGCGCCGAGCCTAGACGCGGCCCGGCTGGAGATGGAGACCAACTACTTCGGGACGCTGAGCATGTGCCGGGCCTTCGCGCCGGTGCTGGCGGCGGGCGGCGGCGGCGCGATCGTCAACATGCTGTCGGTGACCAGTTTCTTCACTTTCCCGCTCAATCCCTCCTACAGCGCGTCGAAGGCGGCGGAACTGTCGCTGACCAACGGCATCCGGATGGAACTCTCCCGTCAGGGCACGCTGGTGGTCGCCGTGCACGCCAGCTTCATCGACACGGATATGGCCGCGGGGATCGACGCGCCGAAGATCAGCCCGGAATCGGTCGCCCGGCAGGCCTTCGACGCCGTCGAGGCGGGCGAGATCGAGGTGCTGGCCGACGAGCGGACCCGGACCATCAAGGCGGAGCTGCCGCGCGATCACGAGCTGATCTACGCGCCGCTCCAGCAGACCTTTTACCCTCCGGCCACGGGCTCCGGCTAGCGGGAGGCGCCGACCCCGGCAAGTGAGGAAGACCCATGCCAATCATCGTTGTAGCCCGCCTACGGCTCAGGGATCCACCCCTTCGATGAGTTCTTCACCCACGCCGCCGCCGTGCTCGAGCAGGCGCAGAAAACTGACGGCAACCTGGGGGCCGACGCCTTCGCCGACGCACACAACGTGTGGTGGGACGTGACTGCCTGGCAGAGCCGAGCGCCGATCGAAGTTTTCATGAACACAGAGCCCCACCGGGCGTTCCGTCAGCTAGGTAGCAGCGCTGCCTCCTTACTGGGCGGGGACGGTGACCAGGGTCTGACCGCCCGCGGTGATGTCGAAGCCACGCAGGCTGCCCGTCGGCCACGGCACGGACGCGGGATACCAGGTGTGCTGGCTGCCGACGGTGATAGTCCAGCCGCCAGCGGCGATGTCCTGACCTTGGGCGTTGGTGACCCGGAGCTGGCAGCGTGTTCCCGCCGGGATGCCGGTGACCCGGACTTCCAGCTCGGCGCCCCAGTGCTGGGCGGCGTACCGGACCGCCGCCCAGGCTCCGGTCGCCGGGCTGCCGCCGGTATCGGTGTCGATCCACCGGGGAGCCGCGGCGGCTGAGATGCCGGCCAGGCGGTCATGGAGCACCTGCAGGCCGGTGGCCGCGGCCAGGCCGATGACCAGGGCCGCCGCCGCGGCCGTCAGCCGCCGCCGGAGGCGGATCCTGGACATCCGGCCGATCAGCCGGTCCAGCTGCGGGCCGGGCCGCGAGCCGCTGGCCTCGTCCGCCCAGGCCTGCATCGCCGCGGCGGGGGGAACTTTCCGGAGCAAGCCCGGCAGTCCGGCCAGCCCGGCGAGTTCCTCACGGCACCGCGGGCAAGCCGCCAGATGCCGGTCTACCTGGGCGCGCTCGCCTGGCCCGATCGCGCCGAGTACATACACGCCGAGTTCGTGACGGGCCTGCGTGCAGTCGCCGGCACTGTTAACTTCCGGCATCCCGGCTGTCCGAAAGACGTGCGCCGCGCCTTAGTGGCCCCGGGCGTCTGGGCATCGGGCCCTGCGCATCCGGCTCGGCGGCGGCAGGCAAGCGGCCTGCCAGCAAACGTCCGGGGTGATCCCAGACCGCTCAGACTAACCAGGCTTGCCATGCCTGTTAACACGTCCGGCCAGGCCAAATGGTTCATAGTGGTCAGCCGCTGATGGCCGCCAAGGCTGTGAAGACGGCCAGGCCGAGCATGATCGTCGCAGTAATCCGGCGGATCCAGGTCATCGGGATCAGTTTCAGGCTCTTGGCGCCTTCGCTGAGCCCTGGCGGCGTCTGGATGGGGTACTGCTCGCCCGGGGTCGGCCGTCGTGATCGCGCACTCGGAGAAGGGGCAGGCCACGCCGGTCTAGGCGGGGCAAGACGCGTTCGCCGCGTGCGGCCGGTCTAGAAGTTTGCCTTGTGTTCACCGCCGGATCTGAACCGGCCGGGCGCCCGGTACATGGTGGCTTTACTGCGGTTTGGCCCTGATTCGTTTTGGCGCGCGGCCGAAGGCGACCGGGCAGGTGAGGTGGGGCACCGGGGTTTGGACGAGCGCCGGCCGTGGTGCCGGGGTAGGGCGGCGAGGTCCGGAGATGAAGGTTGCGGCGAGCACCGCGGCGCAGGCGAACGCTGCCGCGCAGATCCAGCTGATCTGGGCGAAGCTGGACTGGAACTGCGCCGGGTCGGTGTAGGCCGCGCCGGTGAGACCGGTGATGGGCGGCAGCGCGGCGATCCAGAGCAGGCCCGCGACCCGCGCCACGGCGTTGTTCACCCCGGAGGCCAGGCCGGCCAGGGAGTCGGGGGCGGAGTTCATCGCGGTGGCGGTCAGGGGTGGTATGAGGGACGCCAGGCCGAGGCCGAACAGCAAGGCCACCGGCAATACGACCGTCCAGTAGCCGGCGTGCGGGCCGATGCGCACGGCGAGCATGGACGCAACCGTGCACAACAGGCAGCCCGCCACTAGCTGCGGCCGGGGGCCGATCCGCTGCAGCCAGCTGGCCGCTGGCTCCCGACAGCAGCAAGGTCACGACGGTGACCGGCACCAGTGCCGAGCCCGCCACCACCGGGCTGTAGCCGGCGATGATCTCCAGGGCGGGGATGAAGACGAACGCGAAGCCGCCGAGGGCGCCGTTGACGACGAAGGTGACGGCATTCGCGGCGCGGAACTGCGCCGGGGCGGAAGATCGCCGGCGGGAGCATGGGATGGCTCCGGCGCCGTTCGGTGACGGCGAAGGTGGCCGAGGACGCCACGGCGAGCACCGCGGCAGCGGCGAACCCCGGCGAGTTGACGCCCGCCGCCAGGCAGAACGATGATCGCGTAGGTGATCGTGGCCAGCGCGGCGACGCCGGCCAGCGCGCCGGGCCAGTCGGCGCTCCCGGACGACCGAGGTGTCCCGGGATTCGGGGACGTGGCGCCGGGTCATCCACGCGACCGCCACGGCGACCGGGACGTTGATCAGGAAGATCCACCGCCAGCTGCCGGCTTCCAGCAGCCACCCGCCCAGGAAGGGCGCGATCGCGGCGGACACCCCGCTGAATCCGGCCCACGTCCCGATCGCGTGGGTGCGGTCGCTGGGCTGGAAGGCCGCCTCGATGATCGCCAGGCTGGCCGGTGTCATCAGCGCGCCTCCGATGCCCTGCACGGCGCGCGGCTATGAGCCAGCCGATGCCGGGCGCGGCCGCGCACAGCACCGACGCCGCGGTGAACCAGCCCAACCCGGCCAGGAACACGCGCCGCCGCCCCCAGCGGTCGCTGAGCGAGCCGGCGAGCAGGATCAGCGAGGCCAGGGTCAGCGTGTAGCTCGTGACGGTCCATTGCAGGTCCTGGAAGCCGACGTGCAGGTTCCGTCCGATCGCTGGCAGTGCGACGACGACCACCGTCGAGTCGATCCCCGCCACCGACGACCCCAAGATCATCGCTGCGACCACCCACCGGCCTTGCGCGGAGCGGTAGCGGAGCAGTTCGCTCGCGCCGGAGCCGTCAGCCGGGCTCAGCTCGCCCGGCTGAGCACCCGCATCTGGTGTCACTGGCCGGACCTCCGTATGGGTCCGGCGGCATGTCAGCGGCTGGCCTGGCCGTTGTGCCGCCCGTGCTATGGGAGGGTGAGGATGATGCGCTGGTGGACGAGGCCGGCTTCGAGCTGGCGGTGGGCCTGGGCGGCTTGCTGCATGGGCATGGACTGGTGCGCGCGCAGGCGGAGCCGGCCGTCGGCCAGCATGACGATTGTCTCATCCAGGGCGCCGGGAGCACGGTCAGGCGTGGGCTCCGACAGCGTGACGCCGAAGTCAGCAGCGGCCGGGTCCGACAACGTGATGACCCGCTTGGGGCCGCCGGCCAAGGCGACCGCGTCGGCCAGGACACCCCGCCCGGCCGCGTCGAACACCGCGTCCACCGCGCCCAGCGCGCGGACCCGGCCGGCCACGCCCGGCCCGTAGCGCACCGGCGTCGCTCCCAGCTCGCGGGCAAGGGCCTCGTCGTGCTCGCCGACCGCGCTGATCACCTTCACCCCGCGGGCGACCGCGAGCTGGGTGGCGATGATGCCGACCGATCCGCCGCCGCCGAACAGCAGCAGCGTCTCACCGCTGCGCACGTTCAGCTGCCGCAGCACGCCGACGGCAGCCTCGGCTGAGCTGGGCAGCGCGGCGGCATCGATCCACGACACGGCGCCTGGCTTGGCGGCCCAGACCGACGCCACCGCGTACTCGGCGTAGCCGCCCAGGCCGAACAGCAGCGCCGCAACATCGTCGCCGGGCGACGTCCCGCTGACCCCGGGCCCGACCGCGTCAACGGTGCCTGCGGCCTCGAAGCCGGGCACGGCGCCGGGGGGCAGCGGGATGGCATCCTTGAGATAACCGGCCCGCAGGGCAAGGTCAGTCGGGCTGATGCCGGCGGCCTTGACCTTGATCCTGATCTGTCCCTGGCCCGGCTCGGGCAGCGGAACCCCGGCCCACTTCAGCACCTCCGGCGGTCCGTACCCGGTCAACACAACCGCGTTAGGCATGACAGCTCCTTCCCGGCAGCGGCGCCCTGCGGCGGGGGCGCGGTCCCGTCAGCACCCAGGCTCGCCGCAAGCGGGGTGAAAGGTCGTCATCGGATCCTGGTGATTCACGAGGCTGCGTCAGCTTGACGCTCGGCTGCACCCCCCCGCCTGCGTCCATCTACGATCACGCCCTGACGGTCGGCTTTCCCCGTGCGTTCGAGGTTGCCGCGGGGATCGGGCTGCTCGCCGTGCTCATCGCGATCGCCACCATCCGGGTCCGCCGCCAGGAACTGTCCGGCGCCGGGCCCGACCCGCAACAGGCGCCACCCCAGCCCGCGGCCCAACAACCCGCGACTGCGCAGCCCGCGACTGTGCAGCTGCATGAGGACCGCGTTGCCCTCGCCGCGGCAGTCCGCCCGTGCCGGCGTCTGCTCAGCCGGCGCGTCACCACCTGGGAGAAGACGCAGGGACGACCCCGGCGCAAACCGATACGGCGCTCGGCCGCCCGGGCACATCCCTGAGATTCAAGGAGGCCCCGTGACAACACCAGCCCCCGGCGCCGGCAGCGCCGCCGACCTGCCCGACTACGCGCCGGTCCCCCGGTCAGCGCTCGGCCCGGCCCTCAACGATCAGGGGTACTACGTCGGCCGGGTGGAGCGGAACCTGTACTGGGTCACCGACGGCATCCTCCAGTCGGCGTTCCTGACCACCCGCGACGACGTTACCGTGCACCAGCAGTACATGGCCGACATCGTCGCCAGCGTCAGGACATCGGCCGATACGGTCGACGTCATGCCCTACCTCCAGAAGTACGGAGAGAACACCTGGGCAGCGATGAAGGGCATGCTGGACGAAATCGCCGCCACCGCCGCCGCCCCCGTCGAGAAGTACACCGGCGTGCTCGCGGCGGCAGACGTGTTCACCGAGAGTACGACGTTCCAGGTGATGCAGTCGATCCGCCTCGACCTCGGCTACGGCTTCGATGTCCATCCCTGAGCTCAAGGAGGCGATTCCATGACCATGGCTACCCCACCCGACGACAACAGGCTTGGCCGGGCCTATGTGGCCCCGGAGGTCACCGTGTTCTACGACCGGAGCCGCTGCCGCCACTATGCCGAATGCGTCCGCGGGCTGCCGCAGGTGTTCGACCCAGCCCGCCGGCCCTGGATCCGCGCCGACCTGGCCGACGCCGATACCGTGGCCGAGGTGGTGCGCCGCTGCCCCACCGGCGCCCTCCATTACCGCCTGCTGGCCGAGAAGCCAGAGGAACCGCCCCATCCGACCACCATCACCCGTGACCCACGGGGGCCACTGCTGGTTCGCGGCGACCTTGTCCTGGACACCCCCGAGGGGCCGCTGGCTGAGACCCGCGCCGCGCTGTGCGCCTGCGGCCGCACCCAGAACCAGCCCTTCTGTGACGGCGCCTGCGGCGTCAACGGCGGCACCTCTGGCGGCACCCGGGACCAAGCGGAGACACCCCGGGGGCATTGACCCAGAGACCTGGCGCCGGTGCATCCCGCTCGGCCTGGTGGCCGGTCGCGCCGTCTGGAAGTAGCGCCCTGCTGTCTCAGCCGTCCGCCAGCTCGACGGCGCCGTACTCCCAGAAGGCGCGCAGGGCGGCAAGCTTTCCCTGGCCGTTGCTGCGGTAGGTGTAGACGCCTCGCACCACGGCCTGGCGGCCGCCCGCCAGCGTGGTACGGATCACGCCGACGTCGGCGACCTCGTCGCCACACAGGTAGGAGCGCTCGATCTCGAAAGTGATCTGCTCCGCCGGGCCGATCACCGCATCGTAGAAGGCGGCGATGGCCGCCGCGCCGTGATGCCCTGCGCCGATAGGGTCCAGGGGCGAGGGGCCCACGGGATCCTGGACCACGGCGTCGGGGGCGAACAGGCCCAGCCAGGCGCTGCGGTCCTTGGCGGTCACCGCGGCCTGGGACCGCCGCGCCAGCTCGCGCGCGTTCATGGCCTGTCCGGGCACGCTCGAGCCTCCTTCCGGCAGCCGCCCAGCCCGCACAGCCTGGGCGGGCCCGGTGACCGCACGACGGGCGCTGGCCGCTGGCAGAGATCGTACGCGGCGCGTGACGGCATCGGTGTCCTGTCGCAAGGCCGACGCGTTCGGGTCCGGCCGCGGGCGCTGAAATGGCAGAGCCGGTGCGGGCAGGTAGTGAGTGTGAGACAAACTGACGGTGAGCTGCTGGCCGCGGCTGCCCGAGGGGACGGCGCGGCGTTCGGTTGCTTCTACCGTCGGCATGAACAGCGGGTACTCGCCTACGCGGTGGGTCACCGCATCGGCGCAAGTGATGTCGCGGATCTGGTCGCCGAGACGTTCCTGCAGGCCTTGGTGTCGGCTGGCCGGTTCCGGTCGACGGACGGCGACGCACTGCCGTGGCTGCTGGGGATCAGCCGACACGTGCTGGCGCGCCAGCGTCGTTCGTTCGTCCGCCGGCAACGGTTGCTGGACCGGCTCAGCGCCGTTCCCGCGTTCACCCCGGATGAGGCGGACGCGATCGATGCCGCGATCGACGCCGCCCGGCTCGCACCGGCGCTCGCCACGGCGCTGAGCGTACTGCCGGCCAAGGACCGCGAGTTGCTGCTGCTGGTCGCCCGCGACGGCCTCGACCCTGCGCAGGCCGGAGCGGTGCTCGGCGTGACCCCGAACGCCGCCCGCGTTCGCCTGTCCCGGGTCCGCAAGCGACTGCAAGGTGTCCTCACCGACCTGACCGTGCCGGACCCGCGCCCGGAGGTACCGCATGCTCACGATTAACCGTCAGCCTCCGCTGCCAGAGCTCCGGCAGTTCAGCCAGGAGATGGAGGCGTTCCTGGCGGCGGCCGCCGATGCCCGCAAAGCCCGGCCGCCGAGCCGAGTCCGCGGCTACGTGGCGGCCACTGCTGCGGCGGCGGCGGTGATCGTCGCGGTGGTGGTCGGCCTTGCTCGCAGCCAAGGTCCTGGACCGACCCCGAACCCCTCCCCAGGCCCAATCCGACTCGCCAGCTTCGAGGTGAGCACCGCTCCGGGAGGCCTGGTCAAGCTCATTCTGAGCCCGGGTCAGCTGCGCGACCCCGACGCGCTCCGCCAGGCTCTGGCGAAGGTCGGCGTGCCTGCACTGGTGACCGCCGACGAGGTCTGCTACGTGCCCGGACCGAGCGCGATCCTCACCCAGGTGCTCTCCTCCCCACCCCGGCACCTGTCGGACGGCAGTACCGTCTGGACCATCACACCCTCAGCTATTCCCAAGGGGATCGAACTCAGCATCGGCTACTACCACGTCACGGCCGGATTCGGGATCCACGTCACCCTGGTGCCCGAACGTGGAGTCCTGACGTGTACGGCGAGCCCGTCCGCCCCGCCACACCGCTGAGCCGGGACGCCGCGACCGCGTCGGACACGTCGTTCGCTACCTCGGCGGTCGCGCTGGTCACCTTCCTGGTCGCGCATCGGGCCCCGTCGGGGCGGCCCAGGGCGGTCTCCGCGCCGTCGGGCGTGAACGCGGCTAGGGATGTGAAGAAGGGGCCCCTCCTGGCCGTGGAACTCCTCCAGGCTGGCCAGCGCCTCCCGCAGGGCGCCCTCGAAGCCGGGCCGGGCGCACGGGTCCACAGTCGTTGGTGGCGGCCGAGCACCTGATGGAGCTGACGCATGGCGGTGGGCAGTAGGGCCGATGGAGGCTGACCGTGAGGTTGCCACCCGGCATGGCAGGGCCGAATGGCAGCGCGTGATGGTTCGCTGGCATCCCATCGCCCGGCGGCCGGAGCGGCGGCCATCCGCACCCTCAACCCCGGTTATTTCGCGCTGGTCATGGCCACGGGGATCGTTTCGCGGGCGGTCGCCGCGGACGGGGCGGCCCGGCTGTCGGGCATCCTTGCTGGCGCTGACCATCGCGTGCTATGTGGTCCTGGTCGTGGCTTATGGAATGATCGGGCGTCTCTAAGGCCGCCACCTCAGCCAGGTCTTACCAGCTGCCGGAGAGGAAGGCGGCCAGAAGATACGGCATACGCCGCATGCGGAGGCGGGCGCCTTAGCACGAACCTGAATGACGTCCACTCCGAACCGCAGAACCAGAATGTGGTGATCTCGATGACAGCATTGCGGCGCGCCGTCCGCGCGTTCAAGCGCATCAACGACGAGCAGGTCTTGATGTGGGAGACCTTCTTGCGGGCCAGCCGGTTCCCGCAGGACCATGGCGACGGCACCCGGCCGGGCCGGCCAGCCTGACCGGATCGCCCTGACCGGCGGCTCGCCGGCCGACCGTGACAGGGCCCATGACGGAAATCCAGCTGCCGCCCGAACGCTCATGCGCTGTGACACAAGCGCATGAGCGTTCGGGCGTTCGGCGGCGGCTGTCAGAGCGGGCGCGCCGGGCAGGCACCCAGGAACGCATCCTGGCCCAGCGTTATGCGGCCCGACAGGGCCGGTGCGTCCCGGAGCTGTCGACAGGCGCTTTCTGGCGCCTCATCGTTTGATCCTTGCTCCGAAGTGGAACGTCGATCACGCGACCATCAGTCGGGCGGGAGGAAGGCGAGAAGACGAAGATGACTGCCCAAGACAACACGATCCGGCCGTTCCAGGTCAGTTTTCCAGAGGCGGAGGTCACCGAGTTGCGCAGGCGGGTCAACGCGACCAGGTGGCCCGAGCGCGAGACGGTCACCGACGACTCGCAAGGCGTCCGGCTGGCGCTGATGCAAGACCTCGCGGCCTACTGGGGAACCGGCTACGACTGGCGCAAGTGCGAGGCGAAGCTGAACGACCTGCCGCAGTTCCTGACCGAGATCGACGGGCTGGACATCCACTTCATCCACGTCCGCTCCCAGCACCCTGGCGCGCTGCCGCTGATCGTCACGCACGGCTGGCCCGGCTCGATCATCGAGCAGCTGAAGATCATCGAGCCGCTCGCCAACCCCACCGCGTACGGCGCCAGCGCGGCGGACGCGTTCCACCTGGTGATTCCCTCCCTGCCCGGGTACGGGTTCTCCGCCAAGCCGACCACCACCGGGTGGGACCCGGTCCGTACCGCCCGGGCCTGGGTCGTGCTGATGAAGCGCCTGGGATACGACCGGTTCGTGGCCCAGGGCGGCGACTGGGGCGCGGCCGTCACCCAGGCGATGGGCATCGCGGCGCCGCCGGAACTGGCCGGCATTCACTCCAACATGCCCGGCACCGCCCCGGCCGAGATCAACAAGGCGGTCCAGCGCGGCGACCCGCCGCCGCCGGACCTGTCCGGCGAAGAACTGCGCGCCTACCAGCAGCTGAGCACCTTCTACGCCAAGCACGTGGCCTACGCCCAGATCATGACCACCCGCCCGCAAACCCTTTACGGCCTGGCCGACTCCCCCGCCGACCTGGCGTCGTTCATGCTGGACCACGGCGACGGCAGCGGCCAGCCCGGGCTCGTGGAAAAGGCGCTGCAGGGAACCCTGCAAAGCGCCCTGACCCGCGACGACATCCTCGACAACATCACGATGTACTGGCTGACCAACACCGGGGTGTCCTCGGCCCGGCTGTACTGGGAGAACAAGGCCGACTTCTTCGACGCCAAGCCCATCACGATCCCGTTCGCCATCAGCGTCTTCCCCGACGAGCTCTACCAGGCCCCGCGCAGCTGGGCCGAACGCGCCTACCCTCACAACCTCATCCACTACAACAGGCTCGACCGAGGCGGCCACTTCGCCGCGTGGGAACAGCCGGACCTGTTTTCCGAAGAGATGCGCGCGAGCTTCCGGTCACTGCGTTAACGCTAACTGATCGGAGGCGGACGGCGCACCGCCCGGGCGCGCTCTCGATGCGGCGCCCGGTGGTCAGGCTGCCGGATTTCGCTACCCTGGCCGGGCGTCAGGCCACCTCGGGCGCGCCGGGTGCCGGGCGGCCGGCGGGCGCGTCTTCCAGCCCGGGTTCCAGGGGCGGCGCGCCGACCGCGCAGCTGACCGTGCATTCGGGCTTGGCGCCGGCCGGTGCCCCGCTCAGCACGTCGTCGCGGATCGTGAAGAAGGACAGCACCGCGCCGCAGGCGACCGGCGCGGCGCTGGCCAGGATCGCGATCCGGAAGCCGTGCAGGAACGCCAGCGGATGCGACTGCACATTGCCGGTCAGCCCGGCCAGCGGCGGGATCGCGGCGACGAACAACAGCGACGCCGCCCGGGCGACCGCGTTGTTGACCCCGCTGGCCACCCCGGCGTGCCGCACGTCCGCCGTCGCCAGCACGGTCGCGGTGAGCGGCGCCACCACGCCCGACAGGCCCAGCGCGAACACCACGACCGCCGGCAGCACCTCGGTCAGGTACGAGGCGTGCACCCCGATGCGGGTCATCAGCAGCATCCCGATCGTGACCACCACCAGCCCGGCGGTCATCGGGATCCGCGGGCCGATCTTCTGGGCCAGCGCGCCCGCCCGCGCGGACAGCAGCAGCATCAGCAGCGTGACCGGCACCAGCGACGCGCCCGCCGCGATCGGCGAATACCCCGAGACGACCTGCAGCGTCACCACGAACAGGAAGAACACCACGCCCATCCCGCCGTACACCACGAACGTGATGACGTTGACCGCCGTGAACTCCCTGGAAGCGAACACGTCCAGCGGCATCATCGCCTCCGGGTGGCCGGTACGGGTGCGCTCGTGTTCGGTCAGCACGAACCCCGCGCCGCACGCCACGCCGAGCACCGCCGCCACGATGACCGCTACCCGCGACACGCCCGGCTGCGGCGCCTCGGTCAGCGCGTACGTGATCCCGGCCAGGGCCAGCGCGGCAAGCGCCGCGCCGCGTACGTCGAACCGGCCCTGCGCGGTCTCGTCCCTGGTCTCCGGGACGTGCCGGACGGCCACCGCCACCACGATCGCCGCCAGCGGCAGATTGATCAGGAACACCCAGCGCCAGCCCGCCGCGCTTACCAGCCAGCCGCCGATGAACGGGCCGATCGCGCCCGCGATGCCGCCCAGCCCGGACCAGGCGCCCACGGCCTTGGGCCGGTCCTGCTTCACGTACGAGGCCTGGATGATCGCCAGCGAGCCGGGCGTGAGCAGCGCGCCGCCGATCCCCTCCAGGGCCCGCGCCGCGATCAGCATCTGCACGTTGACCGCGGTGGCGCACAGCGCGGAAGCCACCGCGAACCAGATCACGCCGAGCACGAACACCCGGCGCCTGCCATAACGGTCGCCGAGCGAGCCGCCGAGCAGGATCAGCCCGGCCAGCGTGAGCGTGTAAGCGTTCACGATCCACTGCAGCTGGGCGACCGTCGCGTGCAGCTCTTGGCCAATCGTCGGGAGGGCGACGTTGACGACGGTGGCGTCCAGGAACGAGACCCCGGAGCCCAGCACCGTCGCGAGCAGCACCCAGCGCCCTCTGCGGGACTTCAGCCGGATGTCGGGATCCATCACGCCATCCTGCCACCACGCCCTGGTCCCGCCGGGAGGGCGGGCTGGCGGGCTTCCGGCAGGTCCAGGTGCTCGGCCAGCCACGGGCCGGTCACGCTGCCGGGGGCGCGCGCGACGTCCTCGGGCGTCCCGGCCGCGACGATGTGCCCGCCGTCCGGGCCGCCGCCCGGGCCCATGTCGATGAGGTGGTCGGCGGCGGCGAGCAGGTCCAGGTCATGGTCGATGACGATGATCGTGGCCCCGGCCTCCAGCAGCCGGTCGAACACTCCGACCAGGGTGGCCACGTCGAGCGGGTGCAGGCCGGTGGACGGCTCGTCGAAGACGTACAGCGCGCCGCGCTGGCTGCTGCGCAGCCGGGAAGCGATCCGCAGCCGCTGCGACTCGCCGCCGGACAAGGACGGCGTGGGCTCGCCGAGCCGCAGGTAACCCAGGCCGACCTCGCTGACCGGCCGCAGCGCCGCGGCCACCGGGGCGCGGTCGGCGAACCGCTCCAGGGCGTCGCGCACGCTCAGGCCGAGCACGTCGGCCACGGTCAGGCCGTCGACCCGGACGGCCAGGGTGGCGTCGTTGAAGCGGGCGCCGTGGCAGGTCGGGCACTCTACGGCGATGTCGGGCAGGTACTGCACGTCAAGGTCGATGTGGCCCAGCCCCCGGCAGGTCGGGCACTGGCCCTCGCGGGTATTGAACGAGAAGTGCCCGGGCTTCCAGCGCCGCCGCCGCGCGTAGGAGGACTCGGCGAACACCCGGCGGATCTGGTCGAACGCGCCGCTGTAGGTCGCGGGCGTCGACCGGGTGTTCTGGCCGATCGGCGAGGCGTCGATCTGGACGACCTCGCGGATGCCGTCCAGGTCCAGGTGGCGCACGTGCGGCGGCAGCGCCGACCCGGCCAGCAGCGCCCGCGCGGCCGGGATGAGGCTGTCCAGGACCAGCGCGGTCTTCCCCGCCCCGGACGGCCCGGCCACGGCGGTCAGCCGCTGGCCGGGAACGCGGCGGCGAGGTCGTGCAGGTTGTACAGGTCACCGATCTCGACGGCGACCTGCCCGCCGCTGGCCCGCGCCGGGCGGTCCCGTGTCACGGCCGGGGCGCCGACCAGGAATGGGCCCATGATCGAGCGCGGGTCGGTTTCCAGCTGGGCGGGGGTGCCCTGGGCGATCACCGTGCCGCCCTGGGCGCCCGCCCCGGGGCCGAGCTCAATGACCCAGTCCGCAGTGCGGATGAGCTCCCGCTCGTGCTCCACCACGACCACGGAATTGCCGTTCCCGGCCAGGGCGGCGATCGTCTTGCGCAGCCCGGTGACGTTGACCGGGTGCAGTCCGACCGACGGCTCGTCCAGCACGTAGAGCATGCCCGTGGTGTTAGCGCGCACGGTCGAGGTGAGCTCGATCCGCTGCCGTTCGCCGGTCGACAGCGACGCGCCGGACCGGTCGAGGGTCAGGTAGCTGAGCCCGACGTCGAGCAGCGGTGTGAGCGCGCCGTCCAGTTCGGCCAGCAGGCCGGTGGTGATCCGGCCGAGCTCGGCGGGCAGCCCGGCGGGCAGGCCGGCCGTGAACCCGCGCAGCTCGCCCAGGCCGAGCGCGCTGATCTCGGCGATGTTGCGCCCGCCGAGCTGCGAGGTCAGCGCCTCGGGCCGCAGCCGGGTGCCGTGACACACCGAGCAGACCCGGGTGACCAGGAACCGCTGCACCAGGCGGCGGGTGCGCTCGTTGTCGCTGCGCAGTGAGCGTTCCACCGCGGCGACCGCGTTGTCGTAGTTGACCGACAGCTGCACGGACCGTCCGTTGCGGCCCGAGTGCAGCGTCACCTGCTGCCGGACCGGCTCACCGTGCAGCACGATGTCGCGCTCATGGTCGGTCAGCGACCGGTACGGGACGTCGAGCCGGACCCCGAGCTCGCCGACGGCGTACATCGACAGCCGCCGCCCGCCGGAATTCCACGGCAGCACCGCGCCCTGCTCGATCGTCTTATCCGGATCAGGCACCAGGGTGGCGACGTCGACCTCGGATCGCACGCCCAGGCCGTGACAGGCCGGGCACGCACCGTAGGAGTTAAAGGCGAACGACTCGGCGCTGGGATGCACGAAATGCGCGCCGCACACCGGGCAGACGATCTCCTCGCCGTACGTGGCGACCGACGGCCCGACCAGGTGGCCATTCGGGCACAGGTGCGAGCCGAGCCGCGACATCATCAGCCGCAGCACGTTCAGCACCTCCGACATGGTGCCGACCGTGCTGCGCGGTCCCGGCACCGGCGGGCGCTGCCGCAGCGCCAGCGCGGGCGGAAGGTGGTCGATCCGGTCCACGTCCGGCCGCTGGACCTGGGTCAGCCGGCGGCGGCTGTAGGTGCTCAGGCTCTCCAGGAAGCGCTGCAGTCCCTCGGCGTACAGCGTGCCGATCGCCAGCGACGTCTTGCCCGAGCCGGACACCCCGACCACCGCCACCGGCCGCCACAACGGCACGTCGACGTCGATATCCCGCAGGTTGTTGTGCCGCGCCCCGCGCACCCCGATGACCGTGGGCAGGGTACCCGGCACGCGAATATCACCGGCCGCCATACCAGGCAACTTAACGCCGTCCGTCAGCGGCTGCTGGTTCCCCGGCCAGCTTGAACTCGGCCGTCACATCACGGTCGTCGTGCGCAACCGGCACCGTCGCGGTCAGGCCCACCGTCAGGCCGGATGCGGTGAACACCACCCCGGCCTGCGTCTCGGTGAGGGCATGCGGGTCCGTCCCGTAGCCGAACCGCGGCGCGATCCGGGCCCGGAACGGCATGACCCCCCGCACGCACACCACCCGCCGGATCAGCCGGTGCCTTTGCTCATCAACCGGGCCGCCGACCGGCATGAAATCCTGGATCTCCCCCACCCCGTCCTCGGCAAAGAACCGGGTGATCAGCACGTTGGTGTCGGGGAGGTAGAACTGGCGGGTCTTGGCCGGCACCGCGGCGGCCAGCTCAAAGCACCCGCCCCGGTCTGCGTCCAGGAGTGAGCCGAACACGCTGGGCGCGTCGAACGACGGGCAGCAATGCCAGTCGATGGTGCCGTTGGTCCCGACCAGGGCCACGCAGTGCAGGTCACCGATCAGCCCGTGCTCCGACACCGGCAGATACCCAGAACGCCCGGCCGCGCCCGGCCCCGGCGGTTGGTCAGCCCCCATGGCCGGATGGCCTCCTGTCTTGATCATCAGGGCAACGCATCGGCCGCGATGAGTTCATCACTCAGGCCCCGCACCGGGACCGGGCTGGCCCGGCCCCGGTGCGTTGTGGTCAGGGGTGCACCGCACTGCTGACGGTGACCCCTCGGTCGAGGCGCAGCGACTGCATGATCTGGAACGTGGTGGTCCTGGTGAACTCCTCGATGTCGGCGGCGGCCAGCACGCCGGTGTACTTCGCGATGACGGGCGCCGCGGCGCGTTCGGTGACGGTGTCGAGGTGGGCCTTGACCCCGGCCCAGACGTTCTGCCCGGCCGCCACGTAGAAGGGGATCGGGTCGACCGTGGTCAGCGCGTCCCTCGCGCTGGCTTCGATGTCGGACAGGTACTGCTGCTGTACCGCGACGTCATCGCGGGTGGCGAGCCGGCCGAGGTGCCCGCAGATGAGGTGGGTCCACGGGTAGTCCAGCGCGATGGCCGGGGCGCCGATGTACCCGATGACGTCCTCGCTCAGGTTGACGTTGTAGATGAGCACCCACCCGGCGTTGATGACGTCGATGAACATCAGGGTGTCATGGTCTGGGAAGTGGATGTAAATGTTGTCCGGCGTGTGGTTGGGCCCATGCCAGGCCAGTTCGGCGCGCTCGCCGCCCACCTCCAGGGTGTAGCGGTCGGCGAAGGTCACCTCCGGCACCGGGCGGGCTGGGTCGTCGTCGCGCAGCAGCAGCCGCCGGGTCTCCTCGTGCCCGATGCGAACCACGTCCCCGCCGAACAGCGAGGCCGCGCCGCCGTGGTCGGCGTGGTGGTGCGAGTAGACCAAGTGCGTCACCCGATTGGTCACCCCGTTGGCGGCGGCGATCTCGTCCACGGCCCGCCGCAGGTTGCCGCCGATGGCGGGCGGCGCGTCGAACAGCACGACACCGTCCGGCGTGGCCAGGAACGCCGACTGGTAGACGCCGTCGGTGACCCAGTACAGGTTCCGCTCGACCCGTCCAACGTAGTACCCCTGATCGTTAAGGGCGGCGCCCATCGCCGACGGAGGGATAGGTGCGTAGTCGGGCAGGTCTGGTGATGTCACGGTATCTCCCTGGAATCTGCGGGCACGTCCCCTGGCGGCCGTGCGTGACTTCTCGACGGACCCAGGCTCGCCACCGGCCAGGTGAGATGACGTCACCGGATCCAGGTGATTCACGCGCCGTACGCGGCAGAATCGCTCCGCTGACCGGCGCGGCCGCGTCGCTGACGAGGAAAAGGTGGTCACCGGATCCTGGCGATTCGCCGCGTTGACACTGCGTGCGCTGGCCTGATACCGAGAGGACTGGGTCGTCGACGGTAGGGCGTCTGGCGCAGGCACCAAGGCAGGCCCTCTGACGGTGGATCGAGCGAAGCCCCGGCTGATCGGCCGGGGTGATCTTCTCGCCGCTCTGGATCGCGCGGCGGCGAGGAAGGTGACGATCATCTCGGCCCCGGCCGGCAGCGGGAAGACGTCGCTGCTGCGCGCGTGGGCCGACCGTCCGGACCAGCCGCACCGGCTCGCCGTCCTGCAGGTGCAGCGCGACCAGCATGACGCCCAGCAGTTCTGGCTGGCCCTGCTCAGCGCGGTCCGTCAGGCCTCCGCCACCGCCGGCCGCGCGGAACCGCCGGCAGCGACGCCCGACTTCAACGGGCGGGCGATGGTCGACCGGGTGCTGTCGGAACTCGCCGGGCATCGTGATCGACTCATGCTGATCATCGACGATCTGCACGAGCTGACCTCGCCGGACGCGCTCGCCCAGCTCACCCGGTTGCTGACGAATCTTCCCCGCAACGCACACGCGGTGCTGGCCACCCGCCGCGATCTCCGGCTGCGCCTGCATCAGCTCCGCCTGGCGGGCGAGCTGGCCGAGATCCGCGCGGCGGATCTGCGGTTCAGCGAGCGCGAAACACGCGAGCTGCTCGACGCCTCGGGTATCGCGCTGTCCGAGGCCGGGGCGGCGCTGCTGCACCAGCGGACCGAAGGGTGGGCCGCGGGCCTGCGGCTCGCGGCGATCTCCCTGGCCGGTCACCCCGACCCGGAGCGTTTCGTCGCCGAGTTCTCCGGCAGCGACCGCACGGTCGCCGAGTACCTGATCGCCGAGATGCTGGACCGCCAGCCCGACGACGTCCAGGATCTGCTGCTGCGCACCTCCCTGCTCGACCGGGTCAACGGCGAGCTGGCCGACCTGCTGACCGGCCGCCCCGGCTCGGAACGGATCCTGCTGGAACTCGAGGACGCGAACGCGTTCGTCGTGTCGCTCGACCCCGAGCGCACGTGGTTTCGCTACCACCACCTGTTCGGCGGATCTGCTGCGGCTGGAGCTGCGCCGGGCGCTGCCCGAAGAAGTCCCGGCGCTGCACCGGCGGGCCGCCGGGTGGTTCATCCAGCATGGCCAGGTTGTCGACGCCATCAGGCACACCCAGGCGGCGGGCGACTGGCCCGGCGCGGCCCGGCTGCTCGCCGACCATTCGTTCAGCCTGACGCTCGACGGGCAGGCGCAGACCATCCAGGCGCTGCTGCAGGCCTTCCCGCCGGGCGCGGATGACCCCGAGCTGGCCCTGGTGCGCGCCACGGTGGACCTTGTGCAGGGACGCCTGGACGAGGCGGCCGCCCATCTGGCGGTCGCCGAGACGCACGCCGAGACGGCGCCGCCAGATCGCCAGCGCCGCCTGCAAGTGGCGATCGCGTCGCTGAAGCTGTCGCTGGCCAGGCGGCGCGGTCACCTTGCCGACGTTCGTCGAGCAGGCCAAGTTCCTGGCCTCCCCGGTAACCGGGCAGTCCGACGAGGACATCGCGCTCGGCAGCGACCTGCGGGCGGTGGCGCTGATGAACCTGGGGATCGTCGAGGCGTGGTCCCTGGCGCTTCCCGACGCAGAACGCCACCTGCAGGAGGGCGCCGACCTGGCCCGGAAGATCGGCCGGCCCTACCTCGAAGTCGGCTGCCTCGCGCAGCTGGGTTTCGCGTCGAAGATCCGCCCGTTCGCCACTACCCGGCGGCGCTGCCAGGAGGCGATAGCACTCGCCGACCGGCACGGCTGGGGCGCGGAGCCCATCGTCGCGCCCGCGCTGGTCACACTGGCCGCCAACCTGATCTGGACCGGCCAGTTTGACGACGGCGAGCGATGGCTACAGCGCACCGAGCGGGCCCTGCAAACAGACACCGGGCCCGGCATCAGGCTGCTGGTGCACATTGTGAACGGCATGCTTCAGGCCGGCCGCGGCCGCCGCCATGAGGCGCTCGAGGAGTTCAGCGCGGCCGAGCATCTGCGGTCGCGGCTGGAGGGCTCGCACGCACTCGCGAGCCAGGTGACCGGCTGGAGGCTGGCCACCCAAGCCCGCGTCGGGCTGCCTGACGAAGCCCGCGCGCGGATCGCGGCGCTCGATGACGAACGGGCTAGCTCGGGCGAGGTCGATAACGCCCGCGCGGTGATCTGCCTCGCCGAAGGTGATCCGGCCGCGGCCCTCGCCGCCGTGGCGGATGTGCTGGACGGCACGGCGCCGGTCATCGGTTACGTCACGGTGGTTGAGACTCAGCTGCTGGCCGGGCTCGCCCACCGCGAACTCGGTGACCAGCGCGCGGTGAACGAGGCCGCCGAACGCGCCCTGGCGCTGGCCGAGCCGGACCGGCTGGTCCTGCCGTTCGCGATGACCGGCTCGCGGGAGCTGCTCGAGGCGCTACCGCGGCACGAGACCGCTCACGCCGCCCTGCTCACCGACATCCTCGATGTCCTGCACGGCGCATCCCTGACCGCCCAAGACCAGTCCTTGCCGCCGCAGACGGAGGAGCTCAGCCCGACCGAGCTGAGGATACTGCGATATCTCCCGACCAACCTCTCCAGGCCCGAGATCGCCAGCGAACTGTCCGTCTCGGTGAACACGGTCAACACCCACGTCCGCAACATCTACGCCAAGCTTCAGGCCAGTGACCGCTCCTCGGCGGTGCAGCGTGCGCGAGAGTTGCGGCTACTGTCCGCAGGCCCTCCGCGATAGCACGGTCACCTGATCCTGGTGATGAGGGTTCACCTGCTTGCCCTCAACCATGGCCTCATGGACCCTGCGCCCGTCCTGTACGTGATCCGGATCCACGGGCACCTCGGCGCCACGGTGCTCTTTGCGTTCCCGGCGCTGGCCCCGCAGCGGGACGGCGCCGACACCGTGCTCACCGGCCACCTGGACCGGTCGGCCTTCTACGGGGTGCTGGCGGAGATCGAGGCGCTCGGCCTGGACCTGCTCGAGGTCCGCCAGCTCGCGCGGGAAGGCAAATCACCAGAATCTGGTGACAGCTGTTCACCGTGATGGCCACTAGCTTCGGGCGCACCCAAGCCTGCTACGAGAGGTGCCGCTCCCATAACGAGTGCCCCAGTCCGCGACCCGCTCTCAGACCATCTCATCACCCCGCAGAACTCAGCGCTGCTGCTCATCGACTATCAGCCCTCACAGCTGGCCGGCGTCCGCTCGATGGATCGCGACCTCCTGGTGAAGAACGCCGTCTCAACGGTCAGGACCGTTAAGACCTTCGAGGTGCCGGTCGTGCACTCCACCATCAACGTCGCCACCGGCCGGGGACAGCCGACGCTCCCCGAACTCGCCGGCCTGCTCGCCGACGACAAGCCGCTTGACCGGACCACCACCAACTCGTGGGAGGACGTCGAATTCCTGGCGGCCGTCCACGCGACCGGCCGCCGCAAGCTCATCCTCTGCGCCCTCTGGACCGAAATCTGCATGGCCTTCACGGCGCTCGACGCACTGCGCGAAGGATACGAGGTCTACCCCGTTGTCGACGCGATCGGCGGCACGTCGCCCGAGGCCCACCGCGCCGGCCTCGACCGCGTGATCCAGGCCGGCGGGCAGCCCATCAGCTGGGTCTCGCTCGCGGTCGAGCTGCAGCGCGACTGGGCCCGCCAGGACACCGTCGAGGCGATCATCGAGATCGTCCTCACCGACCGCCTGCGGAAGGAGGAATGACACCCATGTCTGATGCGACTTCCGCCAGCGGCGTCCGTGACCGGCGGTGGCTGATCCTGGGCGTGATCGGCCTGGCTCAGCTGATGGTGGCCCTGGACCTGACGGTGATGAACATCGCGCTGCCCTCGGCGCAGCGGGCGCTGCACTTCTCTACCGTGGACCGGCAGTGGGTGGTCACCGCCTACACCCTGTCGTTCGGCAGCCTGCTGCTGCTCGGCGGCCGGCTGGCCGACCTGCTGGGCCGGAAAGTCACGTTCCTGGCCGGCCTGGTGGGCTTCGCTGGCGTCTCGGCGATCGGCGGCGCCTCGGTCAACTTCACCATGCTGATCATCGCGCGGGCCTGCCAGGGCGCGTTCGCCGCGCTGCTGGTGCCGTCGGCGCTGTCGCTGCTGACCACCACGTTCACCGGGCAGAAGGACCGCGGCAAGGCGTTCGGCATCTACGGGGCGATCGCCGGGGCCGGCGGCGCGATCGGGGTCGCTCTGCAGCAGCTCACCGCGTTCGTCGCCGAGCTTGCGCCTTGGCATCCTCCTTGCCTGAAGGGGGATTCCCGGGCGGCTCACGCCGCATTCCGGGTAGTTCCTGCTGCTGCTGGGTGACTACCGCCTGGGGCCAGCGGGAACGCTATCGTCGTCACCATCCCGACGCGCCGGGAGTGCTGGTCGCGAGGCGTCGGAGCAGAGGACGAGCCAGCGGGCAGGAGAGAACAGTGGCCGCCAGCCGGCAAGACATCATCGTGGCGGGAGTCGACGGGTCGGACTGCTCGAAAGACGCGCTCCGGTGGGCGAGGCAGGCGGAGCTCACCGGCGCCACCCTGGATGCCATCATCACCTGGGAGATCCCGGCGTTCTCCGGCTGGGCTCCGGCTGACGCGGAGGACCTCGAGTTCCCCAAATTCGCGGAGCAAGCCCTCACCCAAGCGGTCGATGAGGTGTTCGGCCCGGATCACCCAGCCTGGCTGCGCACCCGCGTCGTGGCGGGCCATGCGGCCCAGGTCCTGGTCGAGGCGTCAGCGAACGCCGAACTGCTGGTCGTCGGCAGCCGCGGGTACGGCGGATTCGCCGACGCTCTGCTCGGCTCGGTCAGCACCTACTGTGTCCACCACGCCCACTGCCCGGTCGTCGTCATCCGCCCCCGGAAGTAACGCCGCGCCGTCCGCGGATCAACGGCAGGTAAATCTCGTCGACGATCACCACCAGGACGTCATCGGGCACCGCGGGGTAGCCGCGGACGATGAACTCGTTGCGCAGTAGCACGACGGCCACGGTGGCGACCCGGAGGTGCAGGGCGTCCGCTGGCGCCTCGCCCCGGGCCACCGCGCGGGCCAGGATCGCGAGCCAGGCGGCGCTGCCGGCGTCGGCCGACCGTTCCTGGATCTGCGTCAGGAGTTGCGGGTCGTCGCGGGCGGCTGCTAGCAGGGCGCGCAGTATGCCGCCGGTAGGGGACGACCAGTTGCGGTTGGTACGGCGCAGAAGCTCCAGGGCGTCACCGCGCAGCTCACCGGTGTCGGGACTTGGCGCGGTGGGCGCGGCCAGCTGGCGATAGGCGGCGATACCCAGTGCCGCCCGGCTGGGCCAGCGCCGGTAAATGGTGTTCTTGTTGGTGCCGGCCCGGCACGCCACCCGGTCCATGGTGAGCCCGGCATACCCGGATTCGGTTAGCTCTTCGGCCGCGGCGCGTAGGATCGCGTCCTCAAGTTCAGCGCCATAGCGCCTGGCCCGCGCAGGTCGTTCCGGCGATGCAGTGCGGGCGGGCTGCTCCTCCGCCATGCTTATCTCCTCAAGGTACGGAACGTACCTTACATTGATGCCGGGCAGCTAACTTAGCTGACGCACTACGTACGGTACGTTCCGTACGTAGTGCATTTTAAGGCCGCGCCAGGCACATCGCGAGCACCGGCCACGGTACTGGATTCAATGCTGGGGACATCTCTTGCCGGTTTGCCCGCGCCGTCGTCCGGCACGAACTGCAAATCATCCGCGCTGACCTGCACTGCGGCTCGGCGTGCCGTTCGGCAGCGACCTGAAACCGGTTCTAATTCGCTGCCCCTGGCCGCAAGTTTGGTGAATAATTTCCATCTGACAGTGGTTTCGGGTCGCTCATTGTGGGAACCTGGGTCACGTCTGTCCTGACAGCCTTGGGTCAGACCTGTCCCGACAGGACGGGAGCGTCTCGTGCCCCAGCCGGTGTTGCGGCGCATCGCTCGCCGAGCGGTGCAGGCTGCGATCGTGGCTGTCGGCATCCTGGCCGTCTTGCTGACGTTCTCCCGGCAGGCGCACGCAGCGAGTTTGCCCACGTCAACCGTGACATCAACGGCAACGTCCGCCACCTCGGCGGTCACGTCAGCGGCCACCGGTGCCACCTCCGCCGTTACCTCAGCGGCAGCTCCCGCGACCACGCCGGCGACAGCTCCCGGGACCTCCGCCGCCGCCCCGGCCGCCACGGCACCGGCGGCCGCGAGCACCAGCACCGGCGCCGGCTCGGCCGGTTCCGCCGCTACCCCCGCGACCTCGGCCGTCGCGTCAGCGGCCACCGCCGCCACCTCCGCCGTCACCTCAGCGACAGCTCCGGCGACCTCGGCCGTCACGCCGGCGGCCGCACCCGCCACCTCGCAGCCAGCCGCCGCGAGCACCGGCACCGGCGCGGCCGCCGCCTCGACGGTCGCCTCGGCGGCCGCCGCCGCCTCGGCCGTCACGACAGCGGCAGCGTCCACCACCCCGGCCACTGCGGCTACGGCAGCCGACCCGAGCTCGGGCACCGGCAGCTCGATCGTCCCGGCCGTCACCTCGGCAGTAGCGCCCGTCGTCTCGGGCGCCACGGCATCGGCCACTTCGGCCACCACCGCCCAGCCGACCGCCGTAAGCACCGGTTCCGGCACCGGCACCTCGGCCGCGACGTCCGCCGCTTCGGCGATCAGCGCCCCCACCACCTCGCTCGTCTCCACCGCCACCAGCGCCGTCGCCCCCGTCGTTACCACCGCCACCAGCGCCGTCGCGCCGGTCGTCTCCACCGCCACCAGCGCCGTCGCCCCCGTCGTTACCACCGCCACCAGCGCGGTCGCCCCCGTCGTCAGCGCGGTCGCCCCCGTCGTCACCACGGCCACCGGAGCCGTCGCCCCCCTGGTCTCCACCGCTACCGGCGCGGTCGCCCCGGTCGTCGGAGCGGTCACCCCGGCCGTCACCGGCCTCACCGGCGCAGTCGCCCCGCTCGTCGCCACCGCTACCGGCGCGGTCGCCCCGGTCGTCGGAGCGGTCACCCCGGCCGTCACCGGCCTCACCGGCGCGGTGACCCCGGTCGTCGGAGCCGTCGCTCCCCTGGTCACCACCGCCACCGGTACCGTGCCCCCGCTCATCACCGGCGTCACCGGAGCCGTCGCCCCCCTCGTGGGCGCAGTGACCCCGGTCGTCGGAGCCGTCACCGGAGCCGTCGCCCCGCTCATCACCACCGCCACCGGGACGGTCACTCCCCTGGTCACCGGCGTCACTGGCGCCGTCGCCCCGCTCGTAGGCGCGGTGACCCCAGTCGTCGGAGCGGTCACCGGAGCCGTCGCTCCCCTGGTTACCGGCGTCACGGGTGCCGTGGCCCCGCTCGTCACCGGCGTCACGGGCGCAGTTGCTCCCCTCGTGACCGGCGTCACCAGCGCGGTGGCCCCGGTCGTTTCCGCCGTCACCCCGATCGTCGGTTCGGTAACCCCGCCCGTCACCACCGCTACCGGCGCGCCGGTCCCGGCCATCACGCTGCCGAGCCCGTCCGGCCCTGGCGCCTCGAGTACGCCGCTCCCGCTTCAGCCGGCTGGAGGCGCTTCAGCAGCTTCAGCCCCCACGGGAACGGGCGTCGGCGCCGGCCTGCCCTCGCTCTCGGCGCCGCCAGCCTCGGCGCCGGGCGGCGGTGCGCCGACGCCGACGCTTCCGCAGCTTCCGGCCGGGGCGGGCGGAGGCGCCGGCGGCGCCGGCGGCGCTGACGGCGGCACCGGCGGCCACGGCGGGGGCGGAGTACAAGGCGGCGTCGGCGCTTCCTTCCTCGCGCTTCTGGCCCTGATCTTCCTGTGGCGGCTGCGTCGTGCCGCCGCCAAGCCGATCTGGCGATCGTGCCTGCCAGAGGTGCCGCCCGCCTAAGTCCTTTCCTTCCGATCGGTTCGAGCCTTCGGCGTCGTGACCAGCAGCGTCCGGCGCTGATCCCCTTGGAAGGAAAGTGACACACCATGCGTACGTGGAAGTCCGCGTGCGCGGTGCTCGCCTGGAGCATCCTGCCGGTCATCGTGATGGCGGCCGGCCTGAAGGGATCGGCCAGCCTGGCTCAGGCGAACACCCGCACGAATAGTACGAAGATCATTCTCACCAGCACCCTGAGCGTCGCCGCGGCACCTGCGGCGGCGACGACCCACGCCGCGAGATACGTCGTGCAAGACGGCGACACGTTGTCCGGCATTGCTACCCGGTTCGCCGTGCGCGGCGGCTGGCCCGCTTTGTACGAGGCCAACCGCCGGGCCATCGGCCCCGACCCGGACGTCATCCACGCCGGCACCGTCCTGATCCTGCCCGGCCCCATGGCGCCCGTCCGCTACACGGTCGCGGCCGGTGATACGTTGACCGGCATCGCGGCGGAATTCGCCGTGCCCGGCGGCTGGCCGGCGCTGTACGCGGCCAACCGGCAAGCCATCGGTCCCGATCCGAACGTCGTACACGCCGGGACCGTGCTCACGGTCCCGGGACCGGCGTCAGCGCCACGGCTGCCGGCGCCACGACGGGTCCGGCCGCGGCAGCATCCGCCGGCGCCACGGCCCTCTCCGCGGCCGCAGCCACGGCAAGCGCCGGCCGCTACCGGCATGCCGCACTGGCTGAAGACCGTGCTGCTGGCCGCCGGCCTGCTCATCCTGGCCGCGTTCGTCATCGAGCCGCTGCTGGTGGTACGCCGCCGGCGACGGCAGGCTCAGGCCCCGCCCTCCGCTCGCGAGTTCCGCACGGCCGGGCCCCCCGGGCTACCAGGGCCCCGGCGCTCCTGCGCGCAGAAGGCTCACATCATCCTGGCCGATCATGACCGGCTCGTGGTGACGCGCAGCAGGCGTGATGACACGGTCTACGTGCTGCGGCCCCCCGGCGAAGACCCGCGGGCGATCTTGCGGGTGGCCCGCCTGGTCGTCCCGGAAAGCCGCTACGGGGAACTGGCCGAGGTTCTGGGGGTACCGGCCAGCTGGCCGATGGAGTAGGGGTGCCCGCGACGGCGGGCCGGGCAAACGTCCCTGGCCCCCGGCCCGCCCAACGGGCCCCCCGGGCCGGCACGGCAGACCGGGGCCGCGGAAATCCGCGGCCCCGGGGCTAGCCGTTCTCTGGCTCTCCCGGGTCTGCCGACTCCGCCGAAGCCTTGCGCCGCAGGGATTCGACGAGCGCGGTCACGTGACGCCGGTCTTCCGACGACAGCTCGTCGATGCTGGCGATCAGGAGCTCTCTCTCCGGGTCCCCAGCACGCTCGCCCCTGGCGGAGACCTCGTCGTAGTAGTGCAGCCCGGTGGACTCGGCCGCCGCGGCGCGAACTGCGGCGACCGGCACGTCGAGGCCCTTGGCGAGCGCATCGATGGTGGCCGGGCGCGGCGGCCGGGCCAGGTTTCGCGTTGTGGCGAGGGTGTAGACGGTGGACCGGGGCAACCCACCGCGCCGGGCCACGTCGCCGTAGGACCAGCTCTGCTCGCGCAGCCGCTGCTGAATCAGGCGCTGCAGCGGATTGATGTCAAGGTCCAACGCGGTCGCAGCGCTGCGTGGCCGGGCTCGCGGAGGATCCTGCTCGTCCCCTGTCGCACGCGCCGTCATGGCCACCAACCTAGCCCGTCTTCGTCCAATGAGCTCCGTCGCAAAACCCTCAGATTGACTGATCCGCGATCGTGTTGTACGGTGGTGAACGTACAGCACGTACGTCTGACAGCGTACACCAGGTCCGTGGCCCGGCGCCACAGGGGTACCGGGCGATCCCCCGGAGGCCCAGTGCCTGCGGGGGACGCGGGCAAACCCGGGCTGACCGGCCCGGCAGATCGTCCCCGAAGGAGGCACCATGTCCACCACCGTGACCATGCAGGAGCTCGAGCTCGAGCACGCCGAGCTGCTCCCGAGCAGGGAAACCCTGTGCTCGGGCTGGCAGGGCCACTCCGCCGGCAACAGCTTCACCCAGGTGGGGTACGGCAACACGGCTCAGGCCGGGCTCGTGAACGTCTCGGCCCTGAACGGCAGCTTCGACAACATCCTCAGCCTGGGCTCCGGCAACATCCTCTGAACACCTGTCCGGCTCACCGGAGGTGCTGGCCTGCTGTGCATGCACTAGAGGGGAATGCACAGCAGATAAGGAAGGGCCGTCCGGGCCGCCGCCCGGGCGGCCCTTCCGCTCTGTACGGCCCGGCGGGCCACGGCTCAGCGCCACTGGCGGGGTCCCCCGGCTGAGCACGCGAGGGAGGAGCAGATCCATGACCGGAGCCGCAGAGCATACGACCGCCGAGCGCACGGAACCCATCCTCCTCCCGCGGGGCACGTCCGCGGCCCCGCCGGTGCCTCGGCTAGCCGACGGAGTCGAGCTGCTCGGCGAGTACCAGGGCTCTGGCTACGCCCAGCCGCCGTCGCTCGTGCGGCGCCCCGACGGCCAGGTCATCCAGATGTCCCGGCTGCTGTACCAGGTGACCTGCCGGATCGACGGCTCCCGCGGCCCGGCCGCCATCGCGGCACTAGTCAGCAAGGACCTCGGCCGGTCGCTGGCCGCCGACCAGGTCCGCCACCTCATCACGACCAAGCTGCTGCCCCTGGGCATCGTCGCCGCCGGGGGCGCCCCGGCTGCCCCGCCGAAGGCCAACCCGCTGTTCGCGCTCCGAGCGCGGGGGACCCTGCTGCCCGGGCGCGCGGCGAACGCCGCCGGCGTGCTCCTCCGGCCGCTGTTCCGGCCGGTCGTCGTCGTGGCCGTGATGGCCAGCGTCCTGGCCGTGGACGGCTGGCTGCTCGTCTCCCACGGGCTGGGCGGAAGCCTGCAGCAGATCCTGCGCAATCCGGTGGACCTGCTCATCGTGGCCGGCCTGTCCCTGGTCTCCGCCGCGTTCCACGAGTGCGGACACGCGGCCGGCTGCCGCTACGGGGGGGGCGCGACCCGGCGTGATCGGCTTCGGCGTGTACCTGGTCTGGCCCTCGTTCTTCACCAACGTCACCGACTCCTACCGGCTCAGCCGCACCGGGCGGCTGCGCACCGACCTCGGCGGCCTGTACTTCAACCTGATCTTCATCCTGGCCCTGGCCGGGCTCTACACGGCTACCTCGGCCCAGGTCCTGCTTCTCGTCATCGCCGTCACGCACCTGGAGATGCTCCAGCAACTGCTCCCGTTCGTGCGCTTCGACGGTTACTTCATCCTCAGCGACCTCGTCGGCGTACCGGACCTGTTCGCCCGGGTCGCCCCGATCCTGCGTAACGCCGTGACCAGGGGGCCCAAGGACCCGCGGATCATCGGCCTCCGGCGCCGCGCCCGGATCGCGGTGACCAGCTGGGTGCTGTGCGTGATCCCGCTGCTGACCGTCGGCATCGGGTACCTCCTGTTGTATCTCCCCCAGATCAACCGGGCGCTGTGGCGCTCCGCGAGCCGGCAGGCGCACCTGGCGTCCGTCGCTGTCGCCGGCCACGGCTACGCGATGGCCGCGGTCGACGCGATCGGCATCGCCCTGGTGGCCTTGTCGCTGGCCGGGTCGCTCTACATCGTGACCGGGCTGGCGCGGCGGCTCGCCGCCGCGGGCCTGCGCTGGTCCGCCGGCGATCGCGCCCGCCGCCTCCTGATCGCCGTGGCGGGCCTGGCGTGCGTGATGATGCTGGTCACCTTCTGGGACCTGCAAGGCCAGTTCCGCGGCTGGTAGCCCGGCCCGGAAGCCGCCACGCCTGGGCCTGATCGCGACCCTGGCCGATTTCCCCCGGCGAGGGTGAGGCGCGCTAGAGGGGAACGCGGGATTCTTGACGCCATCCGCATCCGCACGAGCGCAGGAGCGCGACATGACCACTAAGGCCGACTTCACGCCCGAGGAATGGGCGACGGTGCTGATGGGGCCGCCGGCCGCCGGCACGATCGTGGCCACGGCAGCGCACGGGGGAACGTTTCGCGAGTCGATCGCGATGTCGAAGGCCTACGCCGAGGCACGCGCCCAGCACGGCGAGAGCGAACTCCTCGACGAGATCGTGGCCGCGAAGCCCAAGATGGATCACACGCTGTACCACTCGCCCGAACAACTCAGGGAGCACGGGCTCGGGCACATTCGCGACGCCATGGCACTGCTTGAGAGCAAGGCGACCCCCGCGGAAACCGACGAGTACCGGCACTTCGTCCTCAACCTGGCCAACGAGGTCGCCGCCGCCCACCGGGAGCACGGGCAGAGCGTGAGCGCCCCGGAGACCGAGGCGATCCAGGAGATCACGGAGGCGCTCGGCACCGCCGGTTCCTAACGAAGATCCGGGGTCGCGACCCGGGAGTTCGAGCGCGAAACGTGTGCAGAAGTGGTCGTGATAGCAGTCGTGATAGAGCCCACTTCGGCACACATTTGCCGGGGGAGGCCAGCGAGGGAGGCCAGCCGCGGCGGGCGGATTCGGCTGTGCCCCTTTATCGCCGGCCCGCTGGCCGCTACGGTCATCCAACGTGACCACGATCAGCTTCGAAGAACGAGAGCTTGAGGCGCGGGTGCCCGACCTGGCCGCGGGCGGGGCCTGGACGCAGGTGCGGCTGCGCTGGCGGCAGGACCCGCTGACCGGGGCGAGCGCCCGGATCCTCACCGGGGTCAAGCTCCAGCCCCCGGGCCGGCCGGACCTCACCGAGCTCACGGCGAAGCCCGCCTTCTGCCCGTTCGACAGCGAGCACCTGGAGAAGGCGACCTTCCCGTTCCCCCCGGAGCTCACCACCGAGGGCCGCATCCGCGTCGGCCAGGCCGTGGTGGTGCCCAACATCCTGGCGTACGCCACGCACAGCGCCGTCGGCATCTACGACCCCGGGCGGCACTTCCTCGACCTGGACGAGCTGACGCCGTCCCTCGTCGGGGACGCCCTGGTCGCCATGGTCCGGCACGCCCGGGCGGTGCGGCGCCTGGACCCGACGGCGCTATGGAGCTCGATCAACGCCAACTACCTGCCGCCCTCGGGCTCCTCGCTGGTTCATCCCCACCTGCAGTCCGCGCACGACGACTGCGGCGTGACCGGCCAGCGCCTCATGGTCGAGCGGTCGCGGGCCTGGCAGGACAGTCACGAGCCCTACTGGGCGGCCCTGGTCGACCAGGAGGCCGGCGGCCCGCGCTGGGTGGGGCAGACCGGCCGGGTGGCCTGGCTGACGCCGTTCGCGCCGGTCGGGTTCCACGAGGTATGGGGAGTGGTCAGCGGGGCGGCGGACGTGACCGACCTGACCGATGAGGACGGCCAGGCGCTGGGGCAGGGGCTGTCCCAGGTGCTGGCCGCGTACAAGGACTGGAACCTGTGCTCGTTCAACTTCGCCCTGATCGGCGGCGGGCCGCAGGCGGGCGACAGCGGCTACCAGGTGGTGCTCAAAGTGGTCAGCCGGTCGAACCCGGAGCCCGTCTACCGCAGCGACGCCACCTACTTCGAGCGCCTCCTCGGGGAGGCCATGATCGACCTGAGCCCGGAGGAGATAGCGGACGGGGTCCGGGCCAGGTTCTGACCCGTGATGCAGGCCACGTGGAGCTGGCGTGCAAATTGTTTGAAGCGTCCTCGGCCAGCCGGCGGCCTCATGGCTACGGCAGAATAAGGAGCCATGTCCGAGGGAACCGGTACGAAGCCGATGGTGATCGTCGGCAGCGGACTCGCCGGGGGCAACGCGGCCGCGACCCTGCGCGACGAGGGTTTCGGCGGCCCCGTCGTGATCGTCAGCCCGGAACCGGGGGTCCCGTTCGGCCGCCCCCCGCTGTCCAAGACGTACCTGCGCTCGGAGGAGCCGCTCGAGAACTGGTACGTCCGGCCGGCCGACTGGTACCCGGCGCACAACGTCGACCGGCTGGCCGCGCGCGTCACGGCCGTTGACCCCGCCGCGCACCGGCTGCGGCTGGACTCGGGCCGGGAGCTCGAGTACCAGAAGCTCCTGATCGCGACCGGCGGGCAGAACCGGCACCTGGCGATCCCCGGGGCCGAGCTGCCCGGGATCCACTACCTGCGCACGGTGGCCGATTGCGACGCCATCAAGCGCGAAGCCATAACGGGCCGGCGCGCGGTCATCGTGGGCATGGGGTTCATCGGGTGCGAGGTGACGGCGTCGCTGACCCAGCTCGGGGTGCACGTGACCTCGGTCTTCCCGGACCACAACCCGCTGGAGCGGGTCCTGGGCCCGGAGACCGGCGCGGTCATCGGCGCGATGCACCACGCCAAGGGGGTCACGCTGCTGGCCGGGGCCCAGGTGGCCGCGTTCGACGGAGACGGGCGGGTGGAGGCGGTGGTGACCGCGGACGGCTGCCGGATCGCGTGCGATTTCGCCGTCGCCGGCATCGGGATACGGCCGGACGTGCAGGCCGTCGCGGGGACCTCCATCGCCGGCCAGAACGGGATCGACGTCGACGAGCTGTGCCGGGCCAGCGCGGCCGACGTCTACGCGGCCGGCGATGTCGCCAACCAGCTGCATCCGGTCTTCGGCCGGGTCCGCGTCGAGCACTACAACAACGGCGAGAAGCAGGGCGCCGCGGCGGCGCGGTCAATGCTGGGCTCGACCGCGCCCTACGACTACATCCACACGTTCTGGTCGGACCAGTACGAGCACAAGCTGGAGTACGTGGGCCACGCCACGACCTGGGACGACTTCGCCGTCCGCGGCAGCCTCGCCGACGGGAGGTTCATCGGCTTCTACCTGCAGGCCGGGGTGGTGCTGGCGGCCGTCGGCTTCGACCGCGGCGGCGACCCGGAACTGGACCACGACGGCGAGATGGCGGCCTGCGTACCCCTGGTGGCCCAGCGCGCCCGGCCCGATCGCGGCGCGCTGACCGACGACCACACGGACCTCTGGTCGCTGACCAAGTGACCGGCCCGCCGGTCAGGCGTTGGAGAACAGCGGGATGTTCGCCCCGCTGGCCGGGGCCAGCGGGCTGTCGAGCAGCGCGACGATGAGTTCTGCCACGTCACCGGGCGTCAGGCCGGGGCGGAGCTCGGGATTGGCCGCACGCAGCATCGGCGTGTCGACCGCACCCGGGCTGACGCAGATCGCGCTGATCCCGTGCTGCTTGCCTTCCACGGCGACGGCCTCGGTGAGGCCGATGACCCCGTACTTGGAGATGTTGTACGCGGCCAGGCCCGGGAACTTTTCGGTGGCGTAGACCCCGGACAGCGAGGCGATGTTGACGATTCGCCCCTCGCCGGCCGAGCGCATGGCGGTGAATGCCGCGCGGCAGCACAGGAACGCGCCGGTGAGGTTGACGCCGAGCGTCCGCTGCCACGTTTCCAGGCTGGTCTCGGCGAACGGAACGCTGGTCAGCACCGCGGCCGCGCAGACCAGGGCGGTGGGACCGCCCGCCTTCCCGGCCGCGGCGAACAGGCGCTCCACGTCGCCGGCCTGGCTCACGTCGGTGGGCACCGCGGTGGCCTCGCCGCCGGCCCGGCGGATGCGCTCCGCGACCTCGCCGAGCGCCTCGGCGTTACGGGCAGCGAGGATCACGTGCGCGCTGCGCGCCGCGACGGCCTCGGCGGTGGCGGCGCCGATTCCCTGGCTCGCGCCCGTGACCACCGCCACCCGTCCGGCGAGCCAGTGTCCTCGGTCAGGCACTGGCCCGCGCTCCGCTGTCCCCGCCGGCCACGCGCCGGTAGAGCCGCTCGTGGGCATCCAGGCTCCGTTCCAGGTCCAGGCAGGCCTCAGCGTGGTCGCGGCAGGCCGGGCGCGAGATCCCGGCCGCGGCGGTGATCGCGCCGACGGCGGCCTGCAGGTCGCCGGGCGGGACCAGGAAGCCGGTCCGCCCGTCGGCGATCACCTCGCCGAGCGCGCCGCGCCGGAACGCGACCACGGGCGTCCCGCAGGCCTGCGCCTCGGCGGCGGCCATGCCGAACGGCTCGTCCCACGCGACGGGATACAACACGACGGCCGCGCGCGCCATCGCCGACCACAGCGAGACTCGCGGTACCCCCGGATGCACGGTCACGCCCGGCAGGTCCCGGCGCGGGCCGATCTGCTCCCGGGCGTAACCCGCGTCGTAGGCGTCGCCGTAGACGTCGATCGGGATGCCCGCCGCGCGGGCGATGTCGATGGCCTCGGCGGCTCCTTTCTCCGGACTGAGCCGGCCGGCGAACACGGCGCCGGTCCCGGGCGAGCGCGACCAGGCGATCGAGGCCGTGGGTATCAGCGGCAGCAGGATGGCGTCTACGGGGTGAACCTCGCGCCAGGCCCGGGCCTGAGACTCTGACACGGTGGCCACCGCGGGCCGCTGGCCGTCCCGGCTCACCCGGCGCAGGGCCGCCGCCACCGCCTGGTCGGGGGGCAGGTGCAGCGTGTGCACGACCGGCGCGCCCAGCCCGGTCGCGAGCGTTACGGCGGGCGCGTCGAAGGCGTGATTGTGCACCACGTCGTAGCGGGTGGCCCGCACTCTCGCGTACACGCGGGCAAAGGCCTCCCCGGCCGGGCCCAGGCCGGGCGCGGTCGGGTCGGGCACCGGCGGGCCGGACGCGCGGTAGAGCGTGGCGGCCAGGGACTCCGGGTCGATCCCGGTGTCGATCACCACGGCCCCCGGTATCTCGGACCCGGAGGCAGCGTAGACGTGCACGTCGTGCCCCCGGCGGGTCAGGCCGCGCGCCAGGTCGGACACGAAGGCCTGCGATCCGCCGCGCTGCGGCTCGTTGATGGCCGTTACCTGCGGCGCGACGATGGCGGCCTTCACGTCGGCACCTTCTTGAACGCGAGGTCGCGCGGCGGGTTGATGCCCAGGACGTCGTAGGGGACGCGCCGCTGGCCGCGGCGGCGGACCTCGGCAACGGCGCGGGGGTAGAAGATCCGGGCCAGCTCGACCGCGTCGGCGTGGCTGGCGAACTCGGCCGCCATCGGCCCGGCGAAGCAGACGTACTCGTAACCATGGGCGGCGAGCCAGCCGAGGTGGTTGGGCCAGACGATGGCGACGCAGCCGCCCGGCCTGCAGACCCGCTCCATCTCGGCCAGGCCGCCGGCCGCCGTGGCCGGCGGCCGGGGTCAGGGCCGAGCAGGCGACCACCAGGTCGGCCGAAGCGCTGGCCGCGGGCAGGTCGTCGAAGAAGCCGGGGATCACCCGGCGCGGTCCCCGTACTCCGCCCCGGCGAGCTTGCGCTCCAGGATCTGGCGCAGCGGCGTGGCCGGCTCGATAGCGACCACCTCCCGCGCGCGGCCGACGAGCTCCAGGGTCAGCCGCCCCGCGCCCGCTCCTACCTCGACGATCCGGTCCGCGTCGCGCGGCAGCCAGTCCAGCACGCCGGGGTGCAGCCGTTCCGCGGTGACCAGCCGGTCGTAGAGGTCCGGCTCGAGCCGGTACAGCAGTTCCCAGGCCAGGGTGACATCGGCCCGAGGATCGCCGCCCGCGCCGGGGGCGAAGCGGCTCAGCTCATCGCGGGTGAGCACGCCGAGGTCGGCGGCGGTGTAACGTGTCCGCAAGTCCCGGCCCAATGAACCCTTTTCATCCTTCTCTGGACTGCTCACGTGCTGTGGGCCTGACAATGACGGATGAAAAGAGTTCCGGATCGGGTCCTCAGACGTGATCACCGACCTCGGCCCAGTTCTTCTCGGTCTCCCATACGCGGACCGACCGTAGCAGACCGTCCGGGAACTCCTTCTCGAGCCGGTCCCAGAAGACCAGGGCCAGGTTCTCGGCGGTCGGGATGCGCCCGTCGAGCCACGGGACGTCGGTGTTCAGGTTGTGATGATCCACGTCCCGGATGATCTGCCGGCCGATGACGTCGGAAAGCACCTTCAGGTCGAGGACGTAGCCGCTGGACTGGTCGACCGGGCCGGCCACGACGACCTCCAGGACGTAGTTGTGCCCGTGGAGGTTGCAGCATTTGCCGAACAGCCGCTGGTTCTCGGCCTCGGTCAGGCGCGGGTCGCGCAGCTGATGAGCGGCGTTGAACGATTCGCGTCGGGCTATGCGTACGGTCGTCGGGCCGGTCATAGCTCTCGGCCGGCAGCGGCCAGATCGGGGTCGCGGTGCGCCTGATGAGCCACGTCGAGCCTCCCAGATCGGCAGCCCGGCTGGTCGCCGCGGTCCTGGGTGGTGCCGAGCATCAAGAAGGCTGGCTACGAGCCGGACCTGATTCACTTCCGACCATAGCAGCGCCCGCGGTAAGCCTGACGATGACGACCACCGTGAGTAACCACGCATCCAGCGCGTAACCGCCCAGCACGTCGGTCAGCCAGTGGGCGCCGAGGTAAATGCGTGAGGCGCCCACGGCCAGGACGCGATCACCCGCGATGGATGAACCGTGCCCCCGCGTCTGCTTGTTTCAATGGCCGCATGGTGATTTTCGGCTTCGGCCGAGACCAGGCGGACGACCAGGGCGAGGTCGCGCCGGGCGTCTGCCCGAACTGCCACAACCAGGTGTTCCTGCACCACGTCCGCTCGAAGAAGCACGTGAGCCTTTACTTCGTGCCCGTCGTGCCCTACGGCACCGAGGACTACCTGGTGTGCCCGATCTGCAGCCGGGGCCTTCAGCTCAGCAGCTCCCAGTTGCCCTACGTGCGCTCGATGTCCGGCGCGACCGCGTCGTTCCGCAGGAGGCGGCTCCCCGAAGCCCGGTACATGGCGCAGGTCGAACGGTTCTGGCGCCAGCTCGGCGTGGGCCTGGCCCCGGCCGCCACCCCCACGCCCGCCCCGCCCGTTCCCACGGCCCAGGCGGCTCCGGCCGCCGCACAGCCTCCGCCCGCGCCAGCCGCCACCCCCACCCGGCCCCCGCCGGTTCAGCCGGCCCCGCCCGCCTGGCCTCCGCTCGCGCCGGCCGCCACCTCCGCTCCGCCCCCGGCGTCGGCGGCCGATGACGAGGCGTCATGGATAGCGCAGTTGCAGAGGCTGGCGCAGCTGCACGACCAGGGCGTGTTGTCCGACGCGCACTATGAGGCCGCCAAGCGGCGCCTCCTCGAACACAAGCCGCCGTGAGCGGGATCGCTTTCGCGGCGGTCGCGCTGGTCACCAGCGCGGTGCTGGTGGCAGGCCTGGCGTGGGTGGCGCGGCGGGTGATCGGACCGCCGGTGGGAGGGCTGCGGGCGCTGATCGCCGGCGGTACCCCGGCTTCGCCGCCGCCCTGGGATTCGGCAAGCTGCTGCGGGCGGCCCAGCCCGGGCACCCGGCCGCGTTCCTCACCGTGGCCCTGGGCGTCCCGCTGATCGTCGCGATGATCTTCATCGTGGCGGCGGAGGTGCTGGTGCCGAGCGGGACCGGGCCACAGCCGGTGGGGCTGATCCGCGGGACCCGGAGCGCGCTCGCGCGCTCCCGGCGTTACTCCCAGATCACCCGGATCGCGGTGCAGCACGGGCTGGGGCCGTACCTGCGCGGGCGGCGGCTGCGCCGCACGGACGCGGCCGGCGGCGGGCCGCGCTCGCGTCGTCGCTGCGCGGCGCCCTGGAAGCGGGCGGGGTGACGTTCACCAAGCTGGGCCAGCTGCTGTCCACCCGCCGCGACCTGCTCCCGGAGGAGTTCACCTCCGAGCTCGCCCGGCTGCAGGACCGGGCCGAGCCGGCGCCGTGGGACCAGGTCGAGGAGGTGCTGGTCGCCTCGCTCGGGGTGCCGATCGGACAGGTCTTCGCGGAACTGGATCCGGAGCCGGCCGCGGCCGCGTCGATCGCCCAGGTGCACAAGGCTCGGCTGCGCTGCGCCGAGGGCCCGGGCGCCGAGGTGGCGGTGAAGGTTGAGCGCCCGGGGATCCGGACCACCGTGGAACAGGACCTGGACATCCTGCAGCGCCTGGCGGCCAGGCTGGAGAAGCGCGCCCAGTGGGCGCGCGCGGTCGGCGCGGTCGGCGTGGCCCGCGGTTTCGCCACCGCCATGCGGGAGGAGCTCGACTTCCGGGTGGAGGCCAGCAACATGGCCGTGATCGGGGCCACCTGGCCGGCCCAGCAGCGGGCCGTGGGCGGCCGCGTCCCGGTGGTGATGCCCGCCGTGCACGAGGAGTTGTGCACCGAGCACGTGCTGGTCATCGAGTGGCTGGACGGGGTCGGCCTGCGCGCCGCGGGGCAGCTGATCGATGAGCGCGGCCTGGACCGGGCCGAGCTGACCGGCGCGCTGCTGCGCAGCATGATTTACCAGATCACCGAGGGCGGCGCGTACCACGCCGATCCGCATCCGGGCAACGTCCTGCTGCTCACCGACGGGCGGCTGGCCCTGCTCGACTTCGGGTCGGTCGGCCGCCTCGACGCCCAGCAGCGGGCCGCGCTGCAGAACCTGCTGCTGGCCGTCGGGCGCGGCGACCCGGCGGCGCTCCGCGACGCGCTGCTGGAGCTGGTCATCCGCACCACGGACATCGACGAGCAGCAGCTGGAACGGGCCCTCGGCCAGTTCATGGCGCGTCATCTCGCGGTCGGCCTGCCGCCGTCGGCCGAGATCTTCACCGACCTGTTCCGGCTGGCGTCCCGCTTCGAGCTGGCCATCCCGCCCGAGATCGGCACGGTCCTGCGCGCCCTGGCCACCCTGGAAGGCACGCTCACCGTGCTGTCGCCCGATTTCGACATCGTCACCGAGGCACGCCAGTACGCGGCCACCCACGTGGCCGCGCAGCTCACGCCGAAGACCGTGCAGAAGACCGCCGCCGACGAACTGCTCGCGCTGGCCCCGGTGCTGCGCCGGCTGCCACGCCGGCTCGACCGCATCAGCGGCGCGCTGGAGCAGGGCAGGCTCGGTGTCAACGTACGGCTGTTCGCCGACGAGCGCGACCGCCAGGTGGTCACCGGCCTGACCAACCAGGTCCTGCTGACGTTCCTCGGCGCGGCCTGCGGGATCACCGCCGCCCTGCTGCTCGGCATATCCGGGGGGCCCAAGATCGCCCCCGAGGTCAGCCTCGACCAGCTGATCGGCTACAACCTGCTGATCGTGGCCGCGATTCTCGTCCTGCGCGTGCTGTTCGTGATCTTCAGAAACCGGTGAGCACCGGAGCCGAGCCGGGAGACCGTGATCTTTCATCGGCTCAGCCCGACCCGTAGGGTATTCATGGCGCCGGGCGGGTGGCCGGTAAGTTCCGGAAGGAAGTTGGCCGGCATGGTCGAGGACACGGTACAGAGCACGGGCTCTGTCCCTGAGCCGCATCCCCTGCGCGGCTGGCGGTCGGTCTTCTTCGCCCCCGTCGGCGACGGGCAGCGGCGACGGCGCGGAAGCGACGGCGCGCGCCTGGTCCTGGCCGCGGCGGCCCTCGTGGTCTGCCTTCTCGTCATCCATTTCGACTCGCGCATCGACCGGGCCATCGTCGGCGTCATCCACCCGCCGCCGTGGAGCATCACCTGGCTGGTGACGGTGGTCTACGAGGCTGGCTCCTTCGGCGTCGTCATCGTCCTGCTGGGACTGGCCCTGCTCGCCCGCCGCTGGGATGTCGCGCGCGATCTCGCGCTGAGCGCGGCCGTCACGGCCGCGGCGAGCGGGATCCTCATCCTTCTGATCGGGCGCAACGGCGGCAGGCCGAGCGGAATCGTCATCCACGGCTACTACCTGAGCTTTCCCGTTCTCCAGATTGCCCTGTTCATGGCGGTCGCGACCGCGGCGCTGCCCTACCTGGCGCGCGGCGTGCAACGCCTCATCGAGGTCTTCATCGGCCTGGTCGCCCTGGCCTCGGCGGTCGGGGGTCACGGGCTGCCGCTCAACGTCCTCGGCAGCCTGGCCGTCGGCTGGGGGGCGGCGGTCTCGGTCCGGCTCGTCTTCGGCTCGCCGCTGGGCCTGCCGTCCACCGATGACGTGCAACTGCTGCTCAACGACCTCGGCGTCCGCGCCGGCCACGTGCACCCGGCGTCACGGCAGGTCTGGGGCGTCGCGAAGTACGACGCCACCGAAATCTGCCCGGACGGCTCGGCCGGCGCGCATCTCCGGGTCGAGGTCTACGGCCGGGATGCCGCCGACGCGAAGCTGCTGACCAAGGCCGGCCGGTTCGTGCTCTACCGGGACTCCGGGCCGGGCCTGACGTTCAGCCGACTGCAGCAGGTCGAGCACGAGGGCTTCCTCACCGTGCTGGCGGGCCAGGCGGGCGTGTCCGTGCCCGAGATCCTCGAGGCGGGAACCGCCGGACCGTCCAAGGACGCGCTACTCGCCTACCGCTGGCCGACCGGGACGACGCTGTCCGAGGCCGACGCCAGCGCCGTCAGCGACGCCCGCCTGGACGAGATCTACCGCCAGATGCTGACGCTGCGGAAAGCCCGCATCGCGCACGGCGCGATCAGCGGCGACGCGCTGCTGGTCGGCCCGGGCGACCAGGCCGTCGTCGTCACGGACTTCCGCAACGCGGTGTCGAATGCCACGCCGGATCAGCTCGACCGGGACCTGGCCGGCGCCCTGGCGGCGACCGCGGTGGCCGTGGGCGCGGATCGGGCCGCCACGGCGGCGGCCCGGAACCTGGAGCCCGAGGCGCTGGAGGGAGCCCTGCGGCACCTGGTCCGGGCCGGGCTCGACCCCGCGCTCATCCGGGACCTGCGCGGCAAGCGCAGCCTCCTGTCAGACGTCCGCCAGCGCGCCGCCGAGGCCAAGGGCATCGAGGCGCCCAAGCTGGTGGAGCCCCGCCGCGTGAGCTGGCCGACATTGATCATGATCGTCGGCACGCTCATCGGTGGCTGGGCCCTGATCGGGGTGCTCATCGACGTCTCCAAGTCCTTCGACACCGTGATCGGCGCGGACTGGCTCTGGGTCATCCTGGCGTTCGTCGTGGCCCAGCTGGTCTTCGTGGCCTCCGCCGTGGAAAGCGTCGGCAGCGTGGCCGGCCCGCTCCCGTTCGGGCGGACGCTGGCGGTCGAGGTGGCCAACACGTTCAGCTCCCTGGCCGGCGGGACCCCGGCGGTCTTCGCCACCCGGGTGCGCTTCTATCAGCAGCAGGGCTACGACGCCACGGTGGCCCTGAGCTCGGGCGCGATCATGTCCACCGTCAGCTGGATCGCCATCGGGGTGCTGTTCCTGGTCTCGCTGCCGTTCGCGTGGGGGTCGATCCACCTCGAAGCCACCCCTCAGTCGGGCGGGAACTCGAAGCTGGTGTGGATCATCCTGGCCGTCGTGGTGCTGGTCGCCCTCGTGGCCGGCCTGGCCCTGGCCGTGCCCCGGCTCCGCCGGCTGGCGGTCGCGAAGGCGCGCCCGCGGATCAACGACATCTGGGGCAACCTCAAGCAGGTCGCCACCTCCCCGAGCAAGCTGGCGCTGCTGCTGGGCGGCTCGGTCGCCCAGAGGCTGCTCGTGGCCATGGCCCTGTCCGTCTCACTGCGGGCCTTCGACGACCACCTGCGGCTGCCGATCCTGATCGTGGTCATCACGCTGGCCGGGATCGTCGGGGGCGTTTCGCCAGCCCCCGGCGGCCTGGGCGTGGTGGAAGCGGGCATGATCCTCGGCCTCACCGCGGCCGGCGTCTCGGAGGCCGACGCCACCGCCGCGGTCTTCATCCAGCGCCTGTTCACCTCGTACCTGCCGCCGATCTGGGGCTGGATCACCCTCGTCTGGGCGCGGCGCAGGGAGTACCTGTGAGCATGGCCGGCGGCCGCGGGGGCATCCTGACGGGATTCCCGATCCAGGCCGGACGGGCGCGGGCTGACTTACGCTTCGGGATAGCCAAGATTACGGGAACCCCACCACAGGATGGCTACATGGCAACATCGGTTGGCACCCGGGAAGAGGCCGCCCCGTTCGCGTCCGCATGGCGGCGCGCGCACCTGACCGTGGATGAGCGCCAGGCCCGGGGCGTGGCCGCCCGCCAGAAAGCGCCGCGGTCGAGCCACGGGCGCTGGGAACCCGCGCCAGACCGCCCGGACCCGGTGGCCCTGCTCGAGGAGCAGGCGGAGAGCCGGGTCCCCCAGTTCGTCCCGATCCGCTACGGCCGGATGCTGGTCTCGCCGTTCACGTTCTACCGGGGCGCCGCGCTGATCATGGCCACCGACCTGGCATCGACCCCCCGCTCCGGAGTGACCGTCCAGTTGTGCGGTGACGCGCACCTGTCCAACTTCGGCCTGTTCGGCTCGCCCGAGCGCCGGATGCTGTTCGACATCAACGACTTCGACGAAACCCTGCCCGGCCCGTGGGAGTGGGACGTCAAGCGCCTCGCGGCCAGCTTCGAGATCATGGGGCGCGACCGCGGCTTCGCCCCCGCCGACCGACGCGCGATCGTCATGGCCGGCGTCGCCGAATACCGGGACCGCATGCGCCAGGCCGCCGGGATGGGAACCCTCGACGCCTGGTATGACCACTTCGAAGCCGGGATGCTGCTCAACCTGGTCCGCAAGGAGGTCCGGGTCAAGCGGGTCAGCAAGGCCGAGGCCCGGGCCACCGAGGACATGGTGGCCAAGGCGCATGCCCGCGACAGCACGCGGGTGCTGGCCCGGCGGGCGGATGAGGTCGACGGTGAGTTGCGGATCGTCGCCGACCCACCGGTGATCATCCCGGTCGAGGACCTGATCACGCCGGGGTCGGAATGGGAGGATCCCGCTCCGCTGATCAAGAAGCTGCTCAGCTCCTACCGGCGCACGCTCGGGCAGCACCACCACCCCATCGAGGAGTTCCGCTACGTCCACACCGCGTACAAGATGGTGGGCGTGGGCAGCGTGGGAACCCGCTGCTACATCATGCTGATGCTGGGACGTGACCATGACGACCCACTGTTCCTGCAGATCAAGGAGGCGCAAGCCTCCGTGCTCGAGCGCTTCGCGGGCAAGAGCACCTACCCGCACCACGGCCAGCGCGTGGTGTCGGGGCAGCGGCTGATGCAGGCGGCGACCGACATCTTCCTGGGCTGGCAGCGCATCAAGGGTCTCGACGGCGTGGCCCGCGACTACTACGTCCGGCAGTTCCAGGACTGGAAGGGCAGCGCGGACACCGACACCATGCTCGTTCCCGGAGCCACGCTGTACTCGCGCATCTGCGCGGCCACCCTGGCCCGCGCGCACGCCCGGTGGGGCGACCGGATCGCCATCGCCTCCTACCTCGGCAAGGGTGACGCCTTCGACCGGGCCATCGCGGACTTCTCCGCTGCGTACGCCGACCAGAACGAGCGGGACTACGCCGCGTTCGCCGAAGCCGTCAGGTCGGGGCGGCTGATCGCCCAGACCGGGGTGTAGGCCGGGCCGGCCGACGGCGGCCGCCTGCGCACCGGGATCGTGGCCTACAGCAGTTCCGCGATCAGGGCCGCGGCGCGCGCCGCCCCGTCGGCGGCGACCGGGCGGTAGTCCACGTCGCGGCCGATCTCCTGGGCGATCGCCGCAGCGATCGCGTCCGGCGGCGAGTCGTCGAAGTCCATCCGCCGTCCCGCCCGGTAGCGCTCCAGCCGGTGGGCGACGTGGAAGTTCTGCTCGAAGTGGCTGGCGAGCGGGAAGTACAGGAAGGGCCGCCGGCCCGCGGTCAGCTCCATCGCCGTGGTCAGGCCGCCCTGGACGATCGCGAGGTCGCACGCGGCCAGGTGCCGGTAAAGGCCGGGCACGAACGGCCGGACCTCCAGGCCGTCCGCGGCCGGGAGCGCGGCCGGGTCGATCCGCGGGCCCGCGACGACGATCATCCGCAACCCGGGCACGAGCCGCTTCGCCTCCGGGAAGCTGGCCATGACCCGCCGCAGCAGGGGCGCGCCCACGCCCGAGCCGCCGACCGTGACCAGGCACACCTGCTCGTGCTCGCCGTAGCCCAGCTCGTGGCGCAGGGCCGCGCGGTCGCCGAAGCCGGCCGGGTCGAACCCGGTGACGTACCCGGCGAAGCTGAAGTGCTCCTCGGTCCAGGCCCGGATCGGCGGCAGGCCGGCGCCGAACCGGTCCGGGACGATGTCCGCCGGCTCGCCCACGAAGACGGCCCGGTCGCGCACCCGCGGGTAGCGCGCGATGTGCTCGATCATCTCCGCGTTGTAGTCGGCGGTGAGGAACGCCTCGCGCTCGCCGCCGTCGGGCATCGGCAGCCAGCCCACGAAGTCGGTCAGCCATGCGTAGGCAGCCGACTTCAGCTCCGGGTTCTCGTGCAGGTAGTAGTCAAGCTCCCAGGCCTCGTCGCCGATCCACAGGTCGTAGCGCTCCTCGCGGACGAGATCGTGGAAGATCATGAAGTTGGCCACCAGGATCTCGTCCATCCGCCGCCAGGCGCCGAAGCAGTGCAGGTCATGCTCGGCCGACTCGGACTCGATGTGCCCGGACTCGCTGGCCAGCTGCGCGCTGGCCGGGTGGATCCGCTCGTCCCGCTCGGCCAGCACCGCGGTGACCGGGTGCTGGGCCAGCCAGTCCACTTCGAGGTCCGGGTGGAGCTTGCGCAGCTCGTCGGCGATCGCCACGTCCCGCTGGGCGTGGCCGAGGCCGATCGGCGAGCTGATGTACAGCGCGCGCCGGGCCCGCGCGCGCCCCCGCGGCCAGCGGGCCTGCGGCGCGGCCGGGAAGGCGAAATCGGCGATGATGAGGTTCGTGGCCACCGGATCGCGCAGGTGGGGCGCGTGCCCGGAGCCTTCGAGCGTGACCAGCCGCGCTCCCGGGATCGCGGCGGCCACCGCGGCGCCGCGCGCGGGCCCGACGATCGCGTCCTGCGACCCCTGGATGACCAGGGTCGGGCAGCGCACCTGCGCGCACAGCCGCAGCGCGCGGTCGGCGTCGTTGGTCCACTCCGCGTCCATGCCACGCAGGATGGTCTGCGGGTCGGTTTCCAGCCCCCAGCCGATCGCGTCCTCGATCTGCTTGGTCGAGTGCGGCTCGGTGAACATCCGGGTGAAGAAGAACTCCAGGAATCCGGGCCAGTCGCGCAGCCAGTGGTGGCGATTCCACTTGGCCCAGCCCTCGGTGGTCACCGGCTCCTCGTCGAACTCCTGCGAGCTTTCCTCGTCTGCCGGATCCGCGGTCAGCCTCAGGTCCGGCGCGATCACCACCAGGCTCGCGACCCGCTCGGGGTGCTCGGCGGCGAGGATCAGGTCTTCCCCGGCGTTGCACCACGAGACGACGGTGATCCGTCCGGCGCCGACGCGGTCCAGCACGGCCAGCGCGTCGTCGGCCGTGGCGCGCCGGTCGTAGCCGCGCACGTCGGCGGGGCGGTCCGAACGCCCGCATCCGCGGCGGTCGAACGTCACCACCCGGCCATGCCGGGCCAGGTAGGGGATCTGGGCCTTCCACGACCGGGAATGGACGATCTCCCAGTTCGGGAACAGCAGGACGGTGGGTTCGCCGCTGCCGTAGACCTCATAGAAGATCCGCACCCCATCGCGGTCCACGAAGCCCTCGGCGTCGGGGTAGCGTGCCCGGGTCTGCTCCCCCCGGGCCGGCCCGCCGGGCTGGACGCCGCGGCGCCGGCGAGCACCCCCCAGGCTCGCCGGCGCCGCCGAATGTGGTGTCGGGGTGGTCAAGGACGCACCTCGTACACCACGTTGACCGGCGTCTCCGCGACGCGGCGGAACCGGGTGAAGCCGCCGGCCCCGGTCACGTCCGCGATCCTGGCCGGGCCCGCCTGCGCGCCCAGGGCCAGCCCCACGTCCTGCGAGAGCGACGCGGGCGTGCAGAGCAGGGTGGAGAACCCGTAGTAGGCGCGGCCCACCGGGTTGAAGTTGTCCTCGGTCCGGTCGCCGGCGGCCGGCTCGACGATCATCCAGGTGCCGTCGGGCTTGAGCGTGGAGTGGACGTGCCGGGCCGCCCCGACCGGGTCGCCCATGTCGTGCAGGCAGTCGAACATGGTGACAAGGTCGTACCCGGTGCCGGTGTACCCGCCTGCAGGCGCGACCTCGAAGCGGACCCGGGCGGCCACGCCCGCTTCTTCCGCCCGGCGGCGCGCGGTCTCGATCGAGCCGGCGTGGTAATCCGAGCCGACGAAGGTCGAGTTCGGGTACGCCTGGGCCATCAGGATCGTGGACGCGCCGTGGCCGCAGCCGACGTCAGCCACGGATGCCCCGCTCTCCAGCTTGGCCACGACCCCGTCCAGCGCGGGCAGCCACTCGGCGACCAGGTGCGCGTTGTACCCGGGCCGGAAGAACCGCTCGCAGCCCTCGAACACGTCGTCGACGTGCTCGTGCCAGCCGAACCCGACGCCGCTGCGCGCCGCCTCGGTGATCTTGGGTGAGTCGATCATCGAGCCCAGGGCGGTCTGGAAGAAACCGGGCAGGTACGCCGGGCTGTCCGGGTCGGCGAGCGCGATGGCCTGCACGGGCGGCAGCGTGTAGCGGCCGCTGTCCGGGTCGTAGGTGACGTAGCCCCCCGCCGCCTGGGCGTTCAGCCACTCGCGTACGTAGCGCTCCGCGGTGCCGGTGCGCTCGGCGAGTTCGGCGGGCGACAGCGCGCCCGCCCCGGCCATCGCCTTGTACAGGCCGAGCTTGTCGCCCATGACGACGAGCGCGGTGTTGAGGGTCGCGCCGACCTCCTCCACGGCCTTGAACACGAACTGCATGATGTCGTCGATGGTGATCTCGGCCGGCTGTTCGGTGGTAGTCACGATCATTCCCCCTCGGGTAGCTTCCTGGCGGCGAAGCTATGTCCGGGGCGGTCGTGCTCGCTTCCGGGGGGGCACCTAGTCTTCGGCGCCCAGCGCTTCCGGTGGTATCCGGCCTAGAATCGCCTCATGCTGCTCGGACGGGAGCGGGAGCGGCTGGCCATCGAGAATGCTCTGGCGAGCGCGCGGTCGGGGGCAAGCGCGGTGATTGCGCTCGTCGGGGAGCCCGGGATCGGCAAGACAGCGCTGCTCGACCACGCGGCGCGCGCGGCCGGCACCGGCGACGGCACCGGGAGCACCGGGATGCGGTTGCTGCGCGCCCGGGGCATCGAGTCGGAGGCGCACGTCCCGTTCGGGTCCCTGCTCGAGCTGCTCCGGCCCGCCCTGGTCATGCTGGAGAAGGTGCCGCAGCCGCAGGCCGTGGCGTTGGGCGGTGCGCTGGCGCTGCGCCCGGGCCGGCGCAGGAGCGTTTCGCGATCGGCGCGGCCACGCTCAGCCTGCTGGCCGCCTACGCCGAGCCGGGCCCGGTGGCGGTGCTGATCGACGACGCCCACTGGCTGGACGAGTCCAGCGCCCAGGCGCTGCTGTTCGCGTTCCGCCGGCTGGTGGCCGACCCGATCGCCGTGTTCCTGGCCGTCCGCGACGGCGCGCCGTCGCTGATCGACGGCTCCGACCTGCCCACGCTGCACCTGACCGGCCTGTCCAGCGACGAGGCGGCCGCGCTGCTGCGCGGCCTGTCCGCCGAGACGGCCCAGCGGCTGCACGGCGCGACAGCCGGCAACCCGCTCGCGATGCTCGAACTCGCGCCGGACGCGCACGATCTGGCGCTGGCTCCCGAAGGCGCCCCGGTGCTGGTCTCGACCAGGATCTCGCGCGCTTTCCGGCAACGGGCCGGCTCGCTCGACGAGGCCGCCCGGCGCGCCCTGGTCCTCGCCGCGACCAGTGACAGCGGCGACCTGCCGACGCTGGAGCGGGCCGCGGCCCGGCTCGGGATCGACCTGGAGACCCTAGCCGTGGCGGAAAGCGCCGGCCTGGTCACGCTGCACGCGGGCGTGGTGGAGTTCCGCCACCCGCTCGCGCGGTCGGCGATCTACGCCGACGCGCCCGCCGGGCAGCGCCGCGGCGCGCACCGGGCGCTGGCCGCCGCCCTGCCCGACCGGGACGTCGACCGCCGGGCCTGGCACCTGGCCTCCGCGGCCATCGGCACGGACGACTCAGCCTCGGCCGCGCTCGAGCAGGCGGGCGCCCGCGGCCGCGATCGCAGCGCGTACGCCACCGCGGCCGCGGCGTTCGAGCGGGCCGGGCAGCTCGCGGCCGATGCCGAGCGGCGTGCCCGGCTGCTGCGGGAGGCGGCCGAGGCGGCCTGGCTGGCCGGCCTGGCCGATCGCGCCGTGGCCCTGCTCGACCAGGCCCGCGCGGCCACCGGCGACCCTGTGCGGCTGGCCGAGATCGACGACCTGGCCGGGCTTATCGCGACGCGCCGCGGCCCGGTGATGCGCGGCCACGCGATCCTGACCGCGGCCGCCGAGCGGGCCGATCCCGAGCGGGCCGTGGCCATGCTCGCCGAGGCCGCCTTCGCCTGTTTCCTGGCCGGGAACCCGGCCGAGATGCTGGCGGTCGCCGAGCGGGCGCGAGCCCTGCTGCCGCCGAACGCTTCCGTGCGCGCCCGCTTCCTGGCCGCGATCGCCGTGGGGATGGCCCGGATCCTCGGGGGTGACGCCGCGGCCGGCGCGGCCGCGGTACATGAGGCCATCACGCTCGCCGAGAGCTCGCCCGACCTGCGCGAGGATCTTCGGCTGATCCCCTGGCTGACCCTGGGGCCGCTGTTCCTGCGGCAGACCGGGGCCGGGCGGTCGCTGCTCGACCATGCGCTGCGAACCGCCCGGGACCGTGCCGCGGTCGGCGCGCTCGCGTTCGTGCTCAACCTGATCGCCCGGGACCAGGCCGCCACCGACCGCTGGGCGGTCGCTGAGGCCAGTTACCGGGAGGCGATCGACCTGGCCCGGGAGAGCGGGCAGCAGACTGAGCTAGCCTTCGGCCTGTCCGGGCTGGCCTGGCTGCAAGGCCGCCGCGGACGGGAGCTGGACTGCCGGACCTGTGTCGCCGAGGCGCTTCACCTCAGCCACGAGCTCGGGACACGGCTGTGCGAGGTCTGGGCCACAGCGGCGCTCGGCGAGCTGGAGCTGGGTCTCGGCGATGCCGCCCGCGCGGCCGAGCACCTGGAGCGGCAAGAGCAGCTCCTGCTCGACCTGGGCATCACTGACGTCGATCTGTTCCCCGCGGCCGAGCTCGTCGACGCCTACGCCCGGCTCGGGCGCGAGGACGAGGCGCGCCAGGCCGCCGACCGGTTCACGGCCGCGGCCCGAGCCAAGGGGCAGCCGTGGCCGCTCGCTCGCGCCCTACGCTGCCAGGGGATGCTCGACCCGGGCCCCGGCTTCCCCGCGCTCTTCGAGCAGGCGCTGAGCCAGCACGAGCAGACCCCGGACGCGTTCGAGACGGCGCGCACGCGACTGGCCTTCGGCGAGCGCCTGCGGCGGGCCCGGGACCGGATCCTGGCCCGGGAGCAGCTCCGCGCCGCGGCGGACGTGTTCGAGGACCTCGACGCCCGTCCCTGGGCCGACCGGGCCCGAGCCGAGCTCGCGGCGACCGGCGAGACGCTCCGGCGGCGGGACTCCAGCACGCTGGAGGAGCTGACGCCGCAGGAACTGCAGATCGCACTGCTGCTCACCGCGGGCAAGACGACCCGGGAAACTGCGGCGGCGCTGTTCCTCAGCCCGAAGACCGTCGAGTACCACCTCCGGCACGTCTACCAGAAACTCGGTATCCATTCCCGCGACGAGCTGGCGCAGGCGCTCGCCGCGCAGCCTCCCCAAGGCGCGGACCGCCCCGCCCCGCGCTTACTCGGCCGGTCGTTGGTTCCGGCCGCGAGGGAAAGCGCCGCCTGAAGCCCGGCGCTTGCGCCCGGCCCCGTCGTCATGCCGACGGGTTCAGCCGGCTGGGCCAACCCGTTTGCGCGGGCCCGTTCCGGGACACGACCGGACTATCCGCGCCCGATCATCACCCGGCCACTATCACGAGTGTGGAGGCATTCATGGCGACGACGGCGACGAGCATGATGCGACAGACCATGGACGGCCAGGCCGCGGCCCTGGCCGCGATCCTGGAAGACCCGGCGCCGATCCCGGCCGTGGCCGACCGGCTGCGCGGCCGCCGGGTCCTGGTGATCGGCACCGGAACCAGCTGGCACGCGGCCAACCAGGCGGCCGCGCTGCTGCGCGCGGCCGGGCTCGACGTGGCCGCCGAACAGTCGGTCGACGCCGCCACCGACGGCCCGCTGCCCGCCGCTGGCGGCGTGCTGCTGGCGTTCACGCACACCGGCGCCAAGCGTTACACGGCGCAGGCCGTGGCGCGTGCCCGCGCCCAGGGCGCGGATGTCGTCCAGATCTCCGGCACCGCGGTCACGGACGCGGACCTGCACACGGTAGAACGGGAGCGCTCGTCGGCCTACACCGCCAGCCACCTGGGCGCGCTGATGCGCGTGGCGCAGCTGGCCCAGGAGCTGGGCGCGAGCCTTCCCGAGCTGGCCTCGGTCCCGGCTGCGGTCGACCGCGTATACCGCGACGCGAACGACGGGCAGCCGCTCGCGCCGCCGCCGGGGCGGCTCATCGAGTACATCGGCGGCGGGATCAACCAATGGACCGCGGCCGAGGGGGCGCTGAAGATCCGCGAGGCGGCGTACGTGGCCAGCGAGGGCCTGGGCGTGGAACAGTTCCTGCACGGGCCTTCGGTGGCCCTGGGCCGCCAGGACCGCCTGGTCTCGCTCGACGGCGGCGGAGCGTGGTCGCAGCGGATCGCCGAGGTGATGCTGGCCGCGGAGGAGTCGGGCACGCCCGTGACCCGAATCACCGACCGCGAGCTGGGAGAGTTGCTGTCGATCTTCCCGCTGACCGTGGCCGTGCAGCGCATCGCGCTGGAGGCCGCCGAGATTCTCGGGACCAATCCCGACAGCTTCGGGCGGGACGTGCCGGGACGTGACGCCTGGAAGCGGGTCGAGCTTTGATTCAGCCGGGTTCCGGTACGCCGAGCCGGGCCAGGATCGCGGCGCGGGACGCCGGGCGCAGCGCGTAAACGAGGATGAACATGGCCTCCCGGGCCAGCCGCTGACCGTGCTCGGTGACGAGCAGCGACCGGCTGCCTTCGGTGGTCATCAGCGCGGACGCCGCCCGCAGCGCGAGTTCCCCGGCTGCCGCGCGGGCGACCGGGGTGCCCGGGCCGAGCCGGTCGAGCTCCGCCCGCAGCGATGCGAGCTCGGCGTCCAGCGGCGTCGGTCCCAGCAGCCGGCAGCAGCGGGCGGTCACGCCGAGCGCGAACGCGGCGTGCAGCCGCAGCACCTCGGGAGCGGTGCCGGGGGGCAGCGGGTGCCGCCTGATCATGCGCTCGGCGGCCACGGGCAGCTGGTCGAAGGTGATCCGCACCGTCGCTGTCGCGTTCAGGGCCGCGAGCCGGAGCCGCTCCGCGCGCACGGACGGTCCCTCGGCCGCGTCAACCAGCAGCCAGACGATCTCGTCGCCGGCCCGGGCCGCCGCGTAGACGACGTCGATCCGGCCCCAGCCGGAGACGAACGGCGCCACCCCGTCCAGCCGCCAGCCCCCGGCGTCGGGCCTGGCGTGCAGCGGCGGCCGCGGCAGCTGGCCCGCCAGCGCGACCCCGGCCCGGATCTCGCCGCGCGCCAGCGGGGCCAGCCATGTCGCGCTCAGCTCCGGGCGGCCGCCCTCGGCCAGGGCGCGCACCAGGCTGTTGTGCTGCGCCCAGACGAACGCCGTGGTCAGGCAGCCGCTGGCCAGGGCCTCCTGGACGGCGCAGAGAGTTCCGAAGTCGGCGCCCAGCCCGGCCGCGTCTTCCGGCGCCACCACGCCATACAGCCCGGCGCGGGCCAGCGTGTCGAGCAGCTCGCGGGGGACCACGTCGCTGGCGTCGGTGGCCAGGGCCGCGGGAAACAGCACGTCGTCGGCGATACGCTGAGCCACCTGAACGATATCCACCGGCCGAGCTTATAGATCACCGGTCAGGGTCGCGTGCCTGCGCCCGCCCCGGCCGTGAGGCGGAATCGATGCACTTTGAGCACTCTGGCGAGATCTGGCGCGACTTCCCCGAGCTGGTTCCCGGCGTCCTGTTCGCCGACGGCATCAGCTCCGGGGCGCAGGCTGGCTCGCGCACGGCCAGGTTCACCGCCATCGCGAAGTCCCGGCAGGCGGACAGGCCAGAATCCGAGCTGCCCGAGGTACAGGCCTGGCGGCGCGCGTTCGCGAGAATGGGGCTGAAGCCGACCCAGTACCGCTGCGCCTCCGAGTCGCTGCTGCGGCGCTTCCGCAAGGAGGGCTCGCTCCCGCAGCTTCACCCCCTGGTCGACCTGTGCAACGCGATCTCGCTGGCCTTCGCGATCCCGGTGGCGGTCTTCGACGTCTCCAAGATCGCCGGGGATCTCGGCGTGCGGTACGCGGACGGCGGCGAGGACTACCTGACGTTCTCCGGCGAAACGGAGCACCCGGCCCCGCACGAGGTGATCTTCGCGGACGCGGCCCGGCGGGTGCACGCCCGCCGGTGGACGAACCGGCAGAGCGGCTGGTCGGCCGTGCAGGACTCGACGGCCGCGGCCCTGATCGTGGCGGAGGCGATGCACGACTCGGCCCCGGCGGACGTGCGGGAGCTCACGGAGACCGTGGCCGGCGAGCTGGAAGCCGTCTGGCCGGTCACTCCCGAGCTGGCCGTGCTGAACCCGTCGTCGCCATGCTTCACGTTCGGCCGCCAGCCCCAGCCGGCCATGTGGCCACCCGGCCCGGGACTCGCCGGATGACCCCCGCCGGCCCGATTCCCCGGCTACCCACTGGTCCCCGAGCCGCCGCGCAGCCCACAATGTCACCATGCTGATCCGAGTGGTCCCGGTCCGGAGCCATCTGTGAGCGGGGTGACCGGCTCGGCCGCGGGCGAGCGCGCGGCCTGGACCGGCCGGGCTCATCTGGCCTGGTGGCTGCCGCTGGTGCTGATCGCGATCGGCGCGGTCATCGTGCTGTCGGCCCGCAGCGTCGCCGGCGCCCTCCCGTCGGCCCTGCTGCTCCTGGTCTACCTGGCGTTCGGCTGGATCCGGGTCAGCGTCGACGCGCGAGGGCTGCGGATCCGGTACGGCGTGGCGCCGTGGCCGGTCACCAGCGTTCCGCTGGACGACATCCGCCGGGCCGAGCGGATCGACCTGCGCCCGCTCGAATGGGGCGGGTGGGGCTACCGCGGCAGCCGGAAGGCCTTCCGCCGGGCCGCGGTGGTCCTGCGCAGCGGCGACGCCATCAAGCTCCAGCTCACCGACGGCAGCGAGTTCGCCGTCACCGTGGACGACGCCGCCACCGGCGCGGCCGTGCTCGCCAGCCTCCTCGGCCGGCCAGCAGGTCAGCGGTTCACCGCCTGCTTGACCAGCGTGCGGCCGAAGTCCCACATCAGGCCGCTGCCCCGGTGCGCGTCCTTCATGACGTCGTCGAACGCCTCCCGGAACAGCGCTACCTCGGCCTCGCCGACGGTCAGCGGCGGCAGCAGCTTGATCACCTCGGTGTAGTCACCCGACACCTGGGTGAGGATGCGATGCCGCTGGAACAGCGCGACGACCACCATCTGGGCGAACAGGCCGACCCGCGCGGTCTGCAGCATGCTCCAGCCGGGCCGCAGCTTCAGCGAGCTGGGCTTGCCGAACTCCAGGCCGATCATCAGCCCGCGGCCGCGCACCTCGGCCAGCAGCTCGTACTCCTCGACCATGTCCTGCAGCGCGGCCTGCAGTGCGGCCCCCGTGCGCTCGGCGTTGCTGACCAGCTGCTCGTCCTCGATGACGGCCAGCGAGGCCAATCCGGCCGCCATGGCCGCCGCGTTGGAGCCGAACGTCGAGTCGTGCACCAGCACCCGGTCCATCGACGAGTAGACCTTGTCGAAGATCCAGCCCTTGGCCAGGGTCGCGCCGACCGGGACGAACCCGCCGGACAGGGCCTTCGCCACGGTGACGATGTCCGGCTCGACCTCCTCATGCTGGTAGCCGAAGAACTGGCCGGTCCGGCCGAGGCCGGTCTGCACCTCGTCGCAGATCAGCAGCGCGCCGTGATCGTGGAGCAGCGCACGGGCGGCGGCGAGGAACCCGTCCGGCGGCATCCAGACTCCCTTGCCCTGGATCGGCTCGACGATCAGCGCGGCGACGTCTCCCTGGCGGAGCTCGCGTTCCAGCGCGTCGGGGTCGCCGAGCGGGATGCTGACGTCCGGCAGCAACGGGTCGAACCCCTTCCGGAACTCCGCCGCGCCGTTCACCGACAGCGACCCGGTGGTGAGGCCGTGGAAGGCGTGGCTGCAGTACAGCACCCGGGGCCGGCCGGTGGCGTACCGGGCGAACTTCAGCGCCGCCTCGACCGCCTCGGTGCCACTGTTGCCGAAGTAGACCCGGTCGAACTCGGGCGCCTTGGCCAGCAGCCGTTCGGCCAGCAGGCCGGGCAGCAGCGCGCAATCGAACTGGACCAGGTCGGCCAGCTCGCCGTCGAGCACGTCCTTCAGCGCCTGGCGGACCACCGGGTGGTTGTGGCCCACCCCGAACACGCCGAAGCCGGCCAGGAAGTCGGCGTAGCGGTTCCCGTCGCGATCCCAGAGGTAAGCGCCCTCGGCCCGTTCGTAGACCTTGTCGAATCCGATGGCGTGCAGCGTGCGGGGCAGCTGCGGGTTGAGATAACGGGCGTGCAGGTCGTATCCCTCGCCGCGCCGGGCGGTGAGCAGAGATGGCAGGTCAAATCCCATGCGCGTCAGGCTAGCGGGAACAGCGCGTCGGCGAGCGGGCCTAGGATGTCCGGCGGCGCCCGGTGTGGCAGGTTCATGATCGCGAGGTCGACGCCGACGTCGCGGTAGGCGGCGGCCACCTCGGCCGCGGGCCCGATGCCGTCGTCCAGCCGGACGTTGACCGAGCAGGTGATCTCGGCCGGGTCGCGCCCGAACCGCTCGCAGTGCTCGACCAGCGTCTCCTTGAGGCTGAGCCAGTCCTCGGGGCCCGTCGTGATCGCGTTCCACTGCTGGGCCCAGCGCGCGGCGGTCCGCAGGGTCCGGGTCCGGCCGCGGCCGCCGATGGTGATCGGCGGGTGCGGCCGCTGCACGGGCTTGGGCTCGCAGCGGGCCTCGGTCAGGTGCAGGTACTTGCCGTCGAACGTCGTCGTGGTGTCGCGGAGCAGGCGGACGATGACCTCGACGCCCTCGTCGAAGCGGTCGAAGCGCTCCCGGAGCGGCGGCAGGTCGATGCCGTAGGCGTCGCACTCCATCTGGTTCCAGCCCGCGCCGAGCCCGATCTCCAGCCGGCCGTCCGAGACGATGTCCACGGTCGCGGCCATGTTGGCCAGCACCGCCGGATGGCGGTAGACCATGCCGGTGACCTGGCAGCCGAGCCGGATGCGACCGGTGCCCTGAGCCATGGCGGCCAGCATCGTCCACGCTTCGAGGTTGGGCCCGGTCAGGTCGCCCGTCAGCGGGTAGAAGTGATCCCAGTTCCAGGCCGATTCGAACAGGTCGATCTCGTCGGCCGCCTGCCACACGTCGCGGAACTGCGCCCACGTCCCATGCTCAGGTCTCGTCTTGATCGCGAAGCGCACTGATCCTCCTCGTCCGCAGGCCGGCGCCGGGCTCGGCACCTCATGCCGAAACGTAACAGAACGCCCTGGCCCGGGCGGCGGCCGCGACCCGTCAGGCAGCGGTCTCGGCCCGCACGAGGCAGCGGCCGCGACCCGGCGCCGGGCGCGGCGCTCGCGGGTGCCGCAGCCGTCGTTACGCTGGCGTGGTGGGCAGGGACGCCGACCGCCAGTACGTGCCGGCGCCGATGCGCCGGGATGTCCGCCTGCTCGGCGACCTGCTGGGCGAGGTGCTGCGCGAGTCGGGCGGCCAGGGCCTGCTCGACGACGTGGAGCGGCTGCGGCGCGCCGTCATCGCCGCGCGGCATCGCGCGAGCCACGGCCGGGGGCACCGGGATCCGGGAAGCATGCCGGGGATCCGCTCCGCGAGATCAGCGCGCTGGTCGCCGCCTGGCCACTGGACCGGGCCGAGGCCGTCGCGCACGCGTTCACCGTGTACTTCCACCTGGCCAACCTGGCCGAGGAGCACCAGCGGATCCGCACGCTGCGCGAGCGGGACACCGGCGACCCGCCGGTCCGCGAGTCGCTGGCCGCCGCGGTGGCGAGCGTCCGCGGCGAGCACGGGTCCGGGCAGGTCGACCCGGCTGGTCACCGGGCTGCGCGTGCATCCGGTGCTCACCGCCCATCCCACCGAGGCCCGCCGCCGGGCGGTCACCGAGGCGCTGCGACGGATCGGCGCGCTGCTGACCAGCCTGGACGACGGCCGGCTCGGCGCCAGCGAGCGCGCGGAGATGCGGCGCAGGCTGTCCGGGAGGAAATCGACCTGCTGTGGCGGACGTCGGCACTGCGGGCGGCGGCCATGCAGCCGCTCGACGAGGTCCGCGCCGCCATGACCGCGTTCGACGAGACTCTGTTCCGGCGTGGTACCGGCCTTGTACCGGTCACTCGATCGCGCGCTGGCCGGCGCCGGCGTCCGGCCGCGTGGCCTCGGCCGCGACGGCGTTCCTGCGGTTCGGCAGCTGGATCGGCGCGGACCGGGACGGCAACCCGTTCGTGACCGCGCGAGGTGACCAGGCAGACGGCCGCGATCCAGGCCGATCACGTGCTGCGCGCGCTGGAGAACGCGACCGGGAGGATCGGCCGGTCGCTCACCGTGCACGCTGGCGGGGCGCCGGCGGCGCGGCTCTGGCCCGGGCGCTCACGGCCGCGCGAGGACGCGCACCCGGAACTGCTCGCCGAGACTGCGGCCCGCTCGCCGCAGGAACCGTTCCGCGCCTATCTGCTCTACGCGGCGCAGCGGCTGCGCGCCACCCGGCTGGACCTGCGGGCCAGCGGCCGGAGCCGGGCCCCGGGCCAGGCCGGACCGGCTTACCGTCACCCCGCCGAGTTCATCGCCGATCTCCGCCTGGTGCAGCGAGGAACTCGCGCAGGCGGGCGCGGCCCGCCAGGCGTACGGCGAGCTGCAGCACCTGATCTGGCAGGCGGAGACGTTCGGGTTCCACCTCGCCGAGCTGGAGATCCGCCAGCACAGCGCGGTGCACGCCCGCGTCCTGCGCGAGCTCGCTCCGGGCGGCTCCCGGCCCCCGGCAGCGCCGCCGGAGCGCCCGCTGTCGGCGCAGACCCGCGAGGTGGTCGCGACGTTCCAGGCGATGGCGTGGATCCAGGACCGGTTCGGTCCTGCCGCCTGCCGACGTTACGTGGTCAGCTTCACCAGGTCCGCGGCCGACATCTCGGCCGTCTACGACCTGGCCCGCCTATCCGTCCCGGACGGACATCCCGACCGAGCTCGACGTCGTCCCGCTGTTCGAGAGCGGGGCTGACCTGGAGAACGCGACCAAGGTGCTCGACGACATGCTGCTCCTGGAGCCGGTCGCGGCGAGGCTCGCGGCCGACCGGGCGGCGGATGGAGGTCATGCTCGGCTACTCCGACTCGGCCAAGGAACTCGGCCCGGTCAGCGCGACCCTGCGGCTGTTCGCCGCCCAGCAGCGGCTGAGCGGCCTGGGCGGAGGCCAACGACGTCCGGCTGACCCTGTTCCACGGCCGCGGCGGCGCGCTGGGACGCGGCGGCGGGCCAGCCGGGCGGGCGGTGCTCGCGCAGCCGCCCGGCTCGGTGGACGGCGGGTTCAAGGTCACCGAGCAGGGTGAGGTGATCTTCGCCAGATACGGTCACCCGGTGATCGCCGAGCGGCACCTGGAGCAGGTCGCCTCCGCGGTGCTGCTCGCCTCCGCCGCGCCCGGCCCTGCTCCCGCCTATGCCGCCGGTGCTGCCGATGACCCGGGCTCGGCCCCCGACCGGTTCCGGCAGGTCGCCGAGCGGATGGACGCCGGGGCGCTGCGGCGCGTACCGGACCCTGGTCGAGACCGGCGGATTCGCCGAGTGGTTCGCCATGATCAGCCCGCTCGCGGAGATCGGCGCCATGCGGATCGGGTCACGGCCCGCCCGCCGGGAGCGTCGCCAGCCGCGACCGGGCTGGACGACCTGCGCGCGATTCCCTGGGTGTTCGCCTGGGCGCAGACGCGGGTGAACCTGCCCGGCTGGTTCGGCCTGGGCAGCGGGCTCGCGGCCGTGGCGGACGGCAAGGCCGGGAGGGCGGCCTGCAGGCCATCGCAGGACGCCTACCGTGACTGGCCGCTGCTCGCCGTGCTGCTGGACAACGCCGAGATGAGCCTGGCCAAGACCGACCGCAGGATCGCCGCGCGGTACCTCGCTCTGGGCGGCCGGGAGGATCTGACCGCGCTGGTGCTGGACGAGTACGACCTGACCAGGGCCTGGTGCTGGCGGTGACCGGGCACGACCGGCTGCTGGCCGACCGCCGCGGTGCTGTCGCGGGCCGTCGCGCTGCGCGACCCGTACGTGGACGCGCTGTCGCTGCTGCAGTTGCGCGCGCTCACCGCACTGCGCGACGGAGCCGCGGAGCGCGAGCGCCTGGAGCGGCTGCTGCTGCTGACCGTCAACGGCGTCGCCGCCGGCCTGCAGAACACCGGCTGATTCCCGGCCGGGCCGGACGATCACCTCGCCGCGCCGGGTACCGCAGCCAGGGCGGCGCGACGGCAGGCGGCACGCCGACACGGCGGCGGCGGGGACGGTAGGGTCGGTTCGTGGCTAATGACTGGCGGGTGACGGTGACCCTGCACGACCCGGCGCATGCCGAGCGGACGCTGGAGTCGCTGCATGAGCACGAGGTCGAGCACGACGCGCGCCGCCGGCTCGGCCACCGCGTCGCGGTGAGCGTGGACGGCCCCCGGATCTTCCTCTACGCGGGTACCGAGAACGCGGCCCGGGAGGCCGAACAGGTAGCGCGCGAGCTGACCAAGCAGCACGGCCTGTCCGCCGACTTCGCGCTCGACCGGTGGCATCCGATCGAGGAGGAATGGGAGAACGCCGACGCCGCGCTGCCGCAGACCGCCGAGCAGCGCGAGGCGGAGCACCAGAGTCTCGAGGAGGATGAGACGCGGGAATCCGACGAGTACGGCTACCCCCAGTGGGAAGTCCGCATCGAGATGCCGTCGCGTCACGCCGCGGAGCAACTGGCCGGGCGGCTGCAGGCGGAGGGGCACCCGGTCGTCCGGCGCTGGACGCTCCTGGTCCTCGGGGCCGACAACTCCGACGACGCCGACGCCCTGGCCCAGGCGGTCAAGCAAGAGGCCCCCGCGGACGCGAAAGTGGAAACCGCGGAACTCGGCCCGCTGCTGCCGTTCACCCAGATCGGGCCGATCCCCATCTGGTAACGGCACCTGGCCGTCGCGGCGCGGGATCACCGGTAGGTGCCGATGCCGAGCCGGACGGCCAGGATCAGGCCGCCGATCCCGATGCCGATGCGCAGCGCCCGCGCGGGAAGCCGGCGCACCAGCGCGGGCCCGGTCCAGCCGCCGATCAGGAAACCCGCCGCGAGCGGCACGGCGGCGGCCCACCGCACCGGCCCGAACAGCGCGAACCCGACGGCGGCGGCGGCGTTCGCCATCCCGGACACCACGTTCTTGACCGCGTTGATCCGGGGCAGCGGCTGGTCCAGCATCGCGGTGAGGACGACCAGCAGGAGAATCCCCGCGGCCGCCCCGAAGTACCCGACGTAGACCGCGACGGCCGCCAGCGCCCCGCGCAGCCGCCAGCTTCGCTCGCCGCCTGGGCGCGCGGTCAGCCCGGAGATCATCGGCTGGATGATCAGCAGCAGCGAGGCGGCCCCGATGAGGACCGGGGCAACGGCCTCGAACGCGGCGGCGGGGGTGAGCAGCAGCAGCGCCGCGCCGGCCGCCCCGCCGGCCGCAGTCAGCGCGCCCAGCCGGCGGACCAGCCTCCCCTGTCCGGCCAGTTCCTGGCGCGACCCGGCGGCCGCGCCCGCCCCGGTGAACACCAGCGCCACGGTGTTGGTCACGTTCGCGGTGACCGGCGGGAGCCCAAGCGCGAGCAGCACCGGGTAGGAGACGACCGAGGCGAGGCTGGCCACGGTGCTGGCCACGCCGGCCGCCGTGCCCGCGCCGAGCAGCGCCAGGATCGCGAGCGTGCTCACCACCCGACCCTAGCGGGGGAGAGTCCGGCTATCGTGGCGCACGTGACCTCGGGCACGCTGCGGACCGCTGACCGCCCGGCCGGGCCGGTGACCGCGCGCCGACCGCGCGGAAATGACGCGGTCCGCCCGGTCAGGCCGCCATTATTTTCCCCAACGGCCCGCCGCGGGCTGGCTCGAGCCAGGTAGCTGCACGGCCCGCATAGATTTCACTCAGCACTTTTCGCACCAGTCACCGTGCTGCCGCGGCCCTGCCGCCCGGCCCGATCGGAGGTAGTACGTGGCCGCACCGATGGTCACCCCGCCCATTGGCTCCAGCCTGCAACGCCTGGCCGAGCAGTCTTGGGACCGGCTCGGGGCCAGGTCCGTGCTGCACTACGAGGGCAGTCAGTGGACCGGGGAGCAACTCGCCGAGCGCATCCGCCGGGTGGCGGGCGGCCTGCAGGAAGCAGGCCTGGAGCCGGGCGAGCGGGTCGTGGTGTGCATGGCCAACTGTCCCGAGGTCAGCATCACCTACTCCGCCGTATGGCGGATGGGCGCGGTGGCCGCGCCGGTGCTGTTCCTGCTGAGCGCGGACGAACTGCGGCACGTGCTCAGCGACAGCGGCGCGGCCCTGATCGTCACGACGGCGGAGTTCCTGCCGAAGGTGACGGCGGCAGCGGCCGACCTGCCCAGCGTGCGCGGCATCATCGTGGTCGGCGGGCCCATGGGCGAGCAGCCCGCATCCGAGGCCGCCGGGCCGCCGCTGCTGCCGTTCGCCGAGCTGGAGACGGCCCCGCCCGCCCGGCTGGTCGACTCTGACCCGTCCGGGCTGGCGGCCCTGCTCTACACCGGAGGGACGACCGGGCGCTCCAAGGGCGTGATGATCAGCCATAACGCGTTGTCGGCGGCGGCGTGGGCGGCCACGGCCACGTCCTACGAGGAGGACCTCAGCTCGGCCCTGCTCCCGCTGCCGCTGTCGCACGTGTACGGGCTGATGGTCAGCGTGATGAGCCTGCACGCGCCGGGCCCGGGCATGTCCGTGCTGATGCGCTGGTTCGATCCCATCACCTGGCTGGAGCTCGCGCAGCAGCACCGGGTCAACACCAGCCCGCTGGTGCCGTCGATGCTGCAGATGCTGCTGCAGCAGCCGCTGGAGGACTACGACCTGTCCGCCCTGGCCCGCCTCACCAGCGGCAGCGCGCCGCTGCCGCCGCAGATCACCGAGGACTTCCGCAAGCGGCTGCCGCGCGTCGAGATCGGCGAGGGCTACGGGTGCACCGAGACCGCGGCCATCATCTCGACGTCACCGCGCGGCCAGGTACGCGCGGGCAGCGTGGGCAGGCCGGCCCCGGGCGTCGAGGTCCGCATCGAGCAGCCGGACGGCACCACGGCGACGGTCGGCGCCGACGGCGAGGTCTGCGTGCGCGGCCCGGTGCTGATGAGCGGCTACTGGAACGCGGAGGAGGAGACCGCGCAGGTCATGCGCGGCGGGTGGCTGCACACCGGCGACGTGGGCAAGCTCGACGCCGACGGCTACCTCTACATCGTGGACCGGATCAAGGACGTGATCATCCGGGGCGGGTACAACGTGTATCCGCGCGACGTCGAGGACGTCCTGGTGCAGCACCGCGACGTGCTGGCCGCGGCCGTGGTCGGCCGCCCGGACGAGAAGTACGGCGAGGAGGTTGTCGCCTTCGTGCAGCTGCGCGACGGCGCCATGGCCACGCCCGCGGATCTGGTCGAGTTCAGCCGGGCAGCACCTGTCCGCGGTGAAGTACCCGCGCGAGATCCGCCTCGTCGACGCGATCCCGCAGACCAGCGTCATGAAGACCGACCGCAAGCTGCTGCGCGCCATGCTCGCCAGCGACCGGGCCGAGGGCGGCGACGGCCAGCCCGGCCCGCTCGCCGAGGAGCCGCCGACCGTCCCGTAGCGCTCCGGCGCGGAGGCCGGCCGGAGTCAGTGCGGGAGGCTGGACAGCGGGGTGATCGCGGAGACCTCGCCGGTCGTCGAGCCGTCGATCGCGGCGCACGACGGCAGGTAGGACCGGGCGCCCGGGAGCCAGGCGGACACCACCACGTCCCCCGACCCGCCCGGCGGGCTGACCCGCAGCCGCACGTACGGCGCCGGGCAGGCCGTCGCGCTGCCGGCCGGCTGGTCGGCCGCGGCCACCACGGCATAGGCCGAGCCTCCGGGCTGCAGCGTGACCGCCGGCAGCGGCGAGGGCTCCTGCCAGGCCCCGTACATCGTCGAGCGCGCGCGGCGCAATCCGGTGGCCTTCCCGGCGGCGGTCACCGCGGTCACCACCGGCCAGCCGTGCATCCGGCAGGCGGCGGAGCCGTCGTTGGTGAACCGCAGGTACCCTCCGGCCTGCCCGCCCAGCGCCCCGGTGTAGGTGAGGGCCACCCTCAGCTGGCTCGTGGCACAGGACGCCGGGCCGCCCGCCGCCGACGGGCTGGCTGGCGCCGACGGGCTGGCTGGCGCGGACGGGGTGCTGGCCGCCGACGGCGTGCTTCCCCCGGACGGGCTGCCGGGCGCCGCGGGCGCGCTGCTCGGGGCCGGCACGCTCCCGCAGGCCGCCAGGGCCACCCCGCAAGCCGCCACCACGACCGCACCTGCTAATGACCGCATGGCTCCCCCTTCCGGTACCCGGCTCTCCTTCCGAGAGGACAGAGAACCGGGCGTCCTGACCGACATGGCAGGCACGCGCGGGGCGGGGCCCGGCGCGCCGATCGCCCGGGCCGGCCAGTCGGCCGCGGCCCCGCCCTCCCGAACCGACGCCTGAACCGCGAGTTCCCCGCCGGGCCCGGCGTGCCGGACCTGGAACACCACGGCGCGGTGACCGTCCGGCGGGGTGAACCAGAACTCCTCGTGGCATCCCGCGCGGCGGTGCCGTGCCACCGGCCCGAACGGCCCGGCCGACTCGGCCATGGCCTCGAACACCCCGTGCCCGGCCAGCGCGCGGAGCGTGGCCCGGGCCGGCAGCCAGAGCGGCCGGCCGCAGACCGGCGTCCGCGGCGGCGCGCGCCGGCCCAGCAGGATGAGCAGGGCGCCCCCGGCCAGGATCCCGCCGCAGAACCAGGGGCGGGCGAACGCGCCGGAGGAGTCTCGCAGGAAGACCGCGCCGGCGATGCCCGCGCCGGCCAGCACGCCGCCGCGAGCGATCTCCCGCCAGGAAACCGTCTCCTCGGCCCGTCGCGGTGCCGAGCGCCATTCGATGCACCCGCAGCCGCCCGGTACGCGTTTCACCCGCGCGTACCCGAGCAGGGCGCAGAACGCGGCGCCGAGCGCGGCCATGGCCGTCCCGCCCAGCGCCGGGGACACCCCGGCGCACACGACCGCCCCGACGGCGCACTCCAGGCCGCCGATGGCCGGCTCGGCCCGCCGCCACCGGCGCTTGGTCACGCGCAGCGCGCGCCGCACGACGCTGTCGCCGGGCACCTGGCGGGCGGCGCGGTAGAGCTTGCTCGCCCCGGCCACGACGAGCAGCCCGCCGCAGCTGGCCACGCACCCGGCCAGAAACAGCGACGCGCCGGAACTGATCTCGGCCACCGCGCCCAGCCCGCTAAGGACGCGCCACGACGCGGAAGCAGTAGCTGGGCGTGTTCACGTTGCCCACGTCCAGGTCGACGTTGGCCGAGTAGCCGCACCCGGGCTGCTCGCCGTACTGCCAGAGGTGGGAGGGGACCTTCGAGCGCGACACCGAGGAACACTCGTCCGGGTCGTAGTAGGGCACGTTCTTGAGCCCCGCGCACGGCTCCGGCTCGCTGGACCATACCGAGGCGGGAATGTTGAGGCCCTTCGCCGCGGCGATGGTCGTGCAGTTGGGGTACGGCGAGAACGGGGCGCAGTACAGCGCCGGGTACAGCGGGTACGTGTGCAGCCGCGCGAAATTGTAGTTCGCGATGTAGCTGGCCCAGGCGTTCCAGTAGCTCCGGCTGAGGCCCGTGGAGTACTCCTGGTCGATGTAGCACCAGAGCTGGTTGTTGGCCGGCAGCTTGAGCTGCGCGACCGCGTTCCAGGCGGCGAGCAGTGACGCGCAGTAGGTCTGCGCGTCGGCCAGGCCTTCCGCGGCGGACCCGCTCAGCCGGTACTGCGGCGGCGAGGAGACGCAGCCCACGTAGGGCCCGCCGCTGGCCCAGGCTCCGCCGCTCTCGGCCACCGCGTCGTCGGCGAAGATGTCGGCCGCCGGCGACGGCGAGAAGTAGCGGATCCAGAAGTACGGCGGCCGGCCGAACTCGTGGTACGCCGACTGGTAGGTCTCGTGGATCCGTCCTGCGGTGTCATATCCCGCCATGGCTGGCCTCCCTCATACGAAAGCAGCGTGCTGGGCATTGTGCAGCTGGTCAGAACACGGCCGATACGTGCAGACTCGTCGCGACCGCTCCCAGCGGGTTCAGGCCTTCAGAGAAGAACTCCAGGCGCGGGTTCTCGGGGCTCAGGGTGAGCAGGACCCCGCTGGACAGCTGGTAGAGGCCGTAATACTGGCGGCCGTGGCTGTAAGATCCGCTCATCTTGCCGGTGGCCACGTCGTAGGCGGAGATGCCCCCGGTCTTGGCCGCGCCCAGGACGTAGAGGGTGTCGCCGTCGGGCGCCAGCACCGCCTTGCTCCACGGGGCGCCGAGCGGTGTCGCGGGGACCGGGTAGCTGACCTGAGCCTTGACCCGGAACTCCGCCGCCGGGTCGGTGACGATCGCCTGGCCGATGCCCGGCTTGGTCATGAAGACCGTGCCGTCCGGGCGGGCTTCCATGGTGATCGCGCTCGGCTTGGCCCGGGTGACGTTGAGCGGCTCGATCACCGTCTGGGTCACCTCGCCGGTCTGCGCGGAGCTGACCTGCACGGCACGCCCGTTGACCAGCCGGCACACGTCCCCGCTGGGCAGCGTCACCACCGGCTCGCTGGCCGGCCAGGGCGCCGGGGACGGCACCGAGACCCGGGCCTGGCCCGAGCCGAGCGGGAACACGCTGACCCACGGCAGCGGGGGCGGCTGCGGCCGGGTCGCGGCCGGCTGCGGTTCCTTCGTGGTCCACAGGAACAGGTCAGACGAGTTGGCCGCCGCGGTGGTCAGCGCCAGCGACGGCGCGTCGTCGAGTTGGAAGGGCCCGGTGAAGTTCCCGTTGCGCCGGTCGAAGTAGGCCAGGGCGTGATGCGACGTCCAGGTCATGGCCTGCATGCGGACGGGGCGGCCGGTGCGCGGGTCCGCCTTGCGGGCCGGCTGCCAGTCCGTGGGTACGGTGATGGCCAGGACCAGCGCGACGGTCGGGGTACCCGGAGCGAAGACCGGCGTCGCGAGAATGCTCGCATCTTCGGCGACACCGGGGATGGTCAGCGACCCCCGGACCGTGATGGCGGCCGTCGCCGAGTCGACCAGGGCCAGCGTCAGCCTGGCCCCGGCCGCCGCCTGGTGCACGGTGACCATGGCCACGGTGCTCCGGTCGGGCGAGAGGACCGGCGTTGACGCGAGCTTGTCGGCGACCGGTTTGGCCGCGGGCACCGCTGGCTTGCTGGGCGCCGAGCGCGATGGCCGGGCGCGGGAAGCCGAGACCGGCAACCGGGCCCGGGGCTCCGGGGAGGGCACCCGAAGGCGGCCGTCCGGGTACGGCGCCCACGCGACCGACCCGCCCGAGAACGGCTTCGATTCGGGCATGCCGTACAGGAGCACGTACCGGGAGAGAGATCTCGGGGAACGACCGGCCCGGGCGCCGGCCCGGCCGGCCAGCAACGGGTCCGGCAGCGCGATGAGCGCGCCGACACCAATTCCGCCCGCCAGCATCTCGCGGCGGCTGAGTCCCACGAAACCAGGTACGGCGCCTGCGTCTGCCCGATATCGAGAGCGCACGTAAGTAACTTCCTTCCCCCTGGCGTCACACCGGTCATAGTCTCGTACCTGTTGCGAATTTCGGTGTATTTCAGGGCCTGATTCTCGATCGTGTCGTGGTACACGATTTCGGCGATCGCCCTGATCGCCAGGGGTGCGGCGAAGGCGGAGCAGGCCCGCTGCGGCGCGACGGCGGTCCCGGAAATGCCTACCGAGCCGGAAATTCCGGGGCCGGGAAAATGGCCGGCGGCCGGCTCTTTCGCCCGTCAGCTCCCGGGATCGTGGCTAGTGCGGGAGGGCGGACAGCGGGGTGATCGCGGAGACCTCGCCGGTCGTCGAGCCGTTGATCGCGGCGCACGACGGCAGGTAGGACCGGGCGCCCGGGAGCCAGGCGGACACCACCACGTCCCCCGACCCGCCCGGCGGGGCGACCCGCAGCCGCACGTACGGCGCCGGGCAGGCCGTCGCGCTGCCGGCCGGCTGGTCGGCCGCGGCCACCACGGCATAGGCCGAGCCTCCGGGCTGCAGCGTGACCGCCGGCAGCGGCGAGGGCTCCTGCCAGGCCCCGTACATGGTCGAGCGCGCGCGGCGCAATCCGGTGGCCTTCCCGGCGGCGGTCACCGCGGTCACCACCGGCCAGCCGTGCATCCGGCAGGCGGCGGAGCCGTCGTTGGTGAACCGCAGGTACCCTCCGGCCTGCCCGCCCAGCGCCCCGGTGTTCGTCAGGCCCACCTTCAGCTGGGCTGTCGTACACGCCGCCAGGCCGCCCGGCGAGCCGCCCGTCGCCGACGGGCTCGCGGCGGGTGTGGACGGGGCACTGGTCGCCGAGGGCGTGCTTCCCCCGGACGGGCTGCCGGGCGCCGCGGGCGTGCTGCCGCTGCCCGGGGCCGGCGCGCTGCCGCACGCCGCGAGCACCAGCCCGCAAGCCACCACGGCGACAGCCGTCCCGCCCGCCGTCCGCACGGCCACGCGGGAGCCGGAACCGTGCCCCGCCAAGAACCTCATCGCTCTTCCTTCCGGTACCCCGTCTGTTATGACGACAGACCGTGCGTCGTGGTTGGGATGAGGCTCATCCGGGCGGGGGCCTGGATGCCGTTCCCTGCGCTGATGACCCGGGCCGGCGTCTCGCCCGCGGCCGGGGCGCCCCGCACCGAGGCGTGCACGGCCAACGCCCCGCCGTACCCGGCGTGCCGGACCTGAAACACCACGGCGCGGTCCTGGCCGGACTCGCCCAGCGGGGTGAACCAGAGCTCCTCGGCGCACCCCGCCCGGCGGTAGCGCACCACCGGCCCGAACGGGCCGACCGCCTCGGCCATCGCCGCGAACACCCCGTGCCCGGCCAGCGCCCGCAGCGTGGCCCGGGCCGGAAACCACCACGCCCGCCCGCACGCCGGCGTGCCCGGCACCGCCCGCACGCTCAGCCCCGCGAGCACGACCCCGCCGGCCAGCACTCCGGCCCAGAACCAGGGACGGCCGAACGCGCCCGCCTCCCCGCGCAGGAAGACCGCACCGGCCACGCCCGCACCGACCAGCACCACGGCGCGGGCCAGCTCCCGCCCGGAGATCGCCTCCGCGGCCGGCCGCGGACGCGTGCCCCAGTCGATGCAGCCACAGCCGCCGGGCATCCGCCGGGCCCGCGCGTACCCCAGCAGAGCGCAGAACACTGCCCCGAGCGCGGCCAGGGCCGCCCCGCCCGCCGCCGGGTAGGCCCCGGAGCACACGATCGCGCCGACCGCGCACTCCACGGCGCCGGCCGCCGGCTCCGCCCGGCGCCACCAGTGCCTGGTCATCCCCAGCGCGCCCCGGATCGCGCTGTCACCGGGCAGCTGGCGGGCGGCCCGGTACAGCTTGCTGGCCCCGGCCACGGCCAGCAGGACGCCGCAGCTGGCCACGCACCCCGCCGCCAGCAGCGACGCACCCGAACCGATACCGGCCACCGGCTGTCCCTCTCTTAATCCGTCTCCGCGCCGCTGCCGAACGTTCTTAACCCGTCACCGCACCGCCGCTGGGCGGGCGGCTAGGGTTTGGCCACGACCGTGAAGAAGTAGCTGCGCGTGTTCAGGTTGCCCAGGTCCAGGTCGACGTTGGCCGAATAGCCGCAGCCAACCTGCTCGCCGAACTGCCACAGGTGCGACGGGACCCTCGAGCGCGACGTCGAGGAACACTCGTCCGCGTCATAGGCGGGCGGGTTCGCGAGGTTTCCGCACGGTTCCGGCTCGCTGGACCACACCGTGACGGGAACGTTGACGCCGGTGGCGGCGGCGAAAACCGAGCAGTTGGGGAAGGGCGAGAACGGGTCACAGTAGACCGCCGGGTACAGCGGGTAGGTGTGCAGGTTCGCGAAGTTGTAGTTGCCGAGGTAGCCGGCCCAGGCGTCCCAGTAGCTGAGGCTGAGCCCGGTGGAGTACTCCTGGTCGAGGAAGCACCATAGCTGGTGGTTGGCCGGCAGCTTGAGCTGGGCGACCGCGTTCCAGGCCGCGAGCATCGACGCCGCGTAGGTCTGGGCGTCGGCCAGGCCCTCGGCGGCGGACCCGCTCAGCCGGGACTGGTACGGCGCGCTGACGCAGCCGACGAACGGGCCGCCGCTGTTCCACGCGCCCAGGCTCTCGGCCACCGCGTCGTCGGCGAAGATGTCGGCGGCCGGCGACGGCGAGAAATAGCGGATCCAGAACGCCGGATCGCGGCCGAACTCATCGCGTGCCGACACGTACGTCTCGTGGATCGGTCCTGCGGTGTCATATCCCGCCATGGCTGACTCCCCTCGCAAACGGCGTACTGATAACTGCGGACCGTGCGGCCGGTCAGAACACGGCCGATACGTGCAGGTTCGTGGCCGCCGTCCCGAGCAGGCTGAGGCCGGGCGAGAAGAACTCCAGGCGCGGGTTCGCCGGGCTCAGCGTGAGCAGCGTCCCGCTGGGCAGCTGGTACAGGCCGAAGTACTGCCGGCCATGGCTGTAGGACCCGGCCAGCTTCCCGGTGGCCACGTCGTAGGCGGAGATCCCCCCGGTCTTGGCCCCGCCCAGGACGTACAGCGTGTCCCCGGCGGGCGACAGCACCGCCTTGCTGGCCGGCGCGCCGCCTGGCGCGGCCGGTACCGGATAGTCCACCTGCGCGGTCACCCGGAAGTCCTCCGCGGGGTCGGCGACGACCGCCCGGCCGATGCCGGGCTTGGTCAGGAACACCGTCCCGTCCGGGCGGCACTCCATGGTCACCGCGCTCGGCTTGGCCCGGGTCACGCTCAGCGGCGCGATCGTGGTCTGGGTCACCTCTCCGGTCTGCGCCGAGCTGACCTGCACCGCGCGGCCGTTGACCAGCCGCGCCGCGTCCCCGGTGGGCAGCGTGACGACCGGTTCGCTGGCCGGCCAGGGCGCCGGGGACGGCACCGAGGCCCGGGCCTGACCCGTGCCCAGCGGGAACACGCTCACCCACGGCAGCGGCGGCGCCTGCGGCCGGACCTTGGCCGGCTGCGGCTCCTTCGTCGTCCACACGAACAAGTCCGAGGAGTTCGCGGCGGCCGCGGTGAGCGCCAGCGCCGGGGCGTTGCCGAGATGGAACGGCCCGGCGAAGCTCTCGGTGCCGGTGTCGAAGTAGGCCAGCGCGTGGCGCGACGTCCAGGTCACGGGCTGTATGACCTGGGTCCGGCCGGTGGCCGGATCGGTCTTGCGGGCCAGGCGCAGGCCGGCGGGCTCGGTGATGGCCAGGACCACGGCGATGGTGGCGGTGCCCGGCGCGAACACCGGCGTCGGGAGAATGCTGGTGCCGTCCGCGATGCCGGTGATGGTCAGCGACCCCTGCTGGCTGATGACGGCCGAGGCCGCGTCGACGACGGTCAGCGTCACCTTGGCCCCGGACGCCACGGTGTCCACGGTGACCAGAGCCACGCTGGCCTGGTCGGCGGACGCGACCGGCGCGGACGCGAGCTGGGTCGCGACCGGCCTGGCCGCGGGCAGTGACGTGGTCCGGGACGCGGGGGACACCGCCGACGCGACCGATCCGCCGGGGAACGTCGTCGTCTCGGGCGTGCCGTACAGCAGCACGTGCCGGGAGCCGGGGCCAGCGGCACTCGCCGACCGCCCGGCCGCGCGGTCCGCCAGCGACAGGTCCGGCAGCGCGACCAGGGCGCCGACGCCGACCCCGCCGGCCAGCATCCCGCGGCGGCTGAGGCCAGCCGTACCGGGTGAGATAGCCGCAGGTGCCCGCTTCAAAGCCCGCATGTGATCACTTCCACGCTCAAGTCATCAAGTCATTAAAAGTAGGTATAAGTCACACGATGACGGAGGAGCGTAAAGAAGCAGGGAAGAGCCTGTCAAGAGTTCCCCCGTGGTCCGCCTTCCCCTGACCAGCGGATTCGCGCATGCTCCCGCTCACACCTGGCATGCTCTGGATCTCCCCTCGTGGCGATCCTGCTGCGCGGTCGCGTGAACTCCGCCCGCGCAGGAGCCATAGTCTCGCGGATCTGGCAATTTCGGAGTCTTCTTCGGGAAGATCCCCGGAACATTCTCGATGGGCGGCTTGCCCGTTCTGCCCCGCCCGTCCCGACCGTCACGCGTGTCCCGCTGGCCACGCTTCGGAATACCACGCGGACAGGAAGGTTGGACTGAGGCAGTATTGCTTCGGCGAGATCGAGAAAGTACATGTCTGACCTAGTCAAGTGCCCGAACTGCGGGCGCCGGAACCGCGTGCCCGCGACCGCGTCCGGCACCCCGAGCTGTGGCGAGTGCCACCAGCCGCTCCCCTGGATCGTCGACGCGGGCGATCAGACCTTCGCGGAGGTCGCCGAGCAGGCGTCCGTCCCGGTGCTGGTGGACCTCTGGGCACCGTGGTGCGGCCCGTGCCGCATGGTGAGCCCGGCGCTGGAGCAACTGGCCACGGAGATGGCCAGGCTGAAGCTCGTCAAGGTCAACGTGGATGAGTCGCCGACGCTGCAGCAGCGCTTCGGCGTGCAGGCCATACCGACCCTGATGGTGCTGCGCGACGGCCAGGTGGCGGCGCGCAAGACCGGGGCCGCGCCCGCCCCGGCGCTGCGGACCTGGCTGACCGAGGCGCTGGCGTCCTGACTCCCGGCGCTATCCGGCCAGCCTCGCGTGAGCCACGGCCACCTCGGCGGCCAGCGCCGCGTTGTCGGCGATCAGCCGCTGATTGACCTCGACGCTCCGGCCGCCGCTGAGCTCCTCCACCCGGGCGAGGACCGCGGGCGTCACCGCCTGGCCGGTCACGCCCTCGCGGCGTACCTGCCGGACAGCTTCGGCGACGATCGCCTCGATGTCCAGGCCGCCCGCGGGCGGGCGGGCGAGCAGCAGCCCGGAGGACGGGCTCAGCCGCCACTGGGTGCGCGCGATGCGGGCCGCCTCCTCGCTCGTGGTGACCACCGCGGGCACGGGCGGGCCGCCGTCGGCGCTGTAGAACAGCGGCAGCGTGGCCGTCTGCCAGCCCAGGACCGGGACCCCGAGGGTCTCCAGCAGTTCGGCGGTCGCGCTGACATCCAGGATCGACTTGGCCCCCGAGGACACCACCACCGCCGGGGTGCGCGCGATCTGCAGCAGGTCGCCCGAGATATCGAGGCTGTCGGCGAACCCCCGGTGCACGCCGCCGATGCCGCCGGTGCCCAGGAACCTGATGCCGAGCGCCCGGCACACGGCCAGCGTTCCGCCGACCGTCGTGGCCCCGAGCGCGCCCTGCACGATGCAAGCGGCGATGTCGCGCGCGCCCACCTTGCGGGCCCGCTCGCCGGACTCGGCGAAGCGCTCCAGCTCGGTGCCGCCGAGCCCGGCGCGCAGCGTGCCGTCGACGATGCCGATCGTGGCCGGGACCGCCCCGGCGGCGCGCACCCGGGTCTCGGCCGCCCGCGCCGCCGCCAGCCCCCGGCCGCCGGAAAAGCCGTGCGAGACCAGGGTGGTCTCGAGCGCCACGACCGGCCGCCCGGCCCGCAGCGCCTCGGCCACCTCCCCGGCCAGCACCACGGGGGGGCCCGAGGGGTCGTCCCCCCAGGCCGACACCGCAGAGGGTCCCGGCCCATCGGGGTCTGGGGTGCCCCCAGGGGGAACAGTCAAGGCATCGCCCCCATCGTCGCCACCGCCCGCGCGGCCGCTTCCAGGCCGAGCCTGATCCCGCCGACCAGGTAGCCCGCGGCGAACGCGTCGCCTGCTCCGGTCGGGTCGACCGGCCGCGTGGGCAGCGCGGGGAACACCTTCCCGGCCGCGCGGACGCCGCGCGCGCCCAGCTTAACCACGAACTCGGGCCCGGGCAGGTCGCCGACCAGCGTGGCCTCGGCCTCGTTGCCGAAGACCACGTCCGGGCGCAGGCGCGCGATCAGCGCACCGAACCGCCGGACGCCGTAGGAGCGCAGCGCGGCGGTCGAGGAGAGATCGATGCTCAGCCGCGGTGCCCGCGCGGCGGCGGCGAGCGCCGCGCCCGCGACCGGGTCGGCGACCAGGCTGTAGGCGGGCAGGTGCAGCCAGTCGCACCCGTCGAGCCAGTCCGCCTGCAGCAGGTGAGCGGCCAGGCTCGGGCCCACCCCGCGGTCGGTGAGCATCGAGCGGGTGGCCCCGTCGGTCAGGGATACCACCACGCCGGTCCGGCCTTCGACGACCGGTCCTACCAGTTCCACCGCGCGGCGGGCCAGCTCCCCGGCGACCAGCTGGCCGGCCAGGTCGGTCCCGCGGGCCGCGATCAGCCGGGCCCGGCCGCCGAGCGCGGCCACCCACGCGGCGACGTTGGCGGCCTGTCCCCCGGCCCCGACCGACGTGCGCGCCGGGGTGTCGGTCTCCTCGGCCACGGGCCCGCGGGCCGACACGACGACGTCGAGGTGAGCGTCGCCGAGCACGCAGATCATGCCGAATACGGTAGGCGGTGGGCTCCCGGCCGCTACGGATGGTGCTGGCCGGCCGCTTGGGCCAGTTCCCGGACGAACGACGGCGCGTTCACCGTGCCCACGCCCGACGCGAGATCGTAGCCGGGCCGCGCCGCGAACCCGTGTACGGTGTGCAGCTTTCCGCCCTGGCGGAACGAGACCGTGTTGTTCCCCGACACCACGTCCACGATGCCGGGCGCGTGCCGCGCCGCGAGCTGGTACAGGTACCTGTTGATCACTCCGAGCGGGCGTCCGGCCACCTGGTCGGCCAGGGCCACGATCCCGGCGAATTCCGGCGTCGCCTCGCTAGTGCCGCACGTGGGATACCACCCGGCGGGCTGGCCGCCGAAGCTCTGGTACATGTCAACCGCGCCGTTGCAGGCACCGCTCATCGAGATGTCGGGCACGCCGCGGTGGCCGCCCACGATGTTCCGCACCCCGTTCTGGAACCGGGGCCGGGCGAACACGACCGATTTGCCGCCGCCGCCTGCCAGCGGGTTCGGGCCGGAGTTGCCGACCGCGAACTTGTTGGCCGCCACGTTGAAGGTGTCGTTCCAGACGGTGGGCGGCGTGACGTTGTCACCCGCCGCGTTGAGATGCAGCTGGGTCCCGCCCACCCCCGTCACCAGCGGGTCGCTGTCCGGCCACGACGTCACCGGGTGCAGGTAGTACGTCACCTCGTTGAACCTGACGTCGGCCGCGCCGCTGTCACCCGAGGCCGCCAGGACGGTCACGCCCTGGCGCGCCGCGTCGAGGTAGGCGCCGCGCAGCTTGAGCAGCGACGCGCGGGACGGGAAGGTCTGCTCGGTGGCGCTGAAGCTCTGGCTGATCACGCCGCCGAGGTGGTGGTTGATCACGTACGTCTCGGCCGCGACGATCTGCGGGAAGCCGGTCGTGCCCTCGTTTTCCGAGGTCGGGGTCTCGACGAGCAGGATGCTCGCGCCCGGGGCGATCGCGTGGGCGTACTCGACGTCCAGGTCGGTCTCGCCGGCCCAGCCTTCCCGGTCGGAGTCGGGCTGGTACGGCGGGACCTTCCCGGCGGGCTGGATGACCTTCAGCGACGGCGGCGCGGGCAGGCCCGCGGCGCGGTCGAACCGGCTGAGGTCACGCCGGACGGTCGGGGACCCGAACGAGTCGACGATGACGATCGTCTGCCCGCGGCCCGTGACCCCCTGCCGGTACAGCCGGGGCAGGTGGTAAGCCCGCTGGACCTGCGCGGGCAGGTAGCACGCGATGTGGTAGTGCTGCTCGCAGAACGCGGTGCTGGGCGGCGCGGGCAGGGCCCCGGCCAGGGCGTGGATCGCGCCTGGCTGGATCGTCACGATGCCGGCGGCTTCGCCGGCGGGGCGGGCACGGCCGGCGACCGCGACGGCACCGGCCCCGGTGACGGCCGCGGCCAGGACCGATACGGCGGCAACCGCAGGCCGGGCGAGGCGCATGGGGTCTCCCTGGGTCGGCGGGCGACCGCCGTCGCGCCCGTACCTGCTGGTGAGCGTACCGTGGGCGGCAGCCGGCTAAACGGAGACAGCCCGATGAAGCTCACGCTCGACCTGCACGACGTCTACAACCGGGGCCGGGACATCGACCGGGCCCTGCGCGACATCATGGACGAGGCGGTGCGGAAGAAGGCGCCGCTGGTCGAGATCATCCCGGGCAAGGGCTCCGGCCAGCTCAAGAAGCACGTGCTCCGGTTCCTGCAGCAGAAGGAGATCAAGGCGCTCTATCACCGCGTCGAGAAGGACTCCAAGAACTTCGGCCGGGTCTTCGTCCACTTCCGCTGGAAGTGACCGCCCGCCGGCGCCGTCGCCGCGGCCATCCCGCGCCCGTTCCCTCCCCGCGCCTGTCGTGACCATCCCGCCGATCATGGCAGGATGTGCGCATGTCGTTCGTCATCCGGGTCCTGATCACCGCCGTGGCCATGCTCGTGGCCACGTGGGTGCTCCCCGGCATCGAGGTAACGGCGGGCACCACGCTGCACAAGGTCGCCACCCTGCTCGTGGTGGCGCTGATCTTCGGCGTGATCAACGCCGTGCTCAAGCCGATCATCAAGGTGCTCGGCTGCGTCTTCTACATCATCACCCTCGGGCTGATCGGCCTGGTGGTCAACGCGCTGCTGCTGTGGCTCACCAGCTGGGTGGCGGGCAAGCTCAACCTGCCGTTCCACATCACCGGCTTCTGGCCGGCGTTCTGGGGCGCGATCATCATCGGCGTGGTCAGCTGGCTGCTGAGCGTCACGCTGGGCGAGAGGCGGCACCGCCATGAGGAGACCGCCTAGCCCGGTCGGGCGGTCGGGCCTTAGCCGCCGGGGCTGAACCGGCCGCGCGGCAGGAAGCGGCCCGCGCCCGGCTGGCCGAGGAACTTCCCGTCCCGGACCAGGATGTTGCCGCGCTGCATGACCACCTCGGGCAGGCCGCGCACCTTCCGTCCCTCGTAGCAGCTGTAGTCCACCCGCATGTGATGGGTGCTGGCCGACAGCGTGCGCTCGACGTCGGGGTTGAACACCACGATGTCGGCGTCGGCGCCCGGGGCGAGCGTGCCCTTGCGCGGATGCAGCCCGAACATGCGCGCCGGCGCGGTCGCGATCAGCTCGACGAACCGCGTCGGCGTGATGTGGCCGGCCGCGACGCCACCGTCCCACAGCAGCGTGTAGCGATCCTCGACCCCGGGCAGCCCGTTGGGTATCGCGGAGAAGTCGTCCTTGCCGAGGATCTTCTGGTCCTTGTAGTCGAACGGGCAGTGGTCCGTCGAGACCACCTGCAGGTCGTCGGTGACCAGGCCGCGCCACAGGTCCGCCTGGTGGTCGGCGGGCCGCAGCGGCGGCGAGCAGACGAACTTGGCGCCCTCGAATCCGGGCCGGGCCAGGTCATCGAGGGACAGGTAGAGGTACTGCGGGCAGGTCTCCGCGTAGGCGGGCACGCCGCGGTCGCGTCCTTCGCGCACCGCGTCCAGCGCCTCCCGCGAGGACAGGTGGACGATGTACACCGGCACGCCGGCCAGCTCGGCCAGCGCGATCGCGCGGTGGGTGGCCTCGCCCTCCATGGACGACGGCCGGGTCAGGCCGTGGTTGACCGGGGCGGTCTTGCCCTCGGCCAGGTAGCGCTGGACCAGCACGTCGATCGCGCCGCCGTTCTCCGCGTGCAGCATGATCAGGCCGCCGTTGTCGGCGGTGCGGCTCATCGCGCGGAAGATCGACGCGTCGTCCAGCATGAACACGCCCGGGTAGGCCATGAACAGCTTGAACGAGGAGACGCCGCGGTCGATCATCGCGTCCATCTCGCGCAGGACGCCGTCGCTGATCTCGCGCACGATCAGGTGCAGGCCGAAGTCGATGTGCGACTTGGGCTCGGCCTTGGCCATCCAGGTGTCCAGGCCCTGGGCCAGGCTCTCGCCGTAGCCCTGCACCGCGAAGTCGACGATGGTGGTGGTGCCGCCCCAGGCCGCGGCGGCGGTGCCGGTGGCGAAGTCGTCAGAGGCGAAGGTGCCGCCGAACGGGAGCTCCATGTGGGTATGCACGTCGATGCCGCCGGGCATCACGTACCGGCCGGCGGCGTCGATGACCGTGTCGGGGGTGGCCAAGTCGCCCAGGTTCACCCCGATCGCCTGGATCCGCTCCCCGTCGACGAGCACGTCCGCGCGCGCGGCGTCGGTGGCCGTGACGACCGTCCCGTTCTTGATCAGCGTGGTCATGGCCGCTCCGTGCCGTGGTCGTTATGGCGCTCCGTCGGCGCCATCATGGCAGCTGCTGCGCCAGCTCGCCGTAGGTCTCGGGCCGGCGGTCGCGGAAGAACTGCCAGGTGTTGCGGACCTCGCGGATCTCGTCCAGGTTGAGGTCCGCGACCAGCACCTCGTCCTCGCTGTCCGAGGCCTGGGCGACGATCTTCCCGCGCGGGCTGCAGAAGTAGGACGAGCCGTAGAACTTGTTCTGGTTGAGCGGTGACTCGACGCCGACCCGGTTGCTGGCCGCGATCCAGAACCCGTTGGCCACCGCGTGCGCGGGCTGCTCGAGCTCCCACAGGTACTTCGACAGCGACTCGACGGTCGCGGACGGGTTGAAGACCAGCTCGGCGCCCTTGAGCCCCAGTTCGCGGGCCACCTCAGGAAAGTGCCGGTCATAACAGATGATCAGGCCGACCCGGCCCGCCGAGGTCTCCCACACCGGGTAGCCGAGGTTGCCCGGCTTGAAGTAGAACTTCTCCCAGAAGCAGGGCCCGACGTGCGGGATGTGGGTCTTGCGGTACTTGCCGAGGACCGTGCCGTCGCGCTCGATCACGCAGGCGGTGTTGTAGTAGACGCCGGGCTGCTCCTCCTCGTACCACGGCACGACCAGCACGACGCCGTGCTCGCGGGCCACCTCGCGCATCCGGCTGACGGTCGGCCCGTCCTCGGGCTCCGCGGTGTCGTACCACTTCGCGTCCTGCTCGGCGCAGAAGTACGGGCCGTGGAAGATCTCCTGCAGGCCCACGATCTCCGCGCCCTGGCCCGCCGCGTCCGCGATCATCTTGATGTGCTTATCGATCGCCTCCTGCTTGGGCATGTTCGCCTGGGCCTGGATCAGCGCCGCGCGGACCGTTCGCATCGGGTGTCCCTCCTTAACGCAGTGTTGTCCCTCGGGGGGACGACCCCCCCACATCCCCCCGGAACGCCGGGATGATCTCGCGGCCGAAGCCGCTGATCAGCGCCCTGGGATCGTCGACCATCGAGTAGATGTTGAACTGCTGCACGCCCAGGTCCTGCAGCTGGCCCAGCTTGGCCCGCACCTGCTCGGGGGTGCCGAGCACGCAGAACCGGTCCACCACCTCGTCGGTGACGAACTCGGCGTTCTCCGACCCGGTCCGGCCGTGGTGGGCGTAGTCGTAGCGCTTCCGGGCCGCGATGTAGTCGGTCAGCTCGTCGGGGAGCACGCCGCCGTGGTAGCGGTGAACCAGGTCGACCACGTGGTTGGAGACCAGGGCGGGGAACCAGCGCACCTGGTCCCGCGCGTGCGCGAGGTCGGCGGAGAGGTAGGCCGGGGCGGCCGCCATCACCGTGATGCCGGCGGGATCCCGGCCGGCCTGCTCGGCACCCTCGCGGAGGTACTGCAGCGACCATTCGATGATGAACGGGTCGGCGAGCTGCATGATGAGGCCGTCGGCGACGCGCCCGGCGCAGCGCAGCGCCTGCGGCCCGTACGCGGCGACCCAGACCGGCAGCCTGTGGCCCTCCGACCACTTGAGCTGCACCGCGGTGCCGTCGAGGTCGACCTCCCGCCCCTCGGCCAGGTCGCGGATGGTCTGGCAGGCCTGCTCCAGCGTGGCGACCGTTACCGGGTGACGGCCGAGCACCCGCTGCGCCGAGTCGCCGCGGCCGATCCCCAACTCCATCCGGCCGCCGGAGATCTCGTTCAGCGTCGTCATGGCGGCGGCGGTGACGGTCGGGTCCCGGGTCACCGGATTGGTGACGCAGGGCCCGATGTGGATGTTCGTGGTGCCCGCCGCCATCAGCGTGAAGATCGGGTAGACCTCCTGCCACAGGACGTGGCTGTCCCACAGCCATGCGTGGCTGAAGCCGTTCTCTTCGGCCAGCACCGTCCGGCCGACGATCTCGGACACCGGCGGATCGGCCATGAAGGTAACGCCGAAATTGAGCATGCCCGCCCCTTATGCGTTACTTATAGTGATCATACCGACACCGAACAACCCCAATCCTCTCCTTACCATTACCAGATCGCCGTAACCTTGCTGACTCGACATGAAGGAAGGTCCCGATGGCCGGTGTGACGATGAACCGCCAGGTTCGCGCCGGAACGCCGTCGCAGTCAGCAAACTGGCCCGTCTGGTCGGGCGCGGTGCCGCCGCTGGCCGAAGGCTTCGTCGCGCGGCCGGAAACCGGGTTCGACGCCGCGCGCGGCGTGGCCCGCGGCACCACGGTGGTGCTCACCCCGCCGGCCCAGGACGCTGAGGCCGGGCACCAGCCGCCGGCCGGAATGGGCGGCACCGGCAAGACACAGCTCGCCGTGGCGTTCGCGCGCACGCTGTGGGGCGCCCGCGAGGTGGACCTGCTCGCCTGGGTGCCGGCCGGCAGCCGGGACGCGGTGCTGACCGGCTACGCGGAGGCGCTGGCCGCGGCGGGCCTCCCGGGCTCCGGTGCCGATGCGGGCGCGGCGGCGGCGGACTTCCTGGCCTGGCTGGCCACCACCAGCCGGCCGTGGCTCGTGGTTCTGGACGACCTGGCCGACCTCAGCGACCTGGCCGGGCTCTGGCCGGAGGGCCCAGCCGGGATGGTCCTGGTCACCACGCGGCTGCCCGCCAGCGCGGTGAGGGGGCAGGACCGGAGGATCCTGGAGGTCGGCGGGTTCAGCCCGCGCGAGGCACTGGGCTACGTGGCCGCCCGGCTGACCGAGGACGCGGGCATGCGGGCCGGGGCCCTGGATCTCGCCACCGACCTCGGCTTCCTGCCGCTCGCCCTGGCCCAGGCCGCGGCCGTGGTCGCCGACAGCAGGACCGACTGCCGCAGCTACCGCGCGCGGTTCGCCGAGCGGGCGCGGCAGCTGCCCCTGACCGGGGCCGGCCCGGATGCCGCCGTCGTGGCCGCTACCTGGTCGCTCTCGCTGGACCGGGCCGACCACCTGGCGCCGCGCGGCATGGCCGGGCAAGCCCTGGCGCTGATGGCGCTGCTCGACCCGGCCGGCGTCCCGGGAGCGGCGCTGACCAGCCGGGCGGCCTGCGACTACATCTGCGGTCCCCAGGCCACGGGCACGCAAGCCGACGAGACCCAGGTTCGGAGCGTCTATGAGAGCCTGGCCCAGGTCGGCGTGGTGACGATCGATCCCGAGTCCGCGTCCCGCACGGTGCTGATGCACGGGCTGGTCCAGGACACGATCCGGCAGTTCATCCCCTCGGCGATGCTGGAGCAGGTCACGCCGGCCGCGGCCGGCGCCCTGCTGCAGGCGTGGCCGGCCGATGACCCGGAGCCCCTCGTGGCCCAGGCGCTGCGGGACTGCACGGCCAGCCTGCACCGGGCGGCAGCGGGGTCGCTGTGGACGCCCGAGCCTCATCCGGTGCTGTTCCGGGCCGGCCAGAGCCTGGACCGGGCCGGGCTGAACGGCCTGGCCATCTCCTACTGGCAGGACATGATCAGCACGGTCCAGGCCCTGGGCCAGGCCCACGCCAGCATTCCCCTCGCCCATGACGGCCTCGCGGCCGCCTACCTGACCGCGGGACACGCCGCGGAAGCCGTCCGCGTCTACGAGCAGAGCCTGGCCGAGCGGGAGCAGGCACTGGGCGCCGATCATCCCGACACCCTGATCGTGCGCGGCCACCTGGCCCGCGCCTGCCTCGACGCGGGACGCGAGGACGACGCGATCGCGCTGTACGAAAGCGCCCTGGCCGACCGGGAACGGGTACTGGGACGCGACCATCCGGCCACCCTGGCCTCGCGCGACGACCTCGTGGCCGCTTACCTGTCGGCGGGCCGCACCCAGCCCGCGATCGCCATCCTGCAGCGCACGTTCAACGACCGGGCCGCCGCCCGGGGCCCGGAACATCCCGAGACGCTGACCGCACGGGCCGACCTCGCCGCCGCGCTGCAGGCCGGAGGGCAGCTGAAGGAGGCCGTCCGGCTGTACGAGCGCATCCTGACCGACCGGGAGCGGGCCCAGGGCCCGACCCACCCGGACACCATGGCCGCGCGCGCCAGCCTGGCCTACGCCTACCGCTCGGCCGACCGGCTGAAGCACGCGCTGCCCGTCTACGAGCGCACGCTCACCGACCGGGAGAAGGTCCTCGGGCCGGACCACCCGGACACGCTGACCTCGCTGGCCAACCTGGCCTCGGCCTACCACAGCGCGCACAAGCTCAAGCAGGCATCACCGCTGTACGAAGAGGCCCTCGCGCGGCACGAACGGTCCAAGGGCCCGGGGCACCCCGACACGCTGACCGCGCGCGGCAATCTCGCCTCCGCCTATCACTCGGCCGGCCGGCTCGCGCAGGCGATCCCGCTGTACGAGCAGACGCTCCAGGACTACGAGCGGCTCATGGGCCCGGACCACACGAACACGCTGACCTCGCGGGCCAACCTCGCCTCCGCATACCACACGGTGGGACGGCACGCCGAGTCGGTAGCGCTCTTCGAGCGCACCCTGGCCGACTGCGAGCGGCTGCTGCCCGGCGATCACCCGATGACCCAGGCGATCCGCGAGAACCTCCAGGCGGCCACGTAGGTCACGCGGCCGCTGGCCGGCGGCCGGGTCAGGCGTCTTCGACGTGCACGACGACCCGGACGACGAGTTCACCTTCGGCCTCGAGCGGATCCTCGACGGCCTGGGCGCCCTGGTCCGCACTCCCTCGTGACGAGGCGGCGAGCCGGCGGGGTCAGCGGCCGGTGAATCGCGCGGGGCGCCGCTCCACGAAGGCGGCGACGCCCTCGGCGAAGTCGTCCGAGCCGGCCATCTCCCGCTGGATGCTCGCCTCGAACTCGAGCTGGGCGTCCATGCGCTCGTACAGCCACCGGTTGAGCTGGCGCTTGGTCCCCGCGTACGACCCGGTCGGGCCCTCCGCGAGCCGGGCCACAAGCTCGTCGGCGCGCGCGGCGAACTCCTCGTCCGGCCAGACCCGGTTGATCAGGCCCCAGTCCAGCGCCTGACGGGCCGCGACCCGCTCGCCGAGCATGGCCATCTCGGCCGCGCGGGTGAAGCCCACCCGCGAGGGCACGAGCAGCGACGAGCCGCCGTCCGGCACCAGTCCGATGTTCACGAACGCCAGCAGGAAATACGCGGACTCGGCCGCGACGATCAGGTCGCAGACCAGCGCCAGCGACACGCCGATCCCGGCCGCCGGGCCGTGCACCGCGGCCACGACCGGCTTGGGCGTCTGGCGGATACCCACCATGATCGGGTGGTACTGCCGGGTCAGCCGGTCGTAGATGTCCTGGCCGGACGCGGGCCCGGCGCCGCGCAGATCCGCTCCGCTGGAGAACGCGCGCCCGGCTCCGGTGATCAGCACCGCGCGGACGCCCGGGTCTTCGGCGGCGGCGGTCAGGGCGGCCTGCATATCGAGGCTGAACTGCTCATTCCAGGCGTTCAGGCTCTCGGGGCGGTTGAGCTCGATCTTGGCGGCTCCGCCGCGGCGGTGGTAATTGACCGTGTCGTACTCATGGGCCAGCTCGTAGTCACTCACGGCAGTCATGCTAGCGAGCGCCCGTCCGGGCCTACCGCCGCAGCCGGTCGAGCGCCTGCCGGGCCTGCCGCTGCCTGGCCCTCGCGCGCCGGGCCTGGGCCCTGGTGTCGGACAGGCCCCGGCGAGCGTCGGCGAGCCGCTCTTCCAGTGCCTGGACGGCTCGCTCGGCGTCCTGCTCGGCCGCGGTCGCCGCCTCGGCGGCCCGGGCCGCGTCGGCCACCGCCTGCTCGGCTGCGGCGATGGCCGCCTGGCGGCGGCGCTCCCGCTCCGCGCCGGGCGCCGCCGCGGGCGGCGGCACCGCTTTCGCCGCAGACCTGGCCCGGGCGCCGGCGCCGCCACGGCCAGCGCGCGGGGGGTACCCGGGGCGCGCGGGGCACCGGACGCGGGCACGGCGCGGAGGGGGCGGCGGCTGCCGGACGAGGTCACGAGCGTCAGCGTCGGGGCTCCCGGGCCGAAGCCCTCGCTGCGGACCGCACGCTCCAGGGTTCCCGCCGCCAGCTTCTCGGCGACGTCGGGGTCGGCCAGCGCCGCGCCGAGGGTGGCGGTGACCTCGTCCCGGAGCGCGGCGGGCGGCGCGTGCAGGCCGGACACCGTGAACGCCCGCCGGGCCAGGGCGTCGATCAGCTGGCGCCGCCGTAGCGAGAGCTCCCGGATGGCCGTGCCGTCCAGGGACCGCTGCGCCGCGCGGAGCTCCTGGCCGAGGCCGGCCAGCTCGCCCGGCACGCCAGGCTCGGCGCGGACCAGCTGGTTGAGCACCCAGGCTGACCGGGTCGGCTTGCGCAACCCGGCGATCCGCTTCGCCGCCGGGGCCTGCCCGGCCGCGCGCGCCCGGGCCACGAGAACGCCGCGACGCTCGATGAACGTGTCCGGATCCGACGAGTACAGCTCGGCGGCCGCCTCCTGGAAGAGGTCGGTGCCGGTCACGCGACCTGGTGGCCGCGCTCGAGGATCTCGGCGGCCCCGCGTATGACGCAGCGCAGCGGGTCGTCCACCACGAAGGCAGGGATGTCGGCCACCGCCTCGATCTTGCTGGCCAGGCCCGGGAGCAGGGCGCCGCCCCCGGCCAGGCGGATCTTTCCCCGCACCACGTCCTCGGCCAGGTTGGGCGGGATATCGGACAGCATCTCCCGCGCCGACTCCGCGATGGCCGCCACGGTGTGGTTGAGGGCATCGGCCACGACCCGGCCCGGGATGTACTCCACACGGGGCGTCCGGCGCGCGGCGTCGACGCCGACCACCTCCATCCACTCGGCCGCGCCCTCGCCGAGGCCGAGCGTCATCTTCAGGCTCCGGGCGGCGTTGCGGCCGATGAGCAGGCCGAGTTCGGACTTGACGGAGTGCATGATCGCCTCGTCCATGGCGTTGCCTGCCAGCCGCAGCGAGCGGGAGCGCACCACATGGCCGCCGGCCAGCACCGCGGCCTCGGTGGTCCCGCCGCCGATGTCCACCATGAAGGCGCCGGTCCCGTCGGTGAGGCCGATGCCCGCGCCCGCCGCGGCGGCGACCGGCTCATCGACGAGCTTGACGCGGCAGCGCGGCCGCTGTGCCTCGACCGCGGCCACCAGGGACCGCCGCTCCACCCAGGTGGCGCCGCTCGGCACGCACACCACGGCCGACCCGCGGAGCAGGCCGCGGCGCAGCTGGACCCGCCGCATGAAGGCCTCCAGCATGGCCACGGACGCGTCCAGGTCCGCGATGACCCCCTCGCGAAGAGGATGGACGACGTCGATGTCCTGCGGTTCCTTACCGGTCAGGGCGTCTGCGGCGTCGCCCACGGCGACGACCCGGCCGGTATCCCTGGCGATGGCGATCGCGGATGGCTCTTCGAGCACGATGCCGCGACCGGAGACGTAGACGAGCGTATTGACCGTGCCCAGGTCAATCGCTACACCTGGCCGCAACCGCATGGCACCCGCCCTTTGCCCTCACGCCGCTACGCCTTCCACTATGGTTTCTACCGCACCAACCCTGTGCACCAGAAGATCGGGGTGGCCATGGGCAGGTCCCGGCTGCCCCGAGCGCGTGGTGAGGGGCCCGGTCAGGGGCGCGGCAGCCGGTAGGCGATGTGGCGGCGCAGGTGGTGGCCGGGGGGCAGCGCCGGATGGTCGAACAGCTCGTACGACGTCATGCCCAGCCGGAGCATGACCGCCTGCGACGGCCGGTTGAGCACCGCCGTCATCGACCAGATCCGGTCCAGGCCGACCCCGTTGAACGCCACGTCCACGGCGGCGGTGGCCGCCTCAGTGGCGTACCCGTGGTGCCAGGCATCTCGCGCCAGCCGCCAGCCCACCTCCATGCCGCCGGCGCCGGGGACCCCGTCGGGCATCGGGTTAAGGCCGGTGAACCCGATGAACTCGGCCGTAGCGGCCACCTCGAGCGCCCACAGCCCGAAGCCCTGCCGGTCGAAGAGATCCTCCATGCGGTCGACGCTGGCGTCGCTGGCCACCCGGCTCAGGGTGGCCGGGAAGTAGCGCATCACCCCGGGGTCGGCGTTCAGCGCCGCGTACGGCTCCCGGTCCGATTCGCGCCACCGGCGCATCACCAGGCGGTCGGTGCGGAGGGTGTCGAACCGGCGCGCCACGCTGCCAGGGTAGCGTTCCCGGCCCGGCGGGTCGGCTCAGGCGTGGCTGGCCGAGACGGCCGGCGGGCGCCCAGACAGCCGCCCCAGCCCGCTGCCTTCGGCTTCCCGCTCGTACACCTGGACCGCCTGCTCCACGGACAGCCCCTTGGTCTCCGGCAGGAACTTGTACACGAACCCGATCGCCACGACGCACAGGACCGCGAAGCACACCATGACCCAGCCCAGCCCGATGGACGTACGCCAGGCCGGGAACGCCTCGATGAGCGCGTAGTTGGCCAGCCAGTCGACGCAGGCGCCGATGGCCGCCGCCCGGCCGCGGACGGCGGTGGGAAACACCTCGCCCTGGATCAGCCAGCCGGTGCCGCCGACGCCGATCGCGAACGACGTGATGAAGAACGAGAACCCGACCATGACGAGCACGACCTGGGGGACGCCGGTCAGGTACGCCACCCCGAGGGCGGCGACCAGGATGAACACCGTCATCCCGGCGTAGCCGCCGATGGCCAGCGGGCGCCGGCCGCGCTTATCGATCCAGCGGAACGCGAAGTAGGTGGCGATCACGTTGACCGCGCCGAGGATCGCGGTGACCTCCACCCCGGCGACCGCGGCGGCCACCGCGTTGTGCCCGGACAGGAAGTACCCCGACAGGATCGTCGGCCCGTAGTAGAACGGCACGTTGATCCCGGTGATCTGCTGGAAGATGAAGAACAAGCACACTATGATCAGCGCCCGCCGCACCCCGCGGGTCCACTGGGTCTTGCGCGCGCGCTCTCCTTCCTGGGCGGCGACCTGTTCGGCCGCGCTTTTCACCTCATCGGTGGTGACGTTCATGCCCAGCCGGCCGAACGCTTTCCGGGTGTCGTCGTAGCGGCCGTGCAGCATCAGCCACCGCGGCGACTCGGGCATGTGCGACCGCAGCACCACCGCGACCAGCGCGGGCAGCGCCCCCAGGCCGAGGATCAGCCGCCAGTCGGCGCCGCCGGCGCTGCCGGGGGCAGCCTTGAGCACGATCACCGCGATGAGGTAGGACACCAGGATGCCCACGGTGATCATCCACTGCTGGATGATGCTGAGCTGCCCGCGCCGATCGCGCGGCGCGAACTCGGCGATGTAGGCGGTAGCGATGGCGGAGTCCGCGCCGATCGCCAGCCCGATGAGCGTGCGCGAGGACACCAGCATGAACCAGTTCACGGTGAACGCCGACAGCAGAGCGCCGACGGCGTAGATTCCGGCGTCGGTGATCAGCAGGAACTTGCGCCCGAAGTGGTCGGTCAGCGGCCCGGCGATCAGTGCGCCCGCGGCCGCGCCCAGCGACGCCCCGGCCACCAGGTACCCGGTCCAGAAGCTGGACAGGTGATAGGGGATGAAGCCCAGCGCCGAGCCGATGTTGGAGGTGTCATAGCCGAAGAGGAACCCGCCGACGCAGGCCAGCACCGCCAGGTACCAGTAGAAGTTGGTCGGGATGCGGGAGTCTAGATCCGCGAGTATGTTCCGTCCTGGCTGGGCTGCCTTAGCTTCCGAGACCATCTGCCGACCTCCTCGACTTCGCCCCGCCCGGCTACCCGGGCCCGACGGAGGCAAACACCGAGCATCCGCAACGCAAACGCCGGATCGAGCCCCGGCGGGGCGCAGCTCACGGCGGCAGGAAAAAGTCCGGAGAAATCCTGCGGCCGGTGTCGATCTGGGGCGGCGGCGTTCGACGCGTGGGCGAAAGAGGGTCGCGGTGCAGGCCGCGGCCCGGGCCGGACCGGCCGCCGCCAGGTGCCCGGTCCCCAGCAGGAAGGCAAGGACCATGCGATTCTTCGGGTACACGTTGGGCGATCCCACGACGCCGATCGAGCCGCCGACCCCCGAGCTCATGACCGAGATGGGCAAGTTCGTCGAGGAGGCCACCAAGGCCGGCGTCATCGTCGCCGCGGGCGGGTTCGGGCCTCCCGCAGAGGGCACCAAGGTGACCCTGGCCGACGGCCAGTACACCGTGATCGACGGGCCGTTCACCGAGGCCAAGGAGCTGATCGGCGGCTGGGCGCTGATGGAGACCCGGGACAAGGCTGAGGCCGTCGAGTGGACCAAGCGGTTCCTCGGCGTCCTCGGCTACGGCGAGAGCACGATCCGGCCGGTTTACTAACGGTGACCGCCGGGTCAGGAAGCCCTGGGTGGCGCCGGAGTCGCGGCTGCGGCGCCACCCGGGGCGGCTGGCCGGCCATCCGGCGGCTTGCCCGGCCACCCAGCGGCTTCCCCGGCCATAACGCGCTTTTCCAGGCCACCCAGCGGCATCTCTCGGCCGCCCGGCGGCTTGCCCGGGCCGCCCGGCCGCTTCCCCGGGCCGCCCGGCGGGATTCCCGGCCACGGCCGCTTCCCCCAGCCACCCGGCGGTTTGCCCCGACCACCCGGCCGGTGGTGTTATCGGTTGTCGTGACGGCGTCGGAGGCGCGTGCGGCGATCGAGGCCGTGGTCCGGATCGAGTCGGCGCGGCTCATCGCCGGGCTGGCCCGGTACACCGGCGACGTTGGCCTGGCCGAGGAACTCGCCCAGGACGCGGTGGTCGCGGCCCTGGAGCAGTGGCCGGAGTCGGGGGTCCCGCGCAACGCCGGGGCCTGGCTGATGACCGTGGCCAAGCGCCGGGCCGTCGATCTGTTCCGGCGGAACCGCGAGCTGCACCGTAAGTACGCCCAGATCGGCCGGGCGCTGGAGGCCGAGAGCGCGAGTGTCACGCCGGACTTCGACCGGGCCTTCGACGACCACATCGATGACGACATGCTGCGGCTGATGTTCACCGCCTGCCACCCGGTCCTGGCCGTGCCGGCCAGGACCGCGCTGACCTTGAGGCTGCTCGGCGGCCTGACCACGGCCGAGATAGCGCGCGCGTACCTGGTGCCGGAGCCGACCATCGCGCAGCGGATCGTCCGGGCCAAGAAGACCCTGTCCCGGGCGCGGGTGCCGTTCGAGGTGCCGGGCACCGGGGAACGGCCCGCCCGCCTGTCTTCCGTCCTGGAGGTCATCTACCTGATCTTCAACGAGGGCTACTCCGCGACCGCCGGCGACGACTGGACGCGGCCAGCGCTGTGCGCGGACGCGCTGCGGCTGAGCCGTATCCTCGCCCAGCTCATGCCCGATGAGCCCGAGGTTCACGGGCTGGCCGCGCTGCTGGAGATCCAGGCCTCCAGGCTCCGGGCCCGCACCGGCCCGTCGGGAGAGCCGATCCTGCTGCTCGACCAGGACCGGCACCGCTGGGACCGGTTGCTGATCAACCGCGGCCTGACCGCGCTGGCCCGGGCGGAGCAGCTCGGCGGGGCGTGCGGCCCGTATGCGCTGCAGGCCGCCATCGCCGCCTGCCATGCCCGCGCGTTCCGGCCGGAGGACACGGACTGGGAACGCATCGCCGGCTTGTACGCGGTCCTGGCCCGGGTGATGCCGTCGCCGGTGATCGAGCTGAACCGGGCGGTCGCGGTATCCATGGCGTTCGGGCCCGAGGCGGGCCTTGGCCTGGTGGACGCGCTCGCCGCCGAGCCCTCGCTGCAGGGGTATCACCTGCTGCCGAGCGTGCGCGGGGACCTGCTGATGAAGCTGGGCCGCCCGGACGAGGCCCGGGCGGAGTTCGAGCGCGCCGCCGCGCTGACCCGCAACCAGCGGGAACGCGACCTGTCCGCCGAGCGGGCCCGCGAGGCCGCGGCGGCCGCCGACGACGGGTGACCCGCGGCCAGCGGGAGACCCGCCGCCGGCCCGCCATCCACGGCTCGCGGCCCCGATGCACAGACGGTTGCCGGGCGTGTTACGGGTGTGTTACGACTGTGTTACGCGCGTCAGGGATAGTGGCGTTGGGGTGAACGGTATGACGCCCACAACGGTGTGGACAAGGGTGACCCGCAGGCTGGGGTTGGACCACAACCCGCTGCGCCGGACCTCGGATGTGGTCGAGGCATGGCTGCTGCCCGCCGTGATCGCCGTGTTCCTGATCCTGAGCCCGTTGGTGGCGGGCACGGCGGCCGCGGCGGTCCGCGCGGACAACGCGGCCGCGCAGCGCGCCACGCAGTCGTGGCATCAGGTTCCGGCCGTCCTGCTGCGCGCCGCGCCCGGGCCGATGTGGCCCGGCAACACCTGGCTGGTCTGGACGCCGGCCCGGTGGCCCGCGGGCGGCCGGCCGCACACCGGCGACGTCCCGGCGCCCGCGGGAACCAAGGCGGGCGCCACCGTGCGAGTGTGGCTGGACCGGGCGGGAAGCGTGCAGGTGCCGCCGCCGGCGCTGGCCTACGCCCGCGACCGCGTCATGGTCGGGATGTTGATCGCCGTGACCGCTCTCGCCTTGCTCCTGGCCGGCCTGACCCTGCTCATCCGGCGGATTCTCGACCGCAGGAGGCTCGCGGGCTGGGCGGCGGCCTGGCTGTCGGTGGGCCCGCAGTGGAGCCGTCACACCTAGCCGCCGCGCTCCCCCGCACCGCGACGGCCGGTAAGCGCTGGACCATGAGCCCGGCCACGCCCTACGGTTGGTCGCAGAACAGTAATGCCCGCGGGTTGCGCGGTCATCCGGCCTGCGGGCGGCCTGGGGGGTCAGGTCGTGCTCGACATTTCTCTGCTGGGCGAGATGCGCGTTACCGCCGACAGCTCGGTCGCCACGCTGCGATCGCCGCGCGCGATGGCCCTGCTCGGCTTCTTGCTGGTGCACCGAGAGGCGCCGCAGCGCCGCGAGTACGTGGCCGGCCAGTTCTGGCCCGACTCCCCGCAGGCTCAGGCCCGGGCCAACCTGCGCCGGGAGCTGCACTCGCTGCGCGCCGGGCTCCCGCAGGTGAGCCAGTGGCTGACCGCGGACAGCGGGACACTGCTGTGGCGGCTCGACCCCGATTGCCACCTGGACGTGGCCGTCTTCGAGGCCGCGGCCGATGCCGCGGAGGCCGCCCTCGCCGCGGATGACCCGGCGGCGTTCCGGAGGGCCGCAACGGACGCCGTGCACGCCTACCGCGGCGAGTTCATGCCCGCGCTGTACGACGACTGGGCTGCCGCCGAGCGCGACCGGCTGCACCGCAGGTGCCTGACCCTGCTGGACCGGCTGATCGCGCGGGAGCAAGACGCCGGCGCCTACGCCGGGGCGATCGAGCTGGCCCGCCGCCGGATCGATCTTGAGCCCCTGGAGGAGGTGGGATACCGCAGCCTGCTGCGGCTGCAGGCGCTGGCCGGGGACCGGGCCGCGGCCCTGCAGACCTACCACCGGTGCACCTCGGTGCTGGAACGCGAGCTCGGGGTCGCGCCGGACCGGGCGACCACGGCCGAATACGAGCGCCTGGCCGATATCCGGCGGCCGGGGCAGGCCCCGCCGGGCTCTGCCGCCGCGGCCACGGCGGGAGGCGGGCCCGCGGCGGCGGCCGGACCGGAGCCGGGCCCGGTCCCGGCGGCCAGCCGGATCACGCTGATCGGCCGCGATCACGAGCTGGCCCTGCTGCAGGAACGCTGGCAGGAGGCCCTCGGCGGCGCGGCGGGCTTCAGCGTGGTAGCCGGCGAAGCCCGGCGTCGGCAAGAGCAGGCTGCTCGACGAGCTGTCTGCCCTGGTCCAGCGGACCGGATTCGACACCATGCGGGCCCGGTGCTTCGCCGCCCGCGGGCGGCTGGCGCTGGCCCCGGTGTCGGAATGGCTGCGCAGCCCGGCGCTGCGGTCCTCCCGGGACCGGCTCGAGGCGGTGTGGGCCAGGGAAGTCGACCGGCTGGTGCCGCCGACCGACGTCGGCCCGGTCACCCCGCCGCGCCCGATGGCCGACGCCTGGCAGCGGCACCGGTTCTTCGAGGGCCTGGCCCGGGCGGTGCTGTCCACCGAGCGCCCCGCCCTGCTGCTGCTGGACGATCTCCAGTGGTGCGACGAGCACACCCTGGCCTGGCTGCAACTGCTGCTGCACCTGGGCCAGGGGCACCCGATGCTCGTGGTCGCCGCGACGCGGCTGGAGGAGGTCGACGGCAACGCCGAGCTCACCGAGATGCTGCAGGCGCTGCGCTCGGCGGGCCAGGTCACCGACATCACGCTCGCGCCGCTAGACGCCGGGCAGTCCGCCGAGCTGGCCGGCCAGGTCCACGGAACCCCGCTCACCGGTCCGGAGGCGGACTGGCTGTACACCGCGACCGGGGGTTACCCGCTGCTGGTCATCGAGTCCGTCCGGGCGCGCCTGCTGGACCGCCCCGGTGCCGCCACCACCGGCGCCGCAGGTGCCGACGCCAGGACCGCCGGCGCGGCGGGCGCCGGTGCCGCCCGCCCGGCCGACCCGGGGCCCAAGGCCCGCGCCGTGCTGGCCGGCCGGATAACGCAGGCCGGCCCGGCCGCGCGCCAGGTCGCGGAGCTGGCCGCGGTGGTCGGGCGCGACTTCACCCTCGAGCTGCTGACCACGGCTGGCGACCTGGACGGCGACGCGGTGATCGGGGCCGTGGATGAGCTGTGGCGCCGGCGGATCATCCGCGAGCACCCGACGGCCAGCTACGACTTCGCCCACGACCTGCTCCGCGACACCGCCTACGGCGGCATCAGCCCGCCGCGCCGCAGCCACCTGCACCTGCGGGTGGCCCAGGCCCTCGAGCTGACCCACGCCGACGACCCGCGCGCGGCCGCGGCGGCCATCGCCTACCACTACGAGCGGGCCGACCGCCCGGACCGCGCGGTCCCGCACCACGTGCGCGCCGCCGAGGTCGCCAGCGGCGTGTTCGCCAACCAGAAGGCGATCCGGCATTACCGGCGCGCCGCCGAGCTGCTGCGGCGGAGCCCGGCCGGCCCGGAACGCGACCGGAGCGAGCTGGCCGTCCGCGCCGCCATGGCCGCCCCGCTCAACGCGCAGTACGGATACGCCTCGACCGAGGTCCAGGGGGTGCTCGAGCGCACCCGCGACCTGGCCGAGCGACAGGGCGATACCCGGCTGCAGCTGATCAGCCTGGTCGGCCTGTTCGGCACCCGCTTCGTGCAAGGGCACGTCTCGGAGTCCTACGAGATGGCCCTGCGCAGCCTGGAACTGAGCCACCTGCACCCCGACGTCATGGGTCAGGCGCACTTCGCCGTGGCCGGCTCGGCCACCAGCCTGGGACGGCACGAGCAGTCCCTGCGCCACTTCGGGCTGGCCCACGAACTCTGCTACGGCGAGGCGCCGTCCATCATCGGCACCCGCGTCGAGGTGCACGCGCGCGCCTGGTCGGCGCACGCGCTGTGGCTGCTCGGCCGCGGCGAGGACGCGCGGCACTGGTGCGACTGGGCGATCGCGCGGGCCGAGGAGGTCGAGCACCCCTACAGCCTGGCCGTCGCGTGCGCGTACGCGGCGATCACCTATCAGCTCTGCGGCGACGTAGACCGGACCCTGGAGTTCGCCACCCGGGTGCAGGAGATCTGCGACCGCTACGAGTTCGCCTACTACGGCCACTGGGGCCTGATCCTGGCCGGCTGGTGCGCCTGGCGGCACCGACGGCACCGGCCAGATCCGCGAGGGGCTCCGCCGCCTGCGCGACCAGGGTGCGCTGGCCCGGCAGCCGTACTACCTGTCGCTGCTGGCGCAGACCCTGCTGTCCGCCGGGCAGGGCGACGCGGCGGGCGCGGTCCTGGAATCGGCCCGCTCCGCGGCCGCCGTGCACGACGACCGGTGGTGGCTGCCGGAGCTGTACCGGCTCGACGCCCGGCGCCATCGCGGCGCGACCGCCGGCGACCTGCTGCGCCGCGCGATCGCCGTCGCCGAGCGCCACGGCGCGGTGACACTGGCCCGCCGCGCCGCCGGCGACCTGGCCGAGCAAGGGCACGCCGCCGCGACGGATGGCGAACGCTCCCCGAACGCTTAGCCGCGTACGGTCCGGATCATGCCGGCCGATCGGGGAGGCCGGCCAAAGTCCGGGGAGTAATCATGACCACCACAGCACCGACGGCCGCGTTCGAGGCTCTCGCCTCGGGGATGCGCGGGCCGGTGATCCAGCCGGGCGACGAGGGCTACGACGCGGCCCGGGCCGTCTACAACGCCATGATCGACCGCCGCCCGGCGGCGATCGCCCGCTGCGCCGACGTGGCCGACGTCATCACGGCCGTCCGCGTCGCGGGCGAGCACGGCCTGACCGTCTCGGTCCGCGGCGGCGGGCACAACGCCGGCGGCCTGGGCGTGTGGGACGACGCCCTGGTCATCGACCTGTCGGGGATGCGGGGGACCCGCGTCGATCCCGCGACCAAGACCGCGATCGCCCAGGGCGGCTGCACCTGGGGCGACATGGACCACGCCACCGGCGCGTTCGGCCTGGCCGTCCCGTCCGGCATTCTGGGTACCACCGGGGTGGCCGGCCTCACGCTCGGGGGCGGGACCGGTTACCTGACCCGGCGCTTCGGGCTCACCATCGACAACCTGATCTCCGCCGACGTGGTGCTCGCCGACGGCTCGTTCGTCACGGCCAGCGCGCAGGAGCAACCGGACCTGTTCTGGGCGCTGCGCGGCGGCGGCGGGAACTTCGGCGTAGTGACGTCGTTCGAGTTCCGCTGCCACGACGTCGGCACGGTCGTCGCCGGGCCCGTGCTCTACGACATCGCCGACACCACCGAGCTCCTGCGCTGGTACCGCGAGATGCTGCCCAGCCTGCCCGAAGAACTCAACGGCTGGGCGGCCGTGCTCACGATCCCGCCCGCCGCGCCGTTCCCGGAAGAGCTCTGGCTGCGCAAGGCGTGCGGGATCGTCTGGTGCTACACCGGCCCGGCCGAGCGGGCCGACGAGGTGCTGGCGCCGGTGCGCGGGTTCGGCTCGCCGCTGCTCGACGCGATCATGCCGCTGCCCTACCCCCTGCTGCAGGGCATGTTCGACGCGCTGTACCCGCCCGGGCTGCAGTGGTACTGGCGGGCCGACTTCTTCAACCAGATCCCGGATCAGGCCATCGCGGTCCACCAGGAATTCGGCGAGGCGCTGCCCACCCCGTTCTCGACCATGCACCTGTATCCCATCGACGGGGCGGTGCACCGCGTGGGCGCCGAGTCGACCGCGTTCGCCTACCGGGACGCCGGCTGGAACGGCGTGATCGTCGGGGTCGACCCGGACCCGGCCAGCGCGGGCAAGATCAAGGACTGGACGGTCCGGTACTGGGAGGCCCTGCACCCCACCTCGGCCGGCGGCGCGTACGTGAACTTCATGATGGACGAGGGCACCGACCGGGTACGGGCGTCCTACGGGCGCAACTACGACCGGCTCGCCCGCGTCAAGGCCGCCTACGACCCGGGCAACTTCTTCCGGATCAACCAGAACGTGACGCCCGCTACGTAAGACCGGCGAACCGGGCCCGCCCGGCCGGCGGTCATCGCGCTCCGGGGATCAGGCGGCGTCGGCCCCTGGCGCCGGCGGCTGGCCGGGCTCGGCCGGGGCCGGGGACTCCGCGGGCAGGGTCGCGCGGCGCTGGATGACGCCGAGGCTGTCGTGCAGCGCCTGCCAGACGGTGCCGAGGCTGGCGGCGACCGGCTGGTCACCGCGGATGGTGCCGGGCGGGCCGGCCCGTCACCCAGCGCGTTGAGCGCGGCGGCAGCGGCTTCGAGGATCACCGGGTCGCCGGCCTCGATGGTGAGCTTCTCCTCGGTCACGTGGATCACCATCTGGCGCCGGCCGGCGTCTTCGGGCTGCTCGTCGCTAGTACCGGTGACGTCCGCGCCGCGCAGCGCCTCCTTGGCCCGGTCCAGGTCCACGCCGAGGGCGGCCAGGGCGCGGGCCGCCGCGGTGTCCGGATCGGCCAGCGCGGCGAGCAGCAGGTGGTGCGAGCCGACCGGCTGCGCGCCGGCCAGCCGGGCGGCCTCGGTGAGGCTGGTGTCCGCGGCCGGGGTGGTGCGCAGCTCGGTCTGCTCGACCGGGTGCTCGGCCTCGAGGGAGTCGTCCGCGGGCCGCCGCCGTAGCAGCCAGCGGCGCCCTCGCGCGGCCTCCGACCTCCCCGCGGGCACGATGTCGAGCACCGCCATGCGGATCGCCAGGAGGTCGGCGTGCTGCTTCATGACCTGGGCGGCCACGCCGTCGCCCTCCCTGATCAGCCCGAGCAGGATGTGCTCGGTGCCGATGTAGTTGTGATGCAGGGACAGGGCCTCGCGCAGCGACAGCTCGAGGGTCTTCTTCGCCCGCGGCGTGAACGGGATGTGCCCGCTGGGCGCCGTGGCACCGGGGCCGACGATGGTCTTGACCTCTTCGCGTACGCCCTCGCGCGTCATCCCGAAGCCGGCCAGGACCCGTCCCCCGAACCCGTCGGGCTCGCCCAGGAGGCCGAGCAGGATGTGCTCGGTGCCGATGTAGTTGTGGTGCAGCAGGCGGGCCTCTTCCTGGGCCAGCACGACGACGTGGCGGGCGCGGTTGGTGAATCGCTCAAACATGCGACCAGAGTGCGGCACCCTTTCAACCCTGTCAATACCATGCTATTAATAGCGTACGTAGTGACTCAGAACCAGAGGGCCCCGGGGCGACGGTCCGGAAATGTACCGAAAGGCGGGTTATAGGCCGCCCTTTGGTGCATTTGCCGGCCGCCAAGGGCGGCTGGAGAGCCGCGATCATGAACTGGGAGGTCACGGTCATGGACTGGGAGGACCGGCTGGATGCATGGGAGCTCGAGCTTGAGCTGACGGCCCAGCTCGAGGGCTCGGACTGGGTGACCCTGGAACGGGCGGCCGCCGACACCGGCGCCTCCCGGGCCGCGCTACGCAGCTGGTACCGGACCGGGCAGATCCCGTCGCGGCTCGTCGACGGCCCGCACGGGCCGCAGCGGCTGGTGCCGCTCGCGCTCGTCGCGGCCCGGGCCGAGGCCTCGCCACGGTTGCGCCGCACCGCGCAGCGGCGGCTCGCCGACGAGGCCCAGCTCGAGATCCTCCGGCACCGGGTCGACCAGCTGGAACTCCGCCTGGCCGCGCTCGAACGCCAGCAGCCCGGCGGGCCTGCGTCAGCGGCGTGATCGGCGCCCGGGTCCGCGGTCCGGGCGCCAGGTCATCCCGGCCTGCTGTCGAGCCACAGCGCCCAGGGCTGAACCGTACCGACGTGCAGCAGCCCCGTAGCCGCCCACGGGTCCTGGCCCAGGCGCGCCGCGATCTGCGCCTCGTCCGAAGCCTCGACGAGGTGCAGGGCACCTTGCTGGCCGTCGCCGACCGGGCCGCCGAGGATGATCAGGCCTTCGGCCACGAGCCCGTCCATGAACGCCGCGTGCTCGTCCCAGCCGTCCTGCTCCCGGATCGGGCGGGAGCGGTCCCAGTTCGGCCCGTGGACCATCGTCACCGCGAAGAACGCCATGAGGCTGAGCGTAAGAGCCGCCGCCGACATCTGAGGTCCGGCCGGGCGCGGCCGGCCGGGATAACTTCGCGCGGCCCGGGCAGTATCGTGAGCGCACGTCTCGCCCGCCCGGAGGAGCGCTTTGGGTTACCTGGTGACGATCATCATTGTCGTGGTGGCGGGCAGCATTCTCGTGGGCGCCGCGTACGTCCGCCATGAGATACGCCCCACGCCGATGCCCGCCCGGGTGTTCGGGCGGAGAGCCACGCGGGCCATGCCCGGTGACGATTGCGTCTGCGGCGGCACGGTAGGAAAGTCCGGTAGGGTCTCGAAGCGGTTCGGGGAACTCCTGGGCTGCACCGCCTGCAAGCGGCTGTGGACCATGGACGGGCGCAGGGTCATCCGGCGCCGCCGCCCCAGCTACGCCGCGCCGGGAACCCCAGGGTCACCCGAAGCGCCGAGAGCGCCGGGGAGCGACGATTAGCCAGCGGGCCCCGACACCACCGACGGCTACCGGCTCGGGCTCGGGCCCGGGCTCGGGGAGATCGTGAACTTCAGCACCGGCGGGGGCAGGAGGCCACCGGCCACGGCGGTGCGCCCGCGGGCGTCATGTCTGGCCGGCACGCTGATCACCACGTTGTTCGCGGTCGAGGAGATCGCCGCGGCTCCCGAGGCGACCGGGACCGGGGTCATAACGGTGCGGGCGAGCCCGTCACCGACCTGCCCGACCAGGTTGACACCCCAGGCGTAGACCTTCCCGGTCGTCGACACGGCATATGAGGTCGCCGACCCGGTGGCCAGGCTCCGGTAGCTGACCCCGGACGGCAGGTAGATGCGCACCGGGGACGCCCGCGTGACCGTGGTCCCGTCGCCCAGCTGCCCGGCCCAGTTGTCGCCCCAGGACCACAGCGAGCCGTCCGACAGGAGCACCAGCGTCTGCCCGTTGTGCCAGATGGAGCCGCCCTGGGCGACCTGTGTCACCGGGTCGCGGAGGCCCACCCGGACCGGGACGTCGGATGACCGGCCGGCGTGCCCGTCCCCGAGCTGGCCGTTGCCGTTGTAACCCCAGTCGAAGTACTCCCCGTCGGACAGCAGGGCCCCGGAGTTGGCGTACGAGGCCACCAGGGCGGTGACCGGCGAGCCGTCCAGGCCGGCCACTTTCACCGGCGCGGTGCTGTTGCGCCTGCTGCCGTCGCCCAGGTCGCCAGCGCTGTTGACGCCGCAGGCGTAGACGGTGCCACCGGCGTCGTACACCGCGTGGTTGCTGGCCCCGGCCAGCGCGGTCACGTGCGACAGCGGGAGCCGGACGGGAGTGCTGTACTCCCTGGTGTTCCCCAGGCACAGCTCGCCCCCGCCGTTGTGTCCCCAGCCCCAGACGCGGCCCCTGGTGTCCACCGCCAGGGCCGTGTCGTACGGCATGACATCGGCCGGAATCGACGCGATCTTCACCCCGGCGGGAAACCGCACCCGCACCGCCTTGGTAAAGGAGTTCTCCAGGCGCCCGTCCCCGAGCTGGCCTTGCGTGCCCAGGCCCCAGGCGTACAGGCGGCCATCGGTCAGCAGGGCGTACTGGGTCGAGTTCGAGGTCCCGACCTCGGCGACGGTGCCGGGCAGGGTCAGGGCGGTCGGCGACAGCTCCGTGTCGGAGTTACCGCTGGTGCCGCCGAAGAAAGACCCCCAGTGCTTGACCGTCGAGGTGATGACCGGCCGCGGGGCCGAGGCCGACGGGGACGGCTGCGACCCGCAGCCGCCCGTGAGGACCACGGCCGCGACAGCCCCGCCCAGGACTGCCTTCACGAGTAGTGATTTTACGATTACAGGTCGCGAGGATCCCGTCGGCCGCATAGAGGGACAATATTGGGGCGCACGGAGCGCGCGGGACCGGAACGCCACCAGCCGCCGGCGGCGCGACGATCTCGGCTGGTCAGGGACCGGGCGGGTCGCTGCGGCGGGGCCGAAGGCCGCTGATGACCTTCCCGACGGCCACGACCAGGAACAGCTGCCCGAGCACCGCCTCCATCACCGCGAACGTCTGCCCGGGATTGGCCGCCGGCACCAGGTTCCCGTACCCGACGGTCGTCAACGTGACGAAGCTGAAGAACAGGTCCTCGCTGAGCGAGCCGTGCCCGGCCGGGCCGAAGAACGGCACGCTGCCCAGCTCGCCGGCCGCCTGGTAAGCGAAGGCGAAGAACATGCCGACCAGCAGGTAGGCGGCGACCGCGCCGAGCAGGGACTCGATGTCGATCTCCCGGCGGATGATCAGGTTGCGCAGTATGGAGAACGGCGCGACCAGGTACAGCAGGCAGCAGACCGCGAAGATCCCGCCGAGCTCGACACCCCGATGGTGCACGAAGAAGCTCCCGACCGCGACGACCGCTCCGAGGCAGAGCACGACGTCCGCGACGCGCCGGACCACCGGCCGTGCCCGCGACGTGCGGAGCGTGAGCCAGACCGTGGCCAGCTGGACGACCAGCACGATCGACGCCGCCTGGGCCTCGGTGAACGAGACCGACACCACGTAGGTCGCCACCACGAGCAGGAGCACGAGCCCGTAGCTGTCGGTCGAGACGAATGAGCGCGCCAGGCGGCGCCAGACCCGGGATTCGGCGCTCGCCAGGGCGTCATCCTCAGCAGGGCCCGGCAACGGAACCTCCCAGCCCCGGCCGGGACGGTTCCCGTACCGCCCCGTGGGTCCCGGCCAGCATGTTTCGCATCCGCACATTCTGCACCGGAAGTCGGGACCTTGTTCACCGCCGCGGCGGTCCGGTCCATCCTGGCCAGCCCGGCCGCGCGCCCGGCCCGGACGACCTCGCGACTGACCGGGCCCGCGCCCCGCCTGTCCCTCCAGCCCGCTGAGTTACAGCAGCCACGCCGACGCGGCGGCGACCAGCCTCCCTGCCTGGCCTGATACGGGATTTTGCCGGCAGTTTGCCAGACAGGGGCGACTGCCGACCGCTACCGTCTCATGGGTCAGGCGCTCTGCGGTCTCGTTTCCGCCCCTGCCCCCGGCTGACGCCTTGCTCCGTGTTCGTGAGCGCGCCCCCGATCCGGGGAAGGTGCCGGTGACCGGCTGCCGTCGCAAGCTGCTGCTGTCCCTGTCCGCCGCGGCCATCCTGGCCGCCTTGACCTTCACCACCGCCGGCCCGGCCCTTGCCGCGCCGGCTCATTCCGTTCTGGGCACCGAGGCCTCGGCGCGGTCCGCCGCGGCGAAGACGGTTCTGCCGGCCCGGCTCCGGGCGTTCTACTGGGCCAGGACCCAGTACGGCAAGCCGTACATCTTCGGCGGCACCGGCCCGGGTGGCTACGACTGCTCCGGCCTGGTCATGGAGGCCTACAAGCGCGCCGGCATCAACCTGCCGCGCACCACCTACGAAATGCTGGCCAGCTCGCAGCTGGTGCGGGTCAAGGTCCCGCAAAAGGGCGACCTGGCGTTTTACGGCTCAGGGCACGTGGAGCTGTACGCGCACGGTGACCTTACCTTCGGCGCGCACGCGCCCGGGCAGATCATCGGCTGGATCCAGTTCGGCCCGTGGTGGCATCCGACCGCGTACTACCGGGTCCGCTGAGCCCGCTGGGCTCGCGGGCGGCTCGCCCGCGGACCGGGCCGGCTGGCCGCAGTGTTCCCCCGCCAGGCTGGACGCGCATCACCCGTCCCGAGGGTACGAGCCCGGGATCGCGGGGCGCCTGCCCGTTAGGGGCACTACGCCGCGTCGTCGAGGCCGTGCCGGCGCAGGATGTCCCGCAGGCGCTCTAGCTCGGCGTTGACCCGGCTGAGCTCGGCGGCCAGGGACAGGCGGTCGCCGGTGGTCGCCGCCCATTCGCTCTCCCGGCTGATCCTGCGGTCGACCAGTCCTTTTTCCTTGTCGCGCAGCGCGGCAGCGGCCTCGAAGTCCTGGCTGTCGATGGCGGACTCCTTCTCCCGGCGCACGTGCGCGATCTCCTGGTCGAGGTCGCTCAGGTCGGGCGTGATGCCGATCCAGTGCTCGATGGCGGCCAGCCGCTGATCCATCAGGTGGAAACGGGCGGGGGTCTCATCGGTCAGGCGCTCGCGCTCCCGCTTTCCCCGGCGGGTCCGCACGCGCAGCGGGGCCGTCTCGGCTGTCCCGTGCAGCAGCAGGATCACCTGCTGCCGTACCCGGTTCAGGTCCGCGCCCAGCTGGGCAAGCACCTGGGCGGCCACTCCGTCGCCCTCCCGGACCAGGCCGAGCAGTAGGTGCTCGGTGCCGATGTAGGCGTGGCCCATGGCCTCCGATTCCCGCCGCGCCAGCTCGATCACCTTCTTCGCGCGCGGCGTGAACGGGATATGCGCGGACGTGGGCTGCTGGCCGCGGCCGATGATCTGCTCGACCTGCTGGCGCACCGCGTCCAGCCTGATCCCCAGCGATTCCAGGGCCTTGGCCGCCACGCCTTGGCGCTCGTGGACCAGCCCGAGCAGCAGGTGCTCGGTGCCGATGTAATTGTGGTCGAGCATCTTGGCTTCTTCCTGGGCCAGAACCACGACCCGCCGCGCCCGATCGGTGAATCTTTCGAACATCCGGCACACCGCCCTTCGCGGCCTCCCCTCGGCCGCATATTAGACAACACGATACATCTCGTTGCGGGCCGGGTTCCGGCGGCGGCCGGGCGGGCCGGGCGCGCGCCGTATCCGGCCCCGTCCCGCGGCGCAGGTGTCCGGCGGAACCGGCCCGGGACGTCCTCGCGCGCTGAGCCCGGCCGCTGGGCTCGGCCGCTGACCCCGCGGCCGACCCCCCCGCCGGCTGGCGGTTCCCGGCGGAACCGTCACTAGCACGGCCCCACCGCAGACCGAGTCACGATATATCTTGAGTCAGGCGGTGAAGCGTGGTAGCGTCACCGGCAGTGGCAGCGCACCGCCTGCCCGCTTCCGAGTCACCGGCCGGCCCGCGCCGCGGTGGCGACGAGGACAAGGGTCCACGACTCGCGGGCAGCTTCCGGTCGGATCACGTACCTGGGCGGGCAGACGCGGGCGGACCCGCCGGGGAGAGACGATCATGACCAGCAACAAGGCCCGGAAGGCTGCCACCCGGCAGCGCATGGCGCAGACCGGCGAGCCCTACAGCGTGGCCAGGAAGGCGCCCCGGCCCGGCGACGAAGACCCGGGTCCCCGTGAGACCCCGGAAGAGCGCTACCTCCGCGAGGCCGAGGACGCGGGTGTCTCCGGGGCGGACCTGGACGCCCTGCGGGCGGTCATCCAGGCGAGGGAACGCGCCGACCAGACGCGGCAGGCCGCCGAACAGGCCCGCGAGCGAGCCGAGGTGGCCGGAGACGACGCGGCCCGGGCCGAGGAACGCGCCGAACTCGCCCAGGAGGCGGCCGATCTGGCGCAGGACTGGGCCGACGAGGCGGAGCAGCGAGTGGCGCAGGAACGGGCCGACTGGATGCAGCAGGCCGCCGAGCACGCCCGCGAGCGAGCGGATCTCGCCGAGGAAGCCGCCGGCGAGGCGGAGGAGCGCGCCGGCGAGGCGGAGGAACGCGCCGACCAGGCCACGGAGCGGGCCGACGAGGCGGCGGGCTGGGCCGACGAGCCGCGCGGCCGGTTCGCCGAGGAGGATGAGTGGGAGGACGATGAGCCCGCCGGCCCCTGGCACGACTCGTGGCCCGGCGCTCCCCGCCTTCCCCGTCTTCAGCGGCTTCCGCGTCCCCCGCGGGCGCCTCGCCTGCCGCGCCCGCCCCGCCTGCCGCGGTTGCCCCGCCTCCCCTGACCGGCTCAAGGTGCCCGCCGGCGGCATCCCCCGGCGGTGGGCGGCTGCCTGGACTTCCCGCCGCCGGGGGCTGCGATACCAGCGTGTGCCACCAGCCCGGACGCTCCTCTTGCCGTCGCCTTGACGCCTGCCTTGCCTCCCTGGTCATGGCGCAGGCCGGCGACACGCCTGACCACCGCCACGCGCCATGGCGAAGGCCCCTCCGGTGACGCAGGGGCCGTGGCGGAGGGACCTGGGGAGCTACCTGCTCGCGTGGCCCACGGACGGCGAGGGCTCGGCGTGGGTGACGCGCTCCGGATAGCTCTTGGAGAACTTCAGCATGTACAGGCTGATCACGACCGGCACGGCCAGGCCGAGCAGGAGCTCGGGCAGGCGGCGGGTGGTGTGCCCGTTGATGGCCGCGGCGGTGACCCGGGAGACGCCGATGACGAAGATCGTCACCCCCCATCCGGCGCTGAGCACGCGGTTGATCTTCTTGAACGTGGGCGATCCCCAGTAGGCCTTCGGCGTGCTTTCCCGGGCGAACTGCTCGGTGAACGGCATGACCGGGATCAGCACCAGGATGATCGTCCCGAGGATAATCCCGACGCCGGCGCCGCCCCAGGTGGCCAGCCATCGGTCGTCATTCTGGCCGAGGGTGAAGCCGAGGATGGCGATCACCGCGAACAGCACCAGCTGGCAGGTGTTGAGGATCTTCGGCGGCCAGATGGGACGGCTGGCCAGGATGGCGATGAGGGCGAGCACGGCCGCGGCCAGTCCGGCGACGCCGATGTAGCCGTGCGGCAGGAACCGGGCCAGCACCGAGAAGGCGACGAGGGGCAGGAAGGCGAGGATGAGCGTTAGCGTTTTCATACCTAAGAACCTAGAAACGCCGGGCCGGCGAGACATCAGCCGAGTGGCGGATCTAAGCCGCGGCGAAGCGCGCGATCTCGACCCTGGACCGCAGGCCGGTTTTCTGCAGGATGTGCGAGACGTGGGTCTGCACGGTGCGCGGTGAGACAAACAGCCGGGCGCCGATTTCCCGGTTGGTCATGCCGTCGCGCACCAGCTCGGCGACCCTGGTCTCGGTCGCGGTCAGGCTCGCCCAGCCGAAGCTGGCGTCCCGGTGCGCCTCTCGCGAGCCCCGGCGGATGCCCAGCGCCCGCAGGCGCCCGAGGGCGCGGTCCCGGTCGGGGACGGCGCCCATCCGCTGGTACCCGGCCAGGGCCATGTCCAGGGCCGCGGTCGCGCGGTCCCGGTCCCCGGCGGCCGCTGCCGTGCAGGCCAGTTCTTCGCGGGCGAACGCCTCGGCCGCCAGACGGCCGGCGTCGGCGAGTTCGGCGGCGGTTTCGTCGATCGCGTCCGGATCAGCGGTGAGGATGCCGAGCACCAGGCGGGCCACAGCCGGCGGGCAGAGCGCTGACACGTCCTCGCCGACCTGGTCGGCGAGCCGGCGATCCATCCCGACCACCGCGACCCGGATCACGTCCGGGGCCAGGTCGGCGGCCCAGCGGTCGGGATGGCTGCGGGCCGCGGACCACAACGTCCGGGCGAGGGTGCTCGCCTCGCGGATCGACCCTTCGGCTTCCAGCACGGCCAGTTCGGCCCAGCCGGGACGGTCGTGCCCGAACTGGAGCGGGAGGCCGCGGTGCCGGAATGACTCCAGCCGGGCGCGGGCCGGGCCGGTGTGCCCGCGGTGGGCGTCGATGTACGACCGGAAGCCCACCGGGAGCGAGATCCAGCCGGTATTGGTCTCCTCGGCGCGCTCGAGCGCCGAGTCCAGCTCCGCGACCGCGTCGTCCCAGTCCCCGGCGGCGAACGCGATCCCGCCGGCCACGAAGCCGAGGAACGGGTCCAGCCAGGGGGCCTCCCGTTCCGCCGTCAGCCCCCGGGCGCGGCCGAGGGCCGCCCGCGCGGCCGCCGGCCCGGAGGCGGCCAGCTCGAACATGGCGGGCAGCGACAGCGAGGAGCTGCGAGACCGGAAGCTGTCCGTTTCATGAATAAGTTCCTGCCGGGCCCGCATGAGCTCCAGCGCCGCCTCCGGGCGGCCGGCCAGGAAGGCGGTACAGGCGACGCTGGTCAGCAGGTTGGCCCGGGCGTCCTGGTCGCCCGCAGCCACGTAGCGGGCCATCGTCGCGTCCAGCTCGGCGGCCATCAGCCCCTGCCCGGCCAGGACCAGCAGCCAGGCCCGGGTCCCCTCCAGCTGGCGGACGGTCGCGCCGGGCAGCCCGGCGATGGCGGCGGTCTGCTCGATCGCTTCCAGAGCGGCCGCGGTGTCCGCCCGGTTGAACAGGGAGCGGATCAGGATCATCTGCATCTGCGCCGCCACCGCGGGATCGGTGACCGCCGTGATGCGTTCGCGGATCAGCGTCTCCGCGGACTCACCGCGGCCCCGTTGAAACAGGGCATCCGCGTGGTCCAGCAGCAGCTGGTCGGGCACGTCCGCCCCGACGGAGGCGACGTCATCAAGCAGGTCGGCGGTGACCTCCGGCGCGTATCCGCTGGTCGCCGCGACCGCCTCGTGCAGCGCGGCCACCAGCGCCGGATCGCCATCGGTCCCGGCCGCCCGCAGCAGATGGTCCGCGACCAGGCTCGGCCGGTAGCCGGCGGCCGCGAGCACCTGCGCGGCTTGCCGGTGCATGTCACGCCGCCGGGGTTCCGGCAGGTCACGGTAGGTCACCTCGCGGAAGAGGTCGTGGGTGAAACCCACCGTGCCGACGGGCTCCCGGCGGGCCAAGCCGGACGCGATGGCCCGCTCGATCGGCTCGTCGAGCGCATGAGCCGAGCCGGGCAGCATGCTGGTCAGGTCGTCGGCGCCAATGTCGGTCCCCCACACCGCGATGGCGGCCAGCACGTCACGGGTAGGCTGGTCCAGCTGCCTGAGCTGGGCCCGGATCACCTCGTCCAGGCCGGTACCTCGCAGGTCGAGCTGGAACCTGGCCTCGATGACGTCCGGCCCGGCTTCCGCCAGAGCGCCAGCCTTCTTATATGCGCCCAGCAGCTCGCTCACGAACAGCGGATTGCCGGCGGCCAGCCCGAGGATGCGCCGCAGGAGCGGGCCGGGCCACCGGCCGGTCCGGTCGAACACCAGGCGCTCGATCATCATCGGGCCCATCGGCGGGAGCCACAGCCGTACCTGCGCCTGCCTGACCAGCCCGGTCAGCTGCTCGCGAGACGGACCCGGCCGCGTGGTGACCAGCACGCCCAGCGGCAGGCTCTGGCTGGCCCAGACCAGCCGGCGCAGCAGCGTGAGCGAGGCCCCGTCGAGGTAATGGGCGTCATCGACGCACAGCACCACCGGGCCTTCGGCGCACAGCTCGTCGACACGGTCAAGCGCCGCGTCGCCCGGTCCTCCGCGAGGGGGGGTGCCGGCGAGGAGCTGCCCGGCGAGGGCGAACGGGTCGTTACGCCGCCCCTGCTCGCCCGCTACCCGGAGGACCTTCGCTTCGGCGGCCGGGACGCCATCCAGGATCTCCCGGGTCAGGAAGGTCTTGCCGATGCCCGGCGGGCCCTCGATGACGATGCTGATCCCCGGCGGGGTACGCCGCCGGACCACTTCGAGCACCAGATCATGCGCGGTCCTCGCCACGGTGCCACGGTCAGACGGCGGTGACCGAGTGGTCACGTCCCCCACCCGAGGAGAATAGCTGCCGGCTATGCCGGCCGAGAAGGCAGGTGCTGGGCCAGCCACTCCCGGCAGCAGGCCATAGAGCTGCACCGCCATGTGGCGGACGGTCAGCGTTCCGGGTCAGGATCGGCTGACTCGTCGAGGCCGGGGTTGTCGATGACCGGGACCGGGTCGAGGCCGATCTTCGCGGCGATCCGGGTCAGGATCTCGTCCTGGGCGGCGAGGTGGCCCTGCACGTGCGCCACCTCGTGCAGGGTCGCGCTCGCGTCGTGGAACGTCGCCTCGGCGCGCTGGTCCGCGGCGGCGGCCTGCACGTTCTGCCCGACCATGATGATCGACAGCAACACCAGCTGCAGGAAGGTCTGCGCCACCCAGGAGACGATCGTCGACGGGCCGCCGCGGATCGCGTCCGGGAGGCTGATCAGGTCGAACAGCGCGAACGCGTAGGCACACCACATGCTGCCCACCACCCGCGTGATGACGATCGCGACCTTCGTGTTGAACCGGTTGACCGCCGAGTCCCGGGGGAGCTGATCAGCCACCTTCACCGGACGGTCGGCTCGGCGCGCCGCGATGCGCGGATGGCGTATGTGTTGGTAGATCGCCATGACATGGCCTTTCGTCGCACGGCCCGGCGCCGCCTGGCCGGCAACCCCCGCCCAGGACAGCGCCGCGGCCCGTCAGGTCAGGACAGCGCTGGACGCCATCACAAGCTTCGAAGGTAGTGCGGTGATCGGGGCAGCGCCCCCGCCGCCCGGGCCGGCGTCCTATGACGCCCGGTACGCTACCGCTGGGTCCGTTATGGCCCCGGCGCTCAGGCCGCGAACAGGGGGAGCTGGCATGCCTGCGAAGGTGGGGTACCTGGTGATCGACGCGGCCGAGCCGGAGCGCCTGGCTTCGTTCTGGTGCGGCCTGCTCGCGGTGAGCGTGGACGCGACGATCGGCGACGGCGAGTTCCTGGTGCTGTCGCCGGCCGAGGACGGGCTGACCGTCGGCTTCCAGCGGGTGCCGGAGGCCAAGGCCGGGAAGAACCGGCTGCATCTCGACCTGGTCGTGGATGACCTGGACGAGGCGACGGCAGAGATCGAAGAGCTTGGCGGCCGCTGGCTTGAGCCGGGGAACACCCGCGAGCTGGAGGGATTCCGCTGGCGGTGCATGGCGGATCCGGAGGGCAACGAGTTCGACATCGACGTCCTGCCCCCGATGTGTAGCTGAGCCCCCCGGGAGGTTCACCATGGCGGACACGGTCGTTATCGCGCCGATCAAGCCGGGCACCGGCACCTCATTCGGCGCGTTCAAGCAGGTCGAGGCCGGCGTGCTGAACGTCGGCTACGCCGACGACGGCCCGCCCGACGGGCCGGTCGTCGTCTTGCTGCACGGCTGGCCCTACGACGTGCACAGCTTTGCCGATGTCACGCCGGCGCTGGCGTCGGCGGGCTACCGGGTCATCGTCCCGTTCCTCCGCGGCTACGGGACCACCCGCTTCCTGTCCGGTGACACCCTCCGCAACGGGCAGCAAGCCGCTCTGGCCGTGGACGTTATCGCGCTCATGGACGCGCTCAGCATCGAGCGGGCCATCCTGGGCGGGTTCGACTGGGGCGGACGGTCGGCCGACGTCGTCGCGGCGCTGTGGCCGGACCGGTGCAAGGCCCTGGTCTCGGTCAGCGGGTACCTGATCGGCAGCCAGGCCGCCGGCGCCGCGCCGCTGCCCCCGGCCGCTGAGCACGCCTGGTGGTACCAGTTCTATTTCGCCACCGACCGCGGCCAGGCCGGCTGACGCCAAGGACCGGGGCGAATTCGGCAAGCTCATCTGGCGGCTCGCGTCACCGAGATGGGCCTTCGACGACACCACGTTCGACCGCACGGCGGCCGCCCTCGAAAACCCCGACCACGTCGCGATCGTGATCCACAACTACCGGTGGCGGATCGGCCTGGCCCCCGGCGAGCCGGAATACGACGACATCGAGGCGCGCCTCGCGACCGCCCCGGCCATCGCCGTGCCCACCATCACCCTGGAGGGCGACGCCAACGGCGCGCCGCACCCGGACGCCACCGCCTACGCGGCCAAGTTCACCGGCAAGTACGAACACCGGGTGATCGGCGGTGGCGTCGGGCACAACCTGCCCCAGGAAGCCCCCCAGGCCTTCGCCCAGGCCATCGTCGACGTCGAGGCGTTCTGACCGCGACCCCGGGTCGCGCTAGAACTCGGACTTGAGCCTTTCGATGTCGCGGGTGTGCTCGCGCAGCTGCGCGTAGGCGGGCCGCTCGCCGATGCGGGCCAGGGCCCAGCGGACGGCCTCGGCGCGGTCGGCCGCGATGCCCGCGCTGATCAGCGTGTCCACGGCGGGTCCTGGCTCCGGCACGCAGCAGGCTTAATACGCGCGGGCGAAGATCAGCCGCGTGCCGTAGGCGGACGGCTTGCCGCAGCGGATGCAGGTCCCCTGCTCGGGTTCGCCTGACAGCGGGATGCAGCGCGGAGTGGCCGTGGTTTCTGCCTTGATCTCGTCCTCACAAGCCTGCTCGCCACAGTGCAGCGCCAGCGCCCAGCCGACCGCCACCGCGGCCACGAACTCGGGCCAGGAATCGGCCGAGGCGGTGTGGTCGTCGCGGAAGTCGGCGGCCCGCCGCGCCAGCATGGCCTGAAACGCGGCCAGCTCGGCCGCCAGCACATCTGGCGCCGATTCGAGCGGGATGGCCTCCTTGGCAGCGTCCGGTGGCGGGTAACTCAGGCGCCGGGACATCAGCGCGGTACCGGCCGCCAGGTCCCGCGGGCCAAGCTCGAGCCGGATCGGCACGCCGCGCATCTCCCAGTCGTTGAACTTGAAGCCCAGCGACAACTGCGGCCGGTCGTCCACGTGCGTCCGGATACCCGCGCGCTGCAGCGTGGCCGCCAGTTCGACGGCCGCCGACAAGGTCGTCTCGGCCTGCTCCCCGCGCCCGATCGGGACGATCACCACCTGGTACGGAGCCAGCGCCGGGGGCAGCACCAGGCCCTTGTCGTCACCGTGGGTCATGATCACGGCGCCGATCATCCTGGTGGTCATGCCCCAGGAGGTGGTGTGGCACAGCTCGGCCGCGCCGCTCTCGCCGGTGTAGGTGATCCCGAACGCCGCCGCGAAGTTCGTCCCCATGAAGTGCGAGGTGCCCGCCTGCAGGGCGCGCCCGTCCCGCATCATGGCCTCGATCGTGAACGTGCGCTCCGCCCCGGCGAACCGCTCTCCCGGCGTCTTCTCGCCCGGCACGGTGGCCAGCGCCGCGGTCTGGCCGGCCACGTCCTGGTAGAAGCCCAGCGCCAGCATGGTCTCGGCGGTCGCGTCGGCCGCGGTGGCGTGCGCGGTGTGGCCTTCCTGCCAGAGGAACTCGCTGGTGCGCAGGAACATCCGGGGCCGCATCTCCCACCGGAGCACGTTGGCCCACTGGTTCAGCAGCAGCGGCAGGTCCCGGTGCGAGCTGATCCACTTGGCCATCATCTCCCCGATGATCGTTTCCGACGTCGGCCGGATGACCAGTGGCTCCTCCAGTTCCTTGCCGCCCGCGTGGGTGACCGTGAACACCTCGGGCGCGAACCCCTCGACGTGCTCGGCCTCGCGCTGCAGGTAGCTCTGCGGGATCAGCAGCGGGAAGTACGCGTTCTGGTGCCCCGTGGCCTTGATCCGCCCGTCCAGGTCCGCCTGCAGCAGCTCCCAGATCCGGTACCCGTACGGCCTGATCACCATGCTGCCGCGGACCGGTCCCCGGTCCACCAGTTCGGCGCGGAAGACCACGTCGTTGTACCAGGCCGCGAAGTCCTCGCTCTGCGGGGTAACGCTGCGCTCGTCACGTGCCATGATCTTCAGGTTACCGAGTCGGCGGCGGCGGGCGGCGGTCGCTAGCGCGACTCCTCGTCCGCCGGGTGGTCGGCGCCGCGCTCGTGGCCCCGGACCAGCGCGGTGACCTCGCGCGTGAGACCGATCGACGGCCCGCCGATCAGCTCCCAGGCGCGGGCGATCCCGATCAGGAAACAGACGACCACCAGGGCGGCGATGGTGTTCACGTCGCCGCTGTTGCCGGGCTGGGCGAGCACCTGGGCTCCCTCGATCAGCTGGATAACGAACGTGACGATCAGCCCGAGTAGGAACAGCGCATCACCTAGCTTCCTCCCGCGCACCTGGTGCAAGCGGATCAACGACAGCAGCGCCGCGATGACGAACACGAGCCCGCCGATCCCCACGGCCAGCGCGGCGGGCCCGATCTTGTGCCCGGGGATCAGCGCGAACAGTGACACGGCCAGCGCGTTGATGAACGCCGTGAGCGCCGCCGCCGCGCGTACGCGCAGGATCTGCCCTCCTGCCTCGGCCCGGACAAGGCGCTCGCCCGCCACCGAGATGGCGACGAACAGCAGCCCGATCAGCGCGCCGGCGACGCTGCCGCTCGCCACGAAGAAGTCGCGGATGTCCTCAGGTACCACCCGATGATCCTCGCAGCCGGAGATCGGCGCGCCGGCACCGGCCAAGCCTTACCGCCTGGCCGTGACATAGCGCGGTCAGGTGCGGACGTAGGCGGCGAGGTACTGGCCGGTGAGGGTGGAGCGGGCGGCCACGAGACCGGCGGGCGTGCCCTCGAAGACGATCCGGCCGCCGTCGTGGCCGGCGCCGGGGCCGAGGTCGATGATCCAGTCGGCGTGCGCCATCACCGCCTGGTGGTGCTCGATGACGATGACCGACTTGCCGGAGTCGACGATCCGGTCCAGCAGGCCGAGCAGTTGCTCGACGTCGGCCAGGTGCAGGCCGGAGGTCGGCTCGTCGAGGACGTAGGCGCCGCCCTTCTCCGCCATGTGAATAGCCAGCTTGAGCCGCTGCCGCTCGCCGCCGGACAGCGTGGTGAGCGGCTGGCCGAGGCTGAGGTAGCCGAGCCCGACGTCGGCCAGCCGGCCGAGGATCTTGAGCGCGGCGGGCGTGCGTGCCTCGCCGGTGCCGAAGAACTCCCTGGCCTCGGTCACCGGCATCGCGAGCACCTCGCTGATGTCCCGGCCGCCGAGGTGGTAGTCCAGCACCGACGCCTCGAACCGCTTCCCCTCGCACTCCTCGCAGGTGGTGGCGACCGTGGCCATCACCGCCAGGTCGGTGTAGATGATACCGGCGCCGTTGCAGCTGGGGCAGGCGCCTTCGGAGTTGGCACTGAACAGCGCCGGCTTCACGCCGTTGGCCTTCGCGAACGCCGCGCGGATCGGATCGAGCAACCCCGTGTACGTGGCCGGGTTGCTCCGTCGCGAGCCGCGGATCGCGGCCTGGTCGACCGACACCACTCCCGCCCGGCCCGACACCGAGCCGTGGATCAGCGAGCTCTTTCCCGACCCGGCCACGCCGGTCACCACGACCAGCACGCCGAGCGGTACGTCGACGTCGACGTCCCGCAGGTTGTGGGTGCTGGCGCCGCGTACCTCCAGCACTCCCGACGGCGTCCGCACGGACGGCTTCAGGCCGGCCCGGTCGTCCAGGTGCCGCCCGGTCAGCGTGCCGCTGGCCCGCAGCGCGTCGATGGTGCCCTCGAAGACCACCTCGCCACCGGCCGGGCCAGCGCCGGGGCCGAGGTCGACGACGTGGTCGGCGATCGCGATCGCCTCTGGCTTGTGCTCCACCACGAGCACGGTGTTGCCCTTGTCGCGGAGCTGCCGCAGCAGGGCGTTCATCCGCTGGATGTCATGGGGGTGCAGGCCGATGGTGGGCTCGTCGAACACGTAGGTGACGTCGGTAAGCGAGGACCCGAGGTGCCGGATCATCTTGACGCGCTGCGCCTCGCCGCCGGACAGCGTGCCCGACGGGCGGTCCAGCGACAGGTACCCGAGCCCGATCTCGCCGAACGAGTCGAGGGTGTCCCCCAGCGCCGCCAGCAGCGGCGCGACGGACGGCTCGCCCAGCCCGCGTACCCACCCGGCGAGGTCGCTGATCTGCATCGCGCACGCGTCGGCGATGTTGAGCCCGGCGATCCGCGCCGACCGGGCCTCCTCGCTGAGCCGGGTGCCGCCGCACTCGGGGCAGGCGGTGAAGGTGATCGCCCGGTCCACGAACGCCCGGACGTGCGGCTGCAGCGACTCCCGGTCCTTGGACAACATCGACTTCTGGATTCTCGGGATCAGTCCCTCGTACGTCAGGTTGACGCCGTCGACCTTGATCCTGGTCGCCTCCTTGTAAAGCAGCGCCTGGAGCTCGGCCTTGGTGAACTTGCGGACCGGCTTGTCCGGGTCGAAGAAGCCGCAGCCGCTGAAGATGCGGCCGAACCAGCCGTCGACGCTGTAGCCCGGGATCGTGAGCGCGCCCTCGTTGATCGACTTGCTGTCGTCGTACAGCGCTGACAGGTCGAAGTCGCTGACCGAGCCCCGGCCCTCGCAGCGCGGGCACATGCCGCCGACGCGGGTGAAGGTCTTTCGCTCGGTCTTGCCACCGCCGCGCTCGACGGTGATCGCGCCGCTGGCCCGGACCGACGGCACGTTGAAGGAGAACGCGTTGGGCGAGCCGACGTGCGGCCGCCCGAGCCGGCTGAAGAGGATGCGCAGCATCGCGTTGGCGTCGGTGGCGGTGCCGACCGTGGAGCGGGCGTCGGCGCCCATCCGCTCCTGGTCGACGATGATCGCGGTCGTCAGCCCTTCGAGGACGTCCACCTCGGGCCGCGCCATGGTCGGCATGAAGCCCTGCACGAAGGCGCTGTAGGTCTCGTTGATCAGCCGCTGCGACTCCGCGGCGATCGTGCCGAACACCAGAGAGCTCTTGCCCGAGCCGGAGACACCGGTGATCGCCGTCAGCCGGCGCTTGGGGAGCTCGACGCTGACGTCCTTGAGGTTGTTCACGCGCGCGCCGTGCACGCGGATCCGATCGTGGCTGTCGGCCATGTCCAGCGCGGGCGGCTGCGTGCCCGCCGGAGTGGCCGTGCTCATCGTGTCTCCATCTGTCAGGCCGGACCTCGCCCGGCCGAGGGAGCGGCGGTCGGCACTCACCGGTCCTGAAGCAGCCCGAGGACGTTGCCGTCGGGGTCGGTGACCGTGGCCACCAGGCGGCCGCCACCGACGTCGCGCACGGGCTCCTGCACGGTGGCGCCCGCGGCGATCACCTCGGCCAGCTTCGCCTCGATGTCCGGCACGTGCCAGTAAGCCACCGGTGAGGTCATGCCCTGCGGCCCGCCGCCCGGCACCAGCCCGATGTGCTGGCCCTCGGCCTCGAAGCCGACGTAGTAGGACTCGTCGACCTCCGGCGGCACGCCGAGCAGGGCCGTGTACACCGGCTTGGCCTTCGCCAGGTCGGACACGGGATGCAGCACGGTCTTGATTCCCTGGGGGGAAGAGTCGCTCATGGTCACTCCTGAACTCGAGGGTCGCATCTACCCGGTCAGGCTAGTTGCGGCTCCGTGACCCGCGCTTCTCCATTCCTGATCGATCCGCGGGCGAGCGCTCGACGTCCGGCGGCCGCGCGTACTGCGGGTGATCCGGTCGTGGGCCAGGCGGTCACCGCCAGCCGGGGGCGGGCTGTCCCTCAGCGCAGCGGCCTGAACGCCGCCCGGATCTCGGTCGCGAACAGCTCGGGCTCTTCCCAGGCGGCGAAGTGGCCGCCCTTGCCGGCCTCGTTGAAGTAGCTGAGGCTGGGATAGGACTTCTCGGCCCAGCTGCGCGGCGCCCGGAAGATCTCGCCGGGGAACGTGGTGAAGCCGACCGGGACCTTGACCTCCGGGCGGGGCTGCCCGGCCGCGTGGACGGCGGCTTGCGTGTTCTCCCAGTACGATCGCGCCGCCGAGGCCCCGGTGCTGGTCAGCCAGTACAGCGTGACGTTGTCGAGGATGTGGTCGCGGGTGAGCCCGCCGGAGGGCTGCCCGCCGGTGAAGGCGCGGGAGATCTTGTAGTAGGCGTCGGTGTCGTGGTCGAGCATCCAGGCCGCCAGGGCAACCGGTGAATCCAGCAGCGCGTAGCCGATCGTCTGCGGCCGCGTGTTCTGCTCGATGAGGTAGCCGTTACCGCTGGTCCTGAACGTGGTGATCGCGTCGAGCGCCGCCTTTTCCTCCGAGGTGGGATTCGGCGACGGGTAGCCGCCGCCCAGCCCCGCCAGGAGCAGGTTCATGTGGATGCCGAGCAGCCCGGCGGGTGCCTGGCGGCCTATCGAGTCGGTGACGGCGGCGCCGACGTCACCGCCCTGGGCGACGAAGCGGTCGTAGCCGAGGCGGCGCATCAGCTCCGCCCACGCCTGTGCGACGCGGCCGACGTTCCAGCCGAGCTCGGACGGCTCGGCCGAGAAGCCGTAGCCGGGTATGGACGGCACCACGAGGTCGAACGCGTCCCCGGCCGAGCCGCCGTGCGCGGTCGGGGCCGTGAGCGGGCCGACGACTCCCAGCATCTCGAGGATCGAGCCGGGCCAGCCGTGCGTGATGATCAGCGGCAGCGCGTTCTCATGCCGCGACTTCACGTGGAAGAAGTAGACGTCCTCGCCGTCGATCTCGGTCGTGAACTGCGGCAGCGCGTTCAGTTGCGCCTCGCACCTGCGCCAGTCGTACTCGGTCGTCCAGTAGCGGGCAAGTTCCTGGAGCGTCGCCAGCTGCACGCCCTGCGACCGGTCGGTGACGAGCTCCTTGGTGGGCCAGCGCGTGGCCACGATGCGCCGTCCAAGCTCGGCGATCGCCTCGTCGGGCATGTCGACCCGGAAGGGACGGATGTCGGTGGCGTCGGGCATGGGTCGCTACCTCCCTGGATTGGCTGACGATGACGGACGGCCGGACCGGTCGGCTCCGGGCCGGCCTTCGAGGCCCACGGCATTCCTCCCGCGCCAGCGGAATAGCTGGCAAGCCTCACGATCGCGGATCGGGCAGCGCGTCGCGCCCGTGACCCCTGGTCTGTACCCTTGGCCTGCGGCGAGCAACCCTGTGCCGCGGGCCGACCTAGCGTCAGGTGGCTGCGAGCTGGTCCGGCCGGGGCGCGTCCCGGGTCAGGGCGAGACCGCGATCGCCTTGATCACGCCGCGGAACCTGATCGACTTTCCGGGCGTGTTCGTGGCCGTCGCGATCGGGGTGAGCGTGCGTTCCCCGTTGGCCACCCAGACGGTTTTGCCGTCCGGGGTGATCGCGAGGAAATAGGGGTCGCAGCCGACCCGGATGGGGTTTCCGGGCGCGTTCGTGGCGGTCGAGATCGGCGTCACCTCGCCCGTCCGGCCGGTGCAGCCCGGCGGCGCTGGCTTCGTCGAGGGCTCGCTGGCGGCGTAGGCGGTGCTGCTGTCCGGGGTGACCGCCATCGCATAGACGTAGCCGCCGATCTTGATCAGCTTCCCGGGCGTGTCCGTGGCCGTCGCGAAGGGGATCACGCCGGACGGGCCGGACTTAACACCGTAGTTACCGAGTTGGAGGAGGTAGAGGATCCGCCCATCGGGCGTGATGGCCAGGACGCCCGCGGCCGGGCCGACGCGGACCGGCTTCCCGGGGGTGTTCGTGGCGGTCGTGATCGGAACAATCTCGGTCCCGGTCGCCGACTGGCCGATGGCGTAGGCGGTCTTGCCGTCCGGGTTCATCACGATCTCGCCGATGTCGGCGTTCTGGATCTTTATGGGCTTCCCCAGCGTGTTCGTGGCGGTCGCGATCGGGATCACGTAGGACGGAGCCTCGCCCTCTTTGGTCGACGAGGTGACGTAGAGGGTCTTCCCGTCCGGCGTTATCGCCATCTGGTAAGCCCCCCCGTCCGTCATCCCGACCTTTATGGCCTTCTCCGGCGTGTTCGTGGCCGTCGCGATCGGGATGATCTCGGCCGGTCCTCCCGCCAGGCCCAGCACGTAGGCGGTCTTCCCGTCCGGCGTGATCAGGATCTGGCTTGGCACCTCCCCCATCAGGATCGGCTTGGAGGCCGTGTCCGTGACCGTAGATACCGGTACCACCGCAGGTTTTGGTTCTTCCTCGCTCACGTAGTCGTCGCCCACGTAGATGGTCTTGCCGTCCGGCGTTATCGCCATGATCTGCCCGTTCCCGACCGGGATCGTCTTGCCGGGCCTGTCCGTAGCGGTCGGGATCGGCCTCACCGCGCCAACGCCAGTCAGGACATAGAGGGTCGAGGGGCGTGTCACCTTGGCCGGCCCGGCAGCTCGATTGCGGGCCGCCCCCGTCACGGCCAGAGCGGCGACGGCGATCACGGCGACCGCCGCCGCGCACGCCGCCGTGCCCTGCGCTCGGCGCCGCTGGCGCCGCCTGATGCCGCCCTGCAGCGCGTTGGCCGCCACCGGACCCATGGGCGGTTCACTGGCAGTGGCGCGGTCCAGCAGCTCGCGCAGCCACAGCTCATCCATCTGAGGCACCCATCTCGTTCATCTCCTGCCGCTGGGCAGCCGGGCCGGTTTCGGCGGCAGCGTCGCCGAGCAGGATCCGCAGCTTGTCCAGCGCGCGAGCGCTCTGGCTCTTCACGTTGCCTGCCGAGCAGCCGAGCAGGGCCGCGACCTGTTCCACGCTCAGGTCGGACCAGTAGCGCAGCACCACCACCGCGCGGGCCCTGGGCGGCAGCGCGGCCAGCGCGTCCACCACCACCAGGCGGGCCTCGGGCGCCTGCGGCTGGACCGGGTACTCGGGCAGCGTGTCGGTGAGAACCTCGCCGACCCGCTTGCGGCGCATGTCTGCGAGATAGGTGTTTATCAAGATCCGTGTCGCGTAGGTATCCGTGGCGTCCTTTCGGCTGATGCGGCGCCAGGACCCGAACATCTTGATCAGGGTGGTCTGCGCGAGATCTTCGGCGGTGTGCCAGTCCCCGCACAACAGGAACGCCGTGCGCCGCAGTCGCGGCGAGCTAATCGTCGCGAACTCGATGAACTCCTCCGCGGATGTCACCGGTCAGCGCTCCTCTAGCGCGGCATGGCCCAGGACAGCATGCTGACGCCCCTGTGCCGACATGCCGATATACATATAGATGCCTCGAGCCCTGCATCAGGTTGCAATCAGGCAGACACCGATCTCCAACACGCCGGCCAGGACCGGCAAAAGGTCGTGCGGGCTGGTTCAGTGCTCGGTGTCCTGGCTGTGCAGCTCGGCTTCGAGCAGGTCCATGGCCTTGAGGAAGGCCTCCTGCTCGGCGGGGGTGAGCTTGTCCAGGACGCGGGCCATCGGCAGGGCGGCGCCGTCCAGCCATTCCGCGATCAGGGTGGCCTGGCCGGGGACGATCCGGACGATCGTGCGGCGCCGGTCGGCCGGGTCGGGGTGCCGCTCGATATAGCCTGCCCGGTCAAGGTCAGCGAGCACGCCGCTGACGGTGGGCAGGGTCAGGTCGAGCCGGGAGGCCAGCTCTCCCACGGTGACCGGACCGTTGCGGATCTGCTCGAGCGCGGCGACGTGCCGCGGGCTCAGTGGCGCGGGCGCGGGCTGTGCGGCGCGGTCCTGCCAGCGCCGCATCCCTCTGGTCACGCGGGGAAACAGCTGCATCAGGCGCAGGCACAGCGCGGAGTGCTGAGAGCCGCCCGTTTCGTCCGTCATGATCCTCCGTCAGCGCCCCGTCCCGGCTTGACAAGCCGTACCACAGTATATACGGTTCCCCTATTAAAATATTTTTGATATCCAAACCAAAGTGACAGGGGCGTGCCATGGCACCGTCAGGACAGCTGACCTCGCCGGCGCTGCAGGCGCTGCTGCGTGACGGCAAGCTCGCCGGGTCCTGGACCCTCGACCCGGCCAGGTCCGAGGTCGTGCTGAAGACCAGGCACACGTGGGGGCTTGCCCCGCTCAAGGGCGTTTTCCGCCAGGTCGCCGGGAACGGCACGGTGACGGCGGCCGGGAATGTCAGCGGCGTCATCACGGTGGGCGCCGGGTCGATCGACACGAAGAACAAGATGCGGGACAAGCACCTGCGCTCGGCCGACTTCTTCGACATCGCTAACCACCCCGATTTCACCTACGTCGCCGATGGCGTGTCGCCCTCCAACGGAGGTGTCCGGATTGCGGGCAGGCTTACCGTCCGCGGCCGCACCCGCCCGGTGTCCTTCGACGCGAAGGTCTCCAGCGTCGATGACGAGGTGTGGCTGGACGGCGAAATCCCGGTCGACCGGGCCGACTTCGGCCTGACGTGGAACCGGCTGGGAATAGCCCCGATGAACAACACCATCGTCGTCCACGCCGTGTTCACCCGCCAGTAGGCCCGCCCCAATCCTGGACTGCTCCTGGCCGGGGACAGCCACCGTTGGCAACGGTGAAGCCACTCCCGAGACCGAAGAGGGCTGCGTCCTGGGGCGCTCGCGGGCCTGAAACTGACGGAGGTTGTGGCCGGTCGGGTCTGCTCGGTACTCCCGCTCAGGCGCTGGCGTATACCTCGCGGATCTCCAGGGTCAGCGGCATGACACCCGGTAGCGGGGGAAGCGGATAGGCGGCAGCCTCGTCGGCGTGTTCCTTCGTGTCGAAGACGATAACGGACATGCCAATCCCGTCAACCGGCGCCAGCCAGTACGCGTTGACGAAACCGGGCGCTCTCGGCACCAGGTTCAGCCTCAAGCCTGCCAGCGCGTCGCGGGCCACCCGCAGGTCCTCGATGCGCACGGTGGCTACTACCGCATGCATGCGCTAAGTCTTTTCGCGCCGGGAGGCCGGGTCTACTGAAATACGGCCTTCGCCGCCTGGGCGGAGGTGCTGCACACGAGGTCCCCGATGGACGACCTGATCCGGCGTGTGCCTAGTGATAGATAAGGCCCTGGTGGGCGGTGGCCGGCGTCAGGCTTACCCGGGTTGAAGCCGGGGAAGGTCGGCGCGATACTGACCGGCAGTGCCAGATCAGAACGGTGTCCTTGCCCTTGGGAGTGGTGGCGGTGACAAAGTACCTGGTCCTGTTCGGCCTCACCGGGGAGGCGATGAAGCGGTTCGTCGCGAAACCTTCGGACCGGGCCGCTGTGGTGCGGGAACTGGCGGAGTCGGCGGGGGGAAGGCTCGAGTCGTACTACTGGATGTTCGGACAGTACGACGGCGCGGGCGTCTTCGTGCTGCCTGACTCACACACCATGGCCGCGGTGAGCCTGGCGGCGACCAGTTCGGGCGCCTTCACGCGTTTCGAGACGCACGAACTGATCGAATCCGGCGATCTGGCCGCGATCGCCGAGCGGGCGAGAGGGATCGCCTACCAGCCACCGGGCGCCTGACAGACGCGCCCTGCCTTTCAGCCTGTGATGAGGCTCCGGCAACGTGCCGCTGACGGTCAGCGAGGCTGGATCTCGCCCATCGGGCCGAAGCCGTCATGTGGCGTGTCGATGTAGATGATCTGCGGCTGCGCGGACACGAGGTCGGGCATGAGGTCGAAGAACCTCTTCACGTACGGCTGCTTGACGTGGGTAGTTCCCGCTTCGGCGTCCTTGAAGCCTTCGATGCAGATGAACTCGTCCTCATCGGTGAGGCTCCGGGCGAACTGGAAGAACAGGCAGCCATCCTCGGAGTTGACGTCCCTGGCGTAGGAATCGGCCAGTACTAGCCAGTCGTCCGTCTTGTCGGGCCGGATCGGGATCTTGATGTTGATCAGGATCATGCGATCGCTCCTTTGAGGTGCCTGTCGTCATAATCGTGGTGCGATCACCGGCAACCATCAACGGCGCCGCCACCGCGCCCGGTTTGCCATCGTAACCTGAGGGCACTGACCCCGAAGATCCTGGCCAGGGCCGTCTGCCGTCAGAAGGCCCGGATCGTGGGCAGCCGCAGCACCACGTTCGCGCTGCGGGCCACTGTCTTCTCAACGGCCAGTACCGCCCGGTTTCCAGTGCGGGCGGGCCCGACCACGGCGGAGGTTCCGGTAACCCGGCGGCGACTGTGTCTTCCGCCGCTGGCAAGGGCTCGAAGAACATGACCTCACCGTATGTATGCCGCCTGGGCGGACTTGAACCAGTGACCTCTTTCCTGTCATCAGATGGAACCGACCGCCAGCAGCTGTGCCTGGTTCAGGCGATAAGCAGGCGAAGGCCAAGCTCTGCCGCGTCGAGATCGACGAGATCGCGGTTACGTTCGGCCCACCGACCTGAGGCGAGGTCATTATGGAGGCTGTGCACTGCCCTCTGCTCGGCGTCCGGGCCGACTCTGGCCCAGACCGATACTCCGCGACGGACATTCTCGTCCAGGTATGCCTCGGGCCGGCGCCAGTAGGCCTCGAAGAAGCCGTCGGCGCAGTCCCACGGAATGAGCACCGGCTCCACGCGGGCTCCGATCGCGCGGGCCTGCTCGGTCAGCGAAGGCCAGCCGACAAGGAGGTCCGCGGCCTCGGGCAGGTAGTCGCGAGTAAGCCAGAACCGACGATGCCATCCGGTGTCACTGGCGTCGAACGTGAATACCACCACGCGGCGAGCCACGCGCCGCATCTCGCGCAGGCCTGCGATCGGGTCCTGCCAGTGATGAACGGTGGAAAGAGCCATCGCGGCGTCGAAGGACTGGTCCTCGAACGGAAGGCTCTCCGCAGTGGCAGCCACGCACGGTGCCGCGCTTGCGGGACGCTGCGCACGCATGAGCGCCGACGGTTCCACCGCGGTTACGTCACGGCCAGGGGGCTCGTAGGAGCCGGTGCCCGCCCCGACATTCACCACCGTCCGCGCGTCGCCGAGCGCAGCCCAGACCCTGGCGGCGATCCGCGGCTCGGTTCGCCGCGTCACGGTGTAGGTGGCTCCGATGCTGTCATACAACTGCGCGCTGGGCATCAGACTGCCTCTCTGGCTGTTGCCACGTCATCCCGTACCGCACATCGTCAGCGGGGGGCCCGTCGTCGTCCATGACTGTCAGTGTGGCTCCTCGAGCCACTGGAGAATCAAGCCGGTCCGCCGGTCCGGCAAAGGGACCAGGCCATCTGCTCGTGCTGGCCAGTCACGTTGCGGTAGCCAGGCTCAACCGCGTGCCGATGATCCAGGCCACCCGGATCCCCCATGCGGAACCATGCGCAAGACCGTGTTCACCGAGGTGGGGGCGACGGACCTGCCCGTATCAATGGAATTGTCCGGGTAGTATCGGGCAGTCGGTCTGGAATCTGCGCAGTAGTAGGCATAAGTACGAGGGCAGGAGGACCGACGCGGATGCTCCCAGTCTCCTTGATCTTCACCAGCGGCGTCGCCAGCGGTGTCAACAGCCACGCGGCGGTGCTCGTGCTCGGCCTGCTGGGCAGGTTCGGGCACATCGCCGCGATACCGCCGGTGCTGGAGCGCCCGTCGGTTCTAGCGGCTGCCGCTTCGCTGTACGCCGGCCAGTTCGTGATGGGCAAGATCCCGATGCTGGACTCGGTGTGGGACGTCGTTCACACGGCCCTGCGGCCAGTGGTCGGCGGCGCGATCGGCGTCGTTATGGCCCAGCAAGCACACGCTGGTCCGGCCGCGACAATCGCCGCGGTCGCGCTCGGTGGCGGGTCGGCACTCGCCTCGCACGTCGTCAAGACCGGCATGCGGATTGGCGTCAACGCGAGCCCCGAACCGTTCAGCAACGTCGTCGCCAGCCTGCTCGAGGACCTGGGCGTGGCCGGCCTCGTGTCGTTCGCTGTGTTCCACCCGGCCGCCGCGGCAAGCATCGCGGCCGTGGTGCTGGCTGTCGGCATCGCTTTGTTCGCACTGCTGGCCTCGCGGATCCGTCGGGGCTGGCGCCGCCGCCGCGATGCTCGACTACGGCTGGGGGCCTCCGGTGGCCGCGTGGCCGGAGCTCCGTCGCCGCAGCCCTAGGCCGTCGCGCTGCCGACCTGTCGCTGCGCGTCGGCGGGATCACGACCTGGTGTCGACTTATCGGTGGGCACCCCCGATCGAACCACGCCACGCCAACCGGCGCTGGGACGAGCTGCGCGGCCGGGCCTGGCTCAGGCCGCATGACCTTCGTTACGGCTGCGCCACGTTCATGACGGCGGCCGGAATCCCGGCCAGGACGATCACCGAAGTACCCGGGCACTCCGAGATGTGGATCTCTGCCCGCATGGTGGATCAGTGAGCACCGCGCACGAATGCTCCGACAGACCCGGCGATCAACTGGACTGCAATCGCGGAAACTAGCAGGCCCGAGATGCGTGTCAGCAACTCCACGCCGCTGGGCCGCAAGATCCGTACGACCAGATTGCAGAACCGCAGGAAGAACCAGAGGACGGCGCCCACGGCGATCAGCGCCGCGGAAAACGCGACCGCGTCCGCTGCGCCGTTGATCCGCCTGACGAACAGCATGGTCGCGACGATGGCCCCCGGTCCGGCCAGCAGCGGCGTCCCGAGCGGAACGAACGCCACGTTCGCCATGTGCCGTTCGGCCTCCGTCGGCTCCTGGGCCGTGCCCGTCAGCAACTGCAGCGCGACCAGGAGCAACAGCAGCCCGCCCGCGCCCTCCAGCGCGGCCAGCTGGACGCCGAGATAGGCCAGGATCAACTGGCCGAACAGCGCGAAGACCACGATCACGCCGAACGCAACCAGCGCCGCCTGCCAGGCCAGCCTGTTGCGTTCCTTCGTGGTCCGCCCGCTCGTCAGGCCTAGGAAGATGGGTACGGTTCCCGGCGGGTCGATGACGACAAACAGCGTGACGAAGACCTCCCAGAAGAACTTCACGCTGAAGAACGTAGCTGGGGGCCTGTTCCTCATCAGGGATGTTTCAGCGACCGGCGTCACGTGCTGGGCCGACATTCCAGGCCTGTCGGCTGGGGTCGGAAGCTGGCCACGGCCTTGGCAGCAGCGTCGGCAACGGTGCGCGCGTTCAACATCTCGCTCGACGGCATGAGCGCCGACTACGGCACGGAGTACTTCGAGTGGTGCATGAGCGGCATTGATCCCAGAGTTCCTGAAGCTGCGAGCCAGCACTACTGCCCGCCGACGGGTAGTGGTCAGTTTCGCGTTAAGGGATAGGCTCACAGAGGCAGGGCGACGATATGACCAAGAAAGGGCAACCATGAAGCTTCTCCTCACGTCCGCTGGCATCAAGAACTCAAGCATCCACGACGCGCTGGTCGACCTCCTGGGCAAACCGATCGCCGAGTCCAGCGCGCTCTGCATTCCCACTGCGACGTACCCCATGGGCGGTCCTGGGTCGGCCTGGCAGTTCATCACCGGACGAGCCTCCACCCCCATGTGCGAATTGGGCTGGAAGTCGTTGGGGGTGCTGGAGCTCACCGCGCTGCCCAGCATGGGTGAAGAGCATTGGGTTCCCCTGGTCCAGGAGACTGACGCCCTGCTGGTGCAAGGTGGCGATGCCTTGTACCTGAGCCACTGGATGCGGCAATCCGGACTGGCAGACCTCTTGCCGTCGCTGCGCGCGGTCTGGGTGGGGTTTAGCGGCGGGAGCATGGTGATGGCCCCCAGCATCGGGGAGGAATTCGTCTCATGGACGCCGCCTACTGGTGGCGATGAAGCGCTAGGCATAGTTGATTTCTCGATATTTCCGCACCTGGATCACGAGAACATGCCAGAAAATTCCATGGCCGGCGCAGAGAAATGGGCCGCCAGGGTGTCGGCCCCAGGGTACGCGATTGACGACCAGACCGCCATCAAAGTGGCCGACGGCACCGTCGAAGTCGTCTCCGAAGGGCACTGGAAACTGTTTACCCCCTAATATCGTGGGGTTTAGCGGATTCGCTCATGGGTTCGCCACTTGGGATGATTTTGATCGCTCGCTGCCGCCCGAGGATCAGGGTTCATGGTTCGCATGCATTGATCCCTCAGGTGTGGGCCCGCGACTGTTCTTCCAGCGCGTTCCCGAAGGCAAGGTCGTCAAGAATCGGCTGCATCTTGATGTACGGGTCGGCACCGGGCTCGTGGGTCAAGAGCGCCTGGCCACGCTTGAGGCTGAATGCGCACGGCTGGTCGCGCTCGGCGCGGTACGCGTGCGACTACTGCCCGCCGATGACGACAACGAGTCGTGCATCGTGATGCAGGACATCGAGGGCAACGAGTTCGATCTCGACTGGGTGGGCCTGCGAGGACTTGGATCTCGGACCTCTTCCTTGTCAGGGTTCAGTGTTGGCTACAGTTCCTGCCGCGCCGTGCCGGTTCCTGCCGGGCCGATGAGATCCGGGCGCCCCTAACGTCACCACTGCGGACCGCGGGGACAAGCCCGCGGCGGAGGAGGGAGATGCGGCAGTGGCAATCGACTTCGACGGCTGGGCGGTCGTGAGATGAGCGGCAAGGTGGTCGTGAACAGGTCGATGTCACTCGACGGCTTTATCGCCGGTCCCGGTGATGCGATGGACTGGATCTTCGACTTCGTGACGCCGGACGCGGCCTGGCTGGCGGAGATCGCGGCGGCCACCGGCGCCATGCTCGTCGGCCGACGGACCGACGAGGTAGGCGACAGGATGGACGCCAACAAGGAGCGAGGGTCGGCATCGAGCGACGAAGGCTACCCCTTCTCCGGACCCGTGTTCGTCCTCACCCACGAGCCGCCGGACCCGCCGGCCCCGAGGGTCACGTACCTCACCGGTGACATCGGGGAAGCAGTGGCCACGGCACTGGACGCCGCGGGCGGGAAGAACCTCGAAATCCTCGGTGCCGACGTGGCCCGTCAGTGCCTGCAGCGGGGGCTCGTGGACGAGATCCTGGTGTACGTCCTGCCGGTGCTGCTCGGCGACGGCATCCGGTTCTACTCCTCCCCGGGCCTCGCGAGAATAGACCTGGAACCGCTCGACAGCAGCACGACATGGAGCCGTCACCATCCTTCGCTTCCGCGTCCGCAAGTAGTCATCGGTGTAATACTGCGGCCAGGCGTACGCTCCGCGACTGCAAGTCCTCACTGTCAATACCTCTGCGACCTTATGCCGCTGGAACGGATAACGGAGATAACAGGCACGCCGCCAGCCCGCGTCCCCTCGCCCTGAACCCGGCCCGGGTCCTTCCATACTCTCTGGTCTGGCACGCTGCAGCCCTCAGCCTGCAAATCTGACCTGATCACGCTGCGGAGGCCTTGACCTGGCTGTATGACTGTCCGAGCAGGGCCTGGCCAGCCGGGAGGCGGCGCGGTGAGTCGGCGTGCGGCATCAGGCGGCCTGCCATGAGCCTGTCCGAATACGCCGTCATGTTCGTGCTAGTCACGCGCATGGAAGCCGGCATACCAGGCCCGGGTGACGCGTCGCTCATCGCGGCGGGCGCGCTGGCGGGAGAGGGCAAGCTCGACATCTGGATCGTGCTGGTTAGCGCCGTGGTCGCCTGGATGCTCGGTTCGGCGATCGGATTCGTGATCGGCGCCCGCGGGGGACGCCCGCTGCTCGACTACCCGGGAGATCCACGAGCCACGCTTGCCGCGGTTCTCCGAGCGCGCTCTCGCGCACGTGGGCGATGAAGAGATCTTCGCCGATGTAGACTCCGCCGACCTGAGCAGCGTCTCCGGCACGCCCACGTTCTTCGTCAACGGCAAGTGGCACCCACGGCGCCTACGACATCGAGTCGCTGACCAGCGCGGTCCGCGCGGCCAGGGCCCGGGTGCTGATCAGCTCCGCCGGGCGGTGAAGCTTACAGGATGGTCATCGCTCAGCCCACCCGCCGGGACCGACGCCGACCTGGAGTGGGCGCCGGGCCACAGACAGCGATCACCGGGGACGCAAGCCTGCCTACTTGCCTTGGTAGACGGGGGGACGTCCCTCCGCCTCAGCCTTGCGGCCCTCGATGAAGTCCTCGGTATGGAAGAGTCCGCCGAATTGCTCATCGAGCTTGGCGAACGCCGCCGCTTGGGACTCGTCGATCGCAAGGTGCGCGGACTCCAGCGTGGTCTTGATGCCGAGCGGCCCGCACGCGGCGATCCTCCGGGCCAGCCCGATCCCCGCTGCCAGCGCCTTGGCCGGGTTGGGGGCGATCTGCTGAATCACGCCCATCCGGTAGGCCTCCTGCGCGCCCCAGTGCTCGCCGGTGAGCATGTAGCGCATGGCGTTCCCCCATCCCGCTTCCCACGGAAACCGGATGGTCGAGCCGCCGCCAGGGAACCGTCCGTGCGTGTTCTCGTCCTGGCCAAACCGCACGTCGGCGCTGGCCACCCGGATGTCGGCCACCAGATGCAGCTCGTGGCCCATGTTCCAGGTATCGCCATGGACCACCGCGATCAGGGGCTTGCTGAGCTTGTGGGTTCTGGCGAAGGGATCGAGCATGCCATCGGTCACCGCGAACGGCCTGCCGGTCTTGGCCAGCGGGGCGAAGGCGTCCACGTCGATGCCGCGGGAGAAGTTCTCGCCGTGGCCGAAGAACACCGCCGCCCGCAGGCTCGGGTCGTTGTCGAAGTCGTAGTACGCCTTGGCCAGGCCGAAGAAGGCGTCCGGGTCGAACCGGTTGTGGACCTTGGGCCGGTTGACCCCGATCAGGACGATCTCGCCGCGTCGCTCGACGGTGATCTTGGCCTCGGAGGACAGCGGAATGTCGGCCATGCGGCCTTTGTCGTGGAGCTTGGGAATGGCCATCTCACACCTCGCGGCGGTGGGTTGACAAGCGCGCCGAGACCTCCGATCCCGGCCTTGTCGTAGCCGGTACCCAGCTGACCGAGGCCCAAGCCATCCAGGTAATCGGCGCCGGTCGCTACGAGGGGACAAAGGACCGGGTGACTGAGCGCAACCGGCGCCGATCCAAGACGGCCCCGTTCGGTGGTGGCGTTCCAGTCTTACCGGGGCCGCACACCGCTGCTGATGATCATGGCAGTCCAGCCCGGCCTGCTGGTGACCCTGACCTGCCTGACCCCCTAGAGCCCGGGCACATCTCGTTCGCGATCGGGGTCGAGCGCGGTTGGCGGGTCACCGGCACGTACTGCCATGGGCTGAGTGTGACCGTGGCCCGAAGCAACCTCCAATGGTTATCTCAGTACGGGCATCGAAGCTGTCGGATGACGCCCGGCGATCACGCGGCTTTGAGCTTGGGCCTTCCCCAGCGCTGCTGCCGCTGGCTGCAGGGTCCACGCACGTCCGCTAGTGTCTGCCGCTGTCAGAGGGATCGTTACGCCGTTGGTTACTCGGCCGCTCAACTGTCTGATCCGTAGTGATCTGCACCGGTTTCCGTTGCTCATGTACTCTTCGATTTATGGCGGTTATCGCTGCGCCGATCGCGATGCAGAGCACCGTCCCGCTGGGTCTGGGGATCCTGATGGTGATCGTCCTACTAGCGGTCCTAGTAGCAACCGGGTACCTCATCGGCCGCGAGTACGTCAACGGACGCTGGAACAGGCGCGACTGGAACTAGCCCATGCCCGTTGCGTGGCCGCTCCCCAGCCGCCACGCTGCCTCGTCCGACCCTCGATCACGCTGCGGGTTTCTGCCCACGTGATCAGGGCTGGGGCTGCCCCATCCGTCTCTAGCCGTCAGACAACCCGGCTAGCTACACATCAGCTACACCCTGATCTGTCTTGGCCGCAGGTAGGTAAGGCGTGTTACTCTCATTACACTCGTAAGGTTAGCAGCGTGGGTAGCCCTAGGAGCACGCATGGACACCACAGAGACCGACCGCATCGAGCAGCTGGTCAAGTCCGCCTTCGCCGTCGGCGAGATCGAACGGGTCGCAGTGCTGGAATACGGCGACGACCCGGAGGTCGGGCCAGGAGAGACCGCAGTCCGGGTCTTCATCAACCTGGCAAGCCAGCCGAAAGGAAAATCCGGCCACGCGGACATGCACGCCTTCCACGAGGCCCACCTGGAGGCCATCAATAAGGTGCGGAACGAACTGCGGCCGGTCGCCTGGTGGGTCGAGTACCGCTCCGGCGGCAAGGCCGGAGCCAGGCCCAGAGGCCCCGTCTTCAGGAGCATGCTGCGAGACACAGAGCCAGGCGAGGTAGCTGGTGACCTGACACCCGTGATGACCCGGCTCGGGGCCGCCGACCTGGCGACCGTGGACACGCTGATCACCGCGGGCATCGCGACCAGCCGCGCAGAGGTGCTGCGCTGGGCCGTAGGCCGCGTCCGCGAGAACCCCGCCTACGCCCAGATCAAGCAGCGAGTAAACGAGATCAGCGAACTCAAGGCCCAGTTCTGACCCGGCCCCATCCTGCGATGCCAACGGGGCTTGGCCCTACGGACTGTAGGGCTGCCGCGCTGGTCACTCTAGGGATAACCCTCTGTGACCTGCGTGGGCCTGCATGTACTTGAAACTGCGGGATCCGAGGCGGCAGCCCCGGGTGCTCCATTAGCCTTCCAGTAACTGCTTCCCTATCAGGGATGTTTCAGCGATCAGCGCTACCTGCTGGAACCCCAGATCGGCGGGCCTGTTGGTCTGTCCGTGATGCGATGAGTGACCGTGACGGTCCCTGACTGACCACCTGATCGGACAGGTGGCGTGCACGGCACTCACAGCCGGTTCCGGGCATAACTCCACGAGCATCTCGGCTTCGCTGCTCAAGACGTGGGGGTTGTCGCGCGCCCGCATGGGTTTCATGATTTATCCGCCATGGCGGTCAACGTCTGGCCGGACTGGCTGCGTGTGAGGAGTGGGAACCCACACCGCGCCGATCAGAAAGAAGCTGCGATGCGGCGGGACACGGTCGATCTCGACGCGCGTTTTACTGCCTTCGTACGCGGGCACGGCGACCGGCACCTTCGGGCAGCGGTCCTGCTGACCGGCGACTGGCACGCGGCCGAGGATCTTGTCCAGGCCAGCCTGGTCAAGCTCTACCGGGCGTGGCCGCGGCTCGATACGAGCGTCGATCCAGACGCCTACCTGCGCCGGATCATCGTGAACACGCACCGCTCGTGGTGGCGTGCCCGATGGCGACGCGAAATGCCGGTCGCGGCGCTGCCCGACAAAGCGGACGCGGGTGACCTCGCCGACCGGCAAGCTCTCGGCGCTGTTGTCCGGCAGGCACTCGCGGCCTTGCCGCGCCAGCAGCGGGCGGTACTGGCGCTGCGTTATGGCGAGGACCTGCCGGAGGCCGCGGTGGCGGAGCTTCTCGGGTGTTCGGCCGGTTCGGTCAAGACGCATGCGTACCGGGGCCTGCGCGCTTTGCGGCAGCAACTCGGCGGCGAATGGCCGCCCCGGGCTGAGGTCAACCAGGCACCAGATAAGCAGCGTGACGGGAGGTGAACCCTTCGTGAAGGAGCCAGACATGCCCGAAACCGAACAAGAAGTGCGCGCGCTCTTGGCAGCCGCGACCGCGGACATCCCGCCCGGCATCGATCTTCTGCGCGGCGTGCAGGCCCGGCGCTCGGCGCATCGCATCCGCTCTCGGATCACGCTCTCGGCGGCTGCGGCCGTAGTAGCGGCGGCGGCCGCCGTCCTGATCACGCTGACTCTCGTCCCGGCGCCGCCCTCAGCGCTCGCGCAACTCACCAGCGCCGTCTCCCGCACGGCGGGACAGAGCTATCACTTCAGCGCGACGGCGACCCAGGTGACGCTACCCAGCAGCGGTACCGCCATCACCTCGCGGACGGAGTTCTCCGGCGGGTTCGATCCAGCGCGAAGAGTCGGCGAGCAGACGACACGCACCGGCGCACAGACGCGCTTCATAGGCAGCTACGTCTACCTGAACGCGGCCGCGGCTGGCGACCCGCCGGGGGTTCCCGGCGGCAAGTCCTGGTTCAGGATTCCCAGCCTCCCGCTATGGGACCCCGCTACAGCCAGTGGACAGCTCAGGCTCACCGCGGGACTGCTCAGCGTGGTTGAAACGAACCCGCAGGACCTGTTCGCGCTGCTCGAATCGGTCAGCCAGGTGAACCGTCAAGGCAGCGTCTCCGGGCCTGGCTGGACAGGTACCCGTTACGCGTTCTCCGTCGCCTTGGCGCTCGCCGCGGGCCGCAGAGTGCTCAACGGGCACGCCACCGGCTCCATTGATGTAGACCAACAAGGCCGGGTGCGCCAGCTCGACGCGGCCTACACGGTGCCCGCGATAGCGTCGGCCCCGCTCAAGCAGGGAACGGTCGAGATGACCTTCAGTGACTTCGGGGCCCCGGTATCAGTCTCCGCTCCACCCGCACGCGAGGTCCTCATCCCGGGCAATGCCCCTGGCGGCCGCCAGATCAGGATCCGGATCCGGTTCGGCGCCTAAACGAGCGCGCAGCAGACAGCGACCGGTACTGAACGGGAACGCAGTATCCGGGTGATCGCTTCTGGCGCCTGGGCTGCCAGCCATCGGGCACGCCACGGGCACGCCGCTGCCCATGCACGTCGGGGCAGATCATGGGCGTGCAGGCGTGGGTGTTCCCGTCGCAGGTGCATCCCAAGCCGGGCACCAGGCCGCCGCCGCTACAGGTCGGGCAGTAATCCTTGCGGTTCATGATCGCTCCCGTGTGAGTGGTCTCCCACGTGGTGGGCTTCACCCGACAGGCGCCGATCACTGCCCCGGAGCGGGAGCTGTCAAGGGCGGTGGCTGCGACCTGCCTCGCTTGGTTATCACCGGAGCCGAGGCGGATAAAGGAATCGACCCTGTGATGCGTGTAAGGGTATGGAGCAAGGACCGATGGAATTCGCGGAGTTCTATGAGTCCACCCGCGATGACTGCCTGCGGATCGTGCTGCTCAACGTCGGTGACAGGCACCTGGCCCACGACCTGGTCGCGGAGGCGTACACCAGGGCGTGGATGTCGTGGCGGAAGGTACGCGAGTTGGAGGTGCCGCGGGCATGGGTGGTGCGCACCGCGCTGAATACGCACGTGTCCTGGTGGCGCCGCCATCGGCATGAGGTCGCCCTTGGCAACTACGACATTGCGATGCCCGCAGAGCAGGCCACAGTGGTCAGCGGCGACCTGCTGGCCGCGCTGCGACGGCTGCCCGCACGTCAGCGTGAGGTCGTCACGCTGCGGCTGCTGCTGGACCTAGACACCGAGACCACGGCCAGGGTCCTTGGCATAGCTCCGGGAACCGTCGGCGCCCACCTGCACAAGGCGGTCGCAACGCTGCGGGCCGCGATCCCCAGTCACGACAGTCAGGAGATCAGCAAATGAAAGCCAACGACACGGTGGCCGTAGTGCAGGACTCCCTCACCACGGCCAAGGACTCCCTCGCCGGGGTCCACATGAACACGCCGCCGGACGCCATCGCGCGGAACGGCCGGGCTAGGCGCAGGTGGCACAGGCTCACCGGCCTTACCGGAGTCATGGCCGTCATGGCAGGGACAGCCCTTGCCGTGACCGCGCTGGCACCATCCGGCCACACGGCCAGCCAATCTGGCCACCCGGCGAGCCATCCGCGCACCGCCCAGCTGGCGGCCTGGACGGTGGCCAAGCAAGCCAATGGCGACATCAAGGTCACCATCCGCCAGCTGAACGATCCATCCGGACTGCAAAGCACGCTGCGCGCCGACGGCGTCCCGGCCAGCGTCACTTCCCTCGCCCAGCACGACCCGTCGTGTCGGCCTTACCCCATGACCCAGGCCCTCTTCAAGAGCATCTACCAAGCGCAGAATGCTGCGGGATCCGGAAATATCATACTGATCATTCACCCCTCTGCCCTCTCCCGCGGCGCAGGCGTGCAGATCGGGGCTGCCACCGGCCAGCAGGTAGGAGACCGCGGTCTCCACCAGGCGGCCGTCAATCAGACCATCCATCACTCCGTCCATCAGGTAGCGGCGCGAGCGCACAACGTTGCACTTCGCGTCGGCCTGGTATACGCCAGCCAGCAGTGCACCGGAAGCTGAGCCGCCCGCCTGATAGCTGGAGCCAGATCACCTGCCCGAAGGGCCGCGCCTCGATTCGCGTGGCCCTTCGGTCTGTCGCCTGGGGCAGGGCGCACCACCTGCTGGATGGCACTAGCACCCGATCTGCGAGGCCGCCTTGGCGTGTTGCCCGATTACTGCCGGAGGTCTGCCACGCCCGGACGGCGTTGCCTGGTTAGTTCGGATGTGCCAGGGTGGTCGCCGTGGCTGACGGGAGCGAGCGTGACGCCGTGCCGGACAGGTGGACTGCCGACGGGGCCGCTTACGGCATGTGGATGGACATGGCACTGGACCCGAGGTTCACGGAATGGACCGCACCAGAGGGCGAGCGGGCGACACTGCTTGAATACCTGCGCAGATACCGGCTGACGATGGAGATGAAGTGCGCTGACCTTGACGCGGCCCAGCTCGCGAGCCGGTCGGTGCCGCCCTCTACGATGTCCCTGCTCGGCCTTATCCGTCACATGGCCGAGGTGGAACGCCACTGGTTCCGGCGGGTGATGACGCAGTCCGACGGTTTGAGTCGCCCCGGGTTCGTTGGAGGCTACGATGCTTTGGCTTCCGGAATGATTATAGTGTGGCCCTGGCCAGTTAGCCACGTATTCTCATATTCAGCTGGCGGAACATTCCCGCAAGCGGAGTGCAGCCTGTCGTTGTTGTACCAGGACACCCATTCCGCTGTCGCCACAGTCACATGCCCGGCATCTTGCCAGGGACCCTCACGATTGATAAGCTCCTTCTTGTACAGGGAATTCACCGCCTCCGCTGCCGCATTATCATAGGAATCTCCTTTGCTGCCGACGGAACGTATAGCACCGATATCCTCCAGCCGCTGGGTATAGTGAATCGACGTGTATTGCACACCCCGGTCAGAATGATGGACGAGCTGATCACCGATCCGGTCCCGGCGGGCAAAGATCGCCATCTCCAGCGCATCAAGGGCCAGGCCGGCCCGCAGGTGATCAGCAACCTGCCAGCCGACGATCGTGCGGGAAAACAGGTCAGTGACAAACGCCGCGTACGCAAACCCGCAGGCCGTGTCCACATAGGTGATGTCCGCGACCCACCGGCGGTTCGGCGCGGGCGCAGTGAAGTCCCGCTCCAGCAGGTCAGCGGGCCGCTGCCCGACAGCACCGGGCACCGTGGTCCGCGGCTTCTTCCGCCTGGCGGCAGCACCGGCGATGCCCAGCTCGCGCATCAGCCGCTCCACCGTGCACCGCGCGACCTCGCTGCCCTCGCGCCGCAGCTGCAGCCACACCTTCCGCGCCCCGTAAAGCCGGCGGCCTTTCCTGCGATCTTGCCACACTCGCATGATCTCCTCTTTCAGCTGCTCATCCCGCGCATCACGCAGCGAGGGCTCACGCTCACGCTTCCTGGCCGCGTAATAGGTAGAGACCGGGAATTCCAGGACCGCGCAGGCCGGCTCGACACCGAACCGGTCACGATGTGAATCGATGAACCCGACTAGCGCGGAAGCCTGGGGTCGAGTTCGCGGGCGAAATAAGCACTCGCCGCCTTCAGGATCTCATTCGCGCGCCGGAGCTCACGATTCTCGCGTTCCAGCTCGGCGATCCGCTGCGCGTCCTCAGTCGTGGTGCCAGGCCGTGTCCCATTATCGACTTCGGCCTGCCGGACCCACCCGCGCAGCGCCTCCGGGTGAACACCCAGCTGACGGCCCACCCGGGCCAGTTCGCCCCGGCCCTTCCCATCCCGGGCCCGGATCTCCAGGACCATCTTCACCGCGCGCTCGCGCAGCTCCTCGGGGTATTTCCGCTGTGCAGGCATGACTCTGCATCCTCCCAGGGATCAGAGCCTCCAAGATCCCCGGGGCGATCCAGTCTCCCGCTGTACTGGTCGAAGGACATACCGGATGCTGACTGGCGCGGCGCGGTTGCCGACCCGGCCCTCGTGGGCGACGCCTGGCGGGCCTGGCACGGCGAAGTGGCTTTCGCCGAGCAGTTCGTCGCCGATTCCCCAGACCTAGGCGTTAAAGGCCTCGGGTCGGACGGCAGCAGCCCGGAGCTGCGCTCGGTACTGGTCCACATGATTGAGGAGTACGCCCGCCACTGCGGCCATGCCGACCTGCTTCGGGAACGGGTCGACGGCCGCATCGGTCAGTGACAACGGCAACGACAATCCGGCGAGCACGCCGAACGCCAGCCTTCTGCACGGCCAGATCACCCGCATATCCCAGATGAGCCGCGCGCTCATCGGCTAGATCCGTGCGTTGCCTGTCATGTGATCGGCAGGCTCCTAGACCTGTCGCACATCAGCTGGCGGACTTGTACGGGCACCTGCACCCCGGCGAAATGGACCGCTATGCGGACCGCCCCAACGAGGCTGTGGGGATCAGGGGATGAGGGGATGACTGATGCGGCCAAAATGCCGCCAGACGGCACCAGCGATCAGATCGGCCCGGAAGGTTCAACGGGCTGAGCCGGGAATTCGATCTTCAATGCGACCACCTCATCCCGGTGGCCCTGGGCGGCGCCAGCACGGTCGACAACCTGCAGCTCCTCTGCGGGGAGTGCAACCGCCTGAAAGGCGTCGACTTGTAGCGCCTTGCCCAGCTGACCTCTTCCTTACCTGAGTTGGCTCACTTCAGTGCGTAAGCCATTCGGCGCAGACGGATCAGCGTCCGGTAATCCCGGTTTTCCCGTCGAGGAGTTCGCGTGCGATCTCAAGGTGGCCGGAGTGCGTGGCCGTCTCCTCGATCATGTGCAGGACGACCCAGCGGACGCTCGCGATCTGGGCGGTGTACTTCGGGTCAGGGTGGAAGTCGAGCCTGCTCGGGGCCGCGGACAGCGGGGTGACCGCGAGCACTTCATCAGACTTCCTGCACTCGGCGCGGTAGTCGGCGATGATGTCGGCGCTGGGCCAGTCGCACGTGAAGGCGGCGTTTGGGTCGTATTCGCCTGCTTCCTCTTCTTCCTCGTCCGAGGGCGGTTCCTCCACGCCGCCCGCGGTCACGTTCTGGAACCAGTGGTGCTCGGCGCCGCCGAGGTGAGCGAGCATCCCGGCCACCGTCCAGCCGGAGGGCACGACCGGCGTCTGCCAGGCCTCCTCGGGCAGCCCCTCGACGATCTTCAGCACCGCGTCGCGCTGGCGCTGCAAGAAGCTCAGGAGCATGCGCGACTCCTCGTCTTGGTTTACACCGCCCACCGCCTGTGGTCGCGTCAGTGGAGTGGTCTCAGAGTCCGCCATTTATGCCGCCTTTCGGGTTGGTCCGTCGCAATCTTAACGACGGCCGCGGCCCAGAAACTCATCGCGGAAACGAGGCTGGCGAGGTGTTCGGGCACATGGTGTCTGAGTTGCCCCGTTAGTGCAAATTTGCTTATACGCCGCCGAGAAACCCCAGGTCAGCTGGCTGAGCTAGCTGCGAACCTACGATCATGAGCCGAGTCGGGTCAAACACAAGTGCGCATCCCGCAATGCTTGCCAGCATGCGCACTAACCTAAGCCAAGACAGGCTTGACGGTGACCGGCCTCGACCAATTGCTGTCGATCTACCCGAGCCTGGACGCGGCGGTGTCCGCAGGATAGGTGCCGGACGGGGACGCGGCATCCGGGTGATCACGTCCAGCGGCCTCCGGTGCTGCCGTTGAGTTGCGACCCATTCCTTATCAGTCGTTGGGCTTTGGTGGCGTGAGGTGGCCACGAAACGAGTTGCCGGCTGCCGCCGCCAGTGGCGGCGGGGTGCGCCGCGGCTGCTGGGCGTGGCGAGTGTGCTGCCCGCGTGGCCGTGGGCCGCGGCGCACTTTCCCGGGGTGGCGTAGGGGCGCTGCCGGTGTCGAGCCGGGTTGGCGTGTTTGGCGGGCGGCGGGCGGGCTGGTGGCGCAGCATGGTGGACGTGCTGCCCGTGTCGCCGTTTCATCCTTGGGTCTGCGTGCCCGCTTATCAGTCTGGCGCCGGGGACGATCGTGCGGGCTGGGTATTGTCGCTGCGTGCACGCCGGTCAGATTCGGCTTTCCCCTTGTGTTGTCCCCCGGGCAGCCTTGCCATGTCGTATCAGGCGGGAAAGGCGGGCCAGCTATGGCCGGGAAAGCAAGGCAACCGAGCCGGCGGGGCCCGGCCAGCGGGCAGGGCTGAGTGGCGAGCCGGCGGAGGTGACCGACGAGCCGGCCGAGGTGATCAGCCGGGCGGCGGCGATCGATGTGGCCAAGGGCTCCGGCATGGTCTGCACCCGGGTGCCGCACGAGGCCAGCCCGCGCCGGCGCATCCAGCGGGTCTGGCAGGTGAGCGCGCGGTACGCCGGCGTGGTGGCGCTGATGGACGAGCTGGTGTCAGCCGGCATCCAGCGGCTCGTGATCGAGAGCACGAGCGACTACTGGCGGATCTGGTACTACCTGGCCGAGGCCGCTGGCTTGCAGGTGTGGCCGGGTCAACGCCCGCGACGCCAGGCACCTGCCCGGCCGCCCCAAAACAGGCAAGCTGGACTGCGTGTGGCTGTGCAAGCTGAACGAGCGGGGCATGCTGCGCCGCTCGTTCGTGCCTCCCGAGGCGATCAGGGACCTGCGGGCGCTGACCCGGCTGCGGTCCCGGCTGGCCGCCGATTCGGCCCGGCACCAGAACCGGATCGAGAAGATCCTGGAGGACGCGCTGCTGAAGATCTCCGCAGTGATCTCCGACCTGATGGGGCAGTCCGGACGGCGGTTCCTGGCCGCGCTGGTCGCCGGGCAGCGCGACCCGAAGACGCTGGCCGCCCTCGGCGACCGGCGGCTCAAGGCCAGCACCGCGCAGCTCGAGGCGGCGCTGACCGGCCGGTTCCGCGACATCCACGCGCTGGAGATCGGCATGCTGCTGGAGCTGATCGACGGCCTGGCCGCGCAGATCACCCGGCTGGACGAAAAGGTCACCGCCGCCCTGGCGGCCATCCCCGGCATCGCGCCGGCGTGCGCTGGCTGCGGCGAGATCGGCGGCACGCACGCGCCCGGCTGTGCCGGCGCCGGTGACCCGGTGCTGCCGGTGACCGAGCGGCTGGATGAGATCACCGGTATCGCCGCCGGCGGCGCCCAGATCCTGATCGCCGAACTGGGCACCGACATGACCGTGTTCCCCACCCCCGGCCACGCCGCGGCCTGGGCGAAGCTGACCAGCCGCACCATCCAGTCCGGCGCCACCTCGCGTAACGGCCGCACCGGCAAGGGCAACCCCTACCTGCGTGCCGTCCTCGGCCGCGCCGCGATGGCCGCCGCCAGAACCGACAGTTACCCCGGCGAGCGGTACCGGCGCATCGCCCGCCGCCGCGGCAAGCAGAAAGCCATCGTCGCGGTCGCCCGCACCATCTGCGAGATAGCGTGCATGATCATCGCCGACCCGTCCGTCCGGTTCTGCGAGCTCGGCCCCGACTACTACACCCGGCTCGACGCCGGCCGCCAGACCCGAAACAGAATCCGCGAACTCGAACGGCTCAACCCCGGAATGAAAGTCACCCTCACCCCCGCAACCCAGGCCGCCTGACCCATCCACCCCGGCCGTCAGCCACCTGCCCCACAGCGCCACTCCCAAGCCCGTCGGCCCTGGCAGCAGCCCGCCCAAGGGTGGCTGATGCGTGCGCGCCAGTACAGGTAAGTTTCCGATCAGGGTATCGATGAGACGCCCCAGGTAGCGATCTCGACCCTGTGACCTGGCCTTCCGCCCGGCGTGGCCCTGCTAACTGCCCCGCACTTACCCGTGTTGCCCTGAGCACCCTAGGGCTGCTGTAGGGACGGCTCTAGGGCAACGTCCAGCGCCAGCCAGTCCTGGCTGCTGCCACGGCTGGCGTTCCATTCCTGTCCTGGCCGGTCGGCCGCCGTCTGCTGGATTGGCAGCAGTATTGGCAGCAGGTGAGCGCATAGGGTGGGTGCGTGGCGCGCACGGTAACAGCGATCCCCGATGAGCTGCGGATTGCCGGTCCCGGCTGGAGCCTGCGAGCGGAGCGGATCGACCTGCTTGATTCCGGGGGCTGGCATGCTCTGCTCGGCGTTCGGCGCGGTCTGAAGCTCCTGGTGGCCGGGTCGGGCGACGACGATGGCCTTGAGGTCGAGGCGTGGGCGGGCCAGCCTGGGGAATCCGATGGCGTCGCGGTGATCGATGCAGGTAATCGCATCGCGGGGGTGGCGCGGGTGCCGCTGTGCGAGTGCGGGGACCGCGGCTGCGGCAATGCTGGGGTGCAGTTCGGCAAGCGAATTGCCGGTGGCGAGCTGCCCACGCTGGTCGGCTTGCTGAGGGAGTTTCCCTGGTCTGAGACAACTCCGACCGCGCGAACGTACATCGGAATGGCGGACTGGCAGCGATAACGGTATCAGAGAATGAGCCGTCCGCAGGCGCGAAATATTACCTGGGCATCCCAGAGACACGCCTACCGCGCCTTGGTCGTTAGCGTTGAGAGAATAACAGAGTCCAACTCGCACTATCAGCTTGGGAATCTGACCGGATCGTGCTGCCAGGGGGCCTGACCAGCCAATTTTGATGACCGGAGGCAGCTGGTATTGACCGGTACTGACTCCGGTTAATGGCGCGCTAATGGCACGCCGCCGAGGGCTCAGTGAGCATCTGTCGGCCATAGCTGTACGCTCCGGCGAGCCGCGTCGAGGATCAGCTGCGCGTCGATACTGACCCGCGTTTCGGTGATCCCGAGGGTCGGCCACTGGCAGATGAACTCCAGGGGCCCGCTGGGCGGCAGCGGCCAGGCCCACCACCGCGAGTGGTTGTAGTGCGAGGTGCCGCCGCCGCCGCGCGGTCGAAGGAACGGCTCTGTTGGCTCGGAGTCACGGTGTGGTCTCCCGCTGACGACCGTGCGGCCATCGGAAAGCTGCAGGCTGATGTCGAAGGACCGGTGAGCGGCGAACGGTTTTCCTAGCGCGCCGGGCACAGGGTCTTCGTCCCAGCCGGGGGTTCCTGGCTGGATGAGGCGGGTCACGGAGAATTCGAATCCGTTGGGGTAGGCCGACATGCCGGTGATCGCGATCGCGGCCCGCTCGGACCGATCAAACAGCAGGGTATTGATCGACACGATGCCAGGAAACTCGGTCTGCGGCGGGTCCCACGGTTCAGGCTCGCTGGTCTGCAACCGGGGCCTGCGGGGCGGTGGACCCGGTGCTTTGCGGAAGAAGCGCATGACATCAGCGTTGACCTGGCGCCCCCGTCACGCAACTGCCAGAGCATGTACTAGCGTGCCGGGCACGTTGCTGCTTGGCGCGAGCAAACACGGCTCCGGAGGCCGCGGTTGGAGGTTGTCCCGAGTTCCGTTGAACGTCGGTGACGGTCCCGGTGGCCATCAGGCCACCTTCTGATCCTCATTCTGGCTTACGGCACTGACATTCTCGGTGAAGTGGGCTTCGAGCGCGGCGCGGAGCTTGGGCAGGTGCAGGTGGCCGTTGACGCGGCGGAACTGGTGCCCGGCTTCGAGCATGCCAGCGGCGCACCAGCGCAGCGCCATGGTTCCGTCCCGCCAGCGCTTGACGTTCTTGCTGTGCTCCCGGCAGATCTCGATCATGGACTCGATGGTGTTCGTGGAGCGGAGCGTGCGCGCCAGGGTGGGCGGCACGCCCAGGCGCAGCACGGTGAGCGTCTCGGCCATGCCCTCGCGCAGCGACGCGGCGGCGCCGGGGTGGGTTTTGTCCAGCTCGCGGGCCAGCGCCTGCAGCTCGGCCTCGGCCTTGAGCCCCGATTCGGCGTGGTAGGCCTGCCGCATCCGCTTCTCGGTCACCGTGCGGAGCCGCTCGGGCAGCTTGTCTCTCACGTTCCTGATCTTGTGTTCCTGACACCGGTGAATGACCGGCTTGTCGAAGACGTCCTTCACCGCGCGGGACAGGGCCTTCGACCCGTCGAGCACGGCCAGGACGGGCTTGGTGACATCCAGCCCGCGGTCGCGCAGCCCGGTGATCAGGCCGGTGACCAGGGTCGCGTTCTCGGTCGAGCCCTCCTCCACGGCGAGGGGGTGCTTGATCCCGTCGATGCCGATGCCGAGCGCGACGACGCAGGTGTGCTCGCCGAAGTGCACGCCGTCGACCATGAACGCCACCAGGTCCAGGTCGTCCAGCCGCCGGCTCATCAGGTCCGCGAGCGCGGTCTCGGTGGCGGCGACGAACCGGCGGGACACCGCCGACTTCGATGTCGAGGCGGCCGTGTTCTCCACCGCCTGCCCGGCGGGCTCCAGCCCGGCGGTGTAGCGGCGCGACGACAGGCCCGCCAGCATCTTCTCCAGCGCCATCTTGCCCAGGATCTCGGTGCTGCTGAACAGGTCATAGCTGGGCAGGTGCAGCTCCCCGGACCCGTCGGCGGCCCGCACCCGCGGCCTGGTTACCGGGACGCGGCGCCCGCCCAAGGTCACCGACCCGGCCTCGCTGCCGTGCCGGTACCCCGCCCGGCCGGGGTTGTGCTTGCCGTCCGGCCCGCACAGCCGCCCGGCGTCCTCGGCGAACATGGCGGCCATCACCTGCAGGCCGGTGCCGACGGCCAGGGCCAGCAGGCCCTCCCTCGCCGACTCGGCGATCTCGGCCATCGACACGATCACCTGCTCCGGCACGGCGATCTCACCCGGCTGCCCGTCAGGCTGGGCACGGCGGCGGTCCTTCTGGTAGGTGTTGCTCACGGCGGTCCCTCTCCTTCGGGTGTTCCTAGTCCGTTCACCCGTGGCCTACCATCCGGAAGGCCCCAGGTGGGGGACCGCCACTCTCAAGTTCTACGAAGGCCGGGACATCCTCCGCGGTTGCGGTCTGGCGAACTCATGCCGTTGACCTGGCGGGATACGCGCATGACGAGTGCTCACAGTGAAGATCGTTCCGCCCATGTTCCGGATCATGGCTACCCACGTGTCAGGGAGCGGCTTTGCAGGGAGTCGGCGTCCTGCTGGGAGTCATCGCTTCTAACTGCGACGAGACAGTGTATCCAAATGTCTAGCGGCACTTATGTTTCGCCGTGGTTGCGAATGTGTTGCCAGTGGGGACGGATGCTCGCTCAGTTCCGCCCGCCTGTGTCACATACTGGGTGCGTGCGGCGTCATCCCAGCGACCAGGAACAGCGACGCAGGCTCGATGCGTACATGACCAGCGCGTCTGACGAGGAGCGGGGCGTGGTCATACTGGCCCTGTTTGGCCACGCCGCCATCTTTTTGCTGCTCTCTACCGCGGAAGCGATCTGGGCGGCGTCCACGGCGATCCGGGTCTGGCGGCGCCGGGAAGTGGGCCTGACTCAGGCAGCGCGAACCGGCGTGCACAAGCCCACCCTGGTAGCCCTCCTTGCTGCGCACGTCCTTTATGAGCTGCTCCGGAAGGCCGGTGTTGCGAAGCTCGATCGGCGGAGCATCGAATTCCTGGCGCAACAGCGCGGAACATCTGGTCCGTAGAGATCTACATGCGTTCTCTTGACCAGCCAATTCCGTTCTTGACCTGCCAGGACGTTAAGCATTAGTGCGCAGCAGTTGTCAGCGTTTGGCGTCGTCGTAAGTCCAAAATCAGGCCAGCCATCGACCGAGGCCAGTCACTAGCCGCCGGGTTAGCAGGAGGTCACGGCGTACAGCCGCCATTGCCCCGGCACGCCCTTCAGTTCGGCCAGGCCGCGGTCCTCGAAGGCGATCCCGGACCCGGCGACGAGGTCTTTGACGGTCTGGGACACCAGCACCTCACCGGTTCCGGCCCGCGCGGACACCCGGGCGCCGATCGCGACAGCGATCCCGGCCACCTGGCCGTCGAGCACCTCGCACTCACCCGCGTGCAGGCCGATGCGGACCTGCAGGCCCACCTCGCGTACGGCCTGGTGAATCGCCTGAGCGCAGCGGATCGCGCGGGCCGGCCCGTCGAACCGGGCGAAGAACCCATCTCCCATCGTGTTGAGCTCGACACCGCGGAACCGGGCCAACTGCCCGCGGACCCGCGCGTGGTGGGCGGCCAGCAGCTCCCGCCATCGCGCGTCTCCCAGTTCGGCCGACTTGGCCGTCGAGCCAACGATGTCGGAAAACAGGATCGTGGCCAGCACCTTGTCCGGCTCGGGCGCCTCCCGCGTGACCGCTTCCTGCAAAAAGGGCATCATCTCTGCCAGCAATACGGGCGCCGTGGCGGCGGTGAGAATGTGCTCACCGCCGTCCAGCTCCACGTACGCCGCGCCGGGGATGTGCTGAGCGAGGTAGCGCCCGTGCTCGACCCGGACCCACGGATCACCCCGCTGATGCACCACCAGCGCGGGGGCGCTGACAACCGGCAGCACCTCACGCACATCGATCGCCATGTTCATCCGCTCCAGCGCCTCATTGGCTGAAGGGCTGGAGCCATACCGGAACATCCGCGCCAACGCCCGCACCTCGGCCTCGCTAGCGGATGGGCACCCGCTACGCAGCTCCTCTTCAAGGCCACCCGGTGTCACGAACGCGTCAAACTCATCCTCGAGCGACTTGCGGTATTCCCGTTCGGTGTCCCCGAACAGATAGTCGGGCGCCCACAGCACACGTGCCATCCCCCCGTACAGCACCAGCGCGGACACCCGCTCGGGATGGGACGCGGCGAAGACCACGCTCATCGGGACGCCCTCGGAGACGCCGAACAGCGCCGCGCGCTGCGACCCGGCCGCGTCCATCACCGCCCGGATGTCATCGCTGCGCTCCTCCAGCGTCGGCGCCCCCGTGACCCGGTCGGACAGGCCGGTACCCCGCTTGTCGAACACCAGCACCCGCGCATGCTCGGCCATGCCCCGCAGCAAAGCAGCCACCCCTGCTAGTTCCCAGTAGAGCTCCACATGGGAGACGGTCCCGGGTACAAAGACCACGTCAAACGGGCCCTCGCCCAGCACCTGGTAGGCGATCATCACATCGCCGCTGCGCGCATAACGCGTCTCCGGCATCCCCATGCCGACGAGTCTGGATCCCCCGACCAGTGCGCGCAAGGAGCAGACACGTGACCACAGCACACCCGCGGCCGACGTCCCCTTGAGCGCAGCACTGCCCACGATGACGACAGGGCGGAGATCACGGCCCCGAACCCCTGCTTGCAAATTGGGTTATCGACCCACGGTCAAGGCGCTGACCTGGTCAGCCAGCTGTCCGTGATGAGTGTCCGTGAGGTACCGTCGGTGGCCGTGGCCAATGGCACGTTAATGGCGCGGCGATCTTGCGGCTGGTCAGTAGACCGGGCTCAGGTAAGTCGGGTAGGCCTGATCGGGTGCTGGTGTTGCTGTCAATGCTGCTATCTTTCAGCCCTTGCACGAACCTCGCCACTGTTAGCAAATCCGTTAGCAAGATCGATTTGCTATGACGAGCACGATCTGAGCGTGGCTATTCACGTCCCTGATTGCGAGACTTGTGTACCAGAGTCACACTCAGGGCGATGAATGTGAGAATCAGCCAGACCGTGATCACCACAGGTACGACCGCTCCGCGTGTGTGGTTGGCCAGGATGGCCGCGATGCCAGTGATTCCCGCTCCGACCCCAGCGCCGGCCACGCTGCCTGTCCATAGCACCTGGCGCCTTGCTGACTGCTCAGCTTCGGCGGGTGAGCGTGGATTGCGAGGAGTAGCGCGCAGCCTGGCGTCCACGCGCTTGTCGATCTCGTCGCTTATCCGCTCGATCAAACCCTCGGCGACCGCTGCGTCGTAGTCGGGGCCGAGTTCATGATGGGCCGCCGCCGCGGCGGCGATGTCATACCTGGCGGCCTGATCCATGAAGTCACGATACATCTTGACCATCCGGAGGTTCAATACAGCCGTGCTGGGCTGCCTGTGCGCGTGGTCGGCCACAGCGGCACAACGACCACGGAGACGATCTATCGGAAGCAGATCCGGCCGGTTCTGGTCCGGGGCGCTGACGCCATGGACCTGATCTTCCCGACCGGGAACCATGATGCGTAGTTACTCAGTTAGTTACTCGGCCCATGTAAAGGCCACCAACGAAGATCGCAAGTGGCCTGTGACCTGGTCGGGGTGGCCGGATTTGAACCGGCGGCCTCTTCGTCCCGAACGAAGCGCGCTGCCAAGCTGCGCTACACCCCGCGACCGCTCACGAAGTCTAGCGGACGGTACCCGGTGCCGCGCTCAGTCGCTCCGCGGGACCAGGGTCAGGAGCGAGGCCTCGGGGCGGCAGGCCAGCCGGAACGGCGCCCACGGCGAGGTGCCCAGGCCCGCGGACACGTGCAGCCACGGCCGCCCCGGGTCATCGGAGTCCGCGGGATGCCGGTGCAGCCCGCGCGCCCGGGGCGGGTCGATCCCGCAGTTGGTCACCAGCGGGCCGTGCCACGGCAGGCAGACCTGGCCGCCGTGGGTGTGGCCGGCCAGCAGCAGGTCGAAGCCGTCGCTGGCGAACCGGTCCATGATCGAGGGCTCGGGGGAGTGCATCACGCCGAGATGCAGGTCGGCCTCGGGGTCGGCCGGCCTGGCGATCTCGTCGTACCGGTCACGGTGCAGGTGCGAGTCGTGCACCCCGGCCACCTCGATGTCCAGGTCGCCGGCCTTGATCCGGCCGCGCTTGTTGTCCAGGTCCAGCCAGCCGGCCGCCTCCATGCTCGCGCCGAGCTCGGCCCAGGGGAGGTCCGGCTCGCCGCGCCCCGGATGCAGCGTGCTGTCGCGCCACAGATAGCGCACGGGGTTCTTGGGGATCGGCGAGTACAGGTCGTTGGACCCGTACACGAACACCCCGGGCCGGTCCAGCAGCGGCCCGAGGGCCTCCAGGAACGGCCGGACGGCATCCTGGTGGGCGATCGAGTCACCCGTGTTGACCACCAGGTCGGGCTGCAGGGCATCCAGCGACCTGATCCAGGACATCAGCCGGTGCCGGCCCGGGGTCAGGTGCGCGTCAGAGATGTGCAGGAGCCGCAGGGGCCTGGCGCCGGGGGCCAGCACGGGGACGTCATAGTGGCGCAGCACGAACCAGTTGCGCTCGATGACCGCCGCGTAGCCGAAAACGCCGACGCCGACCGCCGCCGTGGCGCCGATGAGGGCTTCTCGTCGCATCCACACATGGTGCCATGCCCCGGGGGCTGCTTGGCGCAAGGCACGGGGCGGGAGGGGACCCGGAGACGGCAGGATGTCCTTATGGCTGGACTGAAGGATCGGCTCCGCGGCGATCTCACCACTGCGATGAAGTCACGCGACGAGGTGCGGACCCGGACGTTGCGCATGGCGCTGACCTCGATCAGCAACGAGGAGGTCGCCGGGAACGCGGCCCGCGAGCTTAGCGACGACGAGGTGCTCCGGATCCTCGGCCGTGAGGCCCGACGGCGCCGGGAGGCAGCCGATGCGTTCGAGGCGGCGGGGCGCGCCGATCAGGCGGCCGCCGAGCGGGCCGAAGACCGGGTTCTCGCCGAGTACCTTCCCGCCCAGCTCAGCGACGCCGAGCTGGCCGCGATCGTCGCCGAGGTCATCAACGAGACCGGCGCGTCCGGCATGTCCGCGATGGGCCAGGTAATGAAGGCGGTCACGCCGCGAGTGGCCGGCCGCGCCGAGGGCGGCCGGGTGGCGGCCGAGGTCCGCCGCGTGCTGGCCGGATAGCGCCGCTGCGGCGTTAGGGGAGCCTCGCGAGAGGGAGCACGCCCAGCGGGGCCAGCAAGGGGCTGGCCACCGGGGCGGTTGTCGTGGTCGGCGTGGTGGTGGGACCGGTCGTGGGCGGGCCGCCGCCTCCGCCCTTGCCGCCGCCTCCGCCCTTGCCACCGCCCCCGCCGCCTCCGTGCTTGCCGCCGCCGGGCGGCTTGGGAGGCTTGGGCGAGTTGATGCCGTTGCCCATGGAGAAGAACGGGCTGTCCCCGGGCACTATGGGGAAGGGGGTGCCCGGGCCTACGTCGGCGTTCGAGAACGTCATCTGCCAGGTCGCGGCCGGCGCGTTGTCGCCGAACATCTGGCCCGGGCAGTTCTCGCCCCCGCCAAAGGCCGGATCCTCGCGATAACACGCGTTGCCGTTGACCATCGCGCCCGTGGTCATGGGATTGGTCGGGTTGAACACCGACACATACCCGGCCAGGTGCGGCGTGAACCCGCCGAAGGCAGCGTAGAAGCCGCCGTTGGCGGTGCCGGTCTTGCCCGCGGCCGGGACGTTGATACCGCGGCCGGCCGCGGTGCCCGGCGAGGTCAGCACGCCCTGCAGGATGTAGTCGGCGGCGGCGGCCACCTGGGCGGAGAACGCCCGGTGGCAGCTGGCGGACTGCACCGGCAGGCTCCCGCCGCTGCTGGTCAGGATCTCGGTGATCGCGATCGGGCTGCAGTACATTCCGCCCGCCGCCACCGTCGCGTACGCCGCGGCCATGCTCATCGGCGCGACCGGCTCCGAGCCGAGCGTGAACGACGGGTTGTTGTCCGCGGAGTCACTCTGGCCGAGCGGCCGGTCCGGGCGGAGCAGCGAGCGGCCGTTGGCGAAGGTCATGCCCATGCTGGCCGCGGTCTGGACCACCTGGCAGAGGCCGACCTTCTGCTCGAGGTGGGCGTAGAACACGTTGATCGACTGCGTGGTCCCGTTGTACAGCGTGAAGGTGCCCTTCCCGGCCCCCTCGGCGTTGTGCACGTTGAAGACGCCCGCAAAGTTGCCCTGGCAGTTGAAGTACGGCCCGACCACGCTCGGGGACACGATCGCCTGGTTGAACCCGAACGGCACCCCCTGCTTGAGCGCCGTGATCAGGGTGAAGATCTTGCTCGACGAGCCCGTCTGCACGCCGGTGCCGCCGTCGTACTGGGTTTCGGCCGCGTAGTCGACCGTGGTGTGCCCGGGCCCGGTGCCGTACGGCCGGTCGATCGCCAGCGCGCGGATCTTGCCGGTGCCGGGCTGGATCAGCACCTCGGTGTCCACGTTGTTACCCGGGTTGAAGGCGCCCGAGTCGGCCGGCGCGACCCAGTTGACCGCGTCGTTCGCGGCCTTCTGGTCCTGCGGGCTCAGGGTGGTGTAGATCCGCAGCCCGCCGACGGTGTTCAGCATCTGGTAGGCCCGGGCGAAGGCCGGATCGGTCCGCATGACGGACAGCACGTAGTCGCAGAAGAACGCGTCGCTGGCCGCGGACTGGCTGAAGCACCCGCTCTGCAGCGGGGCGGTCGACATCTTCAGGCCGAGCGGGAGCTTCTCGGTCGCCTGGGCCTGGGCGTTGGTGATGTAGCCGAGCTGGGCCATGCGGGTCAGCACGGTGTTGCGCCGGTCTATGGCCTGCGTCGGGTCGGTGACCGGGTCGTAGAGCGAGGGATTCCGTACCACGCCGGCCAGCAGCGCGGCCTCCGGGAGGGTCAGGTCCGCCGCGCTGGTGCTGAAGTATCGCTCCGCCGCCACCTGGATGCCGTAGGCGTTGTTCTCGTAGTAGGCGACGTTCAGGTACGCGGCGAGCAGCTCGTCCTTGGTCATCTCGTGCTCGACGTCCGAGGCCATCCGGAGCTCGCGGATCTTCCGGCTGACCGTGGGCTCGGACGCGTCGTCCTGCTGCTGCTTGCTGGTGGCCGTCAGGATGAGCGCGTTCTTGACGTACTCCTGCGCCAGCGTGGACCCGCCCTGCGTGGAGGCGCTGTTGCTCAGGTCGTTGGCGAGCGCGCGGAGGGTGCCGCGCAGGTCGAACGCGCCGTGCAGGTAGAACCGGGAGTCCTCGATCGAGACGATCGCGTTCCGCATCACCGGCGCGATCTGGTTGTAGCTGACCGGCACGCGGTAGATGTTGTGCGGGTAGTAGTACGCGATCAGGTTGCCGTCCTCGTCCAGGAACTCCGAGCGCGAGGGGATCTGCCCGAGGGAGGGCACCTTGAGCGTGTTGAAGGTGTTCGCCGCGTTGCGGGTGATGACTCCCGCCGCCCCGACCAGCGGCACGGCCACGGCCGCCACGAGCAGCCCGGCACCGACTGACACGGCCGCGAGGCGGCCGGCCGCGCTGATGCGGGAGGCGGCGCCGGCGCGGCGTTCCGAGTTCAGCACGGGATTCAGGTTACGCTGACCGACGAAATGACGACGCCAGGAAGGCCGGATCCCGCGCTCCGCGTGGCGCTGGCCTGGTCCCGCCGCCGCGCCCGCCAGCTGGGGCGCGGCCCGATGAACTGGCCCTCTAGGGGGGTGAACAGGGCCGTGACTAGCTCACTTCCGCCCGCATAGCCCATGAGAGCTATTTTGAGAAATGGGCCCAGTGGGGTCTAGCGTTACGCGCCGGACTTCCGTAAGTTACTCTTCCGCGACCATCGCACCGGGACCCGGTGTAGCACCGTGTACCCGGACCGTTACGAGACGCCACCCGGCGTGACGACCCAAACGTGGGCGTGACGATCAGGAGGAGTGGACCACATGTGGATCACGGACTGGACCGCGCGTGCTGCGTGCAAGGGAACTGATCCTGACGAGCTCTTCGTTCAGGGCGCGGCGCAGAATCGGGCCAAGCTGATCTGCCGGGGGTGTCCAGTCCGGACCGAGTGCCTCGCTGACGCGCTCGACAACCGGATCGAGTTCGGGGTGTGGGGCGGCATGACCGAGCGTGAGCGTCGCGCGCTGCTCCGCCGCCGTCCCGACGTCACCTCCTGGCGCGAGCTGCTCGAGAGCGCCCGCAACCAGTACGAGCGCGCCGGCGACGAGCTCGTCGCCAGCTGATTGTTGTGTCGGCTGATCCCAATGTCGTGATCAGCCTGGCCCCCGGTGATAACCGCGGCTGGCGTTGTCCGGTGCAGAAATCACCCGGAATAGGGAAAGCTGTCTCCCACCGCCCCCAGCCCCGCGAGGTCGTGCACGTCGTCGGGCTGGGCGGGTACCTCGACCACGGGCACGTGCGGATGCGCGGAGGTGAAGTGCTCGGCCACCCGGTGCTCGTGCACCGCGAGCTGCATCTGCTCGGCGTGCAGCCGCAGGGCCGCGATCGTGAGCGGGTGCTGGGCGGCTGACCCGTCGTCCGCGGCGAGGGTCTCCGAGGCGGCCAGGCTGCGGGCGGCCGACAGGCGCGCGGCGGGCGGGCGGTGCACCCGGTTGAGGACCAGGCCGGCCAGTGGCATGCCCTCCTGGGCCAGACGTTCCACGAAGTACGAGGCCTCGCGCAGCGCATCCGGCTCCGGGGCCGCGACCACCAGGAACGCGGTACCCGGCGCGCGCAGCAACTGGTAGGTGTAGTCGGCCCGCTCTCGGAACCCGCCGAACATCGTGTCCAGCGCGGACACGAACGTCTGCACGTCCTTGAGCACCTGGGCGCCGAGCACCTTCGTCAGCACCCCGGTCACCATCCCGAAGCCGGTGTTCAGCATCCTCAGGTACGCCCGGCCGCCCACCTTTGCCGGGACGACCAGGAGCCGGATCAGCTTCCCGTCGAGGAACCGGCCCAGCCGCTGCGGGGCGTCGAGGAAGTCGAGCGCGGACCGGCTCGGCGGGGTGTCCACCACGATCAGGTCCCAGGCGTCGGCCCGGCGCAGCTGGCCGAGCTTCTCCATGGCCATGTACTCCTGCGTGCCGGAGAACCCGGACGACAGCGACTGGTAGAACGGGTTGGCCAGGATCTGGGCCGCGCGGTCCGGGTCGGCGTGGGCCTCGACGATCTCGTCGAAGGTCCGCTTCATGTCCAGCATCATCGCGTGCAGGCTGCCGTCGGGCGTTCCGTTATGGCCCTGGGCCTTCTCGCCGTGGCCCGCGGGGACCCGGTCGGGGAGCGGAACCGGGCGCGGGGTGTTGTCCAGCGTGGTCAGGCCCATGGACTGGGCCAGCCTGCGCGCCGGGTCGACGGTGAGCACGACCACGTGCCGGCCGCGCTCAGCCGCGCGCAGGCCGAGGGCGGCCGCGGTGGTGGTCTTGCCGACCCCGCCGGATCCGCAGCAGACGATGACCCGGGTGCGCCGGTCGTCGATGAGCCGGTCGATGTCGAGCCGCGGCGGCCCTTTCGGCTCGCTCATGCCGCCCCCTGCTCGTGCAGCGCGGCCGCCAGCCGGTACAGCCCGGCCAGGTCCATGCCGTCGGGGATCATCGGCAGCTCGTAGCAGGGCTGCCCCGCCTCGGCCACCCTGCTGCGCTGCAGTTCCTGGCCGACGACGGTCACCGCGTGCTCGGTAAGCTCGGCGGTCAGGTCGGCGGCCAGGCGCCGGGTGTCGTCGAGCCCGGCGGCCTTCAGGCCGAGCGCGAGCTCGTGCTCGTCGACCGACCCGGCCGCCGCCTTCGCGAGCTGGGTGAGCGGCAGCTCCATCGGCCGCACCATATTGATCATGATGCCGCCGACCTGGATCCCGCCGCCCGCCAGCTCGCGCAGCTCGGCGATGCCGTCCAGCACCTCCTGCACCGGCATCTCCTCGAGCGTGGTCACGAAGTGCACGGCCGTCTCCGGCGAGTGGATCACCTTCTGCACCGTGTCGGCGTGCGTGCGGATCGGCCCCACCCGGGCCAGCCCCGACACCTCGGAGGCGACGTTGAGGTACCGGCCGATCCGGCCGGTCGGGGGGGCGTCCATGACGACCGCGTCGTAGACCCGCCTGCCCCCCTTCTTCCGGCGGACAGCCTCCGCCGCCTTCCCGGTCAGCAGCACGTCCCGCAGCCCCGGCGCGATCGTGGTCGCGAAATCCATGACGCCGAACCTGGTCAGCGCCTTGCCCGCGTGCCGCAGGTTGTAGAACATCTCGAGGTACTCGAGCAGCGCCGACTCCGGATCGGCAACCAGCGCGTACACGTCGCCGCCGGGCTGGGTGGCGCTGTCCGGGGCCACGGCGATCTTGCGCTCCTCGTAGGGGAGCGGCGGGCGGTCGAAGACCTGGGCGATGCCCTGGCGGCCCTCGACCTCCATCAGCAGCACCCGCTTCCCTCCGGACGCGAGCGCGAGCGCCAGGGCGCCGGCGACCGTGGTCTTGCCGGTCCCGCCCTTGCCGGTCACGACGTGCAGCCGCACGCCCTCCCAGTCGGTATCCCGTGTGCTCACCCCTTGAAGGCTATCCGCGCCGGCGCACCACGCGTCCCGGGCCTCCCGTTTCGAGGGGGGCCCGGCCGACGCCCGAAAGCGACCGGACGCATACGAGACGCAACGGGCCGTCGGCGCGGTGTCGCCCCGGCGAAATGCCACTAGGCTGGGGCGAAAGTACTGGCGCAACCGTGACCGGAGAGAGGTGAAGGTGATGGTTGTCCTGGTGGTCATTCTGGTCATACTCATCGTCGGTGGGCTTATTACCGCGGGCCGGTCGTTCAAGATCGTGCAGCAGTACGAGCAGGGCATCATTTTCAGGTTCGGCAAGGTGCTGCCGGGGACGCGCGGGCCCGGGCTGACCGTGATCCGGCCGGTCGGCGACCGGATGCAGAAGGTCAACATGCAGATCGTGGCGATGGCGGTCCCGGCGCAGGAGGGCATTACCCGGGACAATGTCAGCGTGCGGGTTGACGCGGTGGTCTACTTCCGGGTCGTGGACCCGATCAAGGCGACCATCAACGTGCAGAACTACATGTTCGCGGTCTCCCAGCAGGCCCAGACCTCGCTGCGGTCGATCATCGGCCAGTCGGAGATGGACCAGCTGCTGTCGGAGCGGGACAGCGTGAACCGGGAGCTGCGCCGGAACATCGACGAGCCGACCGAGGGCCCGTGGGGCGTGCGCGTGGAGCGGGTGGAGATCAAGGACGTGTCGCTGCCGGAGGGCATGAAGCGGTCGATGTCGCGGCAGGCGGAGGCGGAGCGGGAGCGCCGCGCGCGGATCATCACCGCCGACGGCGAGTACCAGGCGTCCAAGCGGCTGGCCGCGGCGGCCAACGTGATGGCCCGCGACCCGGCCGCGCTGCAGCTGCGGCTGCTGCAGACCGTGGTCGAGGTGGCGGCGGAGCGCAACAGCACGCTGGTCATGCCGGTGCCGGTCGAGCTGCTGCGGTTCTTCGACAAGTTCACGCCGTCCACGCCGTCGGCCGAGGGTGAGTCCGCCTCGCTGGCTGACTTTGGCGACGACGACGTGGCGAAGGAGGAAAAGGAGATTGAGAGCGGCGCGCCGCTGGAGATACCCGAGGTGCCGTCGATCCCCGAGCTGCCCGAGGTGGACAAGGGTCTCAACGCGCTGGGCGGCGTCCCGGATGACGCCACGGTCGTGACCGGAGACGGCCATAGCGACGAGACCGTGGGGCAGCCGGCTGAGTCGTCCGCCCGGCGCGGGCGGCACTCGGGCACCTAGTACCGGGGGCCTCTGCTCGACGTACCGGGGGCCTCTGCCCGACGGACCTGGCCGGTTTCGCCGACCCTGATCCGGGGAGACGCCGTCCGCGGGGCGGTGCCTCCCCGCTAGGGTTTTGGCATGGCCAAGTGGGAGTACGCGACGGTGCCGCTGCTGGTGCACGCGACCAAGCAGATCCTGGACAACTGGGGCGAGGACGGCTGGGAGCTCGTGGCGGTCGTGCCCGGGCCTAATCCCGAGCAGCTCGTCGCCTACATGAAGCGAGAACGGTCATGAGCGCCGCGGAGGACGGGTCGCCCGAGGCCAGGCTGGCCGCTCTCGGGCTCGTCCTGCCGAAGGTGTCGCCGCCGCTCGCCGCCTACGTGCCCGCCGTGCGCACCGGGGATTACGTGTACACGGCCTGCGAGCTGCCGGTCGTCGACGGGCAGCTGCTGGCCACCGGCAAGGTCGGCGCCGACATCGGCGCGGTCGAGGCCAGCGCGCTCGCCCGGACCTGCGCGCTGAACGCGCTGGCCGCCGTGGCGTCGGTGACCGGCGGGCTCGATGCGATCCGGCGCATCGTCAAGGTGACCGGTTTCGTGGCCAGCGCGCCGGACTTCACCCAGCAGGCCCAGGTGATCAACGGCGCCAGCGAGCTGCTGATCGAGGTGTTCGGCGACGCGGGCAGGCACGCCCGGAGCGCCGTGGGGATGGCGGTGCTGCCGCTGGACGCCCCGGTCGAGGTCGAGCTGATCGCAGAGGTCCTGGACTGAGTGTCCGGGCATTCGGCGCAGAGGCGAGCGTGACGCACTGAACGCGATCCGGGTCGGCAGCCAGCTCGGCCAGCGGGCCCTCGATATCCTCGCCGGCAAACAGCCCCCGGCGCCGCCGCGTGACGCGGCCACCGTAATGCTGCTGCGACCCGCTGGCCCTGGCGGCGGCCTCGAGGTCTACATGCTGCGCCGCAAGTCCTCGATGGCGTTCGCGCCCGGCGCCTTCGTCTTCCCCGGCGGGTCGGTCGACACCAGGGACGCCGACGAGCAGGTGGCCTGGGCGGGACCGGAGCCCGGCGAGTGGGGCCGGATCTTCGACGCGCCCCCGGAACTGGCGCGCGCGCTGGTCTGCGCCGCGGTCCGGGAGACCTTCGAGGAATCCGGTGTGCTGCTGGCCGGGCCGTCCGCCGGCTCGGTCGTGGCCGATACCACGGGCGCGGACTGGGAGGCGGACCGCCAGGCGCTGCTCGACCGCTCGCTCTCGCTGGCCGAGATGCTCGCCCGGCGCGGGCTGGTGCTCCGCTCCGACCTGCTCCGGCCCTGGTCCCGGTGGATCACCCCGGTGATCGAGGAGCGCCGCTTCGACGCCCGGTTCTTCGCCGCCGCGCTGCCGGATCAGCAGCGCACCAGGGACGTCGGCGGCGAGGCGGCGGCGGTGGCCTGGGTGCGCCCGGCCGACGCGATCGCGCTGGGGCGCCGGAAGGAGATCGTGCTCTGGCCGCCCACCGCGGTGACCCTGGCGGAGCTCGCGTCCTGCCGGGACGTGCCGGCCGCGCTCGCCCAACGCCAGGTCAGCCCGGTGCTGCCGGAGGCGAGCATGGCCGAGGGAGCGGTCTGGCTGACCCTCCCGGCAGAACTGGAGTACCCGCTTTGATTCTGGAGCATCTGCGTGACGGCTGAGATCGACGGGTCGGGAACGGGCCGGACGCGTTGCGTTCTGGCCCCTAATCCGTCGCTGATGACGCTGGACGGCACCAACACCTGGCTGATCGCCGAGCCCGGCGCTTCGGCGGCGATGGTGGTGGACCCCGGCCCGGACGACGAGGGGCACCTGCGCCGGGTGCACCAGACCGCGACCGAGGCCGAGCAGCATATTGCGAAGATCGTGCTGACGCACGGCCACCCGGACCACTCCGACGGCGCCCGGCGGCTGGCCGAGCTCACCGGCGCCCCGGTGCTAGCGGTCGACCCGGCGCACCGCCTGGGCCCTGAGGGGCTGGGGCCGGACGACACGGTGCGGGCCGGCGGCAGCGAGCTACGGGTGATCAAGACGCCCGGGCACTCGGCCGACTCGGTGTGCCTGCTGCTGGAGGCGGACAGCGCCGTGCTGACCGGTGACACCGTGCTCGGCCGCGGCACCACCGTGATCGGCGGCGACGGAAGCCTGAGCGACTACCTCGGCTCGCTGGACCGGCTGCGGGAGCTCGCCGACGCCCAGAGCCTCACGGCCCTGCTGCCCGGGCACGGACCGATGCTCGCGGACCCGGCGGGGACGCTGGACTACTACATCGCGCACCGGGCGGAACGCCTGGCCGAGGTGACGGCCGCGGTCGCCGCGGGGGAGACCACGCTGGCCGGCATCGTGGCCCGGGTCTACGTGGACGTGGACCGCGCGCTGTGGCCATTCGCCGAGTGGTCGGTGCGCGCGCAGCTGGCGTACCTGGCCGAGCGGGGCGAGCTTCCCCCCGGCGTGCGCTACTGAGCGCTAGCGGGCGCGCTTGCGCATCCGCTCCGGGTCGATGAGCAGCACGGACTTAGGGTGCAGCTGGATCCAGCCGCGCGCCACGAAGTCGGCCAGCGCCTTGTTGACCGTCTCCCGTGACGCCCCGACCAGCTGGGCCAGTTCCTCCTGGGTCAAGTCGTGATTGACCTGCAGGCCGTCCTCCTGCTGGGTGCCGAACCGCGCGGCCAGGTCCAGCAAGGCCTTGGCCACCCGGCCCGGCACGTCGGTGAAGACCAGGTCAGACATGACCTCATTGGTGCGCCGCAGCCGCCGGGCCAGCGCGGCGAGCAGGTGCATGGCCACGTCGGGGTGTGCGGTGAGCCAGGTGCGCAGGTCGTCGTGGGCCAGGGCGGCCAGGCGGACGTCGGTCACGGCCGAGGCGCCCATGGTGCGGGGCCGCGGGTCGAACAGGGAGAGCTCGCCGAACATCTCGCCCGGCCCGATCAGGCTGATCAGGTTCTCCCGGCCGTCCCCGGCCGTCCTGGTGAGCTTGATCTTGCCGTCGAGCACCACGTACAGGCGGTCCCCCGCGTCATCTTCGTCGAAGAGCCGGTCACCCCGGGCCAGCTTGACGTCGGTCACCCCGGCCCGCAGCGCCTTGGTCTCCTCGTCGTCCAGGGCCTCGAACAGCGGTGCACGCCGGAGCATGTCTTCCTCGTGTTCCACGGCATGCACCTCCCTCGCCCGCTCCAGGCGCCTGCTTTCAGTGTCGCCGATGCTTTACCAGAAAGCGACTTTCGCCCCTTCCGCGCGGGGTCAGCCACGCAGCGGCCCGTTATGGTCAGTACTCCTCGCCGGCCGAGGAGGCCAGGCGAGCCCGGCAGGACTCGAGCTCGGCCTCGGCCGCCTCCCGGCTCACCCACCGGCCGGCCTCTACCATTTTGCCGGGCTCCAGTTCCTTGTAGACCTCAAAGAAGTGCTGGATCTCCAGGCGCTCGAAGTCCGGTACATCCCCGATGTCGATCAGGTGCGCCATCCGCGGGTCGGTGGCCACCACGCACAGGACCTTGTCGTCGATGCCGTTCTCGTCCGTCATCCGGAACATGCCGATCGCCCGGCACTTGATCAGGCATCCGGGGAACGTGGGCTCCTCCAGCAGTACCAGCGCGTCGAGCGGGTCGCCGTCCAGGGCCAGTGTGCCCTCGATAAAGCCGTAGTCAGCCGGGTATCGAGTGGAGGTGAACAGCATGCGGTCCAGCCGGATCCGGCCGGTCACGTGATCCATCTCGTACTTGTTCCGCTGACCCTTGGGGATCTCGATGGTCACATCGAATTCCGCGATTCCCGTCTCTTCCACGTTTCCCGCCTCTCGGCCCGTAGATGATGAAACTTTTTCATCCTCCCACTGCAGCCCACGTACCCTGAGCGTGCGATCGACGGATGGGAAAGGTTCATTACTCCGTCGCCTCGATGTCTACCGGTCCGGGTCTGCTGGCGTCCGCCGGCGTCCGGCGGGCACCGCCGTTCCCGCAGTCCGCGAGAGGAGATGACCAGTTGCGTCGGCTTCGCCTCGTCGCGTTACTATCGCTGGCCCTGCTCAGCGTGTTCACGATGACGGCCGGCGCGATCGTGGCGCACATGCTGCCGCCGCGGCTGGCGCTGTGGCGGCTGCCCACGGTGGCCGCGCACCCGCTGGCCGGGGCCGGGACGGTGCTCAGCCCGGCATCGGACCCGGTGGGCGGCACGAGGACCGCGCAGGCCGGCCCGGGCACGGCGGCCACGGTGGCGGGCGTCAGCGCCGCGCTGTCCGGCGGGCTCGGCTCGGCCGCGCTCGGCTCGCACGTCGGCGCGGTGGTCACCGACCTGTCCTCGGGCCAGGTGCTGCTGGCCCGCCAGGGCACCTCGGGCTTTGCCCCGGCCTCCACCGCGAAGCTGGGCGTGGCCGTCGCCGCGCTGGACGTGCTCGGCCCCGACGCCCGGTTCACCACCCGCGTCGTGGCCGGCCCGTCGCGGTCATCGGTGATCCTCGTCGGGGGCGGCGATCCGACGCTGGCTGCCGGGCACCCCCCGGCCTCCGACTACCCCCAGCCGGCCACGCTGGCCTCGCTGGCCGCGGCCACGGCGCGGGCGCTGCGGGCCAGGGGGATCCGCTCGGTCCGGCTGGGCTATGACACCTCGCTGTTCACCGGCCCGCTGATGGCCCCGGGCTGGTCGAACGACTACGTCACCGGGGGCGACGTGACCCCGATCGAGTCGCTGGAGGTGGACCAGGGCCGGCTGACCACCAGCGGCGCCCCGCAGGACGCGGACGACCCGGGCAACCTCCGGCCGCGCTCGTTCACGCCGGCCGCCGACGCCGCGCAGGCCTTCGCCTCGTTCCTGTCCGGCCGGGGAATCACGGTGCGCGGGCCGGCCGTGCCGGCGGTGGCGCCCCGCGGCAGCGCCACGATCGCCGCGGTCTCATCGCCGCCGCTGGCCGAGATCGTGGCGCAGATGCTCACCGAGAGCAACAACGTGATCGCGGAGAACCTGGCCCGGCAGCTCGCGATCGCCACCGGGCGGCCGGCCTCGTTCAGCGGCGGGGCCGCGGCGGAGACGGCCGTGCTGGGCAGGCTCGGCATCCGCGGCGGGATCAGCCTGGTGGACGGGAGCGGCCTGTCCCCGCGGGACCGGGTCACGCCCGACGTGCTGGTGCAGCTGATCCGCCTGGCCTCCGCGCCCGGCCAGCCGAGCCTGCGGCCGGTGATCACCGGCCTCCCGGTGGCCGGCTTTTCCGGCACGCTGGGTCCCGGCGGCAGCGTCTTCCCCGACGTGGGACAGGCCGGGCGCGGCGTCGTCCGGGCCAAGACCGGCAACCTGGTGACGGTGGTGTCGCTGGCCGGCATCGCGCAGGCCCGGGACGGCCAGCTGCTCGCGTTCGCGTTCATGGCCGACCAGCTGCCGGCCGGGGGGCTGGACGCCGGGGCGGCCGCGCTGACCGGCCTGGCCACGACGCTGGCGGCCTGCGGATGTCGCTGAGCGCGAGGCGTTGCCGCCCGTCGGTCCCTAACTAGCCGGCCGGCCAACGTACGGTGGGGTTGTGAGCAGCTCTCAGATGATCGACTGGAACGTAGCCACGTCGACCGGGGTCAGGTGGGCCCGGCCCGGACCGGCGGTGAGCATGTCCGAGGCCAGGAAGGTAGTCGCGGAGCTGCGTAAGCTCGCGACCGACGTGCAGGAGCCGGTCCGCGAGGTCACCGGCCTGCCGGGCCTCGGCGACGGCGGCCGGATCGCGGTCGTGGACCGGCCCGGATGGATCCGCGCGAACGTGGACGGGTTCCGGGTGGTGCTCGACCCGCTGGTCGAGCACATGCGGGAGAAGGGCACGGCCCCGCCGCCCGGGTCGGTGATCGGCACCGTCGGGTCGCGGGTCACCGGCATGCAGGCGGGCCTGATCCTCGCCTACCTGGCCGGCCGGGTGCTCGGCCAGTACGAGCTGTTCCTGCCGCCGGACCCGGACGCGCCCGAACCCGGCGCCGCGGACGCCCCCGCGGGCCGGCTGACGCTGGTGGCGCCGAACATCGTCATGGTCGAGCAGGAGCTCCAGGTGGACCCGCGCGACTTCCGGCGCTGGGTGTGCCTGCACGAGGAGACGCACCGGGCCCAGTTCACCTCGGTGACCTGGCTGCGTCCCTACGTGCAGCAGCAGATGACCGAGTTCCTGCTCGCCTCGGACCTGGACCCGGCGTCGATCCTGGACCGGCTCCGGTCCGCGGCCGACGCGGTCGCGGCCGCGGCCCGCGGCGGCGGGGAGAGCCTGATCGAGGCGATGCAGACCCCGCGCCAGCGCGAGATCCTGGACCGGCTGACTTCCGTGATGACGCTCGTCGAGGGGCACGGCGACTACGTGATGGACGCGGTCGGCCCGAAGGTGGTGCCGTCGGTGGACGAGATCCGGGCCAAGTTCTCGGCCCGGCGCCACTCCGGCAGCCGGATCGAGCAGGCCATCCGCCGGATCCTGGGCATCGACCTGAAGATGAAGCAGTACGAGCAGGGGTCGCGGTTCGTGAAGACCGTGGTGGACGAGGCGGGCATGGCGGTGTTCAACCGGGTCTGGACGTCCCCGGAAACCCTCCCCACCCGGGACGAGATCGCCAGCCCGCAGGTCTGGCTGGAGCGGGTCGGCAGCCGGGCGCCCGGCGAACTGCCGAGGGGCGAGGCGAACGGCAGCGAGACCAACGGCAGCGGCGGGACCAGCGGCAGCGACACGAACGGCAGCGGCGGCGCCGCGGACTGAGCGGAGTGACGCCGAATGGGCCCGCACCCCGCGGTCGCGGCCGTCCGGCTGGGCGTGCGCCGCTGCCTGTCCGGTGCCGGCCTGGCCCCCGGTGACCTGGTGCTCGCGGCCTGCTCGGGCGGCGCGGACTCGCTGGCCCTGGCCGCGGCGCTCGCGTTCGAGGCGCCCAGGCTCGGCCTGTCCGGCGGCGGCGTCACCGTCGATCACGGCCTGCAGGACGGGTCCGCCGAGCGGGCCCGGAAGGTGACGAAGACCCTCGCCGAGCTGGGCCTCGATCCGGTGCGGAGCGTGAGCGTCACCGTGCCCCGGTCCGGCTCCGGCCCGGAGGCGGCCGCCCGGGGGGCCAGGTACCGGGCCCTCGACCGCGTCGCCGACGAAACCGGCGCCGCGGCGATCCTGCTCGGCCACACCACCGACGACCAGGCCGAGACCGTGCTCCTCGGGCTAGCGCGCGGATCCGGCACCCGCTCGCTGGCCGGAATGCCCGAGCGCAACGGCCGCTGCCTGCGCCCGCTGCTCGGGGTCAGCCGGGCCCAGACCCGGGCCGCCTGCGCCGCCCAGGGCCTCGAGCCATGGGACGACCCGCAGAACGCCGATCCCGGCTACGCCCGCGCCCGGGTCCGCCACCGGGCGCTCCCGGCCCTGGAGTCCGAGCTCGGTCCCGGCGTGGCCGAGGCCCTGGCCCGCACCGCCCGGCAGCTGCGCGCCGATGCCGACTTCCTCGACTCCGTGGCCCGGGCCGAGGCCGGACGGCTGGCCGCGGCCGGCCCGGCGGGCTCCCGCTGGACGAGGTGGCGGCCCTGCCGCAGGCCATCAGGTCGCGGGTGCTGAGGAACGCGGCCATCGCGGCGGGCTGCCCGGCGGGAGCGCTGACCGAGCGCCACGTGGCCGGGCTCGACGCCCTGGTGACCGGGTGGCACGGCCAGCGATGGACCGACCTGCCCGGCGGCGTCCGCGGCCGGCGCCGTTATGGCAAGCTGCTTTTCAGCGCTAGCGACGGGGAGGGCGCGGGTGGACGCGACTGACATGGGCGCCGACCTGGCGGAAGTGCTGATCCCCGCGGACCGGCTGCAAAACCGGATTGCGGAGCTCGCCGCGCAGATCGACGCGGATTACGCCGATCGCGAACTACTCCTGGTCGGCGTGCTCAAGGGCGCGGTCATGGTAATGGCCGACCTGGCCCGGGCCATGCGGCTGCCGGTCCAGATGGACTGGATGGCGGTGTCGTCTTACGGCTCCGGCACGAAATCGTCCGGGGTCGTGCGCATCCTCAAGGATCTCGACTGCGATATCACCGGTCGCCATGTGCTGGTCGTGGAGGACATCGTCGACTCCGGCCTGACCCTGTCCTGGCTGGTCAGGAACCTGGAGTCGCGCCGTCCCGCGTCGCTGCGGGTGTGCGCGCTGCTGCGCAAGCCCAGCGCCGCGCGGGTGGATATCGACGTGGGGTACACGGGTTTCGACATTGGCGACGCCTTCGTGATCGGCTACGGGCTCGACTATGCGGAGCGTTTCCGGAACCTTCCGTTCATCGGCACGCTGTCCCCGCACGTGTACGGCGGCGAGCCCGATGACATCGGCACCGCGGCATCGGCGCCCGCCGCGGCGGCGCAAGACCCGGCGCCGGAGGCAGGGCCGGGGGAACAGTTTGTGAGATGAAATACGTTCAGGGTAGGTACACAGCAGTGGTTGCTGCGGCGCGAAGGTGATTCCTGCGTGTCGGCGCTAGCCGGCGCGGTGTACCGTCGATTATTCGCTGTGTACCAGGCGGGCAGAGAGGAAGGCTGCGCGTGGGCTCTGGGACGCATGGCAGTCCCGCCGGAGGACGGCGGGACCTGAGGCTCGTCAGGAGGGGTCGGCCCGCCGTCGGCGCGGCCGTTCGTCGATGGATCTGAAGCGTTACTTCCGCGGGCCGTTCGTCGCTGTCCTCGTCGTTCTGCTGCTGTTCTTCTTCCTGTACCGGTACGCGAGCTCGGGCACCTCATACAAGCCGGTCGACACCTCCCAAGTCGTCACGCTCATCGACACCGGTCAGGTCAAGTCGGCGCTGCTGATCGACTCCACCCAGACGATCCAAATCACGACCGACAAGGGCCAGCTGTTCCAGGCCAACTGGGTCGGCAACCAGGGCCAGCAGCTCGCCACGACCATGCAGCAGCAGGCGCAGAAGGGCAAGCTGCCCGGCGGCTACAGCGTGCAGGCGCCCAAGGGCAGCTCGATCTTTGACGTCATCTTCAGCTGGCTGCCGATCATCCTGATCGTGCTGATCTTCCTGTTCATGCTGAACCAGATGCAGGGCGGCGGCTCCCGGGTGATGAACTTCGGGAAGTCCAAGGCCAAGCTGATCACTAAGGACACGCCCAAGACGACCTTCGCCGACGTGGCCGGGGCCGACGAGGCGATCGAGGAACTGCAGGAGATCAAGGAATTCCTGCAGAGCCCGGGCAAATTCCAGGCCATCGGGGCGAAGATCCCCAAGGGCGTGCTGCTGTACGGCCCCCCGGGCACCGGCAAGACGCTGCTGGCGCGGGCGGTGGCCGGCGAGGCCGGGGTCCCGTTCTACTCGATCTCGGGCTCTGACTTCGTCGAGATGTTCGTCGGCGTCGGCGCGTCCCGGGTCCGCGACCTGTTCGAGCAGGCCAAGGCGAACGCCCCGGCGATCGTGTTCGTGGACGAGATCGACGCGGTGGGCCGGCACCGCGGGGCCGGCTTCGGCGGCGGCCACGACGAGCGCGAGCAGACGCTCAACCAGCTGCTGGTGGAGCTCGACGGCTTCGACACCAAGGGCGGCGTCATCGTGATCGCGGCCACCAACCGGCCCGACATCCTGGACCCGGCGCTGCTGCGCCCCGGCCGGTTCGACCGCCAGATCGTCGTGGCCCAGCCCGACCTGACCGGCCGGAAGGGCATCCTGCGGGTGCACGCGCGCGGGAAGCCGCTGGGACCGGACGTCGAGCTCGACGCGATCGCGCGCCGGACGCCCGGGTTCACCGGCGCCGACCTGGCCAACGTGATCAACGAGGGCGCGCTGCTGACCGCGCGGGCTAACCAGACCCAGATCGCGATGGCCTCGCTGGAGGAGGCGATCGACCGGGTCACCGCCGGCCCGAAGCGCAAGAGCGTGCTCCTCTCCGAGAAGGAGCGTAAGATCATCGCGTACCACGAGGGCGGGCACGCCCTGGTCGGGCACGCGCTGCCGCACGCCGACCCGGTGCACAAGATCACGATCATCCCGCGCGGCCGGGCGCTCGGCTACACGGCGTCCGCCCCGACCGAGGACAAGTTCCTGGTCAGCCGGGCCGAGATGATGGACCAGCTGGCGATGCTGCTCGGCGGCCGGACCGCCGAGGAGCTGGTCTTTCACGAGCCCACCACCGGCGCGGCCAACGACATCGAGAAGGCGAGCCAGATCGCCCGCGGCATGATCACCGAGTACGGGATGAGCGACCGGCTCGGCGCCCGCAAGTTCGGCAGCGGCGACGGTGAGCCGTTCCTGGGCCGGGAGATGTCGCACAGCCGGGACTACTCCGAGGAGATCGCGTCCGCGATCGACGAGGAGGTGCGCCGGCTGATCGAGTCCGCGCACGACGAGGCCTGGGAGATCCTGGTCGAGTACCGCGACGTGCTGGACAACCTGGTGCTCCAGCTGATGGAGCACGAGACCCTGACCCGGGACCAGGTCCTGGCGATCTTCAGCCCGATCCGCCCGCGCCCGACCCGCGGCTCCTACACCGGCTACGGCAAGCGGCTGCCGTCCGACCGGCCGCCGGTGCTCTCGCCCAAGGAGAGCAGGGAGATGGCCCTCACGGCGGCGCCAGACGGCGCCGAGCAGGCCGGCGCGGGCAACGGGCAGGCGCCGGGGACCGGTCCCGACGGGTCCGCGCAGGCCCTCGGCCCGGTAGGGACGGCGAACCCGGGCGGCCCGATCGGCACCATCCGCCCGATGGGCCCGATGGGTACCGGCGGCGCCCCGGGCGGTCCCGGCGGCTACGGATCCTCGCCAGGGCCGGATGACGGCGCGCCGGGCGGCTCCGCAGGAGGCCCCGCGGCGGGCGGGACTCATTGACCGAACAGGGCGATCCCGGTCGCGTTGACCAGCCCCGCATCGAGCGGGCCGTGCGGGAGATCCTGCTCGCCATCGGCGAGGACCCGGAGCGGGACGGCCTGGTCGACACGCCCGCCCGCGTGGCCAGGGCCTATGCCGAGCAGTTCGCCGGTTTGCGGCAGCATCCCGAGGACGTGCTCAGCACGGTCTTCGACGCCGACCACGACGAGATGGTCCTGGTGCGCGACATCGAGCTCTACAGCACCTGCGAGCATCACCTGACGCCGTTCTTCGGTTGCGCCCACGTCGGCTACATACCGAACGAGAAGGGCCAGATCACCGGGCTGTCCAAGCTGGCCAGGCTCGTGGACCTCTACGCCCGGCGCCCCCAGGTCCAGGAACGGATGACGAGCCAGATCGCCGATGCCATGATGAACGTGCTCGAGCCGAGGGGCGTTATCGTGGTGATTGAGGCCGAGCACCTGTGCATGTCAATGCGCGGCGTGCGTAAGCCTGGGGCAAAGACCGTGACTTCCGCGGTACGCGGGATATTTCTCGACTCGGACCGGACGCGCGCCGAGGCGATGAGTCTTTTGCTCGGCCGTCGCTGAACATTTGCCGGGCCGGAACCGTGTAGGTACCGGGAGCGTCTGAGAGATGGCTGAGAAGAACCTTAGACTTGTGAGCGTGACTGCCTTATCGCCCGGCGGGGCGGAGCAGCCCGCTCAGGGGGAGGTTGGCTGTCGTGTTCAGGGGTTTGCCCGCATTGTCGGCCTGCCGTGACTACTCTGGTCGCTCGTGAGTCGGAGTTCGACCCATATGTCCGAGATGACAGAGAGCGGCGGCGTGGAGTCGTCCGAACCCGTCACCGAGGAGGCCGTACAGGCCGCCAGCGGCGCGGTGTCGGCTGCCGACGGCGCGGTCACGGCCCCCGGCGGGGCGGTCCAGACCTCCGGTGAGGCGGTCAGGGCTAGCGGAGGTGCGGCCAAGGCGAGCCGCGCGGCCGTGCGGGCCGCCGACGGCCCGGTGCAGACCGCCGACGGCGCGGCAAAGGCCACGGAGGGCCCAGTGAAGGCCGCAGATTCCGCCGCGAAGGCCGTCGGCCGCGCGGCGAAGGCCTCCGGTGCCCGGGCCTGCCGGCTGGCCGAGGCCGAGGCCGGGCCTGCTGACGGCCAGCTGGCCGCGCGCCCGCCGGACCGCCGGCACCAGCGGCGCTGGGTGCCGGTCACCACGAGCATCGTCGCGTTCCTGCTCGGCCTGGCCTACATCATCGAGGGCTTCCGGACCCGGGTCATCTACACCCACCTCAAGCACCCGCTGCACCGGCTGACCGAGATCGCGCCCGGCGTGCTGGCGATCGTGCCGCGGGTCGCCGACGTCATCATCGGGCTGCTGCTGCTCATGCTCTCGCACGGCCTGCGCAGGCGGAAGCGCCGCGCCTGGGAGGGGGTGGTGCTGCTGCTGGCCTTCAGCGTGCTGACGCACGCCGTGCTGCCCGGCCGGCACATCCTTCCCGCCGTCATCACGGTGGCGCTGCTGGCCGTCCTGTGGTTCTACCGGAAGGAGTTCTACGCGGTCGGTGATCCCAGGACCCGGTGGAGCGCGCTGTGGGCGCTCATCGGGCTCGCGGTCGCCGACGTGGCCATCGGCCTGGCCTATATCTCGGTCAGCAAGGGCCTTGACGCGGACTACACGTTCGGGCAGCGGCTGCAATCCGTGATCTACGGGCTGCTCGGCTTCGGCGGCCCGGTCAATTTCACGTCGGAAACCCGCGGCGACGTCTTCTCCTTCCTCATGGGGGGACTCGGGCTGTTCACCGTGATCGTCGTCCTGTACCTGTTCCTGCGCCCGGCCAAGCGCGTGGCCAGGCTCAGCGACCAGGACGCGAGCCGGATCAGGGACCTGCTCGCGAAACAGGGCGAACGGGACTCGCTCGGCTATTTCACGCTGCGCACAGACAAGAGCATCATCTGGTCCGCCACGGGCAAGTCGTGCATCGGCTACCGGGTGCTGTCCGGGGTCATGCTGGCCAGCGGCGACCCCATCGGCGATCCCGACGCCTGGCCCGGGGCGATCCACGCGTTCCTCGACGAAGCGGACCGGCACGCCTGGGTGCCCGCCGTGCTCGGGTGCAGCGAGCTCGGGGCGGAGGCCTGGTGCCGCGAGGGGGGCGGGCTGACCGCGCTGGAACTCGGTGACGAGGCGGTCGTCAACGTCGCCGAGTTCACGCTGCAGGGCAGGTCGATGAAGAACGTCCGGCAGATGGTGACGCGAGTGTGCCGGAACGGCTATGTCGCGGAGATCCGCCGGGCGGGTGACATCCCGCGCGCGGAGATAGACCGGATGATCAGGCAGGCCGACTCCTGGCGCGGGAGCCCCACCGAGCGGGGCTTCTCGATGGCGCTCGGCCGCGTCGGAGCCCCCGGCGACGAGGACTGCGTGATCGCCACGGCCACCAAGGACGGCGTGCTGTGCGCGATCTTGCATTTCGTGCCCTGGGGACCCGACGGGCTGTCGCTCGACCTGATGCGGCGGGACCGCTCGGCCCAGCCGGGCCTGAACGACTTCCTCATCGTGGAGACCATCAAGACCGCGCCGGACCTCGGCGTCAAGCGCATCTCGCTGAACTTCGCGATGTTCCGGGCCGCTCTCGAGCGGGGCGAGCGGATCGGCGCCGGGCCGGTGATGCGCGCCTGGCGCGGCATCCTGCTGTTCGCCTCGCGGTGGTTCCAGATCGAGTCGCTGTACAAGTTCAACGCGAAGTTCTGCCCGGAATGGGTGCCCAGGTTCTTCGTGTACACCGGCACCCGGGACGTCCCGAGGATCGGCCTGGCCGCGATGGAGGCGGAGGCGTTCCTCGTCTGGCCCACCCTGGAGGTGCGCCGGATCGCCCGCCGGACGGCGCGCAGGCTCGGGCTCGACAAGGTCCGGCGCCGCCAGCCGGCCGCCCGCCCCGGCCCTGACGCCGCCGCGTAGGGCCTAGATTTGCCCCATGACTAGTAAGGCGCGCGCGTCGGACGTGCCCGGGCGGGCGCATCCGGCGGGCCTGCCCGCGCCGCCCCGGTGCCTGGTCATGGGCGTCGTCAACGTGACCCCGGACTCGTTCTCCGACGGCGGAGCCTGGCTGGAGCCGGCCGCCGCGGTGGCCCACGGCCTCCGGCTCGTCGCCGAGGGGGCGGACATCGTCGACGTCGGGGGCGAGTCGACCCGTCCCGGGGCGGCCCGGGTCGACGAAGCCGAGGAACTGCGCCGGATCGGCCCGGTCGTCTCCGGGCTGGCCGCCGCCGGGGTTCTGGTCAGCGTGGACACCATGCGGCCGGCGGTCGCCGAGTTCGCGCTCGGCGCCGGGGCCCGGCTGGTCAACGACATCAGCGGCGGGCAGGCCGATCCTGGGCTGCCCCGGCTGGTGGCCGACGCGGGCGTGCCCTACGTGGTCGCGCACTGGCGCGGGCCCAGCCGTGACATGCAGGACCGGGCGGTCTACGACGACGTGGTGCGCGAGGTCCGTGACGAGCTCGGCCGGCAGGTCGACGCGGTCGTCGCGGCCGGGGTCGACCCAGCGATGATCATCGTGGATCCTGCGCTCGGCTTCGCCAAGCTGGCCGGGCACAACTGGTCGCTGCTGGCCAGACTCGGCGAGATCTCCCGCCTCGGCGGCGGGCCGCCGTTCCCGGTCCTGGTCGGCGCGTCCCGGAAGAGCTTCCTGGGCCGGCTGCTCCCGGACGCCGGGGGCGGGCCGCGTCCGGTCGCGGAGCGCGACGACGCCACGGTGGCCGTGTCCGCCCTGGCCGCGGCGGCCGGGGCGTGGTGCGTGCGGGTCCACGCCGTCGCGGCCAACGCGGACGCCGTGCGGGTCGCGGCGCGGTGGCGCGACGCCCGCGGGCCGGAAGCGGGGTGACGGGGCTGACCACCGACCGGATCTCGCTGATCGGCCTGCGCGCGTTCGGGCGCCACGGCGTGCTCGATCACGAGCGCCGCGACGGCCAGGAGTTCGTCGTGGACGCGGTGCTCTGGCTCGACACCGGGCCCGCGGCCGCCGCCGACGACCTGGCCCTGACCGTCGATTACGCGGCGGTGGCCAGCCGGCTGGCGGCCGTGGTCTCCGGCGAGCCGGTCGCGCTGATCGAGACGCTGGCCGACCGCCTCGCCGCCGCGTGCCTGTCCGTCCACCCGGCCGTGCGTGACGTAGAGATCACCGTGCACAAGCCGCACGCGCCGCTGGTCCAGTCGCTGCGGGACGTGACCGTCACCATCCGCCGGAGCCGTGCATGACGCCACGCGCCGTGGTCGTGCTGGCTCTGGGCAGCAACCTGGGCGACCGGCTGGCCAACCTGCAGGGCGCGGTGGACGCCCTCGGTGCCGCGCCCGGCCTCGATGACGTGGCGGTCTCGCCGGTCTACGAGACCGCGCCCGTCGGCGGCCCGCCCCAGCCGGACTACCTGAACGCCGTGCTCGTCGCCGCGACGCCGCTGCCTCCCCGCGCGGTCCTGGACCTCGGCCAGGCGGCGGAGGCCACGCTGGGCCGGGTGCGCGGGCCGCGGTGGGGACCGCGCACCCTCGACGTCGACGTCATCGTCTACGGCAGCGAGATCAGCGATGACCCGGACCTCACGCTGCCGCACCCCCGCGCGCACGAGCGGGCTTTCGTGCTCGCCCCCTGGCACGACGTGGATCCCGGCGCGGTGATCCCCGGGCAGGGCCGGGTTGCCGACCTGCTCGCCTCCCTGCCCGCCGGCGGCCTGCGCCGGTGCCACGACGCCCGGCTGCGGCCCCCTGGATCTCCCCCGTGACCCCGACCCGGCCCTGGGCGCTGGCGGCCGTGGCCGCGGTCTGCGCGATCGTGGCGTGGCTCGTGGTCCGGTCGTCGTTCGCCGATCTGCCGACACTGCCGTGGACCGCCGTGCCTGCCCTGCTGCTGCTCGCCGCCGCGGAGGCGGTGAGCGGCCGGAACCTCAAGGCCCGGATCTCCGGCCGCCGGCGCGGGAAGCCGCTCGCGCCGATAGCCGTGGCCCGGATGGCCGCCCTGGCCAAGGCCAGTTCCCTGGGCGGCGCCGCGTTCGGCGGGCTCGCCGCCGGGTTCCTGGCCTACACGGCGGGCTTCCTCGGCATGGCGGTCCCCAGGCACGACGCCATCAACGCGGCCGCCACGGTCGTGGCCGCCGCCATCCTGGTCGCGGCCGCGCTCTACCTCGAGCACTGCTGCCGGGCCCCGCGGGACTCCGGCGACAGCGGCGCCTCCCCGAGCCGGAACGGCAGCGGGCCGCCGCCGTGATCGTGCGCGTCCCTGGTCATCGGGCGGTCGCTCGCCGCCCGGAACCCTCGAATATCCTGATCGTCGCTGTCCGGTACCCGGCGAGGACTGGAACTTGATGAACTCCGAGAACCCGAGCGCGCACCCGGCCATGCTCCGGGTGGGCGTCGTGGGGGCGGGCCGGGTGGGCATCACCCTCGCCGCGGCGCTGGGCCGCGCGGGCCATGAGATCGTCGCGGTGTCCGCCGTGTCCGAGGCTTCGGTCTGGCGGGCCCGGCGCCGCCTGCCCGGCGTCGCGATCAGGCCGCCGCCCGACGTGGTCGCCGCGGCCGACCTGGTCCTGCTGACGGTCCCCGACGACGTGCTGCCCGGCCTGGTGGCCGGGCTGGCCGCGACCGGGGCCGCCCTGGAGGGCCGCCTGGTCGCGCACACCAGCGGCCGTCACGGCCTGGCGGTACTCGACCCGGCGGTCCGGGCCGGCGCGCTGCCCCTCGCCCTGCACCCGGTCATGACCTTCACCGGGCGGCCCGAGGACCTCGACCGGCTGGCCGGGATCAGCTTCGGGGTCACCGCGCCCGACTCGCTCCGGCTGGCCGCCGAGGCGCTGGTGGTCGAGATGGGCGGCGAGCCCGTGTTCATCGCCGAGGAGCACCGGGGCCTTTACCACGCGGCGCTCGCGGGCGCGGCCAACCACCTCATCACCCTGGTAGTCCAGGCCGCCGACCTGCTGCACGAGGCCGGCGTGGCCGAGCCCGGGCGGATGCTCGGCCCGCTGCTGCAGGCTGCGCTCGACAACGCGCTGGACCTCGGTGACGCCGCCCTGACCGGCCCGGTCGCGCGCGGCGACGCGGACACCGTCGCCAGCCATGTCGGCGCGCTGCGGGCCGCGGCACCGCAGGCGCTGCCCGCCTACCTGGCTCTGGCCCGGCTGACCGCGGACCGAGCGCTCGCCGCGGGCACCCTGTCCGCGCCCGACGCACAGCGCCTGCTCGGCGTGCTCGGCGGAGCGCCGCAGTGAGCCTCGCGGTAGCCCGGACCCGGGCCGAGCTGACCGCCGCCCGCGCCGGGCTGGCAGGGCCGGTCGTGCTGGTCCCGACCATGGGAGCGCTGCACGAAGGGCATCGGGCCCTGCTCCGGCGCGCGCGGGAGATTTCCGCCCCGGGCGGGAGCGTCGTGGTGTCGGTGTTCGTGAACCCGCTCCAGTTCGGGGCCGGGGAGGACTTCGGCACCTACCCGCGGACCCTGGACCGGGACCTGGCCATCTGCGCCGAGGAGGGCGCGGTGATGGTGTTCGCCCCGGCCCGCGAGCAGATGTATCCCGCGGAGCCGCTGGTCACCGTCGACCCCGGCCCGGTGGGGCGGCTGCTGGAGGGCGGTTCCCGGCCCGGCTTCTTCGGCGGCGTGCTGACGGTGGTGCTGAAGCTGTTCCAGCTGGCCCGGCCCGACGTCGCGGTCTTCGGCCAGAAGGACGCGCAGCAGCTCGCGCTGGTCCGGCAGATGACCGCCGACCTTGATCTGGGCGTGGGGATCGCCGCGGTGCCGATCGTGCGGGACCCGGACGGGCTCGCCGTCTCCAGCCGCAACGTGTACCTGTCGGCCGCCGAGCGGTCGGCGGCGCTGGGGCTGTCGCGCGCGCTGGCGGCCGGGGCCACGGCGGCGGCCGCCGGGCCGGCCGCCGTGCTGGCCGCGGCGGGCGCGGTGCTCGACCGCGCCGCGGCAGGCGATCCGCCGCTCGCGCTCGACTACCTGGCCCTGGTGGACCCGGTCACGTTCACGCCGGCCGGTGACGGCTACCACGGCCCGGCGCTGCTCCTGGTCGCCGCCTGGGCCGGGAAGACCAGGCTGATCGACAACGCGCAGGTCGCGCTGGACAGCCAGCCCTGATCCGCGGGCGGAGGGAGCCTCGATGCTGCTGACGATCGACGTGGGGAACACCAACACCGTGCTCGGCGTGTTTTCCGGCGACCAGGTGATCGAGCACTGGCGCATCGCCACCGACCCGATCCGCACGGCCGACGAGCTCGCGGTGATCCTGCAGGGCCTGCTCGGCCAGAGCGCCCTGGTCAAGGACCCCGACATCGGCGGCATCGCTCTGTGCTCGACCGTCCCGTCGGTCCTGCACGAGATGCGGGAGATGTTCCGGCGCTACTACCCGGACGTGCCCGCGGTGATCGTGGAGCCGGGCGTCCGGACCGGGGTTCCGGTGCGAACCGACAACCCGAAGGAAGTCGGCAGCGACCGGATCATGAACGCGCTGGCCGCCGTGCACCTGTACGGCGCCCCCGCGCTGGTCGTCGACTTCGGCACCTCGACGAACTTCGACGCGGTCAGCGAGAAGGGCGAGTTCGTGGGCGGCGCGCTCGCTCCGGGCATCGAGATATCGGTCGACGCGCTGTCCCGGCGGGCCGCTCAGCTGCTCAAGGTGGAGCTGACCCGCCCCAGCCGGGTCATCGGCAAGAACACGGTGGAATCACTGCAGTCAGGGATCATCTTCGGGTTCGCGGGCCAGGTCGAGGGCCTGGCCCGGCGGATCGCGGCCGAGCTGGCCCCCGGCGACCCGGACTCGGTGACGGTCATCGCCACCGGCGGGCTCGCCCCGCTGGTCATCGACGAGGTCAGCGTGATCGACGCCTACGAGCCGTGGCTGACCCTGACCGGGCTGCGGCTGGTCTACGAGCGCAATACTTCCGGCGACTAGCCGCCGCGCCACCAAGGGGGAACTCGATGGCCGTACTGCATGACGACGCCGACATGGCGGCCCAGCTTGAGCGCACGCTGATCGGGGCGTATACGGGCAGCGCCGACCTCGGAGAGGCCCTGGCCACCGCCGGGCGGGTCGCCCCCGGCGACTACGGCGAGTGGTACCAGGAGTGGGCGCAGACGGCCGAGGTGGCGCTGGCCGCCGCCGGGCAGGCCGCGGCGGCTGGGCACGGGCCGATGGCCGCCCGGGGCTACCTGCGATCGGCGGAGTACTGGCGCCAGGCCTACTTCTTCCTGCGCCACGATCTCGCCGATGAGCGAGTGCGCACCGGCTACCAGCGGCAGCGCGAGGCCTTCCGGAAGGCCTCGCCCTTCTTGCCGTACCGGGTCGAGGCGGCGGCGATCCCGTTCGCCCCGGCTCCCATGCCCGGCTACGCGTTCCGCGCGGCACCCGGCGGCCCGCGGCCGACCGTGCTGCTGCCCGGCGGCTTCGACGGCACCGCCGAGGAACTCTTCAAGTACGGGGTGCAGGCCGCGCTTGAGCTCGGGTGGAACGCGGTGGCCTGGGATGGCCCGGGGCAGGGCGGGATGCTCGTGGAGCGCGGGGTGGCCATGCGCCCGGACTTCGAGGCGGTGCTCGGGCCGGTGGTCGACTGGACGTTGCGTCAGCCGGACTTCGCCGACCCGCGGCGGCTGCTGCTCGTCGGCCGGAGCCTGGGCGGCTACCTGGCGCCCCGGGGCGCCAGCGGGGAGCCGCGGATCGCCGCCCTGGTCTGCGACCCCGGCCAGTTCGACTTCACCTCGCGGTTCCGGTCCATGTTCAGCGACGAGGACTGGCAGAAGGTGGTCGACGCCGATCCTGCCATGGACGCCGGCCTCGAAGGGTTCCTGGCCAAGCCGCGCGACCGGGAGTTCTACGGGGCGCGCATGGCGGCCATGGGGGCCGCGTCGTTCGGCGAATGGCTGCGCGTGATGACCGGGTACACGCTGGCTGGGCGGGCCGAGAAGATCACCTGCCCGACCCTCGTCACCGAGGGAGAGGGCGACTTCGCCAGCCAGAGCCGTATCCTGTTCGACGCGCTGACCTGCCCGAAGCAGTTCCGTGAGTTCACCGCGGCCGAGGGCGGCGGAGGACACTGCGAGGGAATGGGGCAGCGGCTGTGGCAGCAGGCCGCCTTCTCCTGGCTGAGCCAGGTCGTGGCCGGCGGCCAGGGAGGAAACCCCGGTGCCTAAGCCCGCGGCGGACCGGTAATCTCTGGCACGTGACGGACGGCGATCAAGGGCAGGTGCCCGAGCAGATGCAGGTACGCCTGGACAAGCTCGACCGCATCCGGGCCGCGGGCGGCGACCCGTACCCGGTCGGCTTCCCCCGCACGGCCACGATCGCCGAGATCCGCGCGAAATACCCCGACCTGGAGCCGGACACCGCGACCGGCGACCGGGTCGGCGTCACCGGCCGGGTCATGCTGTCCCGCATCGGGGGGAAGCTCTCCTTCGCGACGATTAGGGACGGCACCGGCGACATCCAGGTCATGATCTCGCTGGACCGGGTCGGCGAGCAGGGCCTCGCCGCCTGGAAGCGCGACGTGGACCTGGGCGATCACGTCGGGGTCGAGGGCGAGGTGATCACTTCGCGCAGCGGGGAGCTCTCGGTGCTCGCGGACTCCTACGCGATCACCGCCAAGGCGCTGCGGCCGCTGCCGGAGAAGTACGCCGGCCTGAGCGACCCGGAGGCGCGGGTACGGCAGCGCTACGTCGACCTGATCGTCAACCCGGAGGCGCGGCGGATGGCGGAGCTGCGCGCGGCGGTGACCAGGTCGTTGCGTGAGGAACTGCACGCACGCGGTTTTCTCGAGGCCGAAACGCCCGTGCTGCAGGTCCTGCACGGTGGCGCGAACGCCCGCCCGTTCATCACCCACATCAACGCGTACAACATCGACCTGTATCTGCGGATCGCCCTGGAGCTCTACCTGAAGCGGCTGGTGGTCGGGGGGATCGAGAGGGTCTACGAGATCGGCCGGATCTTCCGCAACGAGGGTGCGGACGCGACCCACAACCCCGAGTTCACCATGCTCGAGGCCTACGAGGCCTACGGCGACTACCACACGATCGGCACGCTCACCCGGGAGCTGATCCAGGCCGCCGCGCGGGCCGGCCTCGGCGGCACCGTCGTGCGCCAGGCCGGACGGCTCCGAGCACGACATCGGCGGCGAGTGGCCCTGGGTGGGCGTGCACGAGGCGATCTCGGCCGCGCTCGGCGAAGAGGTCACCCCGGACACGAGCGAGCAGAGGCTGCGCGAGCTGTCGGCGAAGGCGGGCATCCACCAGGAGCCGGGCTGGAACCGCGGTCAGGTCGTGCTTGAGCTCTACGAGCACCTCGTGGAAGCGCGCACGGTCGCCCCGACCTTCTACCGTGACTTCCCGGTCGAGGTCTCGCCGCTCACCAGGCAGCACCGGTCCGACCCGCGGCTCGCCGAGCGGTGGGACCTGGTCGCGTTCGGCGCCGAGATCGGCACCGGCTACTCCGAGCTGGTGGACCCGCTGGTGCAGCGCGACCGGCTGACCGCGCAGTCGCTGCTGGCCGCGGGCGGCGACCCGGAGGCGATGCAGGTCGACGAGGACTTCCTGCGGGCGCTGGAGTACGGCATGCCGCCGAGCGGCGGGATGGGCATGGGCATCGACCGGCTGCTGATCATGTTCACCGGGGCCAGCATCCGGGAGACGATCCTGTTCCCGCTGGTCCGGCCCGACTGACCAGCAGCCGGCCGGTTGGCTCAGATAATCCGGACCGCGCCGACGAACGCGCTCCAGAAGACCGGCTGGATCTGCACGACCTGGCCGAAGGTGGGCGCGTCGATCATCAGGCCGTCGCCGACGTACATCCCGACGTGGCTGATGTCGGCGAAGAAGAACACCAGGTCGCCCGGCTGAAGCTGGCTGCGAGAGATGTGCTCGCCCTCGTTCCACTGATCGCCGGTGAAGTGGTCCAGCTGAATCCCGACCTGCTCGTAGGCCCACATCACCAGGCCCGAGCAGTCAAAGTCGTCCGGCCCGGCGCCACCCCAGACGTACGGGTCGCCGAGCTTCTCCTCCGCGAATCGCAGCGCATCCTCGCCGAGCGAGTCCCCGATGATATCGGGGGTGGGGTAATGCCCGGTCTGCTGGAAGATGGCCAGAGCCTGGCTGAACGCCGAGCTGTTCAGCACGTTCTCCTTGGCCTGCATCTGGCTGACCTTCTTGTTCATCGCCGCGACCAGCAGGTCGGCCCGGGAGGCCTGCTGGGCGGAGGTCTGCTTGGCCCGGTTGGCGGCGCCCTCGGCCGCCGCGATCAGGCTCACCGTGCCGCTCTGCTGGTGCACGAGCTGCTGGATGATCGACGCGCGGGCCAGGATCTGCTGCGAGTCGGGGCTCTGCAGCAGTTCGATGGACGGGTTGAGCCCGCCGGTCATGTACGCCTGGGCGGCCATCTGGGCCACTGCGGCCTGCCCGGCACCCAGCGCCTGCTCGTCACGCTGCGCCGTCTCCTCAGCGATCTTGCTCTCCGCGCGCGCCTCGTTCAGCTGGATCTTCAGCGCGTCATACTGCTGGCTGAGGACGTCGATCTGGTTGGACAGCGCGTTCGCCTGGGCCACGGTGGCCTCGAAGCCGGAAGGGTTCCCCCCCGGGCCCGTGCTGTCCGCGCTGGCGATCCCGCCCGGAAGCACCAGGCTGACCACCGTGGCCGCGCCCGCCAGCACGGCCACGCGGCCCCACGCCCGCGCCGTGCCATTACGCCTGCGCCTTGCGGCGCCATTCCCCCGTGAATCCGTCTTGCCGTACCTGCCATGGGGCAAGGACTCCACGTGGAGTCTCCTCTTCTCCTAGACCGCCTACCGGGTTAGCTGACGGGTTCGGGCCGGAGCTGAGCCCTACGGCGGGCCTCAGCCTGCGGGAGCAGCCCGTGACCTGCCGATTCACCCCGGGGAGGATGGGTCCCCGGCTCCCCGGAACGCGTCGGCGCGTGCCAGGAACTCGGCGGGTTGTTCGGCGCCCTTCCAGAGCGGATAGCAACTGGTAACAGCGTTGCAGGTTAATGCAAGTGGGGCGTGGGGTTCACGTAAATGAGAGAACTTTTAATGGCCCGACGGCCGCGGCAAACGGCCTCCCCCCTAATCAACATCAGGCAACGCGTGCCTGTTGGGTAGCATCCGGTGGGCAAGTGAACCGGGAAGGGAGACGGCCGGGATGGATTACCTGGTCAGGGCCGCCCGCACCCGTGACGTCCGTTCGATCCGCCGGCTGGTGGACGCCAACGTGGAGTCCGGGCGGCTGCTGGACAAGGCGACCGTCACCCTGTACGAGGACATCCAGGAGTTCGTGGTCGCGGACCGGGCCAGTGACGGGCAGATGGTTGGCTGCGGCGCGCTGCACGTCATGTGGGAGGACCTGGCGGAGATCCGCACGATCGCGGTGCAGGAGAGCTGCCAGGGCGAGGGCGTCGGGCAGCAGATCGTCGAGACGCTGCTGGCGCGGGCCCGCGAGCTCGGGGTGCGCCGGGTCTTCGTGCTCACCTTTGCCGTGAAGTTCTTCGGCAGGCTCGGCTTCGAGGAGATCAGCGGGGACGCCGCCTCTGCCGAGGTCTACGCCGAGCTGCTCCGCTCCTACGACGAGGGCGTCGCCGAGTTCCTCGATCTTGACCGGGTGAAGCCCAACACCCTGGGCAACACCCGGATGCTGCTCCGCTTCTGACGGCGGCGCCGGCCCGTGGGCGCGCCCGGCCAGACCCCGCGCTCGCGCCCGGGGCATCGGCGGTACCTGGCGCGGCTAGAGCAGCCGGAGCTGCTTGCCGGCCTGGCCGGACCGAGCGGGGCTCCCGGACCGGTCGAGCAGCGCCGGGTCGATCGCGGCCAGGAACGGTGACCTGCCGGTCTCGCGGGTGCTGCCGTGCCGGGTGCGCCTGGCTGGCGCAGCTCAGGTAGAGGCGCGCCCGCGCCCGGGTGATCCCCACGAACAGCAGCCGCCGTTCCTCGGCGAGTTCCGGCCCGGTCAGCGGATCCCGGCCGGGAACCCACAGCGGCAGCAGGTCCTTCTCGCACCCGGCGATGAACACCACCTCGAACTCCAGGCCCTTGGCGGCGTGCAAGGTAAGCAGCGTCACCGCGTCGGCCCTCGGGTCCAGGGCGTCGGTCTCGGCGCCCAGCGAGATCTCGGTCAGGAACCGCTCCAGGTCGCTGCCGCAGCGCGCGGCGAGCGGCGCGAGGACCTCGCCCGCGGCGCGCACGTCCACGGCCGCGGCGGGGTCAGCGGCCCGGGCGGCCAGCGTCCGCACCGCGCGGCGCAGCCGGTCGGTGACGGCCGTGCCGCCGGAGTCGGCCAGCCGCATCTCCCGGACGATCCCGGGCACCCCGGTCCGGCGCTCGAGCAGGTCGTGGGAGCTCTTCTGGAACGGCAGCCCGGCGCGGGTGAGGGCCTGGCCGAGCGGCTCCGCCTGGGCGTCGGTCCGGTACAGCACCGCCACGTCGGACAGGCCGAGCCCGTCATGGCCCTGCGCGCCAGCGCGGCCGGTGTCCAGCGCGTGGAACGAGGCTCCGCCGAGCAGCCGCTCGATCTCGCGGGCGATCCACGCTGCCTCGGCCCGCTCGTCCACGGCTTCGTGAAGGCCGAGCAGGGCGTCGCCCGGGGTCAGCGGGGTCGGCGACACGGCGCGGCTGCGCGGCGCCGCTGGCGTCACGTTCCCGGCTGGCGTCACGTTCCCGGCCGGCGTCACGTTCCCGGCCGGCGTCACGTTCCCGGCCCGGCGTCATGTCCCCGGCCGGCGTCACGTCCCCGCCGGCGTCACGTCCCCGGCCGGCGTCACGTCCCCGGCCGGACGCAACACCCGGCCGGGGGCGAGTGAGCACGGGGCTATGGCCTGCAGCGCCCCGGCCACAATCGCCCGGCTGGACCGGTAGTTCCGGGTCAGCTGCCGGGTCACCGCGCCGGGGTAGTCGCGGCCGAAACGGAGGAAGAGGCTCACGTCGGCTCCGCGGAAGCCGTAGATCGCCTGATCGGGATCGCCGATCACGGTCAGCCCGCGGCCGTCGCCGGCCAGCAGCCGCAGCAGCCGGTACTGGGCGGCGTCGATGTCCTGGTACTCGTCCACGCTGATCCGCGGCCAGCGATCGCGCAGCGACCGGGCGATGCCGGGCTCGGCGGACAGCAGTTCCGCGGACAGTTCGATGAGGCCGTCGAAGTCCACCAGGTCGCGCGCGGCGAGGGCCTTGACAAGCAGTTCCCGGGTGGCCGGCTCGGCCGCCGTGTCGGCCAGCAGCCGCGCGCCGTCCCGTGCCGATCCGGTGAGCTCGGCGGCGACCTCGAGCCGGGCCGCGTCGTCGGCCACGCGGAAGCCGGCCGTCAGCCCGGCCTGCTCGTGGTGTTCCCTCAGGATCATCAGGCCCAGCCCGTGGAAGGTGGTGACCGTGATGTCCGGCGCGGCTGCCTGCTCCGCGGCCGGCTGCTGCCCTGCCGCGTGCCGCTCTGCTGGGTGCTCCGCGGCGGGGTGCGCTGCGGCGGGGTGTGGGGGGGTGTCGGCGGTGCGCTGCGGCGGGGTGCGCTGCGGCCGTATGTTCCGCGGCAGGATGCTCGGCGGCGTGGAGCACGGCGCCTGGGAGCATGGCGGCCAGCCTCGTGCGCATCTCCTCGGCGGCGCGCCGCGTGAACGTGATGGCCAGGCATGGCTGGCCGGGCGGCCTGTGGCCCGCGACCTGGCTGGCGATCCGGTGGGTCAGCGTGCGGGTCTTGCCGGTACCCGGCCCGGCGACGATCATCAGCGGGCTCTCGGCCTCCGCCGCGGCCTGCTGGTCCGGGTCGAGGCCGGGCGCGACGGGGGACCGGCCGGGCCGGGCCTTTCTTTTCTTCTTGCCCGCAGGATCCGCGTGAGGCTCGTCGGGCGTGCTCATGTGAAGCGGCCGCGGCCCCGCGGACTGGCGGCCGGACGATACCGGGCTGGCCAGGTCGAAAAGGGCCTCGGCCCGGTTCAGTTCGCCGGGCCCGAACAGGGCGACTGTTCCGTATTCGCCGTCATACCCGGCCTCGCGCCGTACCTCGCCGCGGCGCAGCCGGCCTACTGCCTCCGCCAGGAGGCTGCCGCCGGCCCGGCGCAGATCATCGGCGCCTACCCCGGTGAGAATGCCGAGCTCGGGTCCGAGAGCCGCAACGAGCCGGTCCACCTCGGCGCCGACCTTCTTGCTCTTCGGCCCGGTGGCCATGATTTCCCCGACTATCTGCGGCAACTGCACCAGGTTGGTAAATCCCGGGGCTCCGGGCGGCCGGTAGCCGACGGGGCGGTCGGCCAGTTCGGTAACCCGGTGCAGCACGCCGATCGTGAGCGGCTTGGAGCACTCCGGGCAGGTTCCTTCGTGTTCCCTGCTCTGCGCGGGCTCAAAGCGGATCCCGCATTTCCGGTGACCGTCTAGGTGGTACTTGCCTTCTTCCGGATAGAACTCGATGGTGCCCGCCAGGCCGTCGCCGGTGCGCAGGGCATCCGCCATCGCGAAGTAATCCAACCGAACGTCGAAGGTCGTGGCCTCGCGGCCGAGCATCGGCGGTGAATGCGCGTCTGAGTTGCTCACCAGGCGGTAGCCGTCGAGTGACGAGCATCTCCAGTTCATGGGCGGATCCGAGGACAGCCCGGTCTCGATCGCGAATACTTCGGGCGCCAGATCGCCGTAGCAGTCCGCCACGGCATCGAAGCCCGATTTGGATCCCAGTACGGCAAACCACGGGGTCCACGCGTGCGCGGGAACCAGGTAGCAGCCCGAACCGCCGCCCAGCGTGATCTCGAGCAGGTGGCGCGAGTCCAGGCCGAGAATCGGCCGTCCGTCCGAGGCCAGGTTGCCGATCTTCGATAGCGCGCGGGTGATACGGTCCGCCGCCTCGAATGTCGGAGCGTAGAGAAGATGGTGTACTTTCCTGGTCCGCTCTCCGCCCCGGTAGATCGTGGATATCTCCGCGGAAAGCATGAACCGCACGTCGCCGCCGCAACTGGCCGGAGCGGTGCGCCGCAGCCGATCCTCGGCCTCCGCGGCCAGCTTGAACAGCCCGGGCTCGGCCGGGGCCAAGGACTCCTTCAGCTGATCCGCCCAGGCCGGATGCGTAAAGTCGCCCGTGCCCACGACGGTGATCCCTTTGCGGCGCGCCCACCACGCGAGGTGGTCGAGGTCGCAGTCCCTGCTGCAGGCACGGGAGAATCTGGAGTGGATGTGCAGGTCAGCGTGGAACATACCGTCGTGGTCCGCTCTCCCGTTATTGTCTGCGCGCCCGGCCGATCCGATACTGCCACGCGGTACCGACAACGGCGGCAGGCTTGCCGCATGGCGGCCACGGCCCGTCCGATGATCGGCGTCTGCCGGCCGCTGGCGGCCGGGCCGGCGATTGAGCCTCCGGCGCGGTCGGCCAGAATGCCAGTAAGGAGCCGATGCCGCCTGGCCAGCATCGCCGGCCTGCGGTAGGTGCGACGACAGGTGGCCGCGGCCGGTGCCAGCCAAGATCATCGGACTGAGGGAGGTGCGCCCGATGCTGCAGGACCTGACGGTGCTCACGCCCCCGCTTCTCATGTGCGCCGCATTCCTCGTCGCCGTCGGCGCCTTCCTCCGGCATGAGATGCGCGCATCCCGCAGGCGCCGGGGTCAGGAAGCACCCAGCCGTTTTTCGGATGACGGAACGATTCCTGATAGCGCGAGCAGCCAAGCGGCTGTGCAGTCTGATGATGCGGATGCATCAGGAGCCGATTGACGGCGACGGCCGCTCCCGGGCTGATTACGGAGAGTTACGACCCTCTTCCAGATTGGCATCGCTCTCTCGCGATGTGGGAACTCGGGTCAAGAATCGTTGTAGCCCGGAATTGGCATCCGCAAGAGTATCTGGTATATGTTTTAAGCAACCTCCCCAAAAGGCATGCTCAGCAGAAAGGCTGGCTCCCATGGCGCAGAAGGTCCAAGTGCTGCTCGTAGATGATCTCGATGGGGGCGAGGCATCTGAGACAGTGTCGTTCAGCCTTGACGGCACGGCCTACGAGATCGACCTGAGTTCCGAAAACGCGAACAAGCTCCGCAAAGATTTCGCCCAGTACATCGACCGCGCTCGCAAGGGCGGCGGCGGCGGCCGGCGTCGTCGCGCTAGGACCGGTCCGGGTCGCGAGCGCAGTGCCGAGATCAGGGCATGGGCTAGGCAGCGGGGTCACAAGGTAAGCGAGCGCGGCCGCATTCCGGCCACGATCATCTCGGAATACGACGCATCTCATTAGGCAGCGAGCGGCTCAGCAGCTCATGATCGGGCGCACGGCCGGCTCCCTTCTCCGGCTGCCGCGTCAACTGGTACGCCAGTCATCCGCGCATTAGCTTCGGCCTAGATCGCCTAGGCCGGGCATCGCGCAAGCGCGGAATCGGACAAGCGCAGTAGAAGTGCGCTAGAAATGCCAGCGGCGTGTCCCGCCGCGCGCGGGCGCGTTCGCGCGAGTATGGCGGGATGCGCCGCTAGTCTGCGCTCGGGCGGGTGGCCCGTGGTTCATGCGCGCGGTCTGGTCGCCCCGTGCGGGTTGCCCATGTCCCTGGGCCCATGGTCCGGGTGCCCCATGTCTCCGCCTGCCGCGGTCCGCCGTGCCTCGGGCCTGCATGATGCGCCGGGGCCCCGGTCCGTCGTGCGACGAGTCCCCCGTGATGCGAGACCCCGGTCTGCCGCGGTGCGGCTCACAGCGTGCCGGCGCCCGGATCGGGCCGTCTCGCGGGGC